>CAZSHX010000077.1:0-23548 GCA_964606895.1 uncultured Hyphomicrobiales bacterium
ATTTGAAATAATATCAATAGGTTAGATGGGAATTGTATTGCTTTTTTACAAAATTATTTTTTGATGATGCAATGCACATTGGGAGAAGAAAAATCCAATTTCGCGTAGCGAAATAATGTTTGTAACTACGAAATACCCTTGTTCCTTTCTATCACATAGTGATAGCATATAAAACAAAAATTTGCCGTAATCTTTATATTTAACCCCTGGCGGGGTTAATGAAACTTGCGGGGTTCGATATGTTACAAATATTCATTCCCGCTGGGAATTTGAAGAAAGCAAAACAACCAAAAATTGCATCTTTGCATCTTTTTGCAATCAAAGATGCAATGGATAAATAATCGTTATTTGAAATAATTTCAATAGGTTAGGGGAAAAATCTATTGCGTTTTTTCCTAAAAAATTAAAAGATGCAATTTGGGGAAAAGATGGTCCTTTTTGGAGATATGAAAAAGCACAAATCAAGCAGGAGAAACCCTCTAACCCTTTTTGAAATCAGGAATAGGGCTTGTCCCGCTTGCTCCAAGGGGGAATTAAAGGGGGTTTTCTTAAAATGAATTCGAATTAATAGGTGTTCTTGTTAAGAATCATATCAGAAAAAATAAATTTTTTATCTTTTGATTTAAAAAATAGGTTCATCCATCTCATAACACTTACACACCCGAAAAGTAATCTATAATTGCTTTTATCTTTTTGGGGAAAAGAAAACCTTTGAGGATTACATACAGCGATACGAATGGTGAAGCAACGACTATTGCTATGGGAAGATAAATCATGAAAATCCTGAGTAGTATGTTTCTCGGCTTTGAGCCTGATGTGCCTCTTTTGCGGATTTGAGTAGCCCAGATTTTGAAAATCCGGCTTCCCTTTTTTTCAATATCAATAATATGAGGAATAACCTTCACTGCTCCTTCAGTTAAAAGCTTATCTTGCAATGAAATATTCGATTCAGAATTTTGGTTTTCAGATAAGTGCTTTTGAATTATTTTTCCAAATTTTTGAGCTGTAATTATATCTCTATCAGAAACTCCTGCAGAAGGGAATATTCCGAATTTATTCTTTTTTCCCCAAATCAGCCAACGAACAATTGTGATAATACTTGTAAAATTCCCTGCATTATCGCATAAAACAATATTCCCGATTAAACCGGCACCTAAATCCGATAATTTAGCTTTCACCTTCTCCTGAGCCATTGCCCACATGTTTCTTGCACCGATAACGGTAATAACTTTTTTGTTTCTTAATAATTTTGAGGCTGTGTCAGATAACAAAAAGGAATTGAAAGGAATTGAAGGGGAGAGGAACCAAATTTGATAACCGAGTACAATCAAATCGTAATCTGCATTTTCATCCGGGTTCATGGGTAAAAGTTGTACAGGCTCGCCAATTACTGATTCGGGGAATACATCAAAAAAGCCGAATCCTGACCAGGGAAATACATATTCTTTTTCGGGTAAAATAGGAAGAAAAGTAACTTCAATTTTTTCATCCTTAATTAAAGGTGCAAGAATTGAATTTAGAATATTAGTGAGCTGACCTGTTTGGGAATAATGAATTACTAATATTTTCATCTTACCAGATATTCCCATAGTGGACCTTTTTTGTTTTTCTTCCTGAATCTTATCATGCCATCGGTAAGGTCTTCATCGGGAAAAATCCATCTTCTTCCGGTGGCTTTTGCTCTTTCCTGAATAGTAGCCATATCGAAATTTTTTGAAATATAGTAAGCCGGCTCGAGTAATTTATCATCACTTGAAATCACCCCTTCTGAAATTGCAATTTTTTGGAGAGTGGTTCCGGGATAAATTCTCATTCCAACAAAAGGAAAGAAAACAGAATTTTCAATTTTTTTACTGTTTTCGTAAGTCTCATTAATCGTTTGGTCTGTTTCTCCATAGCCGCCCAGAATCAAAAAATGAGCAAAATAAATATCCAGCCTGTTACATAAATCGGATGCTGTTAGAATATCAGCAACATTGAATTTTTTATCATAGTTTTTCAGTTGAGTATCTGAAATTGAATCGGTACCGAATTCAATATGCTCAAGACCTGATTTCCTTAAAAGTTTCAAGAGTTCAGGATTCAGGTTGTAAGGTGAGAAATAAGCCCCCCATTTAATTTTCACTTTGCTTTTAATCAATTTCTCGGCAAGCTTAAAATTGAAATCGTCATGAATGTTAAAAATAGAATCGGTGAAAAAATAATAATCAATTCCCTTTTCGAAATATAGCTTTGAAATTGCATCAACTATTTTATCGGGATTGAGTGTGCGAACTTTTGTGCCGTCAATAATAGGATAAGTACAGTAAATACAAGAAAACGGACAACCGCGTTTTGTCTGAATGCTGAGCATACCGCTATTCTGCCAGTAGAAATCAATCAAACCTTCATCCAGATTAAGTTCTAAATCTTTAAAATAACTTGATTTGTCATTTTGAATAGTATTACCGTTTTTCGAATAAATCAGACTTTCGATTGATTCAAAACTCCGGTTGTTATCAATGCTATTCAGCAATTGAAGATAAGATTCTTCGCCTTCTCCGTAAATTGCAAAATCGGGTTTTAGATACTCAAATATAAATTGGGGATAAATTGAGAATCCTGCTCCGCCAATTGTAATATCAGCTTTAGAATACTTTCTGACAGATTCGACAATATGTTTATAACCCTCAATAAAATTATTTTGGGTATAGGAATTGACATCATCAACATTTCTCAAAGAAATACCGACGTGGTCAGGCTTAAATTCATTAATAAAATCAATGAATTTGTCCTTATCATCAGCAATAAAATCAAAAATTTTGATTTCGTAATTTTCAAGCCCTGATTTGAGATAACTCGCAATATACGATAATCCCAGAGGATAAACCGGATATGGGACAGCAAAAATATTTGCTGAAACTAACAGTAATTTTTTGTTAGTCATTCAGATTCCCAGAATTTATGATAGTTGAACCATTGAGTTGGAAAAAGCTTGACTTTGGCTTCCAGTTCAGTCAAGTAATCTTTGATGACCATTGAAATATTATTGTCTCTGTCTTTTATTCTACCTGAGAAATTATATGTTTTAACATCGGTGGCATAAAAATGATAATGGGATTTCGTTTCCTTAAACGCAAAAACGAAAGTAACCGGCACATTAAATCTTGAAACAAGGTAAAAAGGACCCGCAGGAAAATAAGCATTTTCACCGAGGAAATTACATAGCACTTTTTTTGAACCCTCGACAAATCTATCTCCATGAAAACAGACAAGCTCCTTGTTATTGAGAGCTTCGTTAATCTTGTAAATATGGGATAAATCGTCTTTCATGACAATAACATTGAAATTTTTCTTTATTAGGACATCATTAAGGTACTTCTTGATTTTCTCATGTTCGGCATCGTACATAACGATATTAAATCTTGTTTCAAGCCGTTCGAGCAACTGCCCTGCAATTTCCCAGTTACCAAGATGGGCACTGATTAAAATGCCGCCATCCTTCATACCCCGCAAATGATTTTCCCCGTCAAAATTGTAGGTGAAATTACTCTTGAAACCAGCAAGCAGAGCCATCTTATCAATCAAAACTTCACCAAGACTGCAATAATTCAAGAAGATACTATAAATGGATTTAAAGGTAGAAAATTTGAGAATTTTATTAAAAAAGAAATAAATATATCTTTTATCTGAAAATATAAGGAAGTAAATGGCAATAATTTTCAAGAAAACATAAGCGGGTTTTAAGCCTAAATGCTTAATAAATAATACAAAGAACTTGTGTCCGAAAACACCGCCTCTTGTTTTTCCTTTCCATTCAGGCATAACTGTATTTCAAAAACCGATTTAGAAAGTAAATATAATTATCATAAACTGACATTTAATTTTGAAAGAATATAATTATGAAAATCACCCAGGGTTCTCACCTCGCCCATCTCTTCTCCTTTGATTCGAATGTCGAATTTGTTTTCAATAATCACGGCGATATCAACAAAATCCAGACTGTCTATTCCCAAGTCCTTTTTCAGCCCAGCATCAGGCAGGAGTAAGTCCTCTTCCACTTCAAATTCATCAATCAGAAAGTCGTTTATTATTTTTATTATCTCTTCTTTTTGCATTATATTTTCCATTATTTATATTTTTTTTACTATCAAAGTTGAATTTGTCCCACCGAATCCAAAAGAATTCGATAAGAAGACATTAATATCTTTTTCAAGAGTTTTACCTGTAATATTCAACTTAGCCGAATACTCATCAGGATTTTCGAAATTTATATTTGGTGCTATGAAATTGTTTTGCATCATTATCATAGAATATACAATCTCACTTGCACCTGCCATCCAGCATTCGTGACCCGTCATTGATTTTGTTGACGTAACAATCGGCTTGGACGAACCGAAAAGACTATCCAGTGCAATTGCTTCATTCATATCTCCGATAGGAGTAGAAGTAGCATGAGCATTGATATAATCAATATCTTTCGATTGAAAACCAGCCTCTTTCATAGCCATATCCAAAGAACGAACAGCACCATCCACATTCGGTTGAGAAATATGTTCGCCATTAGACGAAAAACCATACCCAACTATTTCACCCAGAATCGGAGCATTGCGTCTGATAGCAGATTCGTAACTTTCTAAAACCACAGTTGCCGCTCCACCACTCGGAACTAAACCATCTCTGTCCCTGTCAAAAGGACGTGAGGCAGTTGTTGGACTGTCTTCACGGGTAGAAAATGCACTTAGAGCATCAAAGCTTCCCATCGCCAAAGGATTGATTTCCTGAGCTCCTCCGCAGAGTACCATTTGCTGATAACCATGCTTAATGAAAAAGTAGCCGAGACCGATTGCATGAGAACCGCTTGCACATGCGGCACTTACAGTGAAATTTATTCCTCTTAATTTAAATATCACTGAAAGGTTCATTGTAACTGTTGAATTCATTGATTTGAATATAGCACCCGAACCAATAAGGGTTGTATCTTTCTTAAGTTTCATTGTATCGGCGGCTTCAATGACAGCCTGAGCTGTACTGTCATTCCCGAATAAAATACCTGCTTCGTTATGTTCAAAGTAATCATCGCTTATACGTGCATTTTGTATGGCTTCAATCATTGACATATAGGCATATTCACCCTCTTCAGCCATACCAACACGCATTCTACGATCAATTTTGCCTTTAAGATTAGGTCGTTCCACCATACCCGTTAATGCAGAGCGAAAGCCGAATTCCTTTCTGGGAGCATCAAAGATTATCCCGGAAGTTCCATTGTATAACGAATCCTTAACCTCTTCAAGGTTTTTGCCGATGCAGGAATAAATTCCAAGTCCAGTTATTACTACTCTATTCATAAAATTCTATTAGTTTTTTTAACCAAATTATCAAAAAATCAAGTGTAAAGACCACCATTAATTGAAATCACCTCTCCTGTAATATAAGCAGATTTTTCGGAAGCAAGAAAAGCAACAAGTTCTGCAACTTCTTCAGGTTTGCCGAATCTGTTCAGAGGAATCATAGCCTTCAGTTCTTTTTCATCCAAATCTTTTATCATATCAGTTTTAATGTAGCCGGGGGCAACAGCATTTACAGTAACTTTCTTCTTTCCTATCTCCTGAGCCAATGCTTTTGTTGCACCAATCAACGCGGCTTTTGCCGCAGAATAATTTACCTGTCCGGGCAAACCTTTCAAACCTGAAAGAGATACAATGTTAATAATTCTTCCGAATTTATTAATAATCATATCTTTCAATATTGGTTTCGTAACATTGTAAAAACTGCCGAGATTAGTATCCAGAACTGTTTTCCATTCTTCGTCACACATGAAAATGAGCAAATTGTCTTTTCTCACTCCTGCATTATTAACCAAAATGGAAATATATTTTTCCTTATTATTCTCAACCCAATTAGTGATTGCATTTTCAGATTCTTCTCTGCTCGAAACATCAAATTTCAGAAGTTCGGCAGAACCCGATTCATCTTTTATCATCTGAAGAGTATTATGAGCTTCTTCGTCATTCGAAAGATAATTTATCAGAATATGGTATCCCTCCTGAGCAAGTTTAATGCAAATTGCTCTGCCAATACCTCTTGAACCGCCTGTGACTAATGCTGTCTTCATATCAATTCGTTAAATTTATTAAATTCAATCTTGTTTCAAGTAAATAATTCTTCAGATTATTAATATCTTCGTATTTCGGACTATCTTTTTCGAATCTTGGTACAACTGATTGGATTTGCTTGAAAATATAATTTGAGTAATCAGCAAGTTTATTCTCGCAACCCAGATAGCTAACAGCCTGCGAGATTGCTATCAGCTCAATAGCCATTGCCTGATATGCATTTTCAATAACCCTTTTAGCAAGTAATGCAGAATTTGTTCCCATGCTTACGATATCCTGATTATCATTATTGCTTGGAATACTATGAATATACATAGGATTCGACAAAGTTTGATTTTCAGCAACTGTTGAAACAGCAGTGAATTGCATGCCTTGCATACCAAAATTCAAGCCCAAAGTTCCGAGATTCAAAAACGGAGGTAGAATTCCATTCAATTTGTCATTCAGCAGAAAATTCAATTGTCTTTCCGAAAGCATAGAGAGTTTGGTTATAGCAATTTTAAGCTTATCCATTTCTAAAGAAACATAATCGCCATGGAAATTACCGCCATGAAAAACATCATTGCTTTCAATATCAATAACAGGATTGTCATTTACTGAGTTCACTTCGTTTGTGATGACCATTTCGGCATAATCAATAGTATCAATAACAGGACCAAGGATTTGAGGAATACATCTAACTGAATAATATTCCTGGACTTTTTCTTTGAATACATTAGATTTGGAATCATGATTGTTATTGTAAAGATGGTCTGCTCTTTTTTTGATTAATTTACTTCCTTTTAATATTTTTCTGATTGTTCGGGCAATATTTATCTGACCTTTGTGGTGTTTGAGCTTGTTCAACTGGTCTGAAAAATGGTCATTGTACGACTGAACTATTTCATTAATCATAGCAGATGCTACGATAGACCAATCGAGAAGATTGCGGGCAAAAATCAGATTAACCATACTTATTCCAGACATAGCCGAAGTTCCGTTCATCAAAGCCAGACCTTCTCGAATGTAGATTTCCAATGGTTTAACATTATTTTCGGATAATATTGTTTTGGCATCAGCATAACTACCCTCAAAATGAACCTTGCCTTCGCCAAGCAAAGAAAGTGCAAGATGTGCAAGTTGAACCAAATCACCGCTGGCACCTACTCCACCATGTTCATAAATTTCGGGCATAATATTCAGATTAATCATGTCTTTTAAAAGAGTAAGAGCTGACGGATGAATCCCTGAATAACCCCGAACCAACGAACACAACCGAGAAAGCATAATTGCCTTGACGTACAATGGCTCGAGAATTTCTCCTGTTCCGCAGGAATGGCTTTTAATAAGGTTAATCTGAAGTTCAGACATTTTTTCAGTGCTGACCTTGTATTGTGCCATCGGACCCAAACCGGTATTAATGCCGTAAATAACTTTCCCGTTGAGAAATTCTTTCAAAAAGATATAGGTCTTTTCGTTGGCAGAAAGAGTTGAGGAAGTCAATTCAACATTTTCGCCAAGAAAAAGAACTTTGTAAAAATCATCTAAATTCAATACTTTATTACCAATTTGAAGCATAACGCTTAATCACATTTCTGTTTACTTTAATCAAAAAAATAAAAACTCTGCTGATATTCAACTTTTAATAATTTTTTGTCCAATATTTTTTTAGAAAATGCCAAATAATACAACTAACAAATATAAGAAAAAATCGGTTTTGGAGAGGTTAAAATTTTTGTTTAGATGCAAATTGGAAAAAATCAAATCATATATAATCCGTTAATATATTTTATTTAAACAATTTAGATGAGAATGATGAACAGATTATATTATTTTCAATTTATCGTATTTAGCTTTTTTCTTTTGAACTTTTCTCAGGTATTCTCACAAAATAGAGATAAAACCTGCAAAACGAGAATAGCTGAAATTATCAACAGCTATCAGCCGACTATTATTCCGGTACTGACCATAGACGGCACTGAGCTATTCTTCGACCGTAAAATTCATCCCCAAAATACAAATGGGATCAAAGATAAAGATGAAATTTGGTATTCGGTTAAAGGCACTGGAAATAATTGGGGGGAACCAATAAATATCGGAAAACCAATAAATACATTCGATTCCGATGTGCTTTTTTCGATTTCTCCCGATGGCAATAAATACCTCGTTTATGGGCTTTACGGAGCAGATGGGAAATCAAAGTCCCCCGGTTTTTCTCTAACAAGGAAAGTATTCGGTAAATGGGATAATCCTGTACCATTAAATATCAAGAATTATTACAACGATTCAAGCAATTTTTATGCAAACCTTTCTGCTGATGGTAGAGTTTTGCTTATGGCTCTTCATCGCAAAGACAGCCGAGGTAATCTGGATTTATACTTTTCTTTCCTGACTGACAGCTGTTGCACATTCAGCGAACCCGTCAATTTGGGGGATGTTATAAATACTACCGAAATTGAGGGCTCACCTTTTCTTGCGTATGACAACAAATCTTTGTATTTTTCTTCCAATGGACACAAAGGATTAGGCAAGCAGGATTTATTTGTCAGCAGAAGACTCGACGATTCATGGTTACGTTGGTCTCCACCCGTAAATTTGGGTAAGCAGATTAACACTCCCGATGATGATAACGGTATATGGCTGACAGCATTGGGCGATACGGCGTATATCGTATCTTCGGATACTTCCACCAAACGAGAAGGTATATATACTGTCTGTCTGCCGGACTCTCTGCAACCAAGACCCTACGTTATTATCGCAGGAAAATTATTCTCTGTAAATAATGGGCAAGTCAGTTTAATAAAAGAAGCTGTTCGTTTCGAAGCAAACAATGACATAACAAGAAGTGTTGATTTCTTTTATTCGAATCAGGAGATAAGTGAATTTTACTATGCACTACCTTCTGAACGACAATATAATTTAATTGTTTCAAGTCCAGGGTATGAAGATTTTAGTTTTTCTGTCAATACTTTCAATTTGGACAGAACAAAATTCTCTTATTATGATGTTGTTCTTCATTCGAAAAAGTTGGGTGAATTGCTCGAAACTATATATTTCGAAACGAATGTTGATGCCCTGAAACCCGAAGATAAGGCAAAGCTTTCTTTTATTGTTAACAAAGTATTCGATACTAAAGATGTTAAACTACTGATAACCGGACATACAGACGAAGTTGGCGGTGAAGAGGAAAATTATGGTTTATCATTACGAAGAGCTAATAATGTAGCAGATTTCCTTCAGGATTTCGGCTTTAGAAAAGGCAATATGAAAATTGTCGGCAAAGGAAAATCTCAGCCCAAATCGTCTAATCATGAAGAAAACCGTAGAGTAGAAGTTTACGTTGAAGATTAATTTCAAACAATGAAGGACTAAAAAAACTATTCGGATTGACAAAATTCTTTGGTAATGTCTCCGTCTAATAATTACTTATTATGAGAATACTATTTTTAATATTTTGTTTTTTTCTCTTTATGGAGAATCCCGGCTTTTCACAAATGACTGAAGCCGGCTCTAAGTCTATTGTTTTAAAACCTATTCAGGAGCCTCCCGACACTGCTTTTGTTCAAGTTTATTACAATCAGGAAAAACTTGAGTCCTACATTGTAATTAACTCTCAAGGATTTAAGAGTATGGAAGTTTCTGTTTACAATGTTTTGGGCAAGAAAGTCCACTATTTCAAAGACGGACCTGCCAAACCTGAATATTTCACAACCATTTCAATGCAAGACCTGCCAAACGGAGTTTATATCTTCAAAATCAAAGTGGACAACAAAACTTTCTACCGCAGAATGTCCCGTTCTGAATAATTACACACTTCAATTTTGTAAATATATTATTTTTTCAATTCTTTAAAATTCTGAGAATAATTTGCTCGTTATTTGAAGATGACAAAATTATTATATAAACTCCTGACTGAAATTCTGCAAGATTGAAAGGTTCTTCGTGATTGCCAGCTTTAAGAAATTTGTTTTCAAAAATGGTTTTCAGCTTTCTGCCTGTTAACTCATAAATATTTGCTGAAAAATGCGATTCTGATTTTGCTGAAAACTTCAGAATCGCATTATCATTAACCGGATTTGGATAGACATTGGCATTGAAGATGTAATCTGAAGAATTATCACATAATCCCAGTATTGACTTTTCTCCTTCCAGTTCCTTGCACATTTCATTTCGGGCAAGTTCACCTTTATTGACTTTCTCAATTATTTTCAACTCTTTTCTTATCCTTTTTGCATATCGTTCAGGCAATTTGTTTACAAATTCGGAAGTGGGCAAATACCAAATAATATATTCTGCATAGGTTTCTTTCATTGCTCTGTATTCTTCATAAGTCAATTGCTTGCCATTCATACCTTTCTTTGTTTTTTGTCTATAGTTTATTTTAATATTTGGATTACCCATTTTAATTTTAATTGGTATAAGTTGTGAAATTCCGGGTAATTTTTTTATATCTATCGGTGAACTATATTCAAACACAATATTTTGTAATTCATCCATTGAGTTAGTCTCCTTAATCAACCCAGAGCCAAAGAATTCCCCCATCATGCAAAAAGCAAACTGACCTTTATAATGCCATGAAGTAATTGAAACCGGTGAAATTTGAGAATAGTCATCATTTTTCCAGTTTTCGTACTTATTAGGAATTGAATGAAATTCGGGTAATTTTAATATAGCGGATTCTCTAAAAAGGAATGGTCCTTTGTACGGATAGCCATATTTCTTATAAGTATCAATTCTTTTTTGTTTCCAAATTTTGAAATGTTTTTCTTTCTCTAATTTAGGAATTTGATTGGACTCTGGTCTGTTTGCTTCAGAAAAAATTGATTCCGGTGTTTGGCTTTCAAGATCAACAGACCTTTCTGCTTGTACGATATATGCAGTATCATTTTTCATTATACCAATTTTTTCAAGTTCTTGTTGAGTCAATTCAAGAAATTGAATATTTGTAATATTAAAATATTTCATATCGTCTGACTGATTTATTGGCTCATTCTTATCAGTATTCGTAGAATTATTTACTGATTTTGAAATGTTGAATATGGTTTGATAATTGGCAAGAATATAAAAAGTTGCAATCAATATGATAAACATCAGAAAGTACTGAAAATACTTAACAGGAAATCGGGACAAACCAATTTTTGTTTTAGTATCGCCGGAATGCATTCTATCAAGAATATCCTGTTTTTGCAATATGGTAATTTTATCTAACTCATTGTTATAGTTTGATATTAAATCATTAAATGTTTTCATGGTAAACCTCATTTTTTAGTAATTTTTCTAATGTCTTTTTCGAGCGGAATAATCGAATTTTTATATTTGGAATGCTAATACCTAATGCTGAACTTATTTCCTTCATGGTTAAACCTGATATTTCCTTCAATATCAGTATTTCTTTATCTTTTTCTCCCAATTTATCAATTGCAATTCGAAGAATTGAAATATCAGCAAGAGTTTCGGGATTAATTTCGTTGGATTCATACTTATAGAAATCATCAACAGGAATGATGTCAAATTTTTTATTTTTCCTGAAAATCTGAAATTTTACTCTTGATGCAATAGTAAAAAGGTAGCTTAGGAAACTTTGGGAATCCTTTAGTCTGTCAAAACCACTGAAAGCATGCAAGACTGTTTCCGACACAATATCTTCAGCATCTGCCGAATTTCTTGATACAGAAAGTGCATATTTTTCAAGACTTTTATAGATCGGGTCTAAAAGCTCCAAAAACCTTTTTTCTTTGTTCACTTGTTTCTCCATTTTTGACATTAGTTACAATTGGTAGGTTGCATCAAATGGTAAAAAGTTACAGAATTATTCAAAATATATTAACAACCGAAAAGAAGTTTTCTAATTATATAATTGAACTTTCTATTGTGTTACAAATTCTCAAATGAATAAATTAATCAATCATTTTTCTATTTCCTCAAAATGGAAAATCTTCCTGGTTTTTTGGAGGTGCTTCCAATTTTTTGGTTTTGGGTTTTTGGGCTTTTTTGTGTTCAGGGCTTCCTTCCACGTAAATGGCTTTGTATGGCTTGGTGGGGCAGGAATGTTCGCACGCACCGCAACCCACACAAATATCATTATTGATCTCGGGTGCAGAGAGATTGTTCTCGTAAGGAATCATAAACACCGCTTTTGTCGGGCATTGTTCCGAGCATGCACCGCAATCCTTTTTATTGACAAAAACCACGCATAAATCTTTAATCAGCTTTGCAGTGCCTATTTGAGTCAGCTTTTTTTGTTCAACCGTCAGAGGTAGTATTGCTCCGGTCGGACAAACCTGAGTACAGGCAATACATTCGTAATTGCAGAAGCTTAAAGGATAATCCATCACCGGTTGAAAAATGGTTGTCATCCCATATTCAAATATCGAAGGCTGTAAAACCTGAGTAGGACAAACCGCTGTGCAAAGCTGACAAGCTGTGCATTTGTCAGTGAAATTCTTAATGCTTCTCGAACCCGGAGGTGATGCAATTTTGGGAGTTTGGTAATACTTATTTGTTTCATGTCCGGTCTTTTTTTCGCAGGATGATAAAGTTAAAGCCGTACCGGCAACAGCCGTTTTTAATAAAAATCCTCTTTTGGGTAAATCAGTTTTTGAAGATTTATTAGTTACTGATAACTTATAGGTAAATCCTTTTTCGGGACAGGAATCAAAGCAATTGAAGCAACCGACGCATCTCGATTCATCAATATAATGATTTTCGTAATCAATACATTCCGACTTGCAAATTCGCTCGCACAAACCGCAATTAGTGCAGGAGGACTCATTGAATACTATTTTAAAAATCGAGTATTTCGAAATAAACCCAAGGAAAGAGCCAACCGGACAAATCGTATTGCAGTAAAGTCTGCCGTATTTAATTGAAAACCAAATAACTAACAGCGACATACATGAAACAAATATTACCAAAGGATAATTAAACGGTTTTAAATCAACAGGATAAAGATACCAGAATCCAATACTTTCCAGAAGCCATGCAGTAGTGTTATGAATTTGAACTGCCGAATGCCTTATAAAAACTGTAAATATCTTTCCATACAAACTGTAAGGGTCAATCAGATTAACAATAAATGTTGTTCCGGCTAACAAACTTATTATAGTTAATACAAGAATGGAATATCTGAAAAAGTTATAAGGTTTTGAATATTCGAATCTTAACCTCTTCCACTTAAATATTTTTCTAACTCGGCGGTTTAAATATATAATTAGATCCTGCAAGGTTCCCAACGGACACAAAAACGAGCAGTAAACTCTACCGAACAATGCAGTTAGAACGAGTATGACAATAAAACCTATTGATGAAATGCTTAAAAGCGTTATAAATTTCAGGATAGAAGGAATAAACTGAAGAAATTGTGCAGGACCTGATAAAACTATTTGCAGGAAATGACCAACATCAATAAATAATAGAGTTAACGCAACAAAAAATAAAAGAGAGATTACAACTCGTATTTTCTTCAAAAAAGCTAAATTCATTATTGTTCTTAATTCATTTTGTAAAATGCAAAAATACAAAAAATCCGATAAATTTTTTCAAAACACAGAATCTTCAAACTCAAACGAGGTTATTTGATTTTTTCAAAAGATCTTATTTGAAGTCTTAAGAATTGATTTAGCTGTTTTGAACTTTTAAAATGTTCAGCAACATCGGGCTCTAAGGTTATTGTTATGGGTCTGCGTAAGGGATTTTCAACTCTTTTAAGCTTTGAAAAATCTATCTCATCAGGAAGTTCATCATTAATGTCATCACACGTTTCATCAAGAATGGTTATTTTTTTCTTGTCAATATATTTTATTTCATTTTTCATGTTGTTTCCTTTCTTTTTTTGATGCAAATCTTGCACTGATAATTCTTGTCTTCTCAAATCTGTTTGTAAAGCTAACTATCAATAAATTATTTAAATTAGAGAAACCTCTTACGATAAACCTATCTTCTTGCATTGAATGAAATTCATCTTGAAAATAAACTGCAAACGGATCATCAAATACAGTTAATGCTTCTTCAAAACCTACATTATGTTTAATGAGATTTGTAATTGCCTTGTCATTATTCCACTCAAATTCTATCAAGATTATTTCCTCAATTAAGCTTTATTCATTAGCATTAAAGAAAAAAACAAATTTAAGATTTTTCTTGCAAAAACAATTATATATTCTTATTTTTTTCAAAAATATTTTAAATTTCATACCATTTGTTCACAATTATTAAATAGTTTGAAGTTAATCCTTTTCAGTAAATAAACACAAAACAACACATTACGGTTTTTATCGTCTCACAATTGTCAAATTTTCATAATAAAATGTATTCTTATTTTCAATAAAATGAGGCTTATGCAAAAAAATATTATAATATATTTACTGGTTATTTCTGCCGCTTGCTTTTCTGTTTTTGCTACTCCCGAACAGGAAAAATTCAAGCTTGCCGAATCATACGAAAAAGTTGGAGACATGAAAAATGCCTCAAGGCTCTTTCTTGAGCTCTACACCCTAAATAAGCATAACGATAAGAACTTCGATGCTGTGGTGCGTACTTATAAAGCCCAGAGCTTGTTTTCTGAATTGCTTCCTATCATCGAAGACAATATGAAAATCAGGCAGATTTCCTCCGTTTATGCCCTTTATGGCGAAACTCTCTGGAAGCTCGGTAAACCAAACGAAGCAAACAAAGCATGGAATGACGCACTCGAACTCAATCCCGAAAACGACAAGTGCTATTCTGATGTTGCTAATTCTCAAATCGGCTGTAAACAATATGAAAAAGCCATTGCTACTTTGCTGAAAGCCAGAAATACGCTCAAAGTAAAAAATATTTATGCAGATGAACTGAGCCAGCTTTACACAATGACGGGTAATTACAAGTTAGCTTCAGAGGAAGTGCTGGCACTTTATGAAACCTCCCGCAATATTTCCGTAGCTCAAGGCAGAATTACAGCTTTTCTGGGTAACAAGGAAGCGAAGGAGTATATCTCATCTCAGCTTTCCGAACGTTCAGGCTCTTCAAATGACCCCGAATATAAAAAGCTGTACGCATGGTTTCTGAGGGGGATGGGAAAGCATGAGGAAGCATTCGAAGTATATAAAAAGATTGATGCAATGCAAAATACCCGAGGTATGGAAATCCTCAATTTTGCTAATACTTCCCAAAAAGACGGACAGTACGATATAGCAATTAAAGCTTATGAATATATTATTGACAGAGGAAAAACAAGTCCTTATGTGATGAATGCACTTTTCGGCATTGCACGTTCTCTTGAATTAAAAAGTCAAACCAAAAACAAAATAACAAAAGAAGTCGTTCTCGGAATTATCGAAAGATACAGAACCATAGCCAAGGATTTTGCCATGACTCCCACTGCTGATGATGCTCTTTTCAGAATGGCTAACCTTTACAGCGAGCAGTTGCAGGATTTCACTTCAGCAAAAAAAGTACTGAACGAATTAATTGCTAAAAGTCCCAAAAAGCCAATCACTGCTTCCGCATTGAATCTTCTTGGAGATATTTATTTCATGGAGGACAATTTATCAGAAGCTGAAAACTGTTACAAAAAAATTGCTGTTACTTACAAGCCTTATGCCCCGAATGAGTACAATTCTGCGTTGTACAAACTCACCGAACTGGAGTACTTCTCGGGTGAGATTGACTCTTCACAGGTACATTTCGGTCTGCTAAGCCTCAATTCAGGCACCGATATCGCAAACGATGCTTTTGAAAAAGTCGTTATCATGGAAGACAACAAAACACTTACTCTCGCCTTGCAAGTATTTGCAAAGGCAGAGCAATTCGAAAAACAAAAGAAATTCGATGAAGCTATTGCAAAATACAACGAAACAATTAGCACAGCCGACGGCTCTGATTTGGCGGAGCGGAGCTTCCTTAAAATCGCCAGGATTGAATTCAATCTGAATCGCTACTTAGATTGCCGAAAGACTTGCGATTCGCTTATGAGCAAATATCCGAAAACAATTTACGGAGATTATGCCGCATATTTTGTCGGCAACTGCTACATGGCTGAAAACAACAAGGAACAGGCTTTGAAGATATTTACGGAATATCTTGCAAAATATCCGCGTTCGATTTATCTGGACGAAATCAGAGTTAAAATTCGCATTCTCAGAAATGAAAAATTATAAGTTTTCCGAAAAAATTAGCTGAAAGTTGTAAATTTTATTTTTTTATCTTAAAAAAAAGTTGCATTTTTGCATTCTCTAAAATGTACCGGTGGGCTCGCATAATGGTATTGCAGCGGTCTTGAAAACCGCCGGGGGCGACCCTGTGGGAGTTCGAGTCTCTCGCCCACCGCTGATTGAATTAAAAAAAACCGCTCTGGCAAACGCTTAGAGCGGTTTTTTTTGCATTGAATTCAATTTGATTGTCTGTATCACAGATTAAACGGATGAAGAGATTTTGAGTGAAACACCGAAAATAAATTCAGTTTAAAAATTTGCATATCGAACTTAGAGGATGATATCATTTCATAAACTTATTTACATTATATTTTATATCTTTCAAGTTAAAAGTGCCATAGATGAAATCTCCTTGGGGATAATGCCAGATTGCCTCACCATAAGTTGATACTTTTCGGCAGCTAAATTCCTTGTAATTCTTGAGTGGGGTTGACCATTTCTCTTTTTTTAGTGAACCGTCGTCCTGCAAAGCATATCTATCGTTCGAAATGAAGTTGATAAGCTCGCCCTTTTCATTGAAATACAGAACTGCAGATACGTTGTACTTCCCATTTTCAAGTGTAACTTCGGCTGAAAGAGAATCAACGGGTTTCCATGACAAACATTTTAGGTACAAACTTCCTGGTGCAAATACACACATATCATTTAATAATGTGACAGTCTCTGCTTTTGTCAGATCCTCTCCGGAAACATCTACTGCATTGAAAAGAGATGCAACCCTGACCACAAAAGTCGCGATTTTTTCTGAATAAACATGCAAAGCTCTAAATGGAACAAGAAACATACTTGCTTTCATGTAGAAAACCCGAGTCAAATTGCCAAAGAAGTTATACTGTACAGATGTGGCTTCCATTGGTGAAGCACCAGGCTTTTTAATCATTTGTGCATCGAACTCAATGCGAAAGTTTTGTGTTTTGGGTTTCCCGATAGCTCCTGTATAAGTAATATACTTTCTAACAGGAAGAGGCAAGTGTGCTATATCCTGTTCTGAAAGAAGTTCTTCCTGCAAAAGGGGTTGCTTTGAAAATTCGCCTGAAACTTTCTTTTTAAAATCACTTTCGACGGAATTACAACCCGAAAATACGATTAAAAATAGAATGGCACTACCTATTATCACATAAGTTTCGATTAAATTTGAAGTAATCTTCTTTATCTTGCTCATATCAAGATTAAATTTAAAATAAATATCTCTAATTACACACCAAACTGACTTAAGTGGTGGTCAAGATGTTTGTAAAACATATTGTTCCATTCTGTTTTTGTTAAAACACCAAAAGAATGCGATTCCTTACCCTCAAAATGGTTTTCACCTAATTGTTGAGTTTTTAGAATATAGTTAATCAAACGTAATTTCTCAGTATCAAAATTTCTCTCGTACTTAATCAAAAATGCAGGAGCTGTTTTAGTATTTTTCTTATATGGTTTTTCACTTACAACTGTGTTTTTTACAAGTAATTTAAGAATAAATTTCATGGCGGAACTTGGCTTTGGATGCTTGTCTTCATAAACCAATTCATAAGTGACATTGCAATGTGCAAGCATTTGCGATACAGTCATTTTACCCCATAGATGCTCTGTGTCGGGGTTTAATTTATTGATTCGATTCAGTACTTCAATAGTGTCCTGATGATTAAATACACTTTTCATTTATTTTCTCCAATTAGTTTTATAAATCATCGCAAAATTAACTATTTCTTGATTCTGAACATAATTATTTTTCGAATATAACTTTTAGATCTTAAAACAAAAAACCCTTGAAAAAATGATATTTCAAGGGTTAACTATGTTTATTCAGTACGCCGGACAGGATTCGAACCTGTGGCCCTCAGCTTAGAAGGCTGATGCTCTATCCAACTGAGCTACCGGCGCATTCAATTAAGATTACAAAAATAAGAGTTTTTTTTCGAGTTTCCAAAAATTTTAATAAAATTTCCGATAAAATTTGTTATTTAACTGAATTTTGGGTATTTTTGTATTCGGGTCAAGTCCCGTGCGGCTAAGACAAGCCCAACCCCGCCAGGTCCGGAAGGAAGCAACGGCCAGTTTGCTCTTAGGGTGCCACGGTAAACTTGACCTTTTTTTATTTATTTAATTGAAAAATTTGAAAATCAGATACTATTATTTCTATTAAATTTTCTATTTTTGTTTTTATTTTTTTTGTTTTTTACTTTCTTACATATATGAAAAAAGAAATAATAATTAACTCGGCTACCAACGAAGTCCGTATTGCCATCACAGAAGAGGGCAAGCTTGCTGAGTTTTTTATAGAATTACCAGAAAAAGAGCGCTCAATCGGAAATGTTTATTTTGGAAAAGTCAGCAAAATAATCACAGGTATTAATGCCGCTTTTATTGATATTGGCAGAGGTCAGGATGCATTTCTGCATTTTTCGGATATTGATTTATCACTCGATAATTTAGCCACCGACGAGGACGAAGATGAAGAAGATGCCGACGAATTTGATGAAGATGACGAAATATTCGAAGATTTAAACTTTACCGATAATACCAAAACACCAGAACCTGAAATTCAGGATATTGCCCTACGGAAAGCTAAAACTCAAACTCAGAAAAATAATTCCGACTCGCTTAGTACCTTCAAAACCAAAAAAATGGGTAATGTTCAAATCAATCTTGAAGAAAAACAATTTGTTTTAGTTCAGATTGTTCGTGAAGCATACAGTCAAAAAGGTGTTAGAGTTACTACCAAAATTGCTATACCCGGAAGATACACAGTATTGCTTCCATTTGACGGCATTATCGGAATCTCAAAAAAAATTGCATCCGTTCGCGAAAGAAAACGCCTGCGTTACCTTGCCAAAACCTCACTTCCCAAAGGATTTGGCTGTATAATCCGAACTGCCGCTCACGGCATCACCGAAGATGAGTTGCTGAAAGACTGGGAAAACCTTTTGACCAAATGGTCAGAAATTGAAAACAAAGTAAAAAAATCCGAATCGCCGTGTATAGTTTATCAGGATATGGAACTTGCAACAAGTATCATCCGAGATTTATTTACAAAAGATGTTGAACGGGTTATTTGCGATTCCAAAAAATTATATAAAGAAATTGTTGAGTATTTAAAATGGGCATCGCCCTCATTGGTTGAAAAAGTTGAGCATTATGACGGCAAAAAATCAATTTTTGATGCTTATAATATCGAAAAAGAACTTGAATTAACATATAAAAGAAAAATTCAACTGCCAAGCGGCGGTTCAATTGTTCTTGACCAAACTGAAGCTATGCTGGTTATTGATGTTAATTCAGGCAAGTCAATTTCCGAAAAATATCAGGAACAAAACGCTTTCAACACAAATCTTGAAGCACTCAAGGAAATTGCAAGGCAGATTCGTATCCGCGACAATGCAGGTATTATCATTATTGATTTTATTGATGTCAACAATGAAAACAGCAGAAAGAAACTATATCTTGCAATGAAGAAGGAATTGTCAAGAGACAGAGCCAAAGCTGTTGTTTATCCCCTGACCCAGCTTTGCATCATGCAGTTGACCAGACAAAGAATCAATCAGAATATAAATGAGAAGCTAACCGAAAACTGCCCTATGTGCCACGGCAGAGGCAGAATTCAATCAAAATCTTTCTTAATCAGTTCGATTGAAAGATGGCTGAAAAATTTCCGTACCCACAGCAAAGAATTCCGAGTTGTGCTTAATGTTCACCCTCACGTTGCGAGCTATCTAACCGAGGGTACAATCTCACGACTATCGAAACTCATGCTGAAATATTTTGTTAAAATTAAAGTTCTTCAGAATGAACATATTCCTATTGACTCATTCAAATTTGAATCCGTCAGAAGGAACAAAGACATCACTCAAGAATACATGAACGGTTAATCATGAACAACCCAAGAACAATATCTATTTTGGGTTCTACCGGTTCAATCGGCGTTCAGACTCTTGAAGTGCTTGATTCTTTTCCTGATTCTTTCAAAATTGGTTATCTCACAGCCAATACTAAAATTGATAGGCTTGCCGAGCAAGTCAGACAATATAATCCCGTAGGAGTTGCAATCAGCGATGAAAAATCTTATTTTGAATTCAAAAAAAAATATTCTTTCGATTGCGAAATATTGTGTGGGGAAGAGGGCGTTTGCATTGCCGCCGCTTATTCTAAAAATGGTTTGATTGTTCAGTCTTTGGTTGGTTTTTCGGGAGTGAAACCAACATTGTCTGCAATTTATCAGGGAACTGAAGTAGCTCTGGCAAACAAGGAAACTCTTGTTAGTGCCGGTAACGTCGTAACAAATGCCGCTAAAGAAAATAATATCCGTCTTACTGCAATTGACAGCGAACATAGTGCCATTCTTCAATGTTTAATTGGTGAATCAGTTGATGAAGTTGAAAAAATTATCCTTACAGGCTCCGGTGGTCCTTTCAGAGATTTTCCAAAAGAAAGTTTTGAAGATTTGACCGTTGAGCAGGCTCTGTCGCATCCAAACTGGACGATGGGCAATAAAATTACGATAGATTCTGCAACTATGATGAACAAAGGTTTTGAAGTAATTGAAGCATATTGGCTTTTCGGATTAACTATTGAACAAATTGATGTGGTTATTCATCCTCAAAGCATTATCCATTCTCTTGTTCAGTTCATTGACGGCTCGGTGAAAGCTCAGCTGGGTATGCCTGACATGAGGATTCCGATTTCTTATGCTTTGTCCTATCCGAAAAGACTAAATTATAATTTTCCGAGATTGAATTTGTCTGACATTACAAAACTTGAATTCTTCAAACCCGATTTTGAAAAATTCAGATGTCTTCAGCTTGCTTTTAATGCGTTGCAGGTTGGCGGAACAGCTCCTGCAATTGTCAATGCCGCAAATGAAATTGCTGTTGGTGCATTTTTGAACAAGGAAATTAAATTCTCTGAAATTCCTGTTTGTATTGAAGATGCATTAATTAAAATAAATGTAATTAACAATCCAAATATAGATGAAATCGTTAATACCGATTTGGAAGTTAGAAAAGTTACAAAAAACTTCATTAAAACACGTTTTTGAAAGAAAATCATGGAATTATTTAATAATATTCTTTACTTTGTAATCGTAATTGCAGTTCTTGTACTCATTCATGAATTCGGTCATTTCATTGCCGCAAGAATGTCAGGAATGAGAACAGAGATTTTTGCTTTTGGAATGGGCTATCGCCTTTTTGGTTTTAACAAAAAAACAGGATTTACATTTGGAAATCTACCCGATGATTTTGATGGAGAAGGATATTGTGACTACCGTCTATGCCTCTTTCCTATCGGCGGCTATGTTAAAATCGCAGGTATGGTTGACGAAAGCATGGATACCAAATTCCTTGCTTCTGAGCCGAAACCCTGGGAATTCCGTTCAAAAAATACTTTTCAGAAGATTTTTGCCATAAGTGCAGGTGTTATAATGAACACTTTGCTTGCAATTATTATTTTCGCAGGAATAATCTATTTTCAGGGAAAAGAAGTTTGGCAAACCACAACAGTCAGCTACGTCGAGCCAAAATCCTTAGGTAATATTATCGGACTTTTGCCGGGAGATAAAGTTCTTGAAATCAACAACAAGAAGTTAGTTTCATGGGCTGATGTTGAAGAAGGTTTAACTCTTCAGGATCTTGGGAATAAAAAATATATTAAAGTTCTGAGAAATGGTCAGGAAGTTGATTTGAAAATTGAAGGAAAAACTTCAATCAAAACTATTGTAGGCGAAATTCCATTTGGGATCAGCCCTGATAATGTTCAGGTTTTCATTCGGATTGTTGAAACTCTATCTCCTGCCGATAAAATTGGATTAAAAGAAAATGACACTCTTAAAGCTATCAATGATAACCGGATTTCTTCTTTTCCTGAACTAACCAAGATATTGGGACAAAACAAAGAAAAGAAAATCAAACTCGAATGGAGCAGAGCCGGAAAAATCATGACCGATTCTGTAACCCCCACTTCCGATGGTAAGCTCGGTTTCGCCCCGGGCATTCATTATTCAGGTACAACAGTAATAATGAGTTATGGAGTTTTTGGAGCCTTAAAGCACGGGTGGAACGAAACAGTGAAATCTGTTGAAATATTTGTTCGTTCAGTTGTTCAAATTTTCAAAGGAAATATTTCTGCCAAGCAATCACTCGGCGGTCCGATAATGATAGCGAAAAGTGCAAGCCAATCGGCAAAGCTTGGTGTGGTTAATTTCCTTAATTTCATGGCTTTGCTTTCGATTACACTTGCCGTTATCAATATTCTTCCATTCCCTGCTCTCGACGGCGGACATCTGGTATTCATTCTTGTTGAAGCCATTATTCGCAGAGAAATTCCATTGAAGATAAAAATGGTGATTCAAAACTTCGGGCTAATTGTATTGTTAGGTTTGATGGTATTCATGTTTTACAATGACATTGCAAGAATTTTCCATTTTTAAATATGCAAAAAAAACCTTTTATTTTAGTTTCTAATGATGATGGTATTGATTCTCCCGGCATTTATGCTCTTGTTAAAGCAATGAGTAAGCTCGGTGATGTGGTCGTGGTTGCTCCTGACCGTCAGCAGAGTGCCGTTGGGCATGCACTAACGGTGGCACAACCATTGAGGGTAACAAAATTCCATCGCGACGGAGAAATGTTCGGATATGCGATTAACGGCACTCCTGCCGATTGCGTCAAATTAGCAATTTCTGCAATTCTCGAAAAGAAGCCGGATTTGGTTGTTTCCGGTATTAATCATGGACAGAACACATCAATTAATATATTATATTCGGGAACGGTTTCTGCCGCTACCGAAGGATTCCTTCTGGGGATACCGTCAATTGCCGTTTCTCTTGCATCTTTCCGACCTGACGAAGATTGCACGGTTGCCGCTGAATATACCCGCGAGATTGCCGAAAAAGTCCTGAACAGCGATTTGAGCAAGGAAGTTTTGCTCAATGTCAATGTTCCGGCAAAACCCAAATCCGAAATTAAAGGAATAAAGATTACACGCCACAGCAATTCCGTTTGGAACGATAAATATGAAAAGCGGATTGACCCATTCGGCAGGTCTTACTATTGGTTTTCCGGAGATTATAATTTCAACGATACCGACCCCGAAACCGACGACGGTGCCGTACGTGCCGGTTACGTCTCCGTAACCCCCCTGCATTACCATTTCACCAACATGGAATTAATTCCGAAATTCAGGATTTTGGAAGATTAATTTGCACTTTTGAAAAATAGTTCTTTCTTTTCTTCCAACTCTTCAACTGAGCTACTCCCCAAAAACTGGACAGGGAAATAAGGTGGAAAAAGATTAAATTGC
>CAZSHX010000078.1:0-23412 GCA_964606895.1 uncultured Hyphomicrobiales bacterium
GAGCGGGAAACGAGACTCGAACTCGCGACCCCAACCTTGGCAAGGTTGTGCTCTACCAACTGAGCTATTCCCACTTTTGTCTTTACAACGAGAACAAAATTACAATTTTCCGTTTAAATAAGCAAATAAAATCTTTAAAATTTTTATTTTCGTTGAATCAAATTCACTTATTATATTAACAAATGACGTGCCAACATCTTGAAATATTTCATTCAAATACAAGTAATCATGCAGTTTTAAAATCTTTTTTCAAAGGATTTAATCAGTTCACTTTCTACATCTGCCAATGATATCTGAAGGTTAAGCTCTTTTTCCATAGAAGTAACTTCCTTATCTGTGATTCCGCAGGGAACGATGAATCCAAACTCTTTCAAATCATTACTCACATTCAGGGCAAAACCATGTGAAGTAACCCATCGGGAGCAATGCAATCCCATAGCACAGATTTTCCTTTTACCGTCCACCCACACTCCTGTTAAGCCATCAACCCTGCCTGATTCAATCCCGAACGCACGCAATGACTCAATAATACATTCTTCGATTTCCCTTAAAAACCAGTGAAGGTCTTGCTTGTAATCCGAAAGATTGAAAATCGGATAACCGACGATTTGCCCCTGATTATGAAGAGTAACATCCCCACCGCGGTCAACATCAAACACTTGAATACCAATTTGCTCAAGGAAATTCCTGTCAGCAGTAATATTTTCGTTTGTTCCGTTTCGCCCGATTGTAATCACCGAAGGATGTTCGCAAAGCACAAGCACACTTGACCTCGATTTCTTTTGAATATCATCAACAATGGCTTTTTGTTTTGTCCATGCTGAAGAATAATCAACCAATCCCCAATTTTCAATATTGAACATATTATTTTCTCAAAACAGCAGAGAATTTCTGCTCAACAGATTTGACAACAGCATTTATAACGGCTTCGATTTCAGAATCAACCAATGTCTTTTCGGTTGAGCTGAAAAACAATGAAAATGCAAGACTCTTTTTGCCCTGTTCAATTGACTTTCCTTCGTAAAGGTCAAAAATATCAACGGATTTCAGTATGTTCCTGTCGCTGGATGCAATCAAAGCACGTACTTCACCTGCTGAAATTGTTTTGTCGAGAATGAAAGCTAAATCTCTTCTGCTTCCGGGGAATGGTGCAACAGCAGAATATTTTGAATCAAAAACAGGAACGGCATATAATTTTTTTAGGTTGAACAGAATAATATAAACCGATTCTTCGAGGTCAAAGCTAACGAGATATTTCTTGGAGAGTTCGCCAAATATACCAATTTCCTCATTTTTATAAGAAATTTTCATAGCATTTTTTGAGAATATTTCTTGTTCATCTTTCAGTGGAGCAAGTTTAATACCTTTAAACTTAAAGAAACCCATAAGATTTTCCAGAATACCTTTTGCATCATAAAAATCGAAATACCTTTGGTCAGTTCCCCATTGCATAGGAGATATTTTCCCCGATAAGCCGATTATGAGTTCTTCCTGTTCGGTGATACCCGAAATAAAAGTTGGAGAGGCAGTATCTACTTTGTGGAAAGTCCATCCGACTTCAAAAAGCTTCAGATTCTGATTGCCAAGTCTTATATTTCTCGATATTGTTCTTAGCATGGAAGGAATTAATGACGGTCTCATCACCGACATTTCCTCACCCAGTGGATTACTGATTGTAATTAAATCATCACCAAACATTTTGGATGAAGCAGGGTCAGTAATATTTTGAGTTAATATCTCGTTGAATCCGTTATCAACCAGAAAATTCTTAATTCGCTGTCTCATGAGTGGTGAAGCAAGTTCGGGAGCAATTCTGTCACGGTCGAAAGTAACCGAAGTAACGAATTGTGCTTCAAGGTTATCATAGTCGTTCAAACGTGCAATTTCTTCAACAATATCAATTTCTTCGAAAATGTCAACTCTGAATGATGGAACTTCCATTTTAACAGAAATATCACTTTTTTCCAGAATGAGAAAACCAAGCCGATTAAGCATGTTAATCATACTATCATCGGAAATTTCAGCACCAATAATATCTCTTGCTCTTTGGTACCGAAGAGAAACAATTTTCTTTTCAATTTTATTAGGATAAACATCAATCAAATTCTTCTGAATTTCTCCTCCCGAAAGTTCCGCAATTAGCTGTGCGGCTCTGTTGTTTGCATAAATAACATTATCAACATCAACACCTCTTTCGAATCTATAAGATGACTCACTTGAAATAGCCAGTTTTTTTGCTGTTCTTCTGACCGATGTCGGATTGAAGTAGGCAGATTCAATCAATATATTTTTTGTATTCAAAGTAATTTCGCTGTTCTCTCCGCCCATAACGCCGCCAACGGCAACAGGCTTCTCGCCGTCACAAATCATAACCATTCCGCTTTCGAGTGTACGTTCTTTGCTATCGAGTGTAATGAATTTATCACCGTTCTTTGCGGATTTAACGATAATTTCACTTTTTGCAAGATTATCCAGGTCAAAAGCATGAAGAGGCTGTCCGCATTCCAGAAGGACATAATTTGTTACGTCAACGGCAATATTTATTGGTCGCATTCCAAGCATCAACAGCTTTTGCTTCATCCATTCGGGCGATTCACCGATTTTGACATTCCGCACAACTCTGCCTGTATATCTGGGGCAACCCTCGGAATCTTCAATCGAAATTTTAATATAATCGGAAGAAACAGTTTTGGTTTCCTGAATTTTATTTTCAGGATATTTTACGTGAGTGCTGAAATATGCCGCGATTTCCCTTGCGATGCCAAAATGGCTGAGGCAATCCGCACGATTCGGAGTAACGCTGATTTCAAACACAACATCATTCAATTTCAAAAAGTCAACAAGTGGCAATCCAGTCTCGGCATCTTCGGGCAAAACCCAGATACCTGAATGGTCATCGCCCATTTCAAGTTCGACCTGACTGCAAATCATTCCATTGGATTCGACTTTACGAACCACCCTTTTTTCAAGAACCATTTTGTTTGAGGGAACAACTGCATCGGGCAGACCCAACACAACTTTTTGTCCTTTTGCAACATTTGGGGCACCGCAAACCACTTGCTTTTCCTCAGTACCGATAGAAACCTGACATACAGTCAGTTTGTCGGCATTAGGATGCTTTTCGGCAGAAAGAACTTCAGCCACACAGAAATTTCGGTATTTATCCCGATAATCAATAATAGATTCAACTTCAATTCCAAGCATTGTAAGTATATGGTCGAGCTCTTTGGGTTCGGCATTGAAATCTACGAGCTCTTTCAGCCAATTATAAGAAATATTCATAATTAATAATAATAATTGATTAACATAAACTTGCAATTTAGCTATTTTTTTTTAATTATTAATTTCGAAAGTAGTTTGATTTTTTTTGGACTGAAAATTACTTTAAAAAAGCTATTTTTGAGTTTCGTGTTTTTGCAACTTATTAAAAAGTAAGACGATGAATAAATACTACTCTCCGGAACTCTATTCCGAAATCCCTGTTTCGCTTGAAACAGCAATTGAATGTGGTTTAAATGAAGAAGAATATAATAAAATTACTGCTCATCTTGGCAGAACTCCGTCATACACCGAACTTGGTGTTTATGGCGTTATGTGGAGCGAGCATTGTTCCTATAAAAATTCAATAAAACAACTGAAGACTCTGCCCCGTTCGGGTGGAAGACTTCTTGTTGATGCCGGCGAGGAAAATGCCGGACTTATTGATATTGGCGACGGCTATGCAATTTGCTTTAAAATTGAAAGCCATAACCACCCATCCGCTATCGAACCTTTTCAGGGTGCCGCAACAGGTGTTGGCGGGATATTGAGAGATATTTTCTCGATGGGTGCCAGACCAATTGCCGCTTTGAACTCTCTCCGATTCGGAGAACTTGAATCAAAAAGAATTCAATTTTTACTAAGGGGAGTTGTCGGCGGGATAGGGCACTATGGTAATTGTTTCGGAGTACCAACTGTGGGCGGTGAATTATATTTTGAAGATTGCTATCACGATAATCCATTAGTTAATGCAATGGCTGTGGGAATTGTTAAAACTAATCTGACTTCGACTGCAACTGCAGAAGGCGAAGGTAATCCCGTTTTTATAGTCGGAAGCAGTACCGGAAGAGATGGAATCCACGGAGCATCACTTCTTGCCTCGCGTGAATTTGACGAAAAAACTGAAGATATGCGTCCAACAGTTCAGGTGGGTGACCCATTTGCAGAAAAACTTTTACTTGAAGCAACTCTCGAACTTATTAAAGCAGGTGTTGTTGTCGGTGTTCAGGATATGGGAGCCGCAGGAATTTGCTGTTCAACGACTGAAATGAGTGCCAAGGGCAAATCGGGAATGATTATTGACCTTGATAAAGTTCCTCTCCGCGAAAGTGATATGAGTGCTTACGAAATAATGCTTTCTGAATCGCAGGAAAGGATGCTCTTCATAATTGAAAAAGGGAAAGAGGAAATTGCCTCTAAAATTTGTAAAAAATGGGATGTACCTTACACTCAAATAGGTGTGGTTACCGACGAAGATATTCTTAAAGTCTATCGCAACGGCAAATTGGTTTGCCACCTTCCTGCTGACCATCTTGTCCTCGGGGGCGGTGCTCCTCAAAATGACAGAGATTTTACCGAACCCAAATATTTGAAAGAAACAAGAAATTTTGACTTCTCAACTTTGAAAACAAATATTTCAAACGAATCAGCCTTTTGGAAAATTCTTAAGTCACCAAATATTGCATCAAAACGTTGGGTTTATGAACAATATGATTCTCAGGTTAGAACAAATACCGTCAGCATCAAAGGTGATGCCGCTGTTCTTCGGCTGAAGGAACTCCCGGGAAAAGGAATTGCTGTTTGCACTGATTGCAACAGCCGCTACACTTACCTGAATCCATACACGGGAGCAATGATTGCAGTAGCCGAAGCCGCAAGAAACGTGGTTTGCACCGGAGCCGAACCTGTAGCCATTACTAACTGCCTGAATTTCGGGAATCCTTATGACCCTGAAGTTTTCTGGACTTTCCGCGAAGCAATCAGAGGGATGGGCGATGCCTGCCGTGCTTTGAATACTCCCGTTACCGGCGGAAATGTCAGTTTCCACAATGAATCACGAAGCAGAGCTATTAATCCGACACCGACTATCGGTATGCTTGGATTGATTGAAGATATTACCAAAATTACAGGTGCCGGATTTCAGAATGACGGCGACCTGATTTATCTTGTTGGTAACAGCCGCGAAGAACTTGGCGGCTCGGAATATTTAAAACAGGTTTACGGACTTGTTACGGGCGAATCACCCATTCTTGATATTGAAGAAGAAATCAGACTTCAGAAAACTGCTCTCTCTGCCATTCGAGGTGGTTTGGTCAGTTCTGCACATGATTGCAGTGAAGGCGGTATTGCTATCACTCTTGCAGAAAAATCAATAATTTCGGAAAAATTCGGAGCTGATATTTCTCTTGAAAATTTGAATGCGGGACTTCTTTTTGGAGAATCGCAGTCAAGAATCATAGTTTCCATAAAACCTGAAAATAAAATTGCTTTTGAAGAGCTTTGCAAGAATAATCATGTAGATTCTAAACAAATCGGCAAAGTTCAGCCCAATATATTCGAGATAGAAGGATTACTAAAAACAACCATAACCGAACTAAAAGGAACTTACGAAAGAGTAATTCCGGATATGATGAAATAAATCATCAAATCTGCATTTGAACAAGAGACAAGCAGGGATGCTTGTCTCTACTAATAATATTAATTTGAATCCGTAAACCAAAAGCCCCACAAACCGGAATGGATTAATCCTGTGAACCAAACGGCAAGGTAAAATAAAATGTACTACCTTTCCCTTCTTCGCTTTCAACCCAAATTTTCCCGTTTTGCTTTTCGATAAAATCTTTGCAGAGCAGGAGCCCCAGCCCGGTACTTGGCTCGCCCTCAGTTCCGGGACGTGAAACCTTTTCGTCAATTCTGAATAATTTGCTTTTTGTGTCAGAATCCATCCCAATACCACTATCTTTTACAAATATAGTACCCATCGTATTTGCAGGAATATATCCAATTTCAATCATTCCACCTTTTGGTGTAAATTTAATTGCATTTGATATTAAATTTCTGATTACAGTATTTAGCATTTGAATGTCAGCAATAATTTCCAAATGATCGTCTATTTTACTAATAAGTTGAATATTCTTTTGCTTCGTTCTTTCAATTACGATATCAATATTTGGTTTAACAAGGTTAGCTAATAAACATTTTTCTGGTTTGAAATCAACTACACCTCTCTGCATTCTTGACCATTCAAGAAGATTTTCCAGGAGTTTGTATAAATTACCGGCTGAGTTCTGCAATTCCCTTGCGTATTCCTCCATTTGCCTCATGGTCAGGCTTTGAATCTCTTCTGCCATTATTCTTGTTAAACCAAGAAAACCACTAAACGGGGACTTGAGATCATGAGCTAAAATTGAAAAGAATTTATCCTTGGATCTATTGATTTGAATTAATTTATTCTCGCTTTCTTTCAAACTATCCTCAGCCATCTTTTTTTGCAAGACAATACCTGCTTGTCTTACAAAGGTTTCAAGAAAACTTCTGTTGGTGATTTCTTGCTTCTTGAAAGTAAAGAAATGCACAGAAGCTAGCAAATTATTATCTTTATTGATTCCTATTGTGTAGATTTTATGAAGATCAACTAATTTTTCGATTGCTCTTGCCACCACCACAGGAATTTCTGAAGCAGAAAATTCGACTAAACCCCCATTGAACTCAACAAGATTGCCCGTAATGAAATATGAGAAATGCATCGGATTTATTTCGAATTTCTTACCGATCAAATTAAATCCGATGAGTTTAAGAACCTTATTTATTAACATCTTATCCATACCGGCAATATTTAACAATTGAGAACTGTTGTTTTTTACATCAACAGAATTAAATAAAATGATTGCACCGGGGACATGCTTATGCTAATTATCAAGTATATACCTGTATATGCTATCCAAATCAGGAAGATTTAACATCTCGGAAATTAAATCATTTAGTAATCTGAAATTTTCTTCACTTTCTATCAGAGCTTTTTCAATAAGTTTACGCTCTGTAATGTCCTGAATGGTACCAAATAATATGTTTTCTTTGGCATCATATTCTGCTATCGAATGAATATCTATTATTTTACCGTCTGATTCCCTTCTAATTTTAAATTCAACATCATAAGGTTCTCCATTATTAATTGTTTCAAATAGAGCTTTATCCAGCATTGGTCTGTAATCAGAAATTGCCATTCTTTTAATTTGAGCTAGAGTATTTTGTTTCTCGTCAAGCCCATATAATCTGCTTGCACCTTCGGAACTGGTCATTATTCCTTCATTCAAATAAAGTAGCCAATGACCGAATTTACCAATTTCTTCGCCTTTGTTGAGAGATTGTTCACTTAACTTTAATTTATCTTCTAATTTTTTTCGTTCTGTAATATCATGAACTATTGAAAAAAGTATATTTCTATTGTTAATTTCAATTGGAGATGAATGTACTTCAACCATTCTTATTTCACCATTAGCAAGCCTGTGTGGAAAAACAAATAAATTTCGTTTCTTTTGAATAACTTGATTGATTTCATCTGCTATAATATCCGGACTGATGGTGTTTATTTCTTTGATATTCATTCTTCGAAGTTCTTCAATTGAATACATATAAAAGTCTGATGCTGATTGATTAGCATCAATAATTTTACCGGAAACCGGATCAATCAAGAACATAATAGATTTATGGTTGCGGAACATACCTTCAAATATATTGCAACCATCATTGTGAACATTCTTATTCCCCTCAAAATTGGGATTATTATGATATATCATTTTCAGATTTTCATTTTCATTTTTCAGAATTTCTAATTCTTTTAGAATCTCTTCTTTCGATTTTTCTATATTTACCATATAAGTCTAATAATTTTTTTTAATTGATATATTTCTCAATCAGATTCATTAATAAATCTTTATTGATCGGTTTTGACAAATAATCATCACAACCGATAGCGAGTATTTTGTCCCTTTCTTCGCTGAACGCATAAGCAGTCTGAGCAATTATTGGCAAATCCGGTCTGATTTTCTTGATTTGAATCGTTGCTTCAAACCCATTCATGACAGGCATTCTTATATCCATAAGGATTAAGTCAATATCAGGTGTATTTTTAACAATTTCTACTGCCTGTACTCCGGTTTCTGCATGAAGCAGAATCAATTTTTCGTTTTTCAGTGCTATGCTAAGATATTTAAAACTTGTAAAATCATCTTCAGCAATCAATATTTTAATTTTCTTTTCCCCAAAATTGGATTTATTTTTTTCTGTACCTGTCGGATTATCTGTAGATGATGATAAATAGGGCAAATCAAAGTAAAAAGTTGTACCACTGTTGATTTCAGACTCAAGCCATATTCTACCGCCGAGCATTTCGACCAAACCTTTGCAGATTGCCAGTCCAAGTCCTGCACCCTCGAATCCTTGAGTTACAGATAAATCAATTTGTGTAAATCTGTCAAATACTTTTGCATGATGCTCTGAAGAAATTCCGATACCTGTGTCTTTTACAAAAAATTGAATCAGATTATCCTCGATTGTATAACCGAAATCTATGCTCCCGCTTCGAGTAAATTTGATTGCATTATTTACTAAATTTGTAAGTATCTGATTCAGTTTAACCTCGTCTGTATAAATTAAAGAATGTTCATCATCAAAAAAATTATGATAATTTAGTTGTAATTCTTTTAATTTTGCAATAGGATTGAAAAATGAATGTAAATCAGTTAATAGAGCATTAACCGAAATGGATTTTTTGTTGATAACTATTTGTCCGGTTTCTATTTTTGAAATATCGAGCACGTTATTAACAATTTCCAAAAGCCTATTGCCGCTTTGCTGGATTACTCCGGTGAATTCATGGATTTCTTCTTTTGAAATATCTTCATCCTGAAGTAAATTTGAAAATCCGAGAATCCCGTTAAGCGGCGTTCTGATTTCGTGGGACATATTTTGCAGAAAGGCAGTTTTAAGTTTGTCGCTTTCTTCAGCTCGGTTTTTAGCTATTTCCAAATCATAGTTAGTTTGACGAAGAATTTCATTAAGAATCATATAGCTTTCGTACTGAGCTTCAATTTCCTTGTTTTGCTTTATTAGTTGTTCTTCAACCAGCTTTCGTTCTGATATATCTACAACAAAACCTTCGAAATATTTAATCTTGCCGAATTCATCTTTCACAGCCTGAGCATCTTCATACAACCAGATTTTGGATCCATCTTTGCGTTTGACTTCATATTCATATCCTTTAACATAGCCGACTTCTTCCATAATTCTCAGGAAATTCTCTCGATCTTCAGGATTTGAATATGATTCTTTTGAAATATCAGTACGAGAAGTTATCAGTTCATCCGGCGAATCAAATCCGAACATCTTGGCTAATGACGGGTTCACAGATAGATATGATCCATCAAGATTAGTCTGGAAAATTCCTTCCTGAGCATGTTCAAATATATTACGATATTTTTTCTCGCTGATAAGAATTCTCTCCTCAGCTTGTTTTCGCTCTGTGATATCCATACACAAACCAATCATCCTAACAGATTTATCGTTCTCATAAAACACTTTTCCTACTGCCCTTATCCAGCAAATTTTTCCATCAGACAGAAGAAGTCTATAGTCATTAATTAAATCCTTTTTATCGTCAATTGCTTCTTGTATCTTCATTGCGGCAAATTCTCTATCATCCGGATGAACGGTTTTACTCCAAGATTCAAAACCCGGAATAGTATCCAAAGGCATATCGAAAATTTTCAAAAATTCAGGCGACCAATAAAAAGTATTTTTTTCAATATCCCAGTCCCAAATTCCTGCTTTACTTGCATCAAGTGCCAATTTAAGGTTCTGGATGGTTTCTTTCAAAATATCTTCAGCAGTTTTTCTTTCAGTTATATCACGGGTAATGCTTAAAACAGAAATCAATTCTCCATTTCGGCTGTATTCAGGAATCATCCGTAAATCCAAAGTAATCTTTTGCTCATTTAATGGAAATTCATAATCCGTATCTAAGATTTTTTCATTATTAAAAACTTCATTAATTTTGCTCTCCCAATAACTGCACATGTTTTCGGGCAAACCCAAATCTCTGTGGGTTTTGCCGATATAATCTTCAGGTTTTATTCCTGTAAATTTGGTTACATTGCTGTTAACAAACAAATGCCTGAAATTTTTGTCAAATCTGAAAATAATATCGGGAGTATTTTCGGTTATACTTTTAATTTCATCTCTGCTCGCGACGAGATGTTTCGTTTGTTCGTCAACTAAAATTTGAAGATGATTCTTTTGGTCAATCAATAAATTTTCCTGCTCAAGTTTCTCAAGAATCAATGCAAGAAGTTGTCCGGAATTATAAATCAAATCCTGAATTATTTCATCAGCACTTTCAGAATAATATTTAATGAACCCGAAGTTTTTATTTCTGGTACTAACTTCCACAGCATTTTCAGATTCTACTTTTAACTCAGAAATCCATTCAAAAGAATAGCCTGAAAAAATATCATGCATGCTTTCGATTAAAAAAGAGATGATTCTGTCTCTGTCTTTTAATTGAGCCAGATTTGTTGTCAGTAGGAATAATTCTTGGGCATGATTCTTCATGTTTTTTCAGCCTTGATTTATCAAAAATTGAGGTGCATTCTTTGCAAGCCAGATATCAGGATTTTCAAAATATGGATTCTTAGTAATTACACCGCCATTTATCGTAAATGGATGTGTCCTAAGTACATTCATAATAGTTGAACCGGAAAATTTTGTAACATTATACAGACATAAGGCGACAATTGTTTTATTCGGTACAAAATAATTTAGTCTTGCCTCATAAGCCATCAAAAATTCAACTCCGGGAATGACATTTAATGCCCATAGCATTTCTGCAACAGCCCTGATATTTCTTTTGCCATTATGCTGATTTGCTGAATAATATCCATTGACGGCACCATCCATATACCAAGGATCAAATTTACCGTCAGGATAGTATAAATCTTTTGCAGGTAGGATATCGAAATGGTTAGGGTCATTTAAATCTTTATGGCAACCCGTACAGTACCCTGAAAAATTTTGTTTAAAATCATCAACCGACTGCTCACTGTAGATATACAATTGCTTATCTCCATCAAGATAACCTTGTTTCAAATAGCCAAATATGATCTCGTCTCGTTCGGCTTCGGTTTCATAGAGTCCGCAAATATGCAAACCCCAATTGCAAGTGTAGTTGCCGATACCCAAGTGCAATACTTCCTGGTCTGATGTTTTAATATGCATTTTGATTCTCCGAAAATATTATTATCAAATACAAGTTGTACAATATATATTATTTATCGGCACAAAACCGCAAATGTTTATTTTTTTATTAGCTAACTAATATAAATTTGTAATTTTTCTTCGAGTCATCCGATGACTCCTTTAAATCCTATTTGCTAAGTTCCCATTTTTTCAAACCATTTCTCTGACCATCTTAGCTATTTCGATGCAGGAGGTTAAACCCGGAGATTCAATTCCGATTAGATTAATTAAACCGTCAAATCCTTTGTCCGATTCATTCCGAATGATCCAGTCGCAAAAACTTCCTCCTTCTTTTTGCAATTTTGGTCGAATTCCTGCTTGATCGGCATAAATATCATCCTGTTTCAAACCTTCCAAATAAAGCGATGCCGCACTGTAGAATTCATCTTTTCTATCTTCAGGAATGCTATAATCCTGAATCCTAACGGGCAGATACTGAACATCAGGACCAAGTTTCATACCTCCGGACATTTCCAAAGTGACATGAATGCCCAATCCGGCAATATTTTTGAGTGGTGCAGGATAAATCAAATGATTCACCAAATGCTTTTTCCCATTGGAAATTCGGAAATAATGACCACGGACATAATTGAGTCTATAGTTTTCTTTTTCAATATCCATTCCAGCCAAAGCGGCAATTGTGTCAGAATCCAAACCGGCTGAATTAATGATTTTTTCTGTAGTTACTAATGATTTCTTACCTGTGTCATCTGTAACTTCAACTTTCCAGCCTCCTGAAATCTGAGTTAGACCTGTAACGGTATGATGAAAAGCATAATCACAATTTTTGGAATTTTCCAAAAAACTTTGCATCAGGTTGTGGGAATCAACAATCCCGGTATCAGGTGACCAAAGTGCGGCTACAGCTTTTACATTCGGCTCTTCTCTCCTAAGAAATTCAAGTGAAGCCCTGACAATATTCTCAACTCTGTTTCCCTTTGCCCGTGAAAAGATGTTTTCCAGTTCCTCTTCTTCATCTTTGGTCACTGCAATTATAAATTTTCCAATTCGATTGTGTGGAACTTTCTTTTGACCACACCATTCATATAAACTCCTATTTCCTGGCACACACAACTTTGCTTTAAGTGTTTCTTTGGGATAATAAATTCCTGCATGAATCACTTCGCTGTTTCTTGAACTGGTTTCTCTGCCGAAAGAAGGATGACGTTCGATTAACAAAGAATTAATTTTCTCCGGAAGACCGCATGAACAGGCTAATCCGACAACCCCACCCCCAATAATAATTACGTTATAATCCATTTCAACTCAAGATTAATTAAAAAACTCCGATATACTAATTGATATAGTATATTAATAATAACAAAAATCTAAAAAAATATCGGAAGAAAAAAGCTTTTTGATGAATTATTCTGAAGAAATAATAAAAAAGGATTCGCTTTCAAGCGTTTTGGTTGTTGACGATAGCGAAATTATTCTGAAATTGGTAAGAAATTACCTAAAAATGGATAATTACAAAGTAACAACGGCTGAAAACGGCAAAGTAGCTTTGGAATATCTTAGCGGAAATTTCACTTTCGACCTTGTTGTTCTTGATGTCATGCTCCCTGATATATCAGGATTTGAAATTTGCAGAATAATGCGTAAAAGGTACTCGCTTTATGAGCTTCCGGTGCTATTCCTGACAGGATTGAAAGAAATTATGAGCATTGTCGAAGGTTTTTCGGCAGGCGGAAATGATTATCTGGTGAAACCATTTAACAGTCAGGAGTTTATGGTCAGGGCACAGACGCTTATCAAACTAAAAAAATTAACTCAAACTAATGAAGCCTTACAAGAGGCTGTTGAGATAAAAAACAGGGCTCTGGTTCAACTTCAGCATGAGATAGCTTATAGAATCAGAATCGAAAAGGAATTAACCTTTGCAAAAGAAACTGCCGACGAAGCAAATAAGCTCAAAACACTTTTTCTTGCTAATATGTCGCATGAAATCAGAACACCGATGAATGCCATCCTTGGTTTCAGCGAGATATTGAAAAATCGCGTAACCGATGAAAAAAGTAAGGGTTTTATAGATTCGGTAATAGCCAGCGGGAAAAATCTTTTGGTTGTTATTAATGATTTACTCGACTTATCCAAGATTGAAGCAGGCAAAATTGATTTGGAACCGGAACCTGTCAATATTAGAGTAATGATAGACGAAATAGGTCAGATTTTCGAACTTAAACTTTCTGAAAAACGAAATAAATTCGACAGCAATGTATCCGATAAAATCCCTCAATATTTGGATTTGGACGAAACGAGAATCAGGCAAATTCTCCTGAATCTTGTAGGAAATGCAATAAAGTTTACGAATCGTGGAAAAGTGGAAGTTCAGGTTGTAGCAGACAGTTTCAATAAAATAAACAAAACTGTAAACCTTAATATTATTATCTCGGATACCGGGATTGGAATAGCCTCGGATCAAATTGAGGCAATTTTCGAAGCTTTTACTCAGCAACATGGACAAAGCCGAAAGGCATTCGGAGGTACCGGATTGGGTCTGACAATAACCAAACGGCTTGTTGAGATGATGGGGGGGCTAATTCGGGTTGAAAGCGAGGTTGGGCAGGGTAGTACTTTTTCTGTCTATTTGCCTGATGTTCCATATTTTGAAGAAGGATTTGAAAGCTCAAAGATTATTGAAGAACATCAACTGGGAATTTTAAATTTCGAACCACGGAATGTCCTGATTATTGATGATATTGTTGAAGACATCGAAGTAATTTCAGAATATCTTGATAGCACCGGACTTCGGATATTTAAACTTTCTGATGCAAAATCATTATCCGATTTTTTTGAAACGACAAAACCCGACCTGATTATAGTGGATTTAAGAATGCCCGAAGTTGATGGTTACGAAGTTAAGAATATGATAAGAGCAAATCCTGATTATCATAATATTCCTATTATTGCAATTACTGCTCACGCCATGAAAGGTGATAAAGAAAAAGTTATAAATGATGGATTTGACAGTCATTTGCTTAAACCGATAAAAAGGACGGATTTGCTTATTGAGATAATGAAATATTTGCCTTACACTACAAATGAAGGTAAAAAGGTTACTGTTTCTAAAGATAAAATAAATAAATCAACTGAAACAAACTATAATATTTCACATGAATTTGAATGCGAATTAACAGAACTCTATAATACAGATTTTGCGAATCTGATTAAATCCTACAGGATAGGATTGATAAAAGAATTTGCAAATAAACTTAACATAATTGCAGAAAAATATAAAGCAGAATTTTTAAAATCCTTAGTCAGCAAACTACACTCTGAATGTGAAAATCTTGATATGATTGGATTGAAAAAAACGCTTTCGTCCTTTATAGATATAATGGATAAATTTCAAAACTTTTAGCTCACATATATGGAAAAAAATTTTAATAATCGCGAAAAACCATTTATTTTGATTGTTGATGATGTTTCAAGAAATTTACAGGTTATTGGAAATATTCTATTGGAAGAAGGTTTTGAGATTTCCCTTGCTTCTGATGGATATGAAGCTTTGGAAACAGTTAGAATGGACAAACCCGATCTGATTTTACTTGATATTATGATGCCTGATATAAACGGATATGAGGTTTGCACAGTACTAAAAGCTGACGAATCAACAAAAGATATACCGGTTATTTTTCTTACTGCCAAAACGGAAACTGAAGATATTGTTCAGGGATTCCAAATTGGCGGTGAAGATTACATAACAAAACCTTTTAAAAAGGAGGAATTGCTCGTTAGAATCAACACTCATTTAAGATTAAAAAAAGCAAGAGATATTATACTTCAACAGAATGAAGAACTAAAAAAATTGAATGATGAAAAAAATGAATTTTTAGGAATTGCAACGCATGATTTGAAAAACCCTCTAAATTCTATCAAAGGATTAGCGGAATTGATATTAATGGAAGATGGAGAAACACCGAAAGATGAAATTCTGGAATATGCCGGATTGATAAAATCTTCATCAGATTATATGCTGCAGATCATTCTCGATCTTCTCAACGTTAATGCTATAGAAGAAGGCAGAATTAATTATGAGTTGACCTACTTTGATATTGGAGAACTGGTTCATACTCTTGTTGATAAATTCAGAATGCAGGCAGAAGCAAAACAAATAACTCTACACTACAATTCAAGTTTTCCAATGCAATTTTGCGAAGCTGATATGACTAGGATGCAGCAAGTAATTGAAAATCTTATTTCAAATGCAATTAAATTCTCTCAATTCAACAAAAATATTTGGATAGATTTGAAAAAAGGAAGAACTTTTGGAACAATTATTGTACAAATAAAAGATGAAGGACCCGGGTTAAGCTCTGAGGATTTAACGAAATTATTCGGGAAATTCGTCAGACTTTCACCCAGACCTACAAATGGTGAAAACTCAACCGGACTGGGTTTGTCAATTGTTAAAAAACTCGTCGAAGCAATGAATGGTGAGATTTGGTGCGAAAGTGAATTAGGCAAAGGTGCAACTTTCATTCTTGAGTTGAAAGTCAAATAATTTTTTTTCATTTATTTTGAATTTTTGATATGGCTGACCAGGTACACCGAATCATATATCTCTACAAAAAATTCCTGACCGGAAGAAAATATACTTCATCAGAAATTTTAGCCGAAATTCCTTCTGATTTCGCAGGTGTTTCTTTGCGTACTATTCAAAGGGATCTTGTTTTGCTTCAGGAATGCGAACCGACTCTGACTTATACAAAAATCGGTAAGGAACTTACTTGGGAGATACCAAGAACCTTCAGGAAGCCTACAAATCTTGTCAAATTGAGTGCAAATGAACTTTTGTCTTTCCATGTTTTAAAAGCCCATTTGAAAACCTTCCAGGGAACAATGATTGAAGAGGAAGTAAATCATTTAACCGATAAACTTGAAGAAATTGCTCCACAGGAAGTTTTTTCTGATGAAAGTCTTTATTGGGACCAAAATATCGGACAATTTAATTATTCAAACTATGATCCTATTATTAGAAGAGTGATAAATTTTACTGCAAAAAAATCATGGATTGACCTTAACTATAATGCTTCTCTCCAGGGTGATATTCATTCTTTCACTGTGCTTTTCCAAAAACTTTTCACTTATGCCGGATATCTTTATGTTGCCGCATACATTCCGAAGCACGACACACATGTAGCATTAACAATACAAAATATTGAATCAGCCGAAGAAAATCCTGAATTCAGACATATCAAGCCTGAGTTTGATTTTTTGGAATGGACGAAAAATCGGTTTGGTGTTTTCTATGGTGAAATTCGCCAAGTGGAACTTTTGATAAAGAAAAAGTATTCAAGATATTTCCAGAACAGAAGATGGCACCAAAGCCAAAGCGAAAATATTGACGAAAAAGGGAATTTGATATTAAAAATGAGAGTACCAATCTGTCCCGATTTTATTGCATGGGTGATTAGCTGGGGTGATGCTATAACTGTTCAAAAACCTGATATTTTAATTAAAGAAATTAAACAAAAGCTAAAAGAAGCTTTAGAAAATTATTGATTATTTGATAAAAGTATTTTCAATTATTTGAAATTGAAGTTTTTTACTGCCAATACCTTCGTTGTATCCCTTGATCAAAATTGTATAAATCTTTCCTGCTTTCATGTTAATATCCTTCATAGAAAGAACAAGACTGTCGTTCATTGCTTGTCTCATTTCTAATTCGTACTTGCCTTCGGTTGTTGGGACATATTTTGTAAAAGATCGGTAATGTAATAAATTCACAATTGGATATTGATTACTAATTCGAATAATGAATGGAGGAGATTCCGGAGCTATATCCACAAATCTGAAATATGTATTATTTACTGAATAATCTGAAATTGTATCATTGAAAAATAGTGTTTGCAAACGATTTTCTGTTCCGTAGGCTATAAAAGTATAATTCTGTTTGTCGGTTAAATCAAGTGAAGAATTGAATAAAATTGAATCTTCCGGGCTGGTAATTAATATATTACGGCTTCCGGGACTTAAATCTGCATAATTTTTGGGATTGGTATTATAATATAATGATTTGACCAATACGGTATTATCAGATTTAATATTGATTTCATCCATATCTGGATGACCATTAATAAAAAGCACATGAGCAAAAAAAGTAGGATTGACCTCTTTGGGAGTATCAATTGCTGTAACGCACTCGCAACCGACCAGTCCAATCAGAGCAAGGCAATATGACAATATAATATATTTCATATTTTAGTAATGAATTCCTATCCCATAAGTGAATCCCAATTTTTTCGATGAATAGATATTATTCTGAACATTATAATAGAGTGCAGATGCTTCGGCACCCAAAGTAAATGAAACTCTTTTGTCAGGCTGATAGGTCAATCCAGCCTGAATTCTGCCAAGCGGACCTACGGTAGTTCCGCCAATAACCACTGTTGCATAAGGATAAATTACATTTGCATAAAGAAGTTCCGGTAGTGTCAGTTTATAAGTAAGCCCATACCAAAAGAGCATTGGATTCTGCTTGAATGAGTAAACCACTCCATCAGTTAAACGGGTAAAGTTTTGTCCATATTGTTCCTGACCAATTGATACACCAATTGAGTGATTATTATTTATTTGATAAATCAATGCCGCACCCATATTGGAAAACCATGGTTTCGAACCAGAAGGAAGGCTACTGACATTTTGGTCTGATTTTGAATTGATATTTCTCAATTCAAAACCAACTCTGGTTTCGTCCTGTTGTTCCCTGAAATTTGAAAAGGGTGAAAGTGCATAAGTTACAGGAAGATAATTAGAGTATTTTATTTGTTCATCCTTTGATTTACCTGCAAATAATGAATTGTCTAATGAATTAATTCTGTTTCCGGACTTTGAAATATTCCTATATTCATTTCCCTGATTAATGGGATTTTGCTCTTTCGATTGCTCGATCGAAGCAATCATTGGAGGTACAGAACTGCTGAACATATTTTCAATAGTTTCCCTAAGAGTTTTAACAAACAATCTCTCTACTTCTCTTTTAGTTAAAACTGCATTTTGAGGTGAAGAAACTACCGGAGAAGGTTGTCTGTCGTAAGATGCCACAACGGGAATTTGACTATGTTTTGCCGATGCCATATCGTCTTTTGTAGCGAAATATTTGTCGAAGAAATAAAAGAAGATAAGGGCGGTAATAGCTGTTGCCAATATGGTTGTGATAGCATACGGAAAATACTTTTTCGCTCCAAGCATCAAAGCAGTACCAATACCGGCAGAAGCACCGGATGCTACTCCTGCAGTACCGGAAAATTGAGACGACGGAATAGAAAAGCCTAACGCCGAGAATATGGCATTTGTGCTTTGCAAAGGCGGAGAAATCGTACCCATATCGTTCCGTGTTATGACGTGCAGTTTCATTTGCTGATTAAACTCTGTTTTTACGTCAGAGTCAACAGCAATTCTGCTGAACAAACCATCCTGCTGGATCGGATCCAGTTCTCCGTCAAGGTAATCGTGTATTAATTTTGAGTAGCTCATAATTTTTATTTATATTTATTTCGACAAATCTGCTAAATAAGGTGTTAGAATACTTTTCAACTTTTCTTTTGCTCTCCAAACCCGATTTTTAACTGCGGTTTCGGTATCTCCAACTATCAGGGAAATTTCGTTGTACGAAAGCCCTTGAAACTGCCTGAGAATAAAAGCTTCTCTTGCATCAAAATCCAAAACTTCAAGTGCTCTGGCTACCAGTTGTAAAAGCTCTTTTTGCTCATAACCGACATCGTTCGATTTTAGGTTATAATCTTCAAGTCTGATTGTGATATGATCGTCCCGTTTGCTGTTGATACAAATATTTCTTGCAATAGTATAGAGATATGCAGATATATTGTCAACCACCGCTCTGGTCTTCGAAGTATGATAGAACTTCAGGAAAGTTTCCTGAAAGGCATCGCTTGCATCTTCATGGCTACCGGTTAGCCGAAGACAAAAAGCAAATATGCGCTGAGAGTACCTTGCATAAAGCTCTGCAAAAGCACTTTCGGCAATAGCTTTCTTCCCACCAAGAAGTGAGTAGAGTTCCATATCGCCATATTTGCTAAAATTAGTATCCATTATAAATTACGGTTCAAAATCTCTTTATTAAAATTTTTTTCTATTCCAAAATCCTCTGTAAACATTGTTGCTTAGAACTCTGACAATCGGTTTGTCAGTTTCAACATTTGCTATTTCTAAAGTTGCGTGCATTATTGTCGGATCATCTTTATAATATTTACTAAAGATAATACTCTTCCCATCCAGAGACCATTGAGCATAGATATTGTAATTTATTTGGGATGAATTACCCGAAACATTGATATACTTTGTAGTATTATCCAGTAAATTTCTTATCCAAATATTTCCTGCACTACCTGCAAATGCAACTTTTTGTCTGTCCGGTGACAAAACTGGCTGAAATGCTCCAAATCCAGCAATTTCATAATCCTTAGAATTATCCGGATTATCCCAAGGCGATATTTTAATCGAATCTACTATTGGTGACGATGAAGCAATGTATGTTAGGAAACCTCCGTCAACTGACCAATCAATAGTTGCCTCTCCATTCCAACTGCCTATCCCCGAAGAAAGTTCAGTGTTTATCACTGTTGTTGGTGGACTGATATTTAAATCAACAACTTTCAATACTAATTTTGAAGTTAAGTCATAACCCTCATAAAATGCAAGTTTAGTTCCATCGGGAGAAAACACGGGTAAAGAATTTGGACAAAGCTTGTTCGTTATCTTTACATAATTGCTTTCATCGGTAATTAGCCACAAATCTTTGCTACCGACAGACACTGTAACTTTTTTCCCATCAGGAGACAATATTGGATATGCTTTCCCACCCCAGACATCATCACCAATTTTTTTTACATTTCTTCCATCAATATCGCACAAAAACACGACATTAACGCCATTTGCATTTTGCTGAAGAAAGACCATTTTTTTATTTGTTGACGGAGGCGAATAGAGTGTTCCATTCTTTAATATCTCCCTCAAATTCTTTCCATCAGCAGAAATTCTGAATATACTCGGCTGAGTGCCGCTTACCGGAAAAGCCGAGAAGTATATATCGCCTTCTTCGACGGTTGACACATCATTTGTTTTACATACATCACACCCAATTAAGAGCGAGCCCAAAATTATCAAAGAACACAAGAAAAAACTTATTTCTTTTAGTATCATATTTTTTGTTTTTTCCAAAATATTGCCATTTTTTAAAAAACTTTTTTCATTTTGTAACTTTCAATATATATATGACACATGAAACGCAAAAACGTCTCACACAAAATGCAAAATATTTTCATTTTTTTAAAATTATTTTTCATCAGGCACATCATAAATCTCTGTTATCCGTTATCTAATCAAGGTTTCGAGAGAATAAAAAAAATTAATAAATTTTTTCAAAATTTACGTTTTTTGACCCTTTTTTGAACCAAAATTCAAATTTTTTTATTTTTATTTTTTCATAATCTCTTTCCAAAAACGGAATTGCCTTTTCAGGTTCTTTCCAAAGATGAACTACAACGTCCGGTTTTTGGATGCCAATTGAGTACGAATAATCCCATTTCAGATGCCCCGGATTGAAATCGTAGTATTTCGAAAATCCATCTGATACTTTCATTTTTAAATTTGCTATATATCTGTCATTTTTCCCAAGCATATCATATACTTTTCTATCAAGAAAATATGGGATAACTCCTGCGGTATTAACAAGCACTGAACCCGAGGCTTTCAAGACAGGATCCAATGCAATCGCATAATTTGTACATTTTTCATTCTCATCAGAAGTGAATGGTCTTTCAACCAAAGCCCACTGAGAAAGTGACACCGGACCTTTTATAGAATTTGCAATTATTAGACTCAGAAAAAAAATAAATGCCAGAACAAAACGAGGATATTTGGCAATCCACCCATATCTAAATATTATCCTGTTCTTAAGTTCAATAAATGAGAATGCCATAAGTAGAAAGAACAATGGCATAGCAATACTGATAAATCGGTTACTTCCACCCCACCATTCCCAGGCATCACCGCCTACATAAATACTATAGACAATCTGAGCCGAAAAAAGTGAGAAGAGCAAGATATTTTCTTTTGTTCTGTGCTTGAAAAAGTAAGCAACTGGGAAAAAGAAAATCAATGCCATGAAAAATATGAACTTCACAGCAACATATACTCCTCTTCCTAATCGTAAGAGAACTGGATATCCTGTCATTTTCAAGTAATATGTATTCGGGAATATATCACCGAAGTACCAATACCTTAAAATTGTCAATCCTGACATAATCACTATAAACAAGGAAATTCCAAGAATTAGAATTTTCTTTCTGTCATCGGGGAAATTAATCGCTATAAATACTAATAACACCAAATAAATAATTACTGCATCAGGTCTGATTAACAAATTTATAGCCGGAATCAATATTTGAAAAACAGAAAATTCTCTTTTCTTCAAATTCCTGAGAGTGAGCCATACAGAAGCAGAAGTAATAAGAGTTAATATACTGACTTCCATTCCCATTAATGACCAAAAATTCAATGGGAGGTAAAACCCGGTCAGAACAACAGCTCCCAAAGCGGCATTTTTCAATTCCGGCTTCAGTAACAGTGCTATTTTATATATAAAAATAAGATTGCCGGCAAGAAGAATCATACCAAAAAGTTGGACATAAAGCGAAATGACTGCTTTGTCGCGGCAAAGTAATTGTATCGCCGCCATAATAAAAACCCACAGCTGATTTGTGAACCCTTCTATTGGTTTTTCTCCTATGTTCCAGACTATACCAAAACCATCCGCCAGATGCCTTGCATAACGCATTGTTATCATTGCATCATCGAACAAAGAAAAGTATCTGACTCCTCCGATAACAAAGCTTGATCTACAAATAAAAACAAGCGAATATGCTATGAACCCAATCATTACTATTAAGAATCCTCTGTTTTCCTTTATATAATTATTCATTGTAATCAATTTCTCTTGTATTAATAAAAATAAACCGTTGATTTGGCTAATTCCCATCATCCCTCTTCCGAACTTGTAAATATATCGATCAACTCTCTGTCTTAAATCCGTTATAAACACCCGATAGAAGTTCAGGAATATCGTCTTCCCTTCGGATGGTTGTGGCGGAAAAGACAGGTTTCCTTCGGTTCAAATCTTCCTCAAAATCCTTTGCTGACATAGAAATTCCTGCAGGAGAGCTATCAATGACCGCACCGATACTTCTCCATTCTGTTTGCCATGGATACTGATTCCGAATATTCTGCCAAAAGTGTTCATAAGCTTTTTAAAAAAATGCTACATCAAGGATAACAATATAAGCGATTTGGTGATAAATTTTTAGAAATTCATGAAATATATTTCTTGATCGAAATGTTATTTGCAAATAATGCAATTTCATTCAAAAATGATTTCCTACTTTTTATTGGAGACCATCTTGTCCCAATCTGTCAGGTATTAATCCTTATTCTCTTCATTGCCGATACTGCATCTTAATATATTTTTACACGAAGGATGCAATGCAATTATAATCTAACCCATTGATACTATTTCAAATAACTAATTTTTTTCCATTGCATCTTTGGATGAAAAAAGATGCAAAGATGCAATTTTTGGTTGTTTTCGCAATTAACGTTTCTTCCTTTTCCCGTAGGGAATAAATTATGATAACACATCGAACCCCCAAAGATTTCTTTACCCCATTCGGGTTTATATTATAAAATGACGGCATATATTCGTTCTACTATATAATCTCCACGAGATAAATATCCGTCGGGTTATTTCGCAGTTACCAATGTTTATTCGCTACGAGAAATCCCATTTTTCATCTTCCCCAATTTGCATTGCATCTTCAAAATAATTATGCAGAAAATGCAATTACTTCTTGCTTAACCCATTGATATTATTTCATATAACGAATATTTACCCATTGCATCTTTGAATGAAAAAAGATGCAAAGATGCAATTTTTTGATTGCTTTTCATTCTTCCGATTCCCAGAGGGAATGAATATTTGTAACATATCATACCAGCAAAGATTTCTTAACCTCGTAGAGGTTAAATATAAAAGGACGGCAAATTTTCGTTTTATATGCT
>CAZSHX010000079.1:0-22048 GCA_964606895.1 uncultured Hyphomicrobiales bacterium
AGGAGAAAAATTATGAAAAAATTATTATTGATTTTGCTTGCTTTATTCACTGTGAGTTCCCTGGCTTCGGCAAAAACCGAAAAAAACCAGGACAATTTATTAAGAACTGTTTATAATGCGTATGATCTACAAAGAAATACCGTTAGTAATGTAGATTTCTTTACGACTAATTATGGAATATTTGGATTGGATATTGCACATAATAAAGGCGGTCTATTATGGCCCCGAGGCTCAAATAATGAATATATTTTTGCAGGTGGTTTTTGGTTTGGGGCAAAAAAATTCATTCCTGACAGTAATGGGTACAGAAATCTTGTTGCTTTATCTTACAATCCGAACAACGGTAATTCCTGGTTTGTTCCCGGAGCTATTGAAGATGGAGATACTGTAAATCAATCATTGAAAGAAAAAACAAAATGCTATTTTTCAACTGATTTTAATAAGGAAACCGGCGAACCGCTCGACAATTCCGGTCCGAACTGGTGCCTTTGGAAAAATGATTCTTTATACCGTTATCAGTACGGAACCGTCCGCCATCAATTTGAAAACAACCTTGCCAAAAGAAATAGAGCAGATTATCCGCTCGGACCAATGTTCGTTTCTGATGAGGATATTGTAACAGTTAGTAAAGATACCCAATTAGATCGTTATGATGGTGGTCAGAGTATAAGGGCTGGAGAAGGCTTCCCGTTAAGATGTCAGTATGAAACAAGAATTTATACCTGGGGTTCGGGAGATATGAAAGATGTTGTTATTATTAGTTATCTGATACAAAACAAATCTACTGATACTCTGCATGACTGCTGGTTTGCTCCTGTCTATGATGCAGATATTGCTTTATTTACAAATTCTCAAAATGGTGCTACTAATGATAGATTTTCATATTTTGCTGATGATTCATCTCAAAATCTTGCTTACGGCTGGACAGAAACTAATCAGGGTGAATTAGGTAATGGCTTTGGCTATTTAGGTGTTTCGCTCCTGGAAACTCCTGCAGTGGATGCTAATAGATTTATCCGAAAGGATAAACTAATATTTGAACAATCCGAACAATTAGGATTACAAACATTTAGGAACTGGCCCATTCAATTAGATGCCAACTCAAATTTTACCAGGTATTCTTTGATGACAAGCCGTTTAAAAGATGGCGATAATGGTCCGAATGACTATAGAATTCTTTTAGCAACCGGTCCATTTAATTTGCTTCCGGGCGAGGTGGCACGAGTTGCGGTAGCTTTGGTATTCGCAATGCCGGCAAAGGGCGGCGAAGCAGACGGGACTTACGAGGATATGACGGGATTAAAAAGAACTGCCGAAAAAGGCGCCAAATCAGAGCTATTAGCTAAAAATAGTTCTTTACTCGGAAAGTTAAATCAGGCACGGGAAAATTATTATTCAGTGCTTCCACTATCCGTTAAATGTTCTTCAAATCTTAATACATTAAACGGAATTGAAATTTATCCGAATCCTGCAGAAGATTTCATCGAAATTTCTGTAGGGTCAAGGCATGGATTGCCCAACCCCGATATCCGCATCTTCAATGTCTTTGGTGAAACGGTGAAGAACCCCACTCCAACCCTCCCCGAAGGAGAGGGCTTAAGAATAGATGTTTCGGGCTTGCCGTCGGGATTGTATTTTGTGAAGGTTGGGGATAAAGTTAAGAAATTTGTGAAGATATAAGGTATTTTCGAAATATGTAAAAATTGTGTTTCCTCTGAATAACCGACAAATCCAAGTGAAAAAGGTTGAGTTTAGTGGTGTTTTATATTCGTTTGATAATAATAAAAAGGAAAAATTATGAGAAAAATTATTGCTGTTTTGATTTCTTTGGTATTTTCATCATGCTTATTGCAGGCTCAGCAAATTGAGGACTGGGAAAAATTCAATAATCTTTCTTTGTATCGTTCGGAGAAATTAATATCTGTTGACTCAAATAATTTTGGTTTTGTCGGTTTTTTCGATTCATCAGTTCAAGGGATTTTCCTTACTTCAGATGGTGGCAATAATTTTTCGAATTCTTTTGTAACTGTGCCAAAGGATACTCATAAATTATCAATCATAGATTGGTGTTATATTAATGAAAAAACTATATTTGTTCTGGCGGATAGTACTATTCAATTAGGTTACGACGGACTCAATCCAATAATTGATTATAAAGCAAATGTTATAAAATCTATTAATGGCGGCAAAACCTGGGAGAAAATACCGATTGAACAGGAATGGTGTTCGCGTACTTCCAAAGTAATATCTATGCGGGATTCCATGGTTGGTGTAATGTTCCGTTTCCCATCCAAGTATAATATAGACGAAACAACCGACAAGATTTATATAACTTATGACGGCTGGAAAAGCAGGCAAGCTATCAATGTCCATCCTCAGTTGATGGGAACCTATCAGGGATATTGCGGTAATTCGAAAATAGTTGCAAGGACAATAGCGAATTCTATATTTATCACATCGGATTGTGGCAACAATTGGGTAAAAAAAGATTTTCCGGCTGAGTTTAAAACCTTCGGGAACAGTCAGGATGGATTTATTATCCATAATGACAGCACTTATTTTTTTTATGGGAACAAATTGATTAACAGTACTCAAGGTTACCATACAATTGTTTCCAAAACAACAAACAGCGGAGATAAATGGACAAATATATTCGATACTACCGATTTTGACACTCAAGTAGTAAACCTTTCATTTATCAATGATTCAACACTCTATATACATGGTCCGAAAACACGTAAAACCTACGATAACGGGAAATCATGGGTTGAGATATCGAATATTTATTATAGAAATTTTGAGAGTGGGATCAATAAGATAATTGAATTCTCAGATAATAATAAAATTTGTCTGGCGGGCGGACAACTCTTCAAATACAAAGGAAATATGACTCTTGCCCCTCCACATTTTGTTACTCCGGTTACTTCTTTGAAACTTCCCTTAGATTTTGAGTTAGAGTGGACGGCTATTACCGGTGCTACCAAATATCACCTTCAAATAGTTGAACAGGAAGGCATTGATTTCGGTGATGTCAGACCGCCTGCAACTTTCGATACGGTTCTTTTTGTCAATGACTCTTTTCTGACCGTTACCAAATATAAACTTACCGGAACATCAAATTTTAAAGAATATACATGCAGAATCAGAGCCATTAATGATTCTCAAACATCTCCCTGGCTATCAAAAGAATTTACTACCGACAAAGCAAATGATATTAATGAAAGCAAAGATGAATTTATTTCAGTTATCTATCCGAATCCGGTTTCAAATTCAGCATGTGTCGGGTTCAATCTTGCTTCGGCAGGAATGACAAAACTCTCGATTGTCAACCAGCTTGGCGAAGAATTGGCAAATTTATCAAATGAATGGATGGAAACGGGAGTTCATAATATTAATTTTCAGATTGACCGAAATGTACTTACAAATGGTATTTACTTCCTGAAAATTCAAACAGGAAATAATATCAGAATCCAAAAATTTGTAATTGCGGAGTAAGATTTCAGTTTGCAAAAATGTTCAAGGGATAATCATTAAAAATTGGAATGATTATCCCTTTATATTTTTAAGAGATTAGAGGATGAAAGCTTTTTTTCCTTATTTTGCCGCAGGCATCCCGTAAGCTGACCATTCTTCTTTGGCGGGACCATATAAACCGGGGACAATTAAACTTGCCTGCCTCATGAGAACTGTGAGTTGAGCACGGTGGTGAATTTCATGACGAATGAGAACTTCCAGCATATAGCCTCTCTCCCAGTTCTCGCCATACATATCTATCATTTCATTTAGTTTTTCATCTGTCCAGGTATTCATCACATCATTCAAAACAGATTCAGCTGAAATCTTGTAAGTATCGATGTAAGTTTGAACATTGTTTGGATTATCAGCATTTTCTTCGGGACCAATAGGAGTAAGTCCTGCAGAACGGGACATTTCGCCCAGTGTTAGTACTATGTGCCAAGCAATATCGGCAATTGTTCTGCCATCTTCATATACTTTTTGCGATAATGATTCATTAGTAAGAACATTAAAAATCTTTAATGTGTTCTCAGTTTCGACATTCCAGTCTTTCTTAAATTGTTGAATTGAAGTAAACATTCTATTTCCTTTAAAGTTGCTTGTTTTATTTTCAATTATTATGAATTTTCTTCATATCTCTCCAAAAATTCCCTCACAATCGGGTTGGATGATTCCTTTAGTTCTTTGGGAGTTCCCGCAAAAGCGAGATCACCATGGTCAATCATAGCAACTTTATCGGCGATTTTATATACTGAAAACATATCATGGGTGATTACAAGAGAAGTAATTTGAAATTTTCTCGCCAAATCCAAAATAAGATTGTCAATTTGTTCAGATGTAACCGGGTCTAATCCTGTTGTTGGTTCATCATAGAGAACGTAGTTCTTATCTCCGACTAAAGCTCGTGCCACTCCGACTCTTTTTTTCATTCCGCCCGACAAATCTGAAGGTTTTTTATCCTTGAGAATATTCCATTCATTTTCAAAAGTTGCAGATTCGATTTCATCCAAATCGGGCAAAAGACCAACGGCAGAAAGAACTTTCTTTGCTTCTTTGCAAAGATAATCTGTATCTCTGATGCCATGTTCGTACAAACCAATAACAATGTTCTCATAAACAGTATATGAATCAAAAAGTGCTGAACCTTGAAAAACAAAACCAATTTTTCTTCTTAGTTCAAAAAGATCTTTTTTTTCAAGCAAACTTATCTCTTTTCCATCAACAAGTACCTTACCGATGTCCGGTTCGAGCAAACCAACAATATGTTTAAGTAAAACGCTTTTTCCGCAACCCGATTTTCCGATAACACACATAGTTTGATTATCCGGAATATTAACAGTTATGCCATTCAGGACTCTTTTTTTGCCAAAAGATTTATATAGATCAACAATTTCAATCATGAAGAATTAAGAATATATTATAAATAAAAATGCAATTTAAGGATTTTGGCTTAAAAGAATAGAAAAAAAATTAAAAAACGTTATTTCTTCGTTTGTTCATGAGTTCAAAAAATTTTGCATCATAACTGACTTCTGTTTTCTTTTTTCCCCATTCATTGATGGCTTCTCCAAATTTTAATTCAATCATTTCGTAAAGTGCTGAAATCTCAAGAAAATTTTTGCTTTGTTCCGGATTTGAGAATTGACGAAGTTCTGCAATCTCTCTGAAAAAATTCTTTGGGTTTGTAAGCTGACCGACCGATTTTTTTATAAATGAAACCCATGCATCTTCTTTCAGTTTGAAATAACGCTTTCTGTCGCCGGGGAAAGTTACAGCTTCAATATCCTGAGAGTTCAGAAGATAATTTACAGCATAACTTATGGCACTTTTCGAAGCCGAAAGAAATTCCTGAATCTGATTAAATGATTGGTATGGTGGCTCTGCAATTAATAATAACCCTATTATTCGGCTAACAATCGGTGGTAAACCTATCCAAGCGAGTTCAAGCCCGATTTTTTCGACTTGTTCTTTGAATTCCATAATAATCCAATTAGTTCATAAATCATAAGATTCAAAAATATGAAATAATTCTTTTAGTTCATAATAAAAAGAACATTATAGATCAACAAATATCTATTATTTCATAAATAAAAAAAGCTGTTTCGATAAAGTTCGAAACAGCTTTTCTGGGGCGAGCTATGGGGCTTGAACCCATGACCCTCAGTGCCACAAACTGATGCTCTGCCAACTGAGCTAAGCCCGCCATTTTTGAGAGTTACAAAAATAAGAGAAAATATTGATTATTTCAAATTAAATATATTTTTTCAAAAATAAAATATTTATTTGAAAAACGAGATATTTTTTGTAACTTTTCATCTTGACAAAGTGTCTTTATAAAAAATATATGTGTAATTTATTTGAAATAATATTTTTATTAATTATTTAAGGAATATTTAAATGAAAAATCGCTTTACTCTAATTCTTGCATTAGCTTTTATTGCAGTGATGACTATGTCTTCTCTGAATACTGCTAAAGCCGCTATCACTCATCGTATTCTTCTCGAACAGCATACAGGATCATGGTGCGGCTGGTGTGTTGACGGAAGTTATGTTATGGATGAAATGATTAAAAAATATGGTGATAAAATTATCGGAGTGAAACTTCACAACGGAGATGGAATGGTAATACCACAGGAGGGTGAACTTGGTCAAGCATTGGGTTTAACCGGTTTCCCTACAGGTAGTCTCAGCAGAGAAATGTTTAATGATGGACAGGGCGGAGTTGTTGTGTTCATTGACAGAAGTAATTGGGATGCTGCTGCAGCTGCAGTTATGGCTAATCCTGCGACTGTTGATGTCGGTTTGAAATATACCCTCGATCCAACCAGCAGAGAGCTAACAGCTTATTGTGATGCTTCATTTGCCTCATCAATAGCTAATGAAGTTCGCTTCAACGTTATTATTACGGAAGACGAAGTTACCGGTACAGGTTCCGGTTACGATCAACAAAACTATCTTTCAGGTAGAGCAGGTTACGAATCCAATCCTTATTACAAACTTCCAAAAGTTATAACCGGGTATAAACACATGAAGGTTGCAAGAGTATATCTTGGTGGCTCATGGGGCGAACCAAATTCTATCGGCACTTCTGTTACCTCGGGTTCAAAATATACTTATGTTTTCAAATACACAATTCCCAGCAACTGGAATATTGACAAACTAAATATTGTCGGTGTGGTTCAGCAATATGATTTATCTAATCCCCAAACTCCAAAATTTAGTGTTTTGAATGCTATAAACGGGTCAAAAGTAGTTCTTACTACCCAATTGGAACCTCTTGACCAAATTTATCAGGTGAAGAGCAAGGATGAAGCCGGTGAACTAAATCTTAATCTTAAAAATATTTCTGCCGGAACAATCACTTATAATTACAAATTTGAAAAATCAACCCGTACACCTTCTGACTGGTCTGCAGTTTTAGAAGGTGCAAATGGAGATCTTCCTGTAACAGCAGGTAATGTAGCGAATCTTAAAATTAAATTGACTCCCGGTGCTACAATGGGAATTGGTGATGCATCCATCAAAGTTTGGGACAAAGCTCAACCTGCCGGTATGAGTTTCACTCAAAAAGTAACCGTAGTTTCCAATGAAATTGAAAAATTCCAGGTTATTGACGACGAAGAGAATGGCAAATATAATTTGAAATCTGAATTTGCTACAGCTGGCATTACAGGTATATACGAGGCTCCTTCCTCAGATTTCATTAATTTCTATAGTAGCCTTTCGAATGTTAAAACTGTTGTTTGGAATGCCGGCGAAATGGGAACTATCTCAACTGCAGAATCTTCAATACTTGGCAGTATTATCGGAGAAAGTAAAAATCTTGTTATGACCGGTCAGGTTCTCGCTTTTTCCATGAAAGACAATGCTGTAAATCTTATGAATTCACTTGGTATAAAATATGACAATGTCTGTAAGCAAGGTAATGAAACCGTTGGGAAAATCAATTTGGTAGGATATGCTCAAGATCCTATCACAGATGGTTTTACACAAGAAGGTCTTTTGAAAAAGAACCTCACAATTGGGATAAAAATTCAAAACGGTATGATTGCCGCTCCTATTTTAAAACATACAAAAGGAGATACAGTAGTTGCTTCTCGATCTGTACTTTCTAATTCCAGAGCTGTTTTTCTTGGTATTAATCCTCAGATTATCGGTAACAATGCCGCAAGAAACAACCTTATTAAAAAATCTCTTGAATGGGCTTTCCAGGGCGGCGAGCAAGTTGGACCACAGATGTCACTTAGTGTTAATGAATTGCAATTTGATAAAGTTGAAGCTGAAAAAAGCAAAGATATTAAATTCAGAATAATCAATCAAGGCAACAGGGACCTTATCATCTCAGAAATTACAAATGATTATGCAAAAGACGTTAATCATGCTTTCTCATTTGTAGGTCTTGGTACACCTCCTTTCACAATTGCTCCCGAAGGTATTATGGAAGTAACCATACGTTTTACTCCAACAAAGAAAGCATTCTTTGAAGGTGATATTATGATTAAAACAAATTCACTCAAAAATGCAGATGAAATTATTACTCTTTACGGTGAAGGTTTAGAACCTAACTTCGTGAACGACGAAGCCGTAAGTGCAACAGGTATGTTCAGAATGTCGGCAACCCCGAATCCTGCAACAACCAATGCGACTATCAGCTATACACTTAACGGTGGTCAGTCACAAAACATTGAACTTTCAATCATGGATCTGAATGGCAAACAAATTGCAAGTTTAATAAACAGCAATATCATGCCCGGTTCATATTCATATAACTTTACAACATCTGATTATGTTTCAGGTAATTATTTCATCATTGCAAAAATTGCAGGTGAAACAGTTAAAATGCCATTGCTTATAGTAAAATAACAATAAATTATTTTAGATAATAAAAAAAATCCCCGCTATTAAATGAGTGGGGATTTTTTTATAATATTACAAGATGATTATTCGCTTTTACCTGCAAGACTTGCAAAGGAAACGGCAGAACCTGTTTCGGTTTCGTTCCACTGCCCGTAACTCAGGAATTCAAATTTGTTGGATGGGAACAAGTTTAAAAGAGTATAAATCGGTGATAATCCGCAGATTTTATTCTTGTCCTTTATCCTGCTGATTTCACTGAAAAATGAGTCACCATCACCATTTTTGATGTAATCAATCAATTTTAAATCTTCAGCTTTTAAATCAACCAATTTTCCTTCTGCATCGAAATCATCACCGAATTTTCTGCCGATATGTGCAAAATCCACACTTGCAATATAAACTGCTTTCTTCCCGCTCTCATCAAGAACTTGCGAAAGAACATCCACAAATTCGGTGAATCTTGCATCATAAGCAGGCAATGAATTATTTATTATGTGGCTTCCAAGCGACCCAACAAGAATTGGAAGAATCGTAAAATCACGTTCTTTGAATAATTGCTGAAGGAGAACCACCTGAAGTTCAATCGAATGTTCGTATCGGTGAGCTTTATCATCGTAAGTAAGATTGAAAGACAGCTTATTCCTGAGCGAACTAAGAATAGTCTTGTCAGTTTCAGCCCTTCCCAAAGGTGTATTGAAATCTTTCTTGGTCAGCATGAAGGTTGATGAATTACCATAGTGAGAAGTACCAAGAATAATAAAGACATCAGCATCTGAGTTTCTGATGGCATTATAACCCGACGAATAAGCCCTGTGGGCTTCTTCACCAATTTGAAAATCAATATGAGGAACTATTATTGAACTTGATTTACCATCGGAGGTTTCATCTTTGTACACATTCAAAATATCATTCAATTCTTTTGTCAGAACTTCAGGGTCAGCTGAATATGAATTGCCTGCACAAATCGGATTTCTGACATCCGAAACCATATAATTTTCGAAATCATTTTTGATTATATGGAATCTTGGAGAATCCAGAAATCCAAGATAGTCGAGATTTTGATATAACTCAAAAAATGTTTTAATTATAAAATCAGCTTCTTCATGAATCTGCTCTTTAAGTATTTCTTCAACTTCAGATTTTTTCAGGCTGTCATTCATCAGCTGAAGCAAGGGAATAATATCGAGCGGTAAAGCCGCAGACTGCATGGCAATGCCTAAAGGGTCACTTAGAACAATAAGCCGGTCACCGTTTTCATCAACAATTTTGTAGTTCAGTTCCTGCCTTAATGGCGATAATTGTATGTCTTCATTCATCTAAAGTGTATTCTCCTGTTTTATCATTCTTCCTTCAATCCATTTGAAAATCGGAATAAAACTTATACAAGAAACAAACAGAACTATAGTAACAACTAAATACCAAAATTCACCCGAAACTAAATAAGCAATCAGAAAGAAAACTGAGGCAGATAAGTCGCCAAGAATTGTGATATTGCGACTCATTTTAATACTTTGTTTTATTTTATCATTCATATTTTTCTATTCAAGATAAGTATATCCGTAAAGACCCGAACGGTAATTAGAAAGGAATTCTTTTCCTTCTTCTACTGTTATTTTGCCTGCTTTGCAGGAAGCTGTTACCCAAGTCTCCATAGTCCTGACAAGAGATTTTGCACTGTACTGTACATAATCCAGAACTTCGGCAACGGTTTCGCCGTCAATAATTTGTTTGATTTCGTAGCCGTCATCTTTAACAATAACGTGCACGGCATTGGTATCTCCAAATAAATTATGCAAATCGCCAAGAATTTCCTGATAAGCACCAACCAAGAATACCCCAAGAAAATATGGGTCATTTTTTGAAAATTCATGTAATGGTAAAAACTGAGTAAAATTTCCGGTTGAAATAAAATTTTCAATTTTTCCGTCTGAATCACAGGTTATATCCTGAATTGTTGCCGAGCGTGTCGGTTTTTCATCCAAACGATGAATCGGCATAATTGGGAAAATCTGGTCAATTGCCCATGAATCTGGTAAAGACTGGAATAATGAGAAATTGCAAAAATATTTATCGGCAAGCATTTTCGAAAGCTGACGGAATTCATCAGGAGGATGTTTCATTTCGTTTGAAAGTCTTAGAACTTCCCTGGCAATAGACCAGAACAATCTTTCAACCAAAGCACGGGTTTTAAGGTCAATCATTCCCAGACTGAATAAATCCAGAGCATCTTCGCGGGTTTGCTGAGCATCGTGCCAAGCTTCAAGCATGGTTGTTGTCGAAAGTTTTTCCATAATTGAAAAAAGGTCTTTAATTAATTCATGATCGGCTTCGGTTACTTCGTAATCATAGTCCCATTCTGGTGTTGAAGTTGTTTCAAGAACATCGAAAACAAGAATGGAATGATGTGCAGTTAATGAACGGCCTGATTCGGTAACAATGTTGGGATGCGGCAAATTATTCTTGTCGCTGGCATCCTGAAGCATATATATCGCATCGTTGACATATTCCTGAATTGAGTAGTTAATACTGCTTGGACTGAATGAGCGGGAACCGTCATAATCAATACCGAGACCGCCGCCAATATCAACAAATTCGATATTACAGCCAAGTTTTTTAAGTTGAACATAGAATTGAGAAGATTCTCTCAGTGCATTCTTGATTTTTCTGATGTTAGTTATCTGACTGCCCAAATGGAAATGAATCAGTCTGACATAATCGAGCATTTTATTTGTTTTAAGGATTTCAACAGCTTCAATAAGTTCGCTGGAATTTAATCCGAACTTACTTTGGTCGCCTCCGGATTCTTCCCATTTTCCACTGCCCGAACTTGCAAGCTTAATGCGTATTCCAAGGTTGGGTTTAATCTTTAATCGTTTTGAAATGGAAATAATCAGTTTGAGCTCATTCAGCTTTTCGACAACTAAGAAAATCTGCTTACCCATTTTTTGAGCAAGTAATGCAAGTTCAATAAAATCTTCGTCTTTATAACCATTGCAAATAATTAGTGCATCGGGATTATTTGTGATTGCCAATACAGCATGTAGCTCGGGTTTGGAACCTGCTTCGAGTCCGATGTTGAACTTCTTTCCGTAACGCATGATTTCTTCGACAACCGGGCGAACCTGATTGACTTTAATAGGATAGATATTGTAATAATTTCCTTTGAAGCCGTATTCTTTGGAAGCAGTTTCGAAACACTTTGAAATTGTCTCAATTCTGTCGTCCAAAATATCTGGAAACCTGAGTAGAACAGGAAGAGAAACATCCCGTATCATAAGCTCGTCGAGTAATTCCTTCAAATCAATGCTTGTTCCATTTTTTGAAGGTGTAACTATTGCATTACCTTTTTCATTAATATTAAAATAGTTTGCACCCCAGCCCTTTAAGTTGTAAAGCTCGACAGAGTCTTCAGTTTTCCATTTCCTCATCAAGGAACTCCAATTCTAATAAAGATTATAAATAATAAATGATTTAGTCAAACATACAAATATAAATATTTTTTCTATATTTGATTTTTTAAATTCTGCTAAAAGTATAAAAATGATAGACGAAAAAAACAAAATTTCAGTTCAAATTAATCAGTATGAAGTTGTTTCATGCTTCGATGAGCTTCCGATGTGGTCAGCACCATTCGGTTCAGAGCTTTTGGAAACAGTAAAATTCAGGAAAAATATCAATATTCTCGATATTGGTTGCGGAACAGGTTTTCCCCTTCTTGAGCTTGCACAGAGATTCGGTGAAACATGCCGTGTTATTGGTATTGACCCATGGACTGAAGCATTAGAAAGAACCAAAAAGAAAATCTCAACATGGGATGTTAAAAATGTTGAACTTGTTGAAGGAAAAATTGAGAACAATTCTTTTAAGGATAATTCATTTCAATTAATTACTTCTAATAATGGATTGAACAATGTTGACGATTTGAAAAAATCATTATCAGAATGCCGGAGAATTTCTTCTGATTCTGCTCAACTCGTATTTACAATGAATTTGCCCGAAACAATGAATGAATTTTATAATATCTACAGACAATTACTAAAAGAAATGAATAAAATTGAGGAATTGCAGAAACTCGAAGAACATATCTTCAAAAAGCGAAAACCTGTTGAATACATAGAAAAACTATTTGCTAAAACGGGATTTACAGTTATTGAAAAGAAATTTAACAAATTCAATATGCGATATATTGACGGGACAGCTTTTTTCAACCATTCATTCATACAACTCGCGTTTTTAGACAGTTGGAAAGAAATTCTCCAAGAACCTGACCGAGATTTTATCTTCAAAAAACTCGAAAGTGAAATAAATCAGATTTCAGAACACTGCAACGGTTTCAATTTGACAATTCCTTTTGTTTGTTTTGATTGCATGGCTGGATAAGTGAGGGTCCAAAATTTTTACCTAACGGCAAGAATACAACATGCCGTTTCCTTTTTCTCTCCAAATAATTAAAATTATTTCAAAAATATTTAAATCCGATTACAATAGTCGTATTTACCTGCCGTCAATGATAGCGTATTAATTGTAAAAGAAATAATTTAATTAATGTTAAGACTGACTAAAAAAATAGAATATGCGATACTTGCCATGCAGTACATTGCAAGCAATCCAAACAAACTGATTTCCGCCAAGGAAATTTCAGAAAAGCTTAATATTTCTTTTGAGTTTCTTTCCAAAACTTTGCAAACTTTAATGAAATTTGGACTCATTTCTTCCCATCAGGGCAAATCAGGCGGATACACTCTTGCCAAAGAGCCTACCGATATTTCAATTTCCGAAATCATTAATGCACTGGACGAAAACCAATCTGTGGTTGAATGTGCCGCAGATGCTGACAGTCTGACCTGCGGCAGACAATCCGACTGCACTATTAAAAAACCGATGAACAACATTCAGAATAAGATTAACAGTATATTTGAAGAAACAACTTTAGCGGAATTTTCAATTCCAATTTATTGATAATAGCTATTTGATAAGGTAAAAAAAAGATATGGAAAATGAACCAAATATTGTTGATGAGCTAACTCAAGGCGAGTATAAATATGGATTTGTATCCGATATTGAGAGTGACTTTGCTCCCAAAGGATTAAGTGAGGATATTGTCCGATATATTTCATTGCAAAAAAATGAACCGGATTTTATGCTCAACTGGAGACTGAAAGCTTATCGGTACTGGAAAACCATGAAGGAGCCCCAATGGGCTAATCTTCACTTCCCACCGATTGACTATCAGGATTTGTATTACTATGCCGCGCATAAACAAAAAGGCGAAAAACCAAAATCATTGGACGAAATTGATCCCGAAATTCTTTCGACATTTGCAAAGTTAGGCATTCCTCTGAACGAACAGAACAGACTCGCGGGTATTGCAGTTGATGCCGTTCTTGACAGCGTTTCCGTTGCAACAACATTCAAAGGTAAGCTGATGGAAAAAGGAATTATTTTCTGTCCAATCAGTGAAGCTATTCGTGATTATCCTGAATTAGTTGAAAAATACATAGGTTCGGTTGTTCCCTATACCGATAATTTCTATGCAGCACTCAATTCGGCAGTATTCAGCGACGGTTCTTTCTGCTATATTCCAAAAGGTGTTCGCTGTCCGATGGAACTTTCAACATATTTCAGAATTAATGCTTCAGCAACAGGACAGTTTGAACGTACTTTAATTATTGCCGATGAAGGAAGCTACGTCAGCTATCTTGAAGGTTGTACGGCACCTATGCGGGACGAGAACCAACTCCATGCCGCAGTCGTAGAGTTAGTTACTCATAAAGATGCCGAAATCAAATATTCAACAGTTCAAAACTGGTATCCCGGGGACAAAGAAGGAAAAGGCGGAATATATAATTTCGTCACAAAACGCGGTATCTGTCTTGGAGATAATTCCAAAATTTCCTGGACGCAAGTTGAAACAGGTTCTGCAATAACATGGAAATATCCCAGTACTATTCTTAAAGGCGACAACTCCGTTGGTGAGTTCTATTCCGTTGCCCTAACAAATAATTATCAGCAGGCAGATACAGGAACAAAGATGACTCATATCGGAAAGAATACCAAAAGCAGAATTGTTTCGAAAGGTATTAGTGCAGGTAAAAGTCAAAACAGTTACAGAGGTTCAGTGAGCATCAGCAAAAAAGCCGAAAATGCAAGAAATTACTCGCAATGCGATTCTTTGCTTCTTGGTGATAAATGCGGAGCTCATACATTTCCTTATATTTATGTTCATAACAAATCTGCCTCGGTCGAACACGAAGCAACAACATCAAAAATTTCCGAGGATATATTGTTCTATTGCAATCAAAGGGGAATATCCACTGAAGATGCAATTGGTTTAATTGTAAACGGATTCAGCAAAGAAGTTTTGAACCAGTTACCTATGGAATTTGCAGTTGAAGCCCAGAAACTTCTGGCAATTAGTCTTGAAGGCAGTGTAGGATAAAATCAGAAAATAATAATAGAAATAAATTAGAAAGTGTATCAATGAGTTTATTGAAAATTGAAAATTTAAAAGCGAATGTTGGCGATAAGCAAATATTAAAAGGGTTTAACCTGGAAATCAACGCAGGCGAAATCCATGCTATTATGGGACCTAACGGGACAGGAAAAAGCACATTAGCGGGAGTTCTTGCAGGAAAAGAAGATTACAAAGTGGTCGAAGGTACTGTCGAATTCGACGGTAGAAATTTATTCGATTTTTCTGCTGAGGAAAGAGCAAGAGAAGGTCTATTCCTTGCTTTTCAATATCCTATTGAAATTCCAGGAGTGAGCAATGCTAATTTCATGAAAACAGCTGTTAACGAAGTAAGAAAACACAGAAAACTGGAACCACTCGATGCAATGGATTTCCTTCAATTGATGAAGGAAAAAGCCTCGCTTGTAGAAATCGAGAATTCATTCTTGAATCGCTCAGTAAATCAAGGGTTTTCAGGCGGAGAAAAGAAGAGAAATGAAGTTTTCCAGATGGCAATGCTAGAACCTAAACTTTCTGTTCTTGACGAAACTGATTCAGGGCTTGATATTGATGCCTTGAAAATCGTTTCGAATGGAGTTAATATGCTTAGAAATAAAGACAATGCTTTCCTTATTATCACTCACTACCAAAGACTTTTGAATTTTATTGTGCCTGATTTTGTTCATGTTATGTACAACGGACAAATTGTTAAGTCGGGAGGAAAAGATCTCGCTTTGGAACTTGAAGAAAAGGGTTACGATTGGATTAAAAAAGAGTTCAATGGGAGCATTTAATATGGAAATCACATCAAATGATTTGAAAACAAAACTAATATCGGGATTTGAATCTTTCGAAAATGAATTGGTTGCTCAAAAAAAATGGCATTTTAACCATGTAAGAAGAACCTGTATTGAAAATTTTTCTGCTCTCGGCTTTCCGACATTAAAGCATGAAGAATGGAAATATACTAATTTGAATTTTCTATTCAAAAATAACTTCATTATCAACCCGACAAAAACAAACATTGAAATCAGAGAAGAAGACATAAAAGAATTTCTTTTTGAGGATTTATTTGATAATCTGCTGGTTTTTGTAAATGGTCATTTTTCAAAAAATCTCTCAAGAATTGTTTCAGGAGAAAAAATAATTATAAAAAGCCTTGCAGAAGGAATTGAAGAAAATTTTGAATTGGTTGAGCAGTATGTCGGCAGTTTCAAAGAAACAAAAAATGATGCATTTACAGCAATCAACACAGCTTATCTGACCGATGGAGCATTTATTGTTGTTCCTGATGATGCCGAGAATGTTGAACCAATACATTTGCTGTATATTAATGATGCACGGGAAAACTCATATTGGTCTAATCCCCGAAATTTAATTTTAGTAGGGAAAAATTGTAAAATCAGAATTGTCGAAACTTGTCAGACAATCGGTGATTTATCGGCACTGTCCAATTCAGTAACAGAGATTATTCAAAAACCATATTCTGTTGTAGATTATTACAAACTTCAAAATGACTCAGGAAATCTTTATTTAATCGGCACAACTCATGTTCATCAGCAAAATGATTCGGTTTTTAATTCATCAACTATTTCTCTGCATGGAAAGTTCATAAGGAACAATTTAACTACTGTTTTCGAAGGCGAACATTCTGAGGCAAATTTCAGCGGATTCTATTTTATTGATGATGACGATTTTGTTGACAATCATACTCTTGCAGACCATGCATTCCCGGAATGTAACAGCAATGAACTTTACAAGGGTATTTTGAATGACAAATCGCATGCGGTTTTTAATGGTAAAATCATTGTTAGAAAAGATGCTCAAAAGACAATAGCTTATCAATCGAATAAAAATATTCTTTTGACAAATGATGCAACAATCAATACTAAACCACAACTTGAGATTTTTGCAGACGACGTTAAATGCAGTCATGGAGCCACAACAGGTACTCTCGACAATGAAGCTCTGTTTTATCTGCGTGCAAGAGGAATTGGCGAAGACAAGGCAAAAGCTTTACTTTTAAATGCATTTGCTTCGGATGTTATCAGCAAAATCAATATTCCTGAATTAAGAGATAACATCAAAAATCAGGTGTCAAAAAGATTAAATGTTGAAGATATATATTTTTGTGGTTTTCTAAATCAATAAAGAAATAATTGCGATGGAAAAATTCTTAATAAATCTTGAAGGTCAAAAACCTTTTAATGTTGTAAAAATCAGGCAGGACTTCCCCATTCTTAGTCGTCAGGTTCATGGCAAACCTTTGGTTTACCTTGATAATGCCGCTACGACTCAAAAGCCCAAAGCAATGATTAAAACTGTTCAGAATTATTATTCTAATTTGAACAGCAACATACATCGAGGTGTTCATTATCTTAGCGAAGCCGCAACTTTGGAATATGAATGCGTAAGAAAAATCATTCAGGGATTCATCAATACAAAATATGAAGATGAAATAGTATATACCCGCGGAACTACCGAATCCATCAATCTTGTTGCTTCTTCGTGGGGCAGAAAAAATCTTAAAGAAGGGGATGAAGTTCTTATTTCAACTATGGAACATCATTCGAACATTGTTCCTTGGCAAATGATTATTGCTGAAACAGGTGCTAAATTGAAAGTCATTCCCATAAATGATGATGGCGAGATTATTTTTGAAGAATTTGAAAAACTGCTGAACGAAAGAACAAAATTTGTATCCATTGTTCATATTTCAAATTCACTTGGTACAATTAATCCAATTAAGGAGATTATTGACAAAGCACATAAAGTGGGAGCACTTGTTTTAGTTGATGCCGCCCAATCCATTCAGCATGTTAAAATTGATGTTCAGGCACTTGACTGTGATTTTCTTGCATTTTCGGGACACAAGGTTTATGGTCCTACAGGCATTGGTGTACTTTACGGCAAAAAGAGACTGCTTGAAGAAATGCCTCCGTATCAGGGTGGTGGCGATATGATCATGTCGGTTTCGTTTGATAAAACCACGTTCAACACTCTCCCCTATAAATTTGAAGCAGGCACTCCAAATATTGCAGGTGGTATTGGACTTGGTGTTTCCATCAGATATGTGCAGAACATCGGTCTTGATACAATCGCAAGATACGAAAAAGAACTTTTGGATTATGCAACTGAAGCCGTTTCGCAGATTAATGAATTAAAGATTATCGGAACTGCCCGAAATAAATGCAGTGTTCTGTCTTTTGTTCTTGATAACATTCATCCCCACGATGTTGGTACTTTTCTGGACCGAGACGGAGTGGCTGTCAGAACAGGACATCATTGCACAGAGCCTGTAATGAGAAGGTTTAATGTTCCTGCAACATCACGGGCATCATTTGCTTTTTACAATACAAAAGAGGAGATTGACGTATTTATTCAATCGGTTAAACGAGTTATTAAAATGTTTTCTTAATTTCGGAAAAATGACAATATGAATAGCGAATTAGATGAATTATACAAACAAGTGATTTTGGACCATAACAAAAGTCCGAGAAACTACGGCATTCTCCAGCACCATACTCATTGTGCAGAAGGTCATAACCCATTATGCGGCGACCATATTGACATTTTCCTCGAATTGGACGGAGATACGATTAAAGATATAAGTTTTAACGGTTCAGGATGTGCAATTTCCAAAGCTTCAGCTTCAATTATGACTACAGTTTTAAAAGGAAAAAAAGTTGAAGATGCCAAAGAACTCTTCGAGAATTTCCATGAAATTGTAACTTCAGACCCAACAACTGAGCCTGATACTGCAAATCTTGGCAAATTATCTGTTTTTTGCGGAGTCAGAGAATTTCCGGCTCGGGTAAAATGTGCAAGTTTGGCTTGGCATACCCTTACAACTGCTTTGCAACATGAATCTGATAAAGTTACAACGGAGTAAAAATATTATGAATGAAGAACTTAAAGAACAGGTTATACAAGCAATCAAATCGGTTTATGACCCCGAATTACCCGTCAGTGTTTGGGAATTGGGTTTAATTTACGACATTTCAATAACTGCAAATAATGAAGTTGTTGTTTTGATGACTTTAACCGCCCCGAACTGTCCCGAAGCAGGAGGTTTACCCGCAGAAGTCGAAGAAAGTATAAAAGGAATCCCTGAAGTTAAAGATGCTAAAGTTATGCTGACATTCGACCCGCCATGGGACAAAAGCCGATTGAGTGAAGTTGCTCAATTTGAATTAGGTCTTTTTTGAAAATTATCAATTTTGAATAGAAAAAATATTATTTTTTATGAACAACGAACCAAAAAAAGTTAAAATTAAAATTTATTCCGAGAACCATGAAATCACAGTCGAACCCGATGAAGTAGTTTTGCAGTCTGCAATGAGAGCAGGATTAGACCCGCCTTTCAGTTGCCAGATTGGTGCTTGTGCAACTTGCAGAGCATTGCTGATTTCTGGTCAGGTGGAAATGGAATGTTCCGATGCTTTAACCGATGAAGAAGTTAAAAGCGGGTTCATTCTCACCTGTCAGGCACATCCTCTGACTGATGATGTGGTGATTGATTATGACCAGGGATAATACTGAAAAAAGAATATTTAATAACTTTCGTCATTAAGACATTATTTAAACAATATAGGAAAAAAATATGCAAGATGTAATGGAATATACAGATTTCTCCTTAGAGAAAATTCCTACCGGAATAGAAGGCTCGACTGATGCCGACAATATCATGATAACTCAATCCGCAATTGATATGATTGGAAATGTCAGAATTGAAAATAATATTTCTGATGACCATTTTTTAAGAATCGCAACTCGTAGCGGCGGTTGCTCAGGTATGTCGTACAGTCTTGGTTTTGACAACGAGATTGCCGAATCGGACAGAAAGCTTGATACAGGTAAAATCAATATTGTTGTTGATTCCAAAAGCCTTTTTTATCTGATGGGAGTAACCCTCGATTACGTTGAAGGTCCTCACGGCAGTGGATTCGTTTTCAATAATCCTAACGATTCTCCGACTTGCGGCTGTCACGGTTAATAATTTAGAATTTAATTATTTTTCAATATATTTTTAGAGGTGATACATGTTTACACTTCCTGAACTTCCGTTTCCCAAAGATTCGCTCAAAGGCATAATCTCCGAGGAAACCTTTGATTACCATCACGGCAAGCATCATGCTGCTTATGTAAACAATCTGAACAATCTGATTAAAGGCACAGAGTTCGAAGAACTTTCACTTGAAGAAATCATCAAGAAATCTCAAGGCGGAATGTTCAACAATTCTGCACAGGTTTGGAATCATACTTTCTTTTGGGACTGTTTGTCGCCAAATGGCGGAGGCAATCCTACGGGCAAAGTTTTTGATGAACTGACGAAAACTTTTGGTTCCGTTGATGAATTCAAAGCCAAATTCTCTCAGTCTGCTACCACATTATTTGGTGCAGGTTGGGCTTGGCTGGTGAAAAATCCTGACGGGTCACTTGAAATTGTACAGACCAGCAATGCAGGAACACCACTTACATCAAACAAGAAACCGGTTCTTACTCTTGATGTTTGGGAACACGCATACTACATAGATTATAGAAATCTAAGACCAAAATTCATAGAAAAATTCTGGGATATTGTCAACTGGGACAATGTTGCAAAATTGATATAAAAAGAAATTTATGATTTTTTTTGGAGGGCTGTCCCCCAAGGGCAGTCCTTTTTTTTATATTTGGGTAAATACCTGAGTTTACAAATGAATTCGCATGAAATTCCAATTATTTAGTTAAATTGCATTTTGGGAGTGATTCAATTACTTGTACTTCCAAGCATCCATTCTTTGCAAATAATGCAGGATAAATGAGATTATTCTATTCTTCACTAAAAATATACCCCACCCCAGTGATAGTTTTTAAATAGACTGGCTTTGCCGGGTCGGTTTCTATTTTCTTTCTGATTTGACCAATGAAAACTCTGAGGTATTGTGTCTCATCGGAAAATGGGTTTCCCCAAATACTTTCAAGGATTTGCTTATGGGTAAGAACTTTGTCTTTGTTTGAGATGAGAAGTTTTAGTATAGCATATTCTGTTGAGGTTAGATTTATAAGCTTACCGGTCTTTTTGACTGTTCTCGAAGCATAATTTATTTCAAGTTCCCCAATAGTTTGAACAGGTATGTCTTGAACCACTTCTTTATGTCTTAATGCAACTCGAATACGAGCTAATAATTCGCCTGAATGGAATGGTTTTGTAATGTAGTCATCAGCTCCGGAATCAAGCAGATGAATTTTATCAGTTTCAGAATTTCTTACAGAAAGGATAATAACCTGTGCCGAACTCCATTCTCTAATTTGCATCAAAACATTTAATCCATCTTCATCAGGCAAATTCAAGTCTAATAAAATAAGTTCCGGTTTCAGAGAAGCAGTTAATTGAACACCGCTTTTACCGGTGTCAGCAGTAACTACCTCAAAATTGTTTGCTTCTAATGTCAATTTCAGAAGCTTCCTTATTTGAGGCTCGTCATCTATTACCAATATTTTTGTTTTAAAGTTCATATAAGGGTAAATACATATCAAAAATCAAGCCACTCGGTTCATTACTCCTTACTGAAATTGAACCTCCATGAGCTTCAATAAAACCTTTTGCAATCGAAAGCCCTAAACCCGTACCACCGGCTTTAGTTCCCGGAGGTCTGTAAAATTTTTCAAAAAGTCTGCTTATGCTTTCTTTACTTAAACCTTCACCATCATCAGAAATTGAAATTTTAATCTCTTTGCCCAGTAATTCAGAGGTGATAGTAATTGTTGTGCCATCCGGAGTGTAGATAAAAGCATTGTGTAAGATGTTAAATAGAGCCTGACTGATAAAACCATAGTCTAACAAAGAATATGGATTATCAGAATTCAAATTCAAAACAAGATTATGTCCTTCCATAACATCTTTTATCTGTAAAAGAGTCTCAGAAATCACTTCATTGACATTATGCAATTCTTTATTCAGCTTCAACTTTCCTGATTCCAACCGTGTGATATCAAGAAGATTTTCTACCAAGATATTCAATCGTTTAGATGCCAAATATATTTCATCAGCGAAATTTCTTACTAATTCCGGTTTGTCTGTAATATTGTTTTCCAGAAGACTTGTTGCAGAACCGGAAATAACAGCAATTGGTGTTCTGAACTCATGTGAAATTGAATCCAACAATGTATCATAGAGCTTTTTGGATTCCGTTTCAATTACAATTTGTTTCATCTGCTCGGCTGTTTCTTCTTTTTCGT
>CAZSHX010000080.1:0-16166 GCA_964606895.1 uncultured Hyphomicrobiales bacterium
AAGCATTATTTTAGACTTAACGAAAATATATTACGTGGATATGGGAGAGTTAGGGGTTAATGTATCAGTATCCTAACGTCATGATTAGTCCCGGCAAGATGATGAGTGGGCATAGGGCGTTGGATCAAAAATGTCTTTCCTGCCATGAACCTTTCTGGGGGATTTCGAACGATAAATGTATTTCATGTCATAAACTTTCAGAAATCGGAAAATCTAAAGACTCAATTAATAAACAGAATAAAGTAGCTTTTCATAATTCTTTTAAGAATCAAAATTGTATTTCTTGTCATACTGAACACAAAGGAATAAAACCAATTTTGCAATATGTTGGTTTTAATCACGATTTGATAGTCGGACTTGATAAAAGCAATTGTTCTTCATGCCATGAAAAACCAAAAGACGAGTTTCATGGTTCAATTAAGGATATGTGCTCTAAATGCCACAATACAGGTAAATGGGTTCCCACGTCATTTGACCATTCAAAAAAATTCCCACTTGATGAAAACCATTCGGCTAAATGCAATACTTGCCATCCCGATAATAATTTTATTGTTTATAACTGCTTTGGCTGCCACGAACATTCTGAGACAAAAATGAGAGAAGCTCATAATGAAGAAGGTATTAAAAATTTCGGGGATTGTATTTCATGTCATAAAGTCGGGAACAAGCAAGAATCTGACGAAGATTAGAGATTTGGAGATTGGTATATAACAAAATATCCTCTATGATGCAATTTTTTATGGATTATTCACGTTAAATGCGTTGAGATTTGGAGATTAGTCCTTCGATACTACGTTCTTCGTTCAATTTCCTTTGTGGTGGCGAAGATAACAGAACTATTTCTTCTTCAGTTTAAGTATTAGGAATGAGACAACAAATGTTGAAATCAACATAAAACCGAGAATTAAATAGTCAATTTCTGCCGAGAATGGGAAATATCCGTAGGAAATAACTTTATTGTTAAACAAAGTCGGTGTATAGCAAGGATAGATAATACTCTTGAAGGGTACGATATAATTCAGAAACGGAGATTCAAAATCAACTTTGCTCGAAATTATATTCATCATTGCCTCGAGAGACCATTTTGAAACTGTTAGAGAAGAAAGCATTTTCTCGACAAAAGACATGGCACCAATATGCTTGAAGATACCTGCCATGACAATTTGAGGAATTAAAATCAGCGGAAGCATTGATATTCCGAATTCGATTGTGTTCGAAATTGATGAAACGATTAGTCCTATTCCTCCGGAAATCATCGAAGTAAGCAGAAGAATCAGAGATAACTGAAAAATATCAATCGGTATATCAGGAATCATAACCAACAGAATAGCCAGAAAGATGAAAATCTGAATTACTGAAAGAACTGTCAATGTTACAAATTTTGACGATAAATAGTTGAATATCTTCAGGGTATATCTCTTTTCCCTTAAATAAATCTGACGTTCCAGTACGATGTCCTTAACTGAATTGGTCATTCCAATCCAAGTAAACGAAACAATCACAAGGAAAATGAGATACAGATTCTTCAGTACTTTTTCTTTATAATCCCTATCTCCTACGTAAAGTATTGTTTTATTCTTCTCCATATCAAACCATGAGTACAGGTTGTGTTTTTCAGCATATCGGTATTTTTTAATTCTATTCAAAAACCCCGGGTGGTCGAATAGGGGATTCAAGAATGATAAAACCGAAGATTCAAACATCTTGGAAAGTGCAAACAGCGAATCCTCTTCAACAACTTTATTGGCACGGTCCACCAAAATTTTCTCATTCCATAACTTGGTCTTCTGGGAATCATTCAAGGCATACCAATCATTTACGGGAATCAGCTCCTTGTCATATTTCAGGAAATAATAATAGGTGTTTCCTTTTAAATTAGTAGTTGTATTAAACAACTTGGCAAGGTTATCGCTTTCAATTTCCGAATCGGAAATAATTAATTTATAATTTCCTGCTTTAACTGGAAACACGGTTTTGTCCTCAGATTCCAACTTTTGGAAAGAAAAGCTGTAAGGTCCTGATTTTTTTATGAACGCAGAATCTATCATCTGTACATCATTAGTCTGAGTATAAAAATACAGTGGCTTCTTAGTAATATTTTCGATAGTTACATTCTTATTGTAAGGAGGCAGAAACTTCCTTGTTTTTGGTCTGAAGTAATTCTCGATGCGTGACAAATCCTCTTCGGGCTGACTGTCAGTCAGTCTGGGACCGTCATCAAGAATACCCGTAAAAATAAAGCCAATCAGCAAAGCGATAATCGGAGCCTGAAGCAATAGCAAAAGCAATGTCTTGGAGTTGTTCAGCTTCAGCATTGCATTTCGCTTAACGAGTGTTATAAACTGCGACCAGTTGTGGTTTTTATGCCCGTTGCTCTTATCGGATTTTGAGTTTAGCGAGCCTATTTTATCAAAAAGTTTTGAGTGGGTTCTATGAATATAATACTCGTGGTATTCGGATTGATTGTAACAGTTTCTCCAATACTCAGGCTCGTTGGTTTGAAGTGCTTCAAGAATAAAGTTGGCAGTGTTCATAGACCTGTTGTACTTTAATCCGCTTCTTTCTTCAAAATAATCTACAGCTCGTTGGGTTGAACCAAAATAAGCCAATTCGCCATTTCTTGCAAGAATCAACACCTTATTAAACTTCTGGAAAATTGACTGCGATGGCTGATGAATAGTAGTTACTATTGTATTGCCCGCATTGCAGAGACTGCTTAATAAATTAATCAGGTTGTTTGAATCAATAGAGGACAATCCTGAAGTCGGCTCGTCCAAAAATATAATTGATGGATCGCTAAGGAGCTCAATTGCAAGATTAACTCTTTTTCGCTGTCCGCCAGAAATGGCTCCGGGCTTATTCATATCACCTATTTTCCTTTTTTTAATAGGAAATGATATGGTTCCGTCTTTTTCTTTTTTTGCAAGGTCCATACTTAAAAGCACATTATCAATAAGCGTATCAACATTTTGCTGAGTAAGATGGGGCATTCTGAGTTTAGCCGAATAATTAAGGCACTGATAAACAGTCAGGTCGGGAAAAAGAATATCGTCCTGAGGAAGATAAGCAATGTCGTACCTGTATTTATCGTAGTATTTTTCAATATCATTATAATTGAAGTAAATTTTGCCCGCTATGTTTTTCTGAACTGTGGAATCCACTCCGGCAAGGATTTTTAATAATGTAGTTTTCCCTCCTCCGCTTGGTCCCATGATGCCTACAAATTCGCCTGCATCAATAGACAGGCTGATGTTATTCAGCAAATAATGCTTGTTGGATGAAAACATTTTATTGAGTTCGTTTGTATGCTTCGAGATAGAAACCGCATCAATCCTTATTTTACCTTTGTAATGGTCAATATGAATTGTTGGATTGCCTTTGTCAAAATGCAGATGAATCTGGAAATCGCCGAATGTTATCACCTGATTTAGTTCAATTTCAGCTTCGGTAACTCTCTTATTATTCAAATAAGTTCCATTTGTGGAATTATTATCTTTAACAAAATATTTGCCGCTATCTCCTGCTATAATAGAAAGATGATGCGGAGATATTTTTTCACTAATCAGCACAATATCGCAATTTGACAAACCTATTGAGACTTCATTTTTATTGAAGGAATTGAAATCAAACTCTATCGGAAACTTTTCAGAAAGGAAGAAGGGTTGTTTGTCGTCAAGAAAGCATGGGATCTGGCTCAATGGTAGCTTAATATCCTCGATGTAAATATTATCATTTTCATCAATCAGCTTCGTTTCGTCAATCTGCAGTTTATATTCATTAATAAAAATTGCATCTTTGATTGAAGTGGTTTCAACACCACTATCGGGATAGGAGCAAAAATAATTATTTTTACATTTAATAATCCTTGCATAAATTTCGTTTTTGCTAAGTTCTTCAAGCCGAATGGCACAATAGTCAGTGTTCCCGACGGTAAACATTTCAATCTCATCAAAGTCAATAGTCAGATTAATCTTTAGATTGAGATTAAACAAAGGTGTGATTTTAGGATGATTGAAATCGAAGATGATACCTCCGATTTCCATCCAGTCGTTAATTGTTATTGTTTCTTTGTAAGTAACAATTTTCTGATTCAATCTGATTCGATATGAATCACCCACAAGGTTAACCAATTCAAAAGATTGAGTTTCCTTATTGAAGGTTATTGCGGCGGCATAAGAAGGAACTTCTATATCCTTCAGAACTATATTGCAATCTTCGGAACTCCCGATCCAGGTCGTAAGCTCCTCATCAAAAAATCTAAGTGAACAAAAAGGACAACTTTTTGACTTTAAACCTTCAATCGCGTGGTTACACTTTGGGCATAAAAACATACTATTTATTAATCACATTCAATTTTTTCTAAATTTTTGATGATATTTTCAAGGTCAACATCAATGAACTTAGCCGGCTTATTGGTTTCAATATATTCTGTTTGAAATTTCAGCACAACAGAAGCTTTTTTGGAAAGTGCATCAAATGAGAACAGTTCTTTCAATCCGCTTCTTTGTATGTTGTCGGGATAAAGAGTTAATTCACCCTGAGCAACTAAGCCGTCTTCGTTGAAGGAAATTGTACCTTCCATAACCTTAGGATTAGTAATCACCTTGAATTGAGAGAGTTTGCCATGTTTATCGGAAAAATCTTTTCCTTTTTTCAACTGAAATGTAATGTTTTTAAATTTCTTTTCAAGTGTTCCTGATTTCCAGATTTTTGCATATCCTCTGATAATCATAGGGAAAAGCACCGAATTGATATTTTTCTCTACACAATAATCTTTTTTCAGGTAGTTAGCAGTTATAAGTGCAGTGGGGTCGTTCCAGTAACCAACTTTAACAAGATTTTTATCTCCTGCAATGTGGAAAGACTCATAAGCACCTTTTTTGAAAAATTTTCTGTATATTTTTCCTTTTTCAACCTGCTGGTCGTTGATTAGAACTTCAAAATTGTGGACAATGTACCTTGAATCAATTTTATAAAGTTCACTTTCCTTCACTTTTTCCTGATAATCCTTAATATTCTTTGGGTCTAAATAGTCTTTTAGCTTTGCGTTCTGAGAGTACATATTTGTCAAAGCAAAAAGCACCATGAAAACTGTTAAAATCAAATTTCTCATTCCAAATCTCCAAAAATTAATATATGATAAAACTATGTTTCTAAATCTAATAATAACTTAATTTGCTTTGTTAAGCAATTATTAATTAAATTAAGAAAACTACATCAATTTTACAATTATTTTTCATCAAATATAAAACAATAACATTTAGTCAGAATCATTTAAGTTTTTGTAAATTATGTATTTGCACGTCTATTGCATCATTCCTGAAAAGCAAGAAAACAGCATTCTGTAAATAATTGTTGTAGGTTAGCGTATGGATTTTTCAGCTCGGAAGTCATTCTTCTTCGCCCTAAGCCAAAAGTTCAAACAATTCTACTTTGCCTGCAAAAACTTATAAATTATTTCTGTTTGCATACCATCTTTCCTTTTATTTAAATTAAAAACAAATTTTCCCAATTTCAAAAATTGCAAATAAAAAGCAAACATTATAAATTGGAGATTGGTTTCTTCGGTAGCATTTTCGGAATGTAAAAGATGAAATTATTTACTTAGATGGACACCACCTCGCAGGTGGAGTCCATCTTTTTTCTTCAGCAAGAAATTCGCAGGATGGGTTTCATTTCCCAAATTGCATCTTCTATTTTTATTCCGTAATAAATGCAATGCTTTATCGCATAACCTATTGCTATTGTTTCAAATAAAGAATTTTGAGCCATTGCATCTTTTGCATTATTGGGATGCAATTGATGCAATTTGGTGTTTTTATATATTCTGATTCCCGGAGGAAATTAATATTTGTAACAAATCGTACCACCCAAGATTTCTTAACCCCTTTAGGGGTTAAATATAAAAAGGAGGGCAAATGTTCGCTTTATATGCTATCACTACGTGATAGAAAAGCAAAGGAGTATTTCGCAGTTACAAATATTATTTCGCTACGCGAAATTGGAATTTTCTTAATTTCCCAAATTGCATCTTTTATTTTTCTCCAGTAAAGATGCTATGCATTTTCACATAAGCCATTGATTTATATTTCAAATAACGATTTTCTACCAATGCATCTTTGGAATGCAATTGATGCAAAAGATGCAATTCTTACCGCCCTCTCCATGAATGGAGAGGGATGGGGTGAGGTTGATGAACTGTCAAAGAACGAGATTACACAAGAAATAAACGAAAATAGTCATTATTTATTGCTATAGAAAAGATGTAATAAATATTGATAAGGTTTTTAATCTCACTTTATTATTATGACTTGTTTTGTAAATAGTTTACCGTCAATCGTCAAATTAAAAAACAAAGTCCCACTTGGTAAATTTGAGGTATTGATTGTGGTATTGAACGAGTTTGAGTTTATATTTAAGTAATCTTTTGACATAATCACTTTACCAGTCAAATCCGAAATTCTCAGATTAATATTCAAAATATTTTCTTTTTGAATATTTATAGAAACTTGATTCACAGTAGGGTTAGGAATGATGTTAATTACAGTTTGAATATTTCCATTATCATTTACCAAAACAATTTTTGAATAATCAAATGCGTAAGTACCTTCAGCACATACAGCTAAAATATGGTTAATGCTGTTATAACCAATTACTCCGGGTCCATCATAAAAAACCGGGTTGTAATATGTACTCTTTAGTTTTAGCGTGTTGTAATCCCATATTCTAATTCCAGTTGAACTACCACAGGTAATTATTTCATTATCTACTTCATTAAAGCAGAAATCATAAAAAACATAACTGCTGTCTTTTAAAGTTTTAATCAACTCAGCTTTTTCATCATAGAATTTGATTCTACCACTATCAATTGCGGCAAGAATACCTGTACCTGAATATTTTAATTTCAAATCATTTGATGAAAAGTCACCTATAATTTTCTTGTTGTTCAAGTCAATAATTTTATTAAATTGACCGTATAAGTGTGCATTATATAGTTCTGTCCCGCAAAATGCGATATTGTTATCAGTTGGAGAAACTACGAAATAATTCATTGATATATCGTATTTATTAGGTGTGAAAAGAAATTTAAAACTTGATATTAAAGAATCAGTCTTAATATCATATTTATTAATAAAAATCCCTGCGACACTTAAGTTTGCAGTTATAAAATAATTATCATCAAATGAAAAATCAAAAAATAGACTTTTTATTTTGCTTTTTCGTATTGTATCAAGTGTCTCTGCATTTATAAAAATAATTCCATCATCAAAAGGTGAAAATGCAAATATTTTCCCATTACGGGAAAATTTTTTACTTGAAATACCAACAATATTACTATAAATTCTCATTATTTCTCCAGAAGATGATTTAACCAAGTATTTGTCATCATCTTGTGAATATCCAGTTACAGCTAACAAGGTTCCGGTTGAGTTAAAAAATACATTTTCACCCCAAGCACTGTTATGCCAAAGAATATCATCATCGGCAAATAAATTCTTCCCTGAAAGTAACGATAACAACCCAACGGCTGTCAAAAAAAACAATTTGAACTTCATAATCCGATTCCAATAAAAATATTTAAAGTAATAGTTGAATCTTTTGTAACTTACGAAATTATAATTCAAACACAAACAAGAAATAAAAATAGTTCCTGAATAAATCAAGTTGAATTTATTATAATTATCTTGAAAACAGACAATCAGGGATGCTTGTCCTACTTTCGGTAGGTCAATCATCATGGTTGACCATCCTTTCTTAAATCCTCTTAATCCCCAAATCCGGTTAATCCGCGATTCAGACACAAAAAAAGGTCAGGAATTTAAACCTGACCTTTATATAAAAACATACTATGGAAATTAAATTACCACAGGTTGTTCCAATTTATTTATGTGCCTGCATTATAATCGTTAATATAAGCAAGTTGTTCCGGTGTGAGAGTGTCAATATCAATACCCATTTTATGAAGTTTGGTTTTTGCGATGAATTCATCCTGATCGGTAGGAATATCAAGTACTTCAATAGGAATTTTCTGACCTGCGGAGTGCATCTGAGCCAAACTGAGATGTGCCATAAACTGATTAGCAAATGACATATCCATAACTTCAGACGGATGACCTTCGGCGGCGGCAAGATTAACAAGTCTTCCCTGAGCAAGAAGATAAATCTTTTTGCCGTTTTTCAAAGTGTATTCTTCGCAATTCGGACGGATTGTTCTTTTGCCGACGGATACTTCTTCGAGTTCTGGAATGTTGATTTCAGCGTCATAATGACCGGTATTGCAAACTATGGCTCCTTCGCGCATGGCTTCGAAATGCTGTTTGCGGATAACGTCTTTCACTCCGGTTGCAGTAACGAAAACGTCACCAACTTTTGCGGCTTCGTCCATCGTTAAAACTCCATGTCCTTCCAAAGTAGCTTTCAAAGCGGCAGAAGGTTTGATTTCGGTGCAGAATGTGTTTGCTCCGAGTCCTTTTGCTCTTTTGGCAACGCCCGAACCGCAATGACCGTGACCGACAACTACGAAATTCTTTCCGGCAAGCAAAACTGATGTAGCCCTGAGAATACCGTCCAATGTTGACTGACCTGTTCCGTAAACATTATCAAAATCCCATTTTGTTTCTGTGTCGTTAACGGCATAAACGGGATAATAGAGTTTACCGGCTTCGGCTCTGGCACGAAGGCGGTGAACTCCGGTAGTTGTTTCTTCGGTTCCGCCGATAACAAAGTTTTTAGCCATATCTACATAGTTTTCGTGAACCGTATTGATAAGGTCGCAACCGTCATCTAAAGTTAAATGCGGGGGAACATCAATTGTTCTGTCAATGCACCAGTAAAAATCAGCACCGTTGTCGTACCATGCATAAATCGAAACACCATCGGCGGCTAATGCGGCGGCAACTGCATCGTGAGTTGACAGCGGATTGCATCCCGACCAGGTAATTTCTGCTCCGGCGGCTACGAAAGTACGGATTAGAACCGCGGTTTCTTTGGTTACGTGCAGGCATCCTGCAATTTTATAACCTTTGAATGGTTTTGTTTTGCTGTACATTTCTCTCAAGTGCATTAAAACCGGCATTCTTGATTCTGCCCATTCTATAAGACTTCTGCCTTCGTCGGCAAGGGCAATATCGCGAACGCAATATTTTCCGGGAACTTCCGAAAAACTGCCTGTTGCTTTCTTAGGTGGATAATTAAATTCTGACATTTTTGGTACCTTTCAAGTTAAAATTTCTATTTTTTATTACATTGTTTTTAATAAATCAACCAAATCAAGCTGTTCCCAGGGAAGATGGGGTTTGCCGAAATGACCGTAGGCGGCTGTCTGGCGGTAAATCGGTCTTCTTAAATCAAATCTTTCGATGATGCCTTTGGGAGTGAGGTCAACATTAGTTCTAACGAAATCTGCGATTGTTTTTTCACTGATTTTTGAAGTGCCGTGTGTTTCAACATGGATTGAAATAGGCTGAACTACACCGATGGCATAAGAAAGCTGAATAGTACATTCTTTTGCTATTCCTGCGGCAACGATGTTTTTGGCAAGGTGACGTGCGGCATAAGCGGCAGAACGGTCAACTTTTGTTGGGTCTTTACCCGAAAATGCACCGCCTCCGTGTGGAGCTTTTCCGCCGTATGTATCAACGATAATTTTTCTTCCTGTAAGACCAGTGTCGCCGTGCGGACCGCCGATAACAAAACTGCCTGTGGGGTTAACATAATACTTAGTATTTTCGTCAAGATATTTTGCAGGGATTACTTTTTTAATAACATTTTCAATAATATCTGCTTTGATTTTTTCCTGAGTCACGTCGGGGTCGTGCTGAGTGGAAACAACAACAGTATCAACACGCAAAATTTCGCCTGTTTCTGAATACTCAATCGTCACCTGAGATTTTGAATCGGGGCGAAGATAAGGCATAAGTTGATTATTGTTTTTGCGAATATCTGCAAGCAATTCCACAAGTTTATGTGAATACATAATAGTTGCAGGCATAAGCTCCTCTGTTTCACTGCATGCATAGCCAAACATCATCCCCTGATCGCCTGCACCGCCGGTATCAACACCCATCGCAATATCGGATGACTGCTGGTTAATAACGTTTATAACACTACAGGAATTTGCGTCAAAGCGGTATCCGTCTTTGTTGTAGCCGATGTCTGCGATAACTCCGCGAACTAAAGTCTGCAAATCTATATAAGTTTTTGTTGTTATTTCTCCACCTACGATAATTAAACCGGTTGTTGCATAACACTCGCATGCAACGCGGCTGTACGGGTCGTCTTTTAACATGGCATCAAGAACTGCGTCAGAAACCTGATCGCAAATTTTATCGGGATGCCCTTCGGAAACCGATTCCGAAGTGAACAAATATGTGTTTTCGTAGTTCATATTTACCTTTCTGCGATAAATTATTATTTTTTACAATCTTAATCTTTTATTGTCGAATTTATGATCGTTTTATTCATTCTATATATCGAAATTTATTTCGCTTGAGTTACCCACATTCAATTTATAAAAATGTCCTTTTACTATTGCATTATTTCCTATGATGGAGCCATTTAGCAATGAAGAATAGACATTTGCACCATCGCTTATGATTGAATCGCGGATTATGCTGTCCTGAACAATCGCACCTGAAGCTACAGTAGCATAAGGACCGATAATTGACCTGCTGACTTCTGCATCTTTAGCAATAAAAACAGGAGGAATGATTACGGCATCTTTATATACAGCGTGTGTTGAAGCTTTTTCGAGTAAGAATTTATTGGTAGAAAGCAGAGTTTCGGGTTTTCCGCAATCGTACCAGCCTTCAACGGGAAATGTTTTGAATATTTCACCTTTTTCAAGCATCATCTGCAAAGCATCAGTAAGCTGATACTCGTCTCTGGTTTTGATGTTATTATCAATCAGATAATTCAGACTTTCTTTTAGCAATTCAGGGTTTGCTATATAGTAGATTCCAACTATTGCGAGATTTGAAATCGGAATTTCGGGTTTTTCTACAAAATTTTTAATATTTCTGTTTTCATCAACTTCGACGACACCGAACCTACGAGGGTCATCCACCGATTTCACACCGATAGCAGAACAATTTTGGATGGTTGCCTGTTTGACATTTGCATCAAAAATTGTATCCCCCAGAATTATCATAATCGGGTCTTTGTCAAAAGTATGCTGAGCCACCCAGATTGCATGACCAAGTCCGAGCGATTCTCTTTGAGGAACGAAAGTAATATCAATTTTGTAATTCTTTTTTACATATTCCTGGACAAGCTTGCCCATGTAGCCTGTTATAATGGTGGCTTTTTCGATGCCCTGCTCGATTAGTGCATCAAGAATGTGGGCAAGGATAGGTTTGCCCGCAACGTTCAAAAGAACCTTGGGAAGTGTGTAAGTATGCGGTCTTAGTCGCATTCCAACGCCTGCAACAGGGATTATAGCTCTCATAAATCAATTATTTAATTGAAAAAGTTTAAAATAAAGAATACAAAATTACGAATTTTTCCACAATTTATTTCTTGAATTTAGTGATATTGTGCTTTTGAATCAAAACACTTAAGCAAAAAGTGAATGATAGCGGATTAAGCAAATTTACCTTTGAGTGCACCCGTAGAAATGTCAGGTATCAGAAAATTATTCTTGTTTCCACTGCTTTCTGAAGATTGAACGGTCTTTTTGTAAACATCAAGTTTATTTGATTTTAATACAGATTCTTTCGAACCTGAGGTTTTGCTTGCTGTTGTCGCTTTTTCCTGTCTGGCTATTGCAATTGTGTTGTCTGCCGAAGAGGCAACACTACGGTCTTGCGAAGAAGGATCGGCAGGAGCAAGTGCGGCACGTTTGACCTGTTCCATTTTCTGAATTGTGCTTTGAAGATTACTTGAGTCGGCAGATGTATCAATTTTAACTTCTCCGCCAACGGCATATTGATTTCCATCAGGACCTATCTGATAAGTATAGGAAGCACCACCGCGAACAAGACCTCCCCCTGCAGAAATATGAGCCTGCTCGTGTGCTTTAACTTTTTGGTCAATTTTTTTCAAATCATCAACTGCTTTTTGCTGTTCGGAAGTAATTTTTTTGCCTGTAGCCGTGTAGGATACTTCTGATTTATTTTTTGAAGTTCCTTTTATATCTTTTTTGTCTTCTTTTGTCTGTTTGGGATAGCCGGGAATGTTTTCTTCTTTTTTGGCAATACCCGCCACTGCGGCAATCTGATAATTTGAATTATTGTTCAGAGCTGCTTTACCAAGCCAATCATTTCCATATAGGTTAGCCGATATTAATTGTATTTCGGGCATTTTCCAAAATAAATACTAAATAATTAGAATCCGACAGAATAATTATCGGCTGATTTTTCAAGAACTTGAGGAAGATGTTACCAAAATTTATTCGTTTTTCACAATTGAATTTCTTTCATCTTTTTTTGTTGCATCTTCTTCATCATTTTGCTCAAAAGATGCAATTCTTATCGCCCTCGCAAAGAATGGAGAGGGCAGGGGTGAGGTTGACCAACTATCAAAGTACGATTACGAAAAAAATAAACGAAAGAAAAGATTATTTATAGCTATAATAATAAGGTAATATATTGCATATTTAAAATTTGAATTTCTTATTCTGTGAAAAATATAATACTATGCCAAAATAAATACCTTGACAGACGTAGTATTTTTGATTATCTTTGTTTTGTTATTTGTTTCAGAATTGAAAAAAGATATTTATGAATATAAACTCAAATTTAATAAGAGGTCATATTGACACTATAATTCTAAACTTGTTGGAATATGGTGATAAGTATGGCTACGAAATATCTAAAATAATTGCTGTTCAAACAGGGGGAGAATATGAAATTAATGAAGCAACTTTATATTCAAGCTTAAAAAGACTTGAAAAAGATAAATCCATTATCTCCTATTGGGGTGATGAGACTCAAGGAGGAAGGAGAAAATATTATAAAATTACTGATGACGGTAAAAAAGTATTAATCCAAAATATCCTTGATTGGGAATTTACAAAAAAAATTATTTCTAAACTTATATAAAAGGTAACTTATGAACAACAAACTGATGTCGCACCTGGACAAAATTTTTGGTCCTTATGCCGATTTGAATAATGTAAAAGACTTAAAAGAAGAGCTTTACTCGGATTTACTCGAAAAAATGAATGATTTTCTAAGTCAGGGAAATAATGAGGAAAGTGCATTCGAGAAAACTATCAATTCGATTGGTGATGTGACCGAACTGATTGAGGAAATCTGCGACAATACAAGGGCTTTGCAAATGCTAGTCGGTATGGATTTTTCAATGTCACCTCTGAAGAATTCCGATTTGAGTAGCACGAGCATTATTGACGGAAAATTTAATTATTCCGACATGAGAGGAACCAATTTCAGCAAGTCAAACCTTAAAGGCAGTCAATTCAAATGTTCAGATTTGACAGGTTGCTCTTTCGATGGAGCCGACCTGACAGATGCCGTATTTAATAAGTCAGATTTGAGCAAATCAACTTTTGTAAATGCAAAAATTGATAAGACAAAATTTAATTTATCAGAATTGAAAGGAATATCATTCGAGGGGCTGAAGATAACGGGAGCGAACTTTGATTATGCGGTACTAAAAAACACAAGCTTTAAAAATTCGGTTCTGATAAATGTATCTTTTAAAGCAGATGTTAAAAAAACTGATTTCGATGGAGCCGCAATGGACAAACTCACTTATGCTCTTCTCAAGGGTTATAACGCTAATCTAACAAACGTTAGGATATTGGATATGATGTGATTATCAAAGATCAGGAGTTGCCTCATGATATGTTATATTGATTGATAATAATATACAAAGTTGAAGACGGCAGAAAGGAGTTTGTGTAGTATAGAAAAATTCAAACAAATAAATATTAATACTATTTCCCGACAATCACCTGATAAGCTATAATTTCTCCGTTGTTGCTGATTTTAATTATGTAAATTCCTGTAGTTAAATCGGAAGTATCGATCATATAAGTTCCGGCTTCAATTGTGACTTCGTTTTTGAGCTCAACATCAGAAATTTCTTTCAGAGCAACTTTATGAATGTTTCCGAGTATGTCATGCAAAGTTACTTTTGATTCAAATTTAATTCCTTGGGTTGAATACAACTGATACGGAATAAATACTTTTCCCTCAACCGGATTGGGATAGGGCAATCCCGTGAAAATTCCTTGTTTGAACGGTAAATCAGATGTTTTAAATTTCAGTCGGAAATCACAACTTGAACTACCCGAATAAGTATTTGCCAAACCAAATATTTTCATGGGAATTTTATGTTGCGAACAAACATCGGGTATAAACAAAGTATCGGTTAATTTGCCTAATGAATTCGGAGAAGAGCAGACTATCAAGCCACGTGAATTCATTGCAGGAATATCAAAATCAAATTGGCTTGGTGGAATTGAAAAATTTTTATTGAATCTGAAAAAAGCATCTTTCAAGATATAATCTTGAGGAGAATTATTCCTGATTGTCAGATTTTTGCAAATGAAATTGCCAAAATATGTTGAATCAAAAGAAAATATACCGTTATAGGGAAGACCCTCGAAAGTCAAAATATCTTTAGAAGATTTAATTTCTACTAATATCGTATCCGAAAATGACACGCAACTATCGGCCGTAATCCCTTTTACGTAGTATTGTCCTGATTTTGTTATTCTTAATTTATTTTGATTTTCATCTGAAATTTTACCGGAAGCAACATCAAACCATTCATAAAAAATCATTCCGGAGTAGGCAGTTAACTCGACGGTATCGCCGCTACAGAATGAATCTCCTGTTTTAGTAATGTTGATTTTTTCAGTATTAATTTCACCGACAAGAATTTCAGCGTATCCGGTGCAACCATTTGAATCAACAACAGTAACTGAGTATTGCCCTCGTTTTGGGATTGAAATACTTGAAGAAGTTTCATTAGTTGACCACAGGCAGGAACGAAAATTTCCGTTCAAACACAGTTTACCGCGTTTGCCCGAACACGGAAGAGAAATAATTTTAATATCTGGCTTTACAGACAGAAAAATATAAACAGTAAAATTAGTTTGGTAAATTGTTCCATCTTCTGATTTGGCGGTTACCGAATAAATTCCGCTATTTGAAACGACTATTGATTGAGTTTGCTCGCTTGTTGACCAGATATATTCAGAAAATCCGGCATCAGCAAAAAGTGTCAAAGTATCTTGCTCGCAAATTGAATTAGTTCTTGCAGTGATTTTTATTCGTGTGAATTCTTTTTTAATCTCCTGATCTGTCAGAGCTTTGCAGAATATTTTAACTTCATCCATTGAGCCGATGAACCGAGTGGAAGTTATATTTCCGCTTTCCCACCAACTTCGGTTAATTCCTGCATGATTTCCATAAATATCAACCGTTTGATTTGCCTGCCCGACAAATTTACCGTCAATATACGCTTTGGTAATTCCCTTGCTAAAAGTCATACAGTAATAAACCCAGCGGTTGCCGTCTTTTGCAGGGTCGAAATCTATCGTTATCTGGTCGTCATGCAAATGGGAGCCAACCGCGAAGTTAATCCAAGTTCGTTCGGGGGGATTGATATGATTATAATGATTTGTTATACCAAGCCAGCCTTTTTCCCAGTCACCAAACCAAATATAATCATCACCGTGAGGTAAGGAAAAGCCTTCATATTTGACCCATAAACTGAGTGAAAACTCATTCAAATTTTTAAAATCTATCATTGGCAGAATAATATGGTCACCGGTGCTTTCATTTTCTCCCCTTCCGGTAAAGTGGAAAGCCGTACCTTTCCCATCGTAACCGGCAACAGGCTGAGGAGTATTCATAATAGTACCGTGATATCCATTGCCGCTTTTGTCATTAGCTGTGGAATCGTCAAAGCTCCAGTATGCAATCAAACCGTTATTACATTTTGTAACAAGTTTTTCAATGTCTTTTCTATCAAGTGCTCTGTTATAAACCCGGGCATCGTCCATCATCCCGATAAAACGGGTTGAAGTGGAAGCACCGTTACCCCACCAATGCCTTCCAATTGCTCCGAGACCTTTAACGACTTTTACAGGTGAATTAATAGAGCCTAACAATATATCATTCTTGTAGCAGTTGAGCGTTCCGCTTTTGTAGGTCATAGTATAAAGCACCCATTTGAACATATCACTGCTGTCG
>CAZSHX010000080.1:16176-21355 GCA_964606895.1 uncultured Hyphomicrobiales bacterium
TCGAAAGGAGCATTGAAGCACTGAGAATACTGCCCCTGCGACCCCACTGAAAAACGAATAAACTGCTTTGAATAGTCAATAGTAGGCACTTGCTGGCAATGGTGATGAAATCCCAGCCAACCGCCATCCCAATCGCCCCACCAGATATAACCTTCGGAAGGTCCGAATTCTGAAAATCCTTCTTCCCAAACCCATATACTGACTGTAAATTCACTCATTGAAGCAAAATCTATATCAGGCAAAAGAATATGGTCGCCGGTAACTTCGTTAACACCTCTGCCAAGAAATCTGAAAGCTTTCCCCTTGATTCCTGCAACTGATTGAGGAGAGTTCATTAGTATGCCGTCGTAACCATTCCCGGAATTATCCTTTGCTGTTCCATCGTCAAAACTCCACCATGCAATCAGCCCGGTAGTAATATCCTGACTTTGCAAAGATAAACAAGAAATCAGACAAAGCAGGAAAACGAGAAAAATCTTTTTCATTCTTATTTCCAAAAATGTATTTCAATAAACAAAAATAACAAATAAATTGAAAAAATGTTACAAAAAAATATGAGCTATTCCATATTTAAGCTTTTAAGTAATCGTTCAATCATGTAAATTTGTATTTTTACAATGGATTAAACTATAAAAACAAACAGCATAATGAGATATTCAATTTGCAAATTATCATATTTTCTGGTTTTTCTCAGCTTTTTATCATGTTCTGATAATATTGCCCCTGTGTCGAAACCCAAAATTTTCTCAATTTCTTCCAATAATGTTATTGTGGGCGATACGATAGCTCTGTCGGGAGAGAATTTCACCTATCATTATCCCGGAGCAAAATTGGTGTTTTCCTCCGGAATAACTTTGCAGTATTGGGAGTGCATCAAATGGAATGATAATTATATTAAACTGATTATCCCGCAGAATGCTTCATCCGGAACCATCGTCGTTGTTAACGGAAAAGATTCGAGCAATTCGTTTCAGATAACAATCACAACAGTTCCACTTGTTGAAATGGTTGAAATAAAAGCCGATAGTCTCGATATGGGCAATATCAACGGTTTGAAAGCCGAGCAACCTGTTCATAGAGTTGTTTTAACAAATTCATTTTTGATTGGGAAATATGAAATCAATCAGCGGTGCTGGTCAGCAGTTATGGGCAGTAACCCTTCGATTTTCAAAGGCAAAACTTTGCCGATTCATAACATTAACTGGTTAGATGCCGTTAAATTCTGCAATAAACTTTCAGAAACAAATCATATCAAACCATATTATCTTATCAATAATGATACAGTCCGGATTGATACCGGTTCCACAGGCTATCGCCTTCCGACTGAAGCCGAATGGGAATATTGCTGTAAAGCCCAAAAGAATACCGATTTCGCCGGAACAGGCATTTTAGATGAAATGGGCTGGTACAGCTACAATTCTGCTTATGTAGCTCACGGCACAGGCAACAAAAAAGCTAACGATTTTGGATTGTTCGATATGGCAGGTAACGTTTGGGAATGGTGCTGGGATTTTTATGACGAGAACTATTACAAAGTATCCCCAAAAGCTAATCCTGCCGGACCAAAATCAGGCAAAACTCATGTTCTGAGGGGCGGTTCGTTTATTGACGGTTCTTCCTATTGCCGTTCAACCAACAGGACTTATCCTTATACTACTTATGAAAATTGCGGATTGCGGGTTGCCAGAAACAAAAAATAATTTTTCTTCGAAATATTAATGATGAATAACAAAATGAGTATATACGATAAATTTCTCAAAATTTTAAAGCTGGAAAGAATTTCTTCTGCAAAATTGATTAATTCAAAGGCAGAGATTACATACAATCCGGTACAGAGTTTAATCAACGCTTTCAACAAACTTCCTGATTTGCTTTTTCAGGTTGACAAAAGCATGAGAATAGTTTGGGCGAATTCAAAACTTTTGGCTGAGTTTCCTAACGCAATCGGAAGCTTCTGCCCAGAACTATGCAACAGTTCGGACATTCTCCATCTTGGCTGCTATTGCCGTAAAGCCATTGAAACAGGTGAAGTTACAAAAACTCATATCCATAAACCCGATAGCAAAGGCATATATGGTCAGAATTTTTGGGAAGGAACAGGGATTCCGCTATTCAATGAACATGGGGTAATAACCGGTGCTTTGGGTGTGCTGAGGAACATAACCGATGTACTTCAGCTGAATGAACTGGAATTCCTTACCGGTTCGGGCAAAACCGGATTTGAGAGCATTAATGTTGAAAAACTTCAGATTGACAGCTACGACCATTTCTATGAAAACATTGTATCGGGTATGAACGTCGGCATAGCCGTTATTGATACTTTTAAAAGGATAAAATACTGGAATAAATTCATGGAAAATATGACCGGTATATCTTTTGAAGACATTGCCGACAAACAGTTCGAGGATTTTTTTGCTTTCAGCGAGAATGACGAAAGCAAAACTGCCATTGAAAAATCAATAAACGGCGAAACATTCTTTATTCAGAATGGTGCAATTGAAATTAAATCCACAAGCAAGACTTTATGGCTTACAGGCACATTTTCTCCTAAATATTCCAAAGATGGTAACATAATTGGCAGTTTGCTAACTATAAGCTATTTCAGGGACTATGTTATTTCTGAGAGTCTGTTTCAGGAAGCAACCGAAACTCTGAATGCTTTGATTGTTAGCTCACCGTCTGCAATTATGATTATAGATAAAGACGGAAAAGTTAAAATCTGGAATCCTGCCGCCGAAAAAATGTTCGGCTGGGCAGAAGATGAAATTATCGGAAAGCAAAATCCAGTGATTGATACCAAAAGTGCTCAGGAAAGTTCACGTATTTTTGAAAATGTTATGCATGGAAGCATTATCAACAGTCTTGAACTTGTAAGGACAAAAAAAGACGGTAGCAAGATTAATCTCAGTCTTTCTGCTTCTCCACTGAGGGACAGCAAAGGTGAGATTAAAGGAATCGTCAGCTTATTGACTGATATTACCGAAAATAAATCATCTCTGAAAGCTTTAGGCGAAAGCGAAGTCAGGTATAGAAGTTTTGTTCAGAACTTCCAGGGAATAGCATACAGACTTCTTGTTGATAAAAATTTGGTTTTTATTAGCGGGGCTGTATTAAGTATTACCGGATATACAGAACAGGATTTCCTTGAAGGAAAATTAAAATGGCGGGACATTATCCATCCCGAAGACATGAGCCTTATTTCGGAGCATGACGACAAAATCGGAATCTTACCCGGCTTCGAACTTGATGTTGAGTACAGAATTATTAAGAAAGACAAATCAATTCGCTGGGTTCACGAAAATCTTCAGAATATCACCGACAGGCAAAGCATTGTTATATATATTCAGGGGACATTCCAGGACGTTACCCAAAGGAAAGAAGCTGAAGAAGAACTGAAGCGTTCGAGGGAACACCTGCGAAATCTCGCTTTGCATCTTGAATCAACCAGAGAAGAAGAAAAGAAACAAATTGCTTTTGAAATACATGATGAACTTGGTCATGCCTTAACTGCTCTGAAGCTTGAGCTTTCGTGGTTAATCAAGAAAAAGCATCTCCGCCAGGAAATTCTTGCCGAGCGCGTCAAGAAAATGTCGGATTTGATTGACCAAACTATCCGAAAGGTGAGAAGCATTTCATCTGAACTTCGTCCATCGGTTCTTGACCATTTTGGTTTGGTTGCGGCTATAGAATGGCAGACAGCAGAGTTTCAGAAACGTTCTGCAGTCAGATGCAAAATAAATATATCTCATCCAGATATTAAATTAGCTGAAAACCGCTCAATCGCAATTTTCAGAATATTGCAGGAAATTCTGACGAATATTGCCCGCCATGCACAGGCAACAAGAGTAGATGTTTTCCTGGATAAGGTTGACGGAAATGTTGTGCTAAGGGTTAGCGACAACGGAAGAGGAATAAAGCAGGAACAGATAAACAACCGTAAATCCTTCGGGTTGATTGGAATGTTTGAAAAGGCAAACGCTTTTGGCGGGAAAGTCACTATTTCGGGTGTTATTGGTATTGGTACAACCGTTACAGTTCAAATCCCAATAGCTAATTAGGAAATTTATTAAATAAATATTGAATTATCTTTGTTTTGAATGCAATTTAATACTGTTATTTATCGTTTACTTATATTGTTTGAAACTAAACGGAAAAATGTATGATTAAGGTTATAATCGTTGACGATCATGCTGTAGTTAGAAAAGGATTGAGACAAATCATTGAAGATACTCCTGATTTATCTGTAGCTGACGAAGCAGGCTCGGGTTATGAACTGCTGGAAAAAGTCAGGTTGAAAAAATACGATGTCGTTCTTCTCGATATTTCTATGCCCGGCAAAGACGGTCTGGACACTTTGAAAGAACTGAAAAACGAGAAACAAGACCTTCCTGTTTTGGTTTTTACCGTTTATCCCGAGGAACAATACGCTTTGCGAGTATTGAAAGCAGGAGCCGCAGGATATATTAACAAAGAATGTGAACCCGAAGCCTTGATTGAGGCTATCAGGAAAGTTTCTCAGGGCAGAAAATATATTTCCCCCGACCTTGCCGAACTGCTTGCTTCCAATTTGGACAGCGGAGGAGACCAGGCTTTGCACGATTCACTTTCCGACCGCGAATTTCAGGTTATGTGCCTGATTGCATCAGGAAAAACTGTTAAAGACATTGCCAAAGAATTATTCCTTAGCATCAACACAATAAGTACCTACAGAATCAGAATCTTAGAAAAGATGAACATGAAAAGCAATGCGGAAATCACTCACTACGCAATTAAAAACAGGTTGGTGGAGTAGGTTTTTCACATCCTTACCGGATGTGAAAAATTATGAATTATGAATTATGAATGAAGAAAGAAAAGACTTCTTGAAATTCTCCTCATTGAGGGGTGGACTCTTCAGGAGTTTAGATGTTTAGTTGGTTAGGCGGTGAGGCGTTGAAGAGTTTAAGAAAAGAAAATCCCCCTAACCCCCTTTCCTAAAGGGTGAAAAGGAAAATTCCCCTCACGAGGGGTGGCAGGCGGAGCCTGACGGGGTGGACTTTTCAAGAGTTGAGGTGTTGAGGTGTTTAGACGGTGAGGTGTTGAAGTGTTTAAGAAAAGAAAATCCCCCTAACCCCCTTTTTCAACCTTATCCTGTAGCATAAAATTTGGAGGATTGCCCCTTAGCGAGTAACCAACCTTG
>CAZSHX010000081.1:0-20643 GCA_964606895.1 uncultured Hyphomicrobiales bacterium
ACCCGAACCCCAGCATTCGGCCCAGTTGAGAAAGAGGAAGGATCTGCTTCGTTGAGTGATTTATTATCAAAAAGTAAAAGATGTCCATTTGGTAGTATACTGATATCATGTTGGGATGAAAAACCAAAATAATTATTACGTAAATCATTAATGAATGAAAATTGATTATTTTTGCAATATGAACCGCCCATTCTCCACATTATCTCGCCTGTAGAATGATTTATTTTTGTAATTTCATCAAAATGTCTACTTGATAGAAGAATATTCCCATCATTATCTTCACAAAATGAATTACAATGAACGTAATCAATTGTTGGATCAACTAAAACAGTAGTATCTACAACATCAGTTATTTGAAAATGATCAAAAGTATTCCATTCCCAAACTAATCTATGATGACTGTCAAATTCCTGAAGTATATATCCAATAACTGTCGCTGCTTGATTACCATCATGAACTATTTGACTCATATCAATAGTACGGCTGTTCATACCCATTAAAAGATAATTCCCGGTAGATAAAATTTTGAATTCATGATAATCAGTATTATATTGGGATGTACAGCAAATTGAATCAACAATTTCATATTTGTCGTTCATGATATAAAATTTTTCAACATTTGAAAATTGGTCTCTGCAATAAAATGAAACTAATCCATTTGGCTGTACTGTAACATTTTGTATTATTCCTCTAATGCCGGCAAGAGAAGATTCATGAACTTCATATCCTGAATTATCAATTAAAGAAAAATTATTAGACATAGATGCATCTAAAAAAAGATAACCAGGGGAAGGGTTATTTAAAGTACTTACAGATATTTCTCTTGGAATAAGCGAAAATAAATTGGGAATTGATATAATATGTATCAAAAAAACAAAAATTATTTGAATATACTTTTTCATTTTCAATTTCCATTTCTATTTTAATATAATAAAATCTTTTGATGAAGAAAACTTGTTATTTGTAACAACAACCCGATAGTTACCCGATCTAAGATATTTGGCCGACCATGGGAATTTAAAAGTTCCTTCTGAAAGAAATTGGTCTGAAAATCTGTCAATTAAGTTACCTTCATTATCATATATATTAATTATATAAGTATCTGCTGTTTTTATTGAAAGATTAATATGTGTCAATTGATCAGAGGGATTAGGGAAAATTGATAAATTGAAGTCAACTACATTGGGATCAACATTGCTTAAGTGATCAGTCGTAAAACTCCAAGCTTGACTCCATAATCCTTCCTTTTTGCCACTCAAAGCTTTTACTCTCCAAAAATACTTTGAAAAACCATTCAACCAGCCAATATTTGTTATTTCGTTACCATTAACTGTTTTATCAGTCCTGATATAGAAGCCCTCATCCCTACCAAACTGCAGGGCATATTCAGTAGCTCCCTCAACATTATTCCATTTGAAGACCGTATTCAACGAAACATTGATTGCCGAATTGTCCGGATTAAGCATAACAGGAGTATCTAGCAAAGTAAAAAATGAATAAGTATCAGACCAATCACTAATTGACTTTGAACCAACAGCCTGAACTCTCCAAAAATACTGTTTATTATATTCTAAATCTTTATAATTAAAATTTGTTTGATCTAAATCTGTAATTTGAAATTTATTTACATCGAAATTGATGGATTCTGAAAGCTCAAGATTATATGATATAGCACTAGGTGTTGGGTCCCATTCAAAAATTCCTGCTAATAACTGGTTGTACACTTCACTCCCCGGTGATTTAAGCATTGGTTTTTCAATGTAAAATTCCTGTCTTGTTTGAAATTCCCAAATATCTGACCAAGTGCTGATTCCACCTGTCGTTGTTACCATCACTCGCCAAAAATAAGTTTTGTCATATTCCAGATTTTGAAGTTTATAGGTTGAGCTATAATATTTTGGATTATCAACAATTAGTGTTTTGAACAATGAGTCTGAAGAAACTTGCAAATAATAAAAAGAAGCACTTGGAATACTCTCCCATTTAATCTCAGTTGAAAGTTTAACATTCATGGCTTTATTTGTTGGCTGAAGTAAATCCGGAGGTGTTAATGCTGTTGAGAATTTCCTTATCTCGGACCATTCTCCTGAAGAATAATCATTTGAACCTGAAACTTTCCAGAAATATTCAGAATTGGATGTCAAATTCTTCTCAAGATAAAAAGTATCTGATAAAACCAAATGGTTACTAACTACCTGAACAAAATCGCTGTCTTTGGCAATTTGGAGATTATAATTTGTTGCACCAACAACTTTATTCCATGAACAATATAAAAATTTTGGATTAACACCTAACTCGTTGCGTAAAGGAAATATCAATTGTGTTGTATCAAGTTTAGTTCGAAAAGACCTAATTGCAGACCATTTGCTGAGATATACCCCATTTACGGTTTGTACTTTCCAATAATACATTTTATTGAATTTTAATTCTTTAAACTCGAATTCAGTTTTTGCTGTTGTGGCATTTATGATTGGTACAATGAAGTTTGGTGTTTCAGAAACCATAATATTATAAGATAACGCCCTGCTAACTTTTTCCCAGGAAAACCGTCCAAAAATGCTCAAATTATTTAATGAATCAGTAGGAAATATCAGTCCAGGTGCAGGCAGATCTGTGGTAAAAGTCCAAGGGTGAGACCAACTTGAAGTTAACCCGTTTCTTAGAAAATTTACTCGCCAATAATACTTAGTATAATTCGCCAAAGGAGGAGCAAAACAAGAAGTATCAGATATTCCGGATTGATCAAAAACTTGGCTTGAGAAAGAAGGGGTTGTTGAAATCTGAACTCTATAAGTCACAGAATCGGAATATTTTCTCCATCGAATTTTCAAGGAATTTGTAGATATGCCGATTGAATTATCAATGGGAAAATCCAATGACACTGAATCAAGATCCTTAATTCCAAGGATATACTCTCCAAAGCCATTGAACTTTGCTTCCAACTGTCTGGTAGATGAATTGTATTTTGTGGTTAGAACCTTAAAAGCTCCACTACCTTCTTTAGCTCTATAAAATACTTCAATTTTTTCAGGTTGTGGGAAAGTATCTATTGCATCAAGATTAAACTTAATAACACCTTTGAATCTACTAATTGAACTGCCAGACATCACCCACCTTCCAGAGAAAACACTTGCGGGAGGAGTTGAACTGAAAGTCTTATTGTGAGCTTGATAATCATGGGCTTCAATTGAAACATTTCCCATCCCTGTCAAGGAATCTACAGTTAGGTTGATGTGTGTTTGATTATTCGATTCATTAAAATCATAAGAATCCAATGTAGAAATGTTTCTTGTTACAGCCGCCATTTTGTAAACAAAACGTAATGCCCGGTAACTAAGGTAAATCGAACCGCTCATTTCAAAAACTGTATTAGCTGAAGTGTCGATTTCTGTAACAATGATGCCCTGAAAATTATCTCCCCAACAAATCAGTGAATTGCCATTAGGCAATCTTTGAACGCTACCTTGTGAATTGGATAAAATACCAGGTGTATGCCTGTATTCCCAAACTTTTGTTACTGTTCTGGCTATATCATTAATCTCATATTCCACGGCTCTGGAATCTGGATCTGCCTGATTAGTTGATTCATTATCAAAAATTAATAAATGTCCGTTTGGAAGTAATTGGACATCATGCTGATAGGAAAAACCAAAAAAATTATTTCGGGTATCATTTACAAAATTAAACTGATTATTTTTACAATTCGAACCGCCCATTCTCCACATTATTTCACCAGTTGTTCGGTTTATCTTTGTAATTTCATCAAAATGTCTGCTCGAAAGAATTATATTCCCGTCAAAATCCTCACAAAAAGAATTGCAATGTACATAGTCAATATTAGGAGAAAGCAACATTAAGGTATCAACAATATCAGTAAATTGAAAATGGTCGAAAGTATTCCATTCCCAAATCAATCTGTGTTGACTATCAAATTCTTGTATTATATGTCCGTCAACACGAGCATTGGGATTACCATTATGAATGACTTGACTCATATCAATCGTTCGTGTATCTATACCCAACATCAAATAATTTCCATTGGATAAAAATTTGAACTCATGATAATCAGTTCTGTATTGGGATGTGCAACTGAAAGTATCAACAATTTCAAATTTGTTGTTCATTGAATAAAACCTACCGACATTTGAAAATGAATCAAAATTATAGAAAGTTATCAAACCGTTTTGCTGTAAGGTAACATTTTGAAGTGCACCTCTTAATCCGTTAAGTGATGATTGGTGAACTTCAAAGCCTGAATTATCTATCAATGAAAATTTATTTAATGAGTAAGAATCCATGAATAGATATCCCGGAGCAGGATTATTCAGTGCATTGATTCTGATTTCCTGAGTATATCCCACGAATGGGATTTGATAAAACACAATGATGAATAAAATTAAATAATATTTTTTCATTTTACCCCCAACTACTACTTTGAAATTATAAATTCTCTTGAAATAGAAGAGTATTTATCGGACACTACTATAAAGTAGATTCCTGAAATTAAATTCGATACAGACCATGATATTGAAGATTTACCTTTCAAATAGAATTTTTCTGAAAAGTTATCAACTAATACTCCTTCATTATTGAATATGAATATTTTATAAAAACCTTCCTTGTCTAGAAAAATATCAAAATTGGTGTATTTATCAGCTGGATTTGGACTTATAACAATATCATTAAAGGTACCAAACAAATCATCAATGCCAAGCATTTTATCAGTAGTAAATTGCCATACTTCCGACCATGAACCCTCCTTCTGCCCACCAATGGCTCTAACTCTCCAATAATACTTAGTAAAACTGTTAAGCCATTCAATATCACTAATCTGATTAAAGGAAACTGATTTATCTGACCTGATATAAAAACCTTCATCTCTGGCAAACTCCAATATATATTCTGTTGCACCATCAACTGGATTCCATTTGAATACAGTGTTCATTTTGACATTGATTGCTGTATTTTCGGGGAACAATAATACTGGTGACTCAAGTACAGTAAAGAAAGAGTCGATATTTGACCATTCACTCTCGGCTTTTGCTCCAATTGCTTTAACTCTCCAAAAATACAGTGTGTTGTTAAGTAAGTCCGAGTATTCTATTGAAATTGTTGAAATGTTTTCTGAATTAATTATATTTTCATTAAAACCAATATTATCCGACAATTGTAAATTGTAGGTAATAGCTCCAGGTGTTGCTTCCCATTCCAAATTTCCGTTTAATGGTTGATTATAAAACGTAATACCGAGAGATTTAATTGTCGGTTTTTCGATAAAAAATTCCTGTCTTGTTTGAAATTCCCAAGTATCCGACCATACACTTTTCCCCTGTGAGGTAATAATTAGAACTCTCCAAAAATACTTTTTATCATAATCGAAATTTGAAAACTTGTATGATGCGTCTGTTAATTCTTTTTTATCAATAATATTATTAATGAAATCATTTTCATTAGAAACTTGTAAATGATAGAACTGAGTGCCATCAACTATGTCCCACTTAAGAAAACCGTTAATATTAACGTTACTTTCTTTGTTTAATGGTAAAAGTAATTGAGGGGGACCAATTGAAGTTGAAAATTCATAAATAGACGACCACTCTCCAATTGAAACATTATTATTTCCAGAAACCCTCCAAAAGTATTTTTTATTAAAAATAAGACTCTTTTCAATTAAAAAAGTATCTTTTAAAGAGTTATAACTTCTAATTATATTATTAAATGAACTGTCATTTGAAATTTCCAACTGATAATGTGTGGCACCTTCCAAACTCTTCCATGATAATGTAATAGATTTAGGATTAAGCTCAATGCTTTTATCATAGGGATATTCGAGCAGAACATTATCCAATGATGTTACAAAAGTTCTTTGCACTGACCAATTGCTTGTTGTTGAGCCATTAACAGATGCCACCTTCCAATAATACCGTTTATTGAAATGCAACCCTTTAAAAAAGTAGTCGTTTGAGGCTGATATATCAGATATATTTGAATCTGAAAAATCATCTCTTTCAGAGATAAGAATTTTATAGTAATTGGTTTTTAGAACTTTAGTCCAATAAAACGTACCTTTTGATGCAATATTCATCGAAGAATCGAGGGGAGCAGTAAGAATCGGTGAAGGCAATTGGGTAGTAAACGCCCAGGGTTCAGACCATTCTGTAGTTATATTGTTTTTAACAGCATTAATACGCCAATAGAATTTTGTTAGATTTGCTAAATCAGGAACACTTAAAGAAGTATCAGTAATATTGTATTTTTCAAATGCCACCACATAGAAACTTGGGTAAAGAGACACTTGAATTCCATATGAGTCCGCATTCAATAATTTTTTCCACTGAAGTTGTACAGGAACCGATAGATCCGTCAAGTTATTAATCGGCAATAACATTTCGGGAGACACTCCGAGAATACCAATAATATACTCGCCCAACCCCATAAATTGTGCTTCAAGAATTTTTGTTGAAGTATTGTAAGTAGTAGTCTGTCTTTCAAATTGTCCTTCCCCCTCCTTGGCACGCCAATAAACGGCAAACTTGCTTGAATCGGAATTATTCAGTCTGGAATCGAGAGTAAAAGTCATTTTACCACTAATCCCCGTAACTGTAGAAGATGACAATACCCAACGAGCTGGAACAATTTCTAAAGGAGATGGAGACTTGAATGACTCATTGTGTGCTTTGTAATCATGTGCTTCAATGGTAACATCACCGCTTCCTGTCAAAGATTCAACCGAAAGATTGATATGAGTTTGATCATTATAATCATTAAAATTGTAAGTAGTTCTGTTGGTAATATTTCTTGTTACAGATTGCATATTAAAAACAAAACGATAAGCCCTATAACTACTTATACCCGCAGTTCCTTCCATTTCAAATACAGTTTTAGAATCTCGATCAATTTCAGTAACTAATAGATTTTGTGAATTATCTCCCCAACCAATTAACGAATTTCCATTAGTCATCCTTTGCACACTTCCCTGTGAATTGGAATAAATATCTGGAGTATGAAGGTATTCCCAAACCCTTGTAGCTGTTTTTGAATTTTCATCAATTTGATATTCAACACCTCTTGAATATTGATTTGTTTTCAAATTGCCATTATCAAAAAGAAGAAGATGACCATTTGAAAGTATTTGAATATCATGTTGGTGTGAAAAACCTATAAAATTATCCCTGGAATCATTGACAACACTAAACTGATTATTTTTGCATTTAGTACCACCCATTCTCCATATAATTGTTCCGGAAGTATGATTAATTTTTGTAACTTCATCCATATGTCTGCTTGAAAGTACGATATTTCCGTCAATATCCTGACATACCGAATTACAATGAAAAGGATCAACTCTAGGCAAATTTAATGGAACTCCCTCTGCTGCATCAGTGATTTGAAAATGGTCAAATGTATTCCATTCCCACACCAAATTATGTTGACTATTAAATTCCTGTAAATTATAACCGATTACATCGGCATTTGGAAATCCACCGTCAACAATTTGACTCATGTCAATTTTTCGTGATTCCGAACCAATTAATAGATAATTACCATTAGATAAAATTTGAAAATCGTGGAAATCAGTTATATACTCTGATGTACAAGCTATTGAGTCAATAATTTCAAAAAGATTGTTGGCGATGTAAAAATAACCGGTACCCGAAGTTTGATTTCTTAAAAAAAAAGTCAATAATCCATTTGGTTGCATTTTTAAATTATAATAGGTGCCCGTCATGCCAACGATTTGAGTCTCATGAACATTTATTCCGGAATTATCTATAAATGATATGGTATTTATCTTAAGAGGATCTAAAAACAGATAACCCGGAGAAGGATTATTTATAGTAGTGACAGTATAACTTTCAGGAGTTTGGGAATATATAACCGACATAGTCATTAGATTAATGACCAGACAACATAAAACTATAAAATATTCTCTCATTAAAAACTCAATTTCTATTTAATTATAATAAAATCTTTTGATGAATAACACTTTGTATTTGAAACTACAATCCGATAGTTTCCCGAACTTAGATGACTCATAGACATTGGAAAAATGAAATTTCCCTCAATTAAAAATTGGTCTAAAAATCTATCAACTAACATACCTTGATAATTGAATATGCTAATAGTATAAAAGTCAGCTTTGTTGATTAAAATCTGCAAACTATTAAACTCATTACTGGGATTTGGTATTATCGAATAGTTGAACTCTTTTTCATTTGATTCCATACTGGTTAAACGATCAGTTGTAAAACTCCAAACCTGACTCCAAGAACTTTCCTTTTGCCCGCAGACGGCTTTAACCCTCCAAAAATACTTTGTAAAACCATTTAGCCAGTCTACATTAGATATTTCATTTATCTTTACTATAGTGTCTATTCTAATGAAAAATCCTTCGTCTCTTGCAAATTGCAAATGATAATCAGTAGCACCATCAACAGGGCTCCACGAAAAAATTGTCTTTAATCCGGCATTTATAACGGAATTTTCCGGATTCAGAATAACAGGAGAATCAAGTAAAGTATAGAAAGCACCCAAGTCTGACCAATCACTTATTGATTTTGAACCAACAGCCTGCACCCTCCAAAAATATTTTTTATTGAATTGCAAATCCTTGTAATTATAAGCTGAATCAACTAATCCGGTTACATTTACAATATTATTCTCGAATTGATTGGTTTCAGATAATTCTATGTTATAGGATACAGCACTTGGGGTAGGCTCCCAGGTAAGTGTACCTGTTAATGGCAGATTGCAAGTTTCCGGCTGTGGAAATTGAAGGACTGGCTTTTCAATGTAAAATTCCTGTCTGGTCTGGAATGCCCAAATATCAGACCAAATACTATTTCCCTGATTAGTTGCTATTAACACTCTCCAAAAATATTGCTTATTATATTCAAGATCAGAAAATTTAAAAGAAGCCCCGGTCAATTGTGATTCTTCAATTATTATATTTTGGAAAATTGAATCTGTTGATACTTGCAAATAATAAAACTGGACATTTGGGATAACTTCCCATTTAAGATAACCTGTAATATTAATATTTCCAGCATTATTTGATGGTTGTAATAGTTCGGGCGGACCAATTGCCGTTGAAAATTTTCTCATTGCAGACCATTCGCCTATAGAATTTTCATTAAATCCGGAAACTCTCCAATAGAAATCTTTATTAAAAGGAAGATTCTTTTCAATTAAAAATGTATCTTTTAGCGAGACATAATTAATTGATATATCACTAAAAGCACTATCATTTGCAATCTGAAGCTGGTAGTTCAAAGCTCCATTCAAAGCATTCCAAGAAAAAAGAACTGATTTTGGATGCAAGTCTTTGCTATCGTCAGCAGGTAATTCTAAATGAACTGTGTCCAATTGTGTTAGAAAAGTTCTAGGCTGAGACCATTCGCTTGTAGTTGATCCATTTACTGAGGCTACTTTCCAAAAATATCTCTTATTGAAACCGAGACCTTTAAACAAATAATCATTTGATACTGAGACTGCATTAATATTTGTGCCTGAAAAATCAGAATGCTCAGAAATTATAATCTTGTAGGAAGTTGATTGTGAAACTTTAGCCCAGGAAACGGTTCCCTGAGGTCTAATATTTTTCGATGAATCAAATGGAAAAGTCAGAACCGGCGGCGGTAGTCCCGTTGTGAAAAACCAAGAGTCGGACCAAGCTGTGTTGGTACCGTTTTGAAGGGCACTTATCCTCCAATAATATTTTGTAAGATTTTTCAAATCAGGAACTGTGCAATTAGTATCGGTTAAACCGCTTTTCTCATAGGCAATTTCGTAAAAACCGGAATAGATAGAAACTTGAATTGAATATGAAGTTGCATTGGCTAACTTTTTCCATTTAAAAAATGTTGGAATATTTGTAGAACTGGCTTGATTTACAGGTAGCAGTTTATCCGGAGGTTCAGCACCTGGTATTCCCAGAATATATTCACCCAAACCTTTAAATTGAGCTTCTAGTAATCTTGTTTGAGGGTTGTAGGTGGTTGTTAGTTTTTCAAATTGTCCTATACCTTCTTTTGCACGCCAATATACAACTAATATACTTGAATCCGATACCTCACCGATAGAATCAAGATTGAAAGTCATTTTACCCATAATTTTCGTTACAGATCTAGATGACATAACCCAACGTTCCGGCACAATCTCTATTGGAGAGTTTGATTTAAAATCTTCATTATGAGCTTCGTAATTGTGATGTTCAATTGTAACATCTCCAACTCCTGTCAAAGTTTCAACAGATAGATTAATATGAGTTTGATTGTTATAATCATTAAAATTGTAAGCAGATCTGCTACTAATATTTCTAGTTACTACAGGAAGATCATAAATATAACGATATACTCTATAACTAATAAAATTTGTACCCGTCATTTCAAAAACGGTTTTATTGCTTTGGTCAAATTCTGTAACTACAAGATTATTGTCATTCTCACCCCAACCAATCAATGAATTCCCGGTTGGTAATCTTTGTATGTTGCCTTGGGATATTGAAAAAACATCAGGAGTATGTCGGTATTCCCAAACTTTTGTTACAGTTTTAGAAGATTCATTTATTTCATACTCAACAGCCCTTGAATATTGATTTGGTTTTAAATTCCCATTATCAAACAGTAGAAGATGACCATTTGAAAGTCTTTGAACATCATGTTGATGGGAAAATCCAACAAAATTATCTCTTGAGTCATTAATAAAAGTGAATTGATTATTCCTGCATTTTGAACCACCCATTCGCCACATAATTTCACCGGTTGTTCGGTTGATTTTTGTGATTTCATCAAGATGCCTGCTGGAAAGTATAATGTTCCCATCTGTATCCTGAAAAAGTGCATTGCAATGGACATAGTTAATTCTTGCATCAGTTAAATTAATGTCTTCTGTTGCATCAGTAATAAGATAATGGTCAAAAGTGTTCCACTGCCATACCAAATTATGCTGAGCATCAAATTCTTGAATGACCATTCCTCTGACCAAAGCATTTGGTCGCCCATTTGGAACAATAACACTCATATCAATCGTACGAAGGTCATCACCAAGAAGCAAATAATGTCCATTTGACAAAATTTGAAAATCATGGAAATCAGTTGGGTACTGTGAAGTGCAACTGAATGAGTCAACAATCTGATATTTTTTGTTTATAGAATAGAACCTTGCAGTATTTGTAAATGCGTCTCTAAAGAAGAATGTTAAATTCCCGTTGGATTGAATATTTGAATTAAGATATGCTCCATAAAAACCATTCACAATATTACTATGAACAAAATATCCGGCATTATCAATGAACGATAGATCAAACGTGGTTGGATCTATAAATAAATATCCAGGTGATGGATTATCCAAAGTAGTTACATTAAAAACGGAATAAGCCTGATATTTTATCCCGAAAAACATCATTCCGTTAACCACAAGGAAAATCAATAATTTGAATATTAACTTCATAAATCTCTCTCCACACTCTATTTAATTATCAAAAATTCTTTCGAAAACGAATTATTTCCGTTTGTTAAAACAATTCGATAGTTTCCTGAACTGTATTTTAAGGATGACCAAGGTAAAACAAACAGACCTTCAGGATAATACATATCTGTTAACTTATCAATCAGTAAACCCTCAGCATTATAAATATTGATAGCAAAATTTCCGGCTTGGTTTACTTTAAAGCTAAAATTCGTAAAATCACTACAAGGATTTGGATAATTTGTGAACATTACAATAAGTTCTTTACTGTTATTAGCTAACTCCTCAACTTCAACTCCGGCTTCTCTAATAGTAAAATTCGCAGAACTCATAGAATATATTGTAGGATTCTTCTGATTTGCTACTCTGATTTTAAAATTGTTGCCAAGTGGGGTTGAACTCGAAATCTGCCAGAAAACAGCACCTGTTTTGGATATAACAGAATCTTGTACCTGTTGAAGATAAACATCGTTCTGGTATAACTCAATTGTGAGATTCCCAACTGTATTTTCATCCCAGCGAATCAAATAATTCGCACTATCGCGAACCCATATTTCACCTCCGATTGGTGACAAAAGGGTAATATATGGATTTGTTGCTGTAAATCTTTTAATTTCGGACCAAGGACTAAATCCTTTTGAATTTTCAATTCTTACTTTCCAATAATATGTTTTTCCTGATTCAACAGGAAACATATAATTTGTTGTTTTTAATTTCGATGAGTCAAGTAAAATCGTGGTAAAAGCATTATCCGAGGCAATCAATAATTCTGAATTATCAAACATACCTTCAGCCGACCAAAGCAAACTTGCCTTAACTTGATCATTCATCTTTTGTTTGTCTTCAGGAGTTATTAAAACCGGTGCTTTTAAAGTTCCAACCTGTGTTTCCAAACCGAATATATACTCACCCATACCATCAGAAACAGCAACCAATTCATTTTTAACCGCATCATAAGTCGTAGCCAATTTTGCAAAAACTCCATTACCTTCTGTCGGACGATAGAAAATCGAATATTTATCAGGGAATTTTATCCATTGAAATTCGTTCAAATCAAAACGAATCTCGCATTTCATTGATGTAATATTATCGCCTTTGAGAACGACTCTGTGTTTTGGAACCCATGGAGCATCAATATTGAATTCAACATTCATTGCTGCCCAGTCATACTTAACAACAGTTAAAGAATTACCCGCAGTTGATGTTATATCAACTACATTACCGATTTTAACTCCCGTAACATTTTCCAATTCATTGAAATCATAGGATCTACTTTTTAATATAGTACTTTTTTGAACTTCACATTTTGCCTGACCCGGTTGCCAAGGAAATTTATAAGCTCTGTAAGAAGTTTGTCCGAATGTTGCACCTTTTGGAAGAGACAACTCCAATAATATTTTTTTGTCGGGTGTGACTTCAGAAACCGAAGTACCACCTGTAAAACCTGCACCTCCCCAGCCAATAAAAGTATTCCCATTGTCTAATCTTTGCATTGAACTTTGATTGGAAGTAATTATGTCGGGTGTGTTTCTGTATTCCCAAACCATGGTCGCTTCTTTTTTTACTTCATCAAGCTTGTATTCAACAGCTCTTGAGTATTGTGGGACGTGAGCATTCCCATTATCAAACAAAGTGATGTTCCCGTTGATAAGTCTTCTGATGTCATGTTGGTGAGTGAAATATAAAGGGGCATTCCCTTCGTGTTCATTAATAAATTTGAAATCATTCATTTTTCCGCACAATCTCCACATGATATCACCCGTTTGCCTGTTAATTTTAGTAATCTCGCAAAGGTGACGACTTGAAATCATAATATTACCATCTAAATCAGATTCTACAGCATTGATGTGCATATAATCAACAACAGGATCAGTCAGAGGAATATAAGATTCTTCTAATGGAATGTGGTCCCAGCTTCTCCATTGGAAAACAAGATTCTTTTTAGCATCCAGTTCCTGAACAATTGCACCAATGACAATTGCATTAGGATTGCCACCGGAAACTTTTTTACTCATATCCATCGGTTGAGGATCGTAAGAAATTAGAAAAATATGACCATTTGGAGCCCATATACCATCATGAAAATCTGCTGTATAACCGCTTTTACATTGAAAACTGTTTATTATTGCTAAATTTGTATCCGTAATTATCATAACCGAAGGAGCCTGACCATCACCGGCAATAGCTCTCCGAACAGGCAACTGATAACTTAATAAACCATTCGGTTGAACTTTGAAATCAAAAGCAGGTGCAGGAGTCTTTTGGTATTTGTAAGGTTTTGCACTATCGTTGAGAACGATGATGTATGTTCCGCCGCTTGTGGTATTGTTTGACAGGAAAGTAAATCCTTTTGAAGGATTGTCAAACTTGCCGATTGTCACTTTAGGATAATCAGGCGGTAAAGTATCGCTTAATACTTCATTTTTTATTTCTTCATTTAAAAGAAGTTTATCATTATAATCAAAAGAAACCCTAATAGGTTCTTCCAATGGAGTAACTCCAAAAGAATATGATAGACTTGAAATAGTGTTTCCGTTTTGTGTTTTTAGCTTCCTATCATATCCCGTAATAACCGTTACAATCTCGTTTGGTAGAAATTTTTCGGATGGAGTAATGATAACAGTTCTATTGTCATCACTTAATGTAACAGAGCATTTATACTCTTTGTTTGCACCAAGAACTTTGAAAAAACCATTATCAAGGCTTGATAACAATATGTCCTCAGTAGATTTGAGAATAATTGATGCATTTCTTGAATTTAACTCTGAATTCGGAACCGGACTTATATATTTGAAATTAATTTCTTCCGATTGTGAATGATTCCATATAAACAGAATCATAATGCTTGTAATAATCCACTTCATAAACTTCTCTTTCTTTCTTTAACCAAAAATTCTTTTTAGAACGATACTATTGGTCAATAAATTAGTTTTTTCAATACTTATCCAAAATATTTTTGCTTCGATTAACTTATGCATTATTTAAATCTTTTTTCGATATTTTGAAAGAAATATTTTCAAAACAAAATAAAACCACTTATGCTACTAAATCTGACAGCAAAAATAACCTATAAAATATTAGTAGTTGTCATTGTTTCTACTAATTTTTTGTCAACCAAACTCGACAAAATTTATCAAACTATTTACTATGTGTGAAAATAATAAAAAATTCATCTTTTTTATAAAACATTCTTTTCTTTTAAGCCCATATAAATCATTATCTTCATCAATAAAATCAATCAGTCAATATTCAAATAACTTTTTATTTACTTCACACAAGTAACATTATAATAACACACAAATTAACAAAAGGTTACAAAGAAATTATGTAACTAAACAAATGATTTTTTTGTAGCTATAAAAAAATCATATTTGTAGCGATTATCACATTGATTGTGTCGCATTATAAACTACAAAAACAGATTTTAAAATTATATTAATTATTTATAACTCATTTTTTTTTATATTTGAATGTTCGGTCTTTAAAAGAATATTTGAAATGAAAGATGAAACCAAAAAAAATGAAAATCAGCAGTATTTTAAAAGCATTCTTGCTTCAGATTTGCCTTATTATTGTGTCATGTGCTCCCGAACCGATTTACGTCGAAAGCATTGACGGCTACAAGGAAATTAAGGAAGGTGAAGATGCACGTCTCGAATGGTCTTTTCGCAATGCTGAAGCAGTAAGAATTGAAGGTATTGCCGGAACTTTTGCTCCAAAAGGCTTTATTCAGGTTAAACCTTCTGAATCAATAAAATATAACATAATTGCTTACCACAAAGGCGACTCTCTTATTCAGACTATTCGGGTAAAAGTTATAAAGGATGAATCCTCAATCCAAAGAGGTCCAAGTGTTGTTAATCAAAAACTACTTTACAAATCAATTAGTGAAGGAGAATTTTTAAATGGACTGCTATCAGCTGACAGTTCCAAAGGACCTGTTCGCTTGAAAATTGTTCGAACTATTTATCCTTCTGAAAAAGACCCTGACTATAAATTCAGAGCTCTTCTTCTTGACCAGTTCGGAAATAACATTACGGGCTATACAAAAAGTCAAACAGGTATTCGATGGTCATCCAAAAGCGATTGCGACCCCTATAAATTTGAACAAAAACCTGAATATGCAATCGAATCAGAAGCCACTTCAAAAAACAATGTGGACTTAGGAATTCTTCTGGACAATTCGGAAGTAGCATCCGAAAATAAAAATGTTATTCGAATTATTAAAGAATGCATCCCTAATTTATCAAATAATGATAATTTCCTATTCTCAATATACAACCATAACCTTATACCCCTTATTGGTTTGTCTTCGTTGGACAAAGCCGCATGGGATTTTGAAAGATTATCAATTCCCGATACAAAGGGATTATGTGCCGTCTATAAATCTGCTTACAGAACTATTGAACAATTGAATGCGGGAAGTAATACGAATAAAGTACTGGTAATTATCACTTATTACTCCGATAATGCATCAGTAACTATCGATGCAAGCGATGTTGAAGAGCTTGCAAAAAAATCAAATATTCCAATTTACATAATTGGCATCGGTGATGCCTTAACAACTTATCAATATAAATATTTGTCTTCTGTAACCGGTAGCAGATTCTACCACTTGGATTATAATCAAACAAAATATATTGAAGATATTTTAAGAGAAATTACACTTTCGCAAAAAATTTATTATGAAGTAGCTTTTGCTAATCAGTTCCAGGATAAAGATTGCAGTAAATTTAGAACTGAATTGAAATTTTCCCTTGAGAACAATCAACTTGCTGATGATTACAATTATATTTCCAAACCATCAAAGCAATTCAGTCAGTATCAGGCATTATCTGTTTTTTATTTTAAGGATTCAACTTTTAATGAAGAATTTTTACCGATATTGACTTCTGTGGCTACTCTTCTGAATGACAATCCAACTGCCGCAATTGAACTGATTGGAAATAGTTCAACTGAAGATTTTGATGATAATAATGTAATTCTTTCTCTTTCGAGAGCAGAGATTGTAAAATCAAAACTGCTTTCGCTGGGTGCGGCTCCGTCTCAGATTAAAACCAAGGGCATCGGATTCCGCAAGCCTTTATATTATTTTGAAAAATTTCCCTGGCAGGGATTCTTTAACCGAAGAGTTGAGATCAAGTGGATAGACCCGCATTCAATGCCTTACGAGATTATTGCTGAAAATTTCCCAAGTGAACTTGAAGCTGAGAATAACATTACTGTTTGGGAAAAACGCGGATTCAAAGCCTATTTTGAAAGAGCAGTAGAAAAAGATAACATTGCCTATCGAATTAAACTCTGGGGCTATTCGACCTTAGAAACTGCTGAACGAACAGCCGCCGAACTATCGAAAAAGTATAAACAAAAATTTGTAGTAGAATAATCATGGTAAACTTATGATAAATATTATCAAAAAATCAATTTGGATAGTCTTTGCTTCCATTATTCTGATTTCATGTTCCGAAAAATCTAATCCTGTTGATAACACTGCCGCTCTCGACAGCAACAAAACAGAATCAAGACTGGCATTTGAATATCTGAATTCAGTAAGAGCCAACCCGAGTGCTTACAATACTGAAATGGGAATTAATTTAGATACTATTAAGGCACGACCAAAATTAATCTGGAATAATACTCTTGAGAAAGTCGCAATTGAAAAAGCTACAGATATGGCAACCCGCAACTATTTTGCTCATGTTACACCTGAAGGTTATGGCATTAATTATTTAATAAATAAAGCTGGTTATACTTTACCGGCACAGTGGCTTTCTGACCCTAAAGCAAATAATTTTGAATCCATAGCCGCCGCATACAAAGGCAATTCATTTATCTCAGGGCAAGATTTTATTCAACAGCTGATTATTGATGCCGGAGTACCCGATTTGGGACACAGATTTCATCTTCTTGGTGTAGGTCCATGGTACTCAAGCCTTGTTGATATTGGTATCGGAATTTCTCGAACTCCGAACAGCACCTATAGAAACTACATCTGTGTTATAATAGCAAAAAGAAGTTAATTCATACCGCGTGAATTACTTAAACCAATATCCCTTAAGATAACCTAAAATCCTAATCAAGGATTGTCAGTTTTCCGCTATTCATTATTATTTCATTGTCAAAGTAAACTGTCGGTTTTAGTATTAGTCCGTCCACATGACTTTGAACACTGATTTTGCCGCCCATTGAAACATTATTTCCAAATGCAATGTGAATAGTTCCCATAACTTTTTCGTCTTCGAGAATCTGACCGCAAAGTTTTGCTTTGTAATTCGTCCCGATTCCAAACTCTGCAACTGCATTGGCATCTTTCCCTGCTGTACTAAATATTTCAAGAAGTTGTTTTGATTGCTCTCCGCCTTTAACATTTACGGCGTAACCATGTTTTACTTCAATGATAATCGGTTCAGTAAGAAGACCAATTCCGGCAAAGGAACCGTCGAATACAATTTTACCTTCGGTTTTACCTTCCCATGGAGCAAGATAAACTTCACCTGATGGAAGGTTCCCACTTTCGCCGATATTTCTCAGAACTCCGGTGCTTGAAATGGCTTTGCGGTTTTTTACCTGCATGGTGACATCGGTTCCGGCTTTGGTAGTAACTCGAATTGTTTGAATTCTGTTCATCTTTTCGGCAATTGCATCAGAAATCTGAACAATCTTTTCATAATCGGCACTGAAACAACGAAGCATGGTATCTTCGGTGATTCCGGGCATTGTTCCAATCCTTACACCAAGCTTGGCGGCTTCTCTGCGGGCATTGGTGTGTGTTAATGATTTTGAAGTTGGACAAACAACCACATCCACCGATTTCATCATTTCAGAAATCTGCTCCGGTGGTTCCTGACCGTTTGCTTCTCTTGAATTCATTTCAACATAAAGTGCTTCGTGGCACAAACTTTTGCCTGCTTCGTAAAGAGTTAATCCGATATTTCGCAACTTATCGTCAGAAATCACCAGTAAAGTTTCCTCGCCTGTTAAACCCATATAATCTTTTAATGCAACAACTGATGCCTTCTGAAGTTTTGATAAAACTGCCATAATAATAGTCTCAATATTAAATTGTGTTTTTAAAAAAAGTGATTAATTTGATTTATAGATATTGTATTAATCCCCAAAGAAAAAGTCTGCATACTTGAGCTGAACTTTTTGTTGCATGAAGTATTTCTTGGTTTTTTATTGTTTTAATGGACATATTTAATTCAAAAAGAATTTTCTTAAATTGAAATTTAACATTTTTTGGTTATTTTGTATAACTCATAAAATAATATTTTTCATTTATTAAATTTAAGGTTGTATGAATAATGTAAAATTACTGATTTCTGATTCCAAAGCGGCTCGTTGGACTGCTTTGATTGTTGTTGCCTTCACGATGTTTGCAGGTTATTATCTGGCTGACGTTATGGCTCCCCTCAAAGGATTGCTCGAAAACGAACTCAAATGGAACAGTACTGAATATGGATTCTTTACCAGTGCTTATGGCTGGTTTAATGTATTTCTTTTCTTTCTCATTATCGGTGGAATAATCCTCGATAAAATGGGTGTGCGGTTCACGGGTTTGGGCTCGGCAATAGTCATGGTTGCAGGTACTGCCCTTAAATACTGGGCTGTATCAACTCACTCTCTTGATGGTGCTATGATACTCGGCTGGAAAGCACAGGTGATGGTTGCCGCACTCGGTTTTGCCATTTTTGGTGTCGGAGTCGAGGTTGCCGGAATCACAGTATCGAAAATAATTGTTAAATGGTTCAAAGGCAGAGAAATGGCTCTGGCTATGGGACTTCAGCTTTCGATTGCCCGTTTGGGAACTGCACTTGCACTTTCAACTTCATTGCCGATTGCTAAGGCATTCGGTCATGTTTCTGCACCGGTTCTGATATGCCTCATCATGCTTTGCATCGGTTTGGTTGCTTTCTTCATCTATACTTTCATGGATAAAAAATTAGATGCTTCAATAGTAGCCAAAAATCTTGATACAAATACTGCGGCAGAAGAAGAATTTAAAATGAACGATATTTGGTTCATAGTTAAAAACAAGGGTTGGTGGTACATTGCTATTCTTTGTGTTCTTTTCTATTCGGCTGTTTTCCCTTTCCTGAAATATGCAACTGATCTTATGGTTAATAAATTCGGTGTTGATCCGAGTCTTGCAGGCGGAATACCCGGACTATTACCTTTTGGTACAATTTTGCTAACCCCTGTTTTCGGCAGTATCTACGACCGAATCGGAAAAGGTGCAACCATCATGATTATCGGTGCTGTATTGATAACGTTGGTTCACGTATTTTTCTCCGTTCCTTTGTTTAATCATTGGGTTTTTGCGATTGTATTGGTTCTTATTCTCGGTGTTGGTTTTTCGCTGGTTCCGTCGGCAATGTGGCCCTCAGTTCCGAAAATCATACCTGACCGTCAGTTAGGAACCGCATTTGCTCTGATTTTCTGGGTTCAGAACTGGGGTTTGATGGGCGTTCCACTGCTTATCGGATGGGTGCTTGAAAAATACTGCATAACAGGCACAACCACAATAAACGGAGTTGTATCAACCACTTACAACTATACCATTCCTATGATGATATTTACTTGTTTTGGTTTGCTTGCTTTAGTTTTCGCTTTCTTGCTTAAAATTGAAGACAAGAAAAAAGGCTACGGACTCGAACTGCCAAACATCAAAAAAGCCTAAAATAAATTTATTTCCTCGAAATATTTAGGGGCGAACCAATAAAATGGTTCGCCTTTTTTTATTAAATTTCCAAAATTGCATCTTATAATTTTTTTCGGAAAAATGCAATGCAAAAATCGCATAAACTATTGATATTATTTCAAATAACGATTATTTACCCATTGCATCTATGAATGCAAAAAGATGCAATGATGCAATTTATATTGTTTTTCATTCTTCAAATTCCCATAGGGAATTAATATTTGTAACACGCCGAACCTCCCAAGATCCATTAACCCCGGTAGGGGTTAAATATAAAAATGACGGCAAATGTTCGTTTTATATGCTATCACTACGTTATAGAAAGGCATAGGGGCATTTCGCAGTTACAAATATTATTTCGCAACGCGAAATCGGATTTTTCTTCTCACCAATTTGCATTTTATCTCCAAAATAATTATGCAGAAAATGCAATGAATTTTCATCTAAACTATTGATATTATTTCAAATAACGA
>CAZSHX010000082.1:0-2189 GCA_964606895.1 uncultured Hyphomicrobiales bacterium
CTGCTAAAATATACTAAATTATTAAATTCCGTTGAGAATGATAATTTCGATAGTAGAGAATTTAGTATCTATCCCAATCCAACAACAGATTTCATCGAAATTACCAAACCTTCCGAAGGTTGGGAACCTTCAGAAGGTACTATCCGGATCTTCAATGTCTTTGGAGAAACTGTTGTGAAGTCTTCGGAAGTCTTAAATAATTCGCAATTCGCAATTTTCAATTCTCAATTAAGAATTGACGTTTCAGCTTTGCCGTTGGGAATTTATTTTGTAAAAGTTGGGGATAGAGTTAGAAAGTTTGTGAAGTTAGGATAATATATTACCTCATTCCCATAGCAATAAATAATCATTATTTTCGTTTATTACTTTTGAACTCGTTCTTTGATAGTTAGTCAACCTCACCCCAACCCTCTACGAAGGAGAGGGCGGTAAGAATTTGCATCTTTGCATCATTTGGCATTCAAAGATGCAATTGGTAAAATGTCGTTATTTGGAATTATATCAATAGGTTAGATGAAAATTGCATTTCATTTTTTACATGATTATTTTTGATGATGCAATGCAATTTTGGAAAAATGAATTGAGAATTGCTCCAGCGGAGCAAACTGTTTGTAGAAAAGCTGATTTAATAAATACTAAGCTCCGTAGGAGCGACATGGTTTATAAAACAAAATTTTTTACAGTCCGCTCCTACGGAGCTTGATGTTTAAAATGTTTTGGTTTTTCTACAAACAGAATGTTCCTACGGAACATAAGAAATCATCCATGGAGATCAACCAAAAATTGCATCTTTTGCATCTTTTTGCATTCAAAGATGCAATCGTTCAAAATTCGTTATTTGAAATAATATCAATGGATTAGGTGAAATGTAATTGCTTCTTCTGGATAATTATTTTTGTTGATGCAATGCAATTTGGAAGATGAAAAATCCGATTTCGCGTAGCACTTTGACATAAAAAAAACCCTCCGAAATTGCTGTCAGAGGGTTCTTTTATGCGTAAAATCAAGTTCTGTTTATCTGCCCGTCAGATGTTTTTTGCCGTGGGATAAACGTTTCGAGGAACCGTAGTCTGAACTGCCACCATCGTCAACTTTGAACTGGCTTACGATATTCTTCAGCTCTTCAGTCAATCTTGCCAAATCTTCGGAAGAATGGGCAATATCCTGAACGCGTTTTGCGGATTCGGCAGTTACCTGCGAAATGGAACCGACATTCTTTGCAATTTGCTCCGAAGTGGAAGACTGCTGTTCGCTTGCGGCGGCAATCTGCGTAATCATGTTCTGGACTTCAGTTGAACTTTCAACAATCTCCATAAGTGCTTTACCTGCTTTGTCAGCGAGTGCAATACCTGCATTAACTTCGTCATTACCTTTTGTCATGGCAACAACTGCATCCTGAGTTTCCACCTGAATGCCTTTAATCATCTTGGCAATCTGCTTTGTGGCTTCGGTAGTTCTTTCTGCAAGTTTACGAACTTCGTCGGCAACAACAGCGAATCCTCTTCCTTGTTCTCCGGCACGTGCGGCTTCAATAGCGGCATTAAGGGCGAGAAGGTTAGTTTGGTCTGCAATGTCATCAATAACCGAGATAATCTCGCCGATTTGCTTGCTGGATTCTCCGAGTTTTTCAATATTATCGGATGATTGTTTAACGACTTTTGCAATATCTTTCATCTTCACAACTGTTTGCTCAACCACCTCGCCGCCTTCTTTGGCGATTGTACCGTTTCTTTCGGCAACCTGAGAAGTTCTGTTGGCAGACATTGCGTTTTCAGTGATGGTTCTGGACATTTCCTCAACAGCACTTGCAACTTCGTCAGCCTGAGCACTCTGTTCTTCGACCGAAGCGGCTAAAGTTTCGGATGTGGAAGAAATCTGCAAAGCGGCACTTGCGGAAGTATCAACGCTTTCAAGAATTCTCTTGATTGCATCGGACAATGAATCGCCCAAACCATTGATGTTAATCTTCAGTTCTTCGTGGTCTCCGAGATAATCGCCAAGCATTCTTGGAGTTAAATCTCCGGTTGCCATAATTGCAAGAACTTCGCCACCTTCGGTTGTTGGCTTGATAACTGCATCGAGAGTGTCATTAACGCCATTCACGATTGCTCTGAAGTCTCCACCATGTTTGGAGGCATCGGCTCTTGTGTCGAGCTTTCCTTCAGCGGCGGCTTTTGCAAGCATCAAAG
>CAZSHX010000082.1:2289-20000 GCA_964606895.1 uncultured Hyphomicrobiales bacterium
TCCCTTGGAAATTCTGTCCACATATTCAGCGGCTACATTTAGAGGTCCGATAACATCGTCCAATGTTTTATTGACACCTACTACAATTGCTTTAAAGTCACCACCATGTTTGGAAGCATCGGCTCTTGTGTCGAGCTTTCCTTCAGCGGCGGCTTTTGCAAGCATCAAAGCATCAGCAACCAAGGCATTAACGGCATCAATTGCGCTGTTTAAGTTATTCTTGATTTCGTTAAAATCACCATTGTAATTGTCAGTAATTCTTGGAGGAATATCTCCCTTGGAAATTCTGTCCACATATTCAGCGGCTACATTTAGAGGTCCGATAACAGCATCAAGGGTTTGGTTAACACCAACTACTATTTCTCTGAATTCAAAGTTAATTTTCATCGGATCGCCTCTTGTATCAAGCTTACCGCCAACAGCGGCAGTAACTAATTTCTTGGATTCATCCACTAACATTTTGACTATGTTCATAATGTTACCGGATAAGATAAATCCAAGAACAACAGCAAGAACAATACAAATAATAATTATAATTAACAACAGCAGTGTTGCTGATGCTGCAGATTTGTCTGCTTCTTTGTTGAATTCATCTGCAGATTTGGTGTTTTCATCAAGAATCTTGCCGAGCAATTCTTCAGCGGGTTTAAATGTTTTTCTTGATTCTTCAACTGCGTTATAAACTTCATTATCAACATCTGCCATTTCTTTTGAATCCATTGAAACTCCATTAGAGATTAGCTGGCTTTTATGTTTAGCGGCAGTAACAACTTTTTTATTTGAAGCTTTCCACGCATCCCATGCCGGGACAAATTCCTTCCATAATTTTGCTTCATGTTCTGTTTGGGGGAGAGGTTCATAAACTTTCCATGCTTTATCAATTTTTTCCCAAACATCGGCTATCTTTTTAATGAAATATTCTCTTTCCTGAAGATTCCCGGACATACGTCTGTTATTCAAACCAAACTCTTGTGCTTTGATATTTGTTTGGGACTCATTAATTATCTGCAAACTTTCGATACTTGGCAAAATTGCAGTAGCAATCCTGTCTTTAGATGCTTTTATACCCTGCATACCATTATAACCGATATAACCGACGACAGCACAAAGCAGTGCAACTACGATAAAACCAAGAAGTAATTTTACTCTGATTTTCATATTCTTAAACATATCTACTCTCCAAAAAATTATAAAATTATTTTTTTAAAATTAGTTCAAATTCAAATAATTAACTGAAATACCTTTATCGGCATATGATATAAAAACTTTTACTAGAAGAATTCAAAATTCCTAATAAAAGATTTAATCGTCCAATCAGCTTTCACTGTCAACTAAACCGGAAATGATGCTTTTTTCGTCATCGGTAAGGATTTTTTCGATGTCAAGCAATATCAGAAGTCTGTCTTCGAGTTTACCGACAGCAGTAATAAATTCAGACCTGATATTCTGGACAAGTTCTGGTGGTGGTTCGGTAATGTTGCTGTTAATTCTCAGAACTTCACTGACACTGTCCACAATAAAACCAAGGACTTTGTTGCTAACGTCCACAACAATAAATCGTGTGCTTTTGTCATAATTTATTTGGGGCAGTCCCATTCTGATTCTTAAATCAATAATCGGTATGACCTGACCGCGTAAATTAATAATACCCTTCACATAATCAGGTGAGTTTGGTACTTTGGTAATCTCAACCATTCTGTTAATGCCTTGAATATTAAGAATATCAATGGCAAATTCCTCGTCTCCGATATGAAAAGTAACAAGCTGAAGCTCGTGTCCTTTGTCATTTCCTGCTTTTTCGTGTTGTTCCATGATTCCCATCTTATGTTAAAGTTAAAAAAATGTGCTTATTCGAAAATATTTCGTCTATAATTACCTTTTCGGTATATTTCATTCAAACCTTTAATTTTTTTTTCAAATATATTGTTGTTTTGATTAGTTTTTTTTATAAATTTGCTGAGATTACTTTTTTTAAAGGGATGAAAGTTATGAGAAGAATAAGAATTTATATATTTGTGTTTGCAGTATTCTTAATTTGCCAAACCGGCAAAGCAAAAGACTTGCTACAGCCATATTTGCAGTTCGTTAGCCGAGATACAGTTTGTCTGATGGTAGAATCCGACAAAAAGGATACTCTATTCGTTAAATACGGGCAGGGCTTAGGATACGATATTCTTGTAAAAACAGCTTTCTACAAAGAAGTTGATTATCGAAGAGCCAAATTTTATATTCACAGGATTTTCCTGACCGGGCTTAAGCCTTCAATGGAATATCATTATCAATTGCTTCAAACCAAAGGTCAGCCAATTGAAGGAACATTCAAAACACCTCCTGATACATCATCAATTTTGAGGTTCGCAGTTATTGCAGACACACAGGCAAATCCTGAAATTCATACAAATATTGCAAAAAGATTGAACAAAATCAATCCTCATTTTGTTGTATATGCAGGAGACCTGACCGAAAATGGTTCTTACAGCGAATGGATGAAAGAATTCTTTAATAAGGATGTTTCTGAATTGCATGCAAGGATTCCTTTTTTTGCGGCTCTTGGCAATCATGATGCTTACAGCAATGATTTTAAAGCATTTTTGCAACCACCTCGCAATGGAGATGGAGAAACTTACGGTTCCTTTGATGTCGGAAAAGTCCATTTTTTAATCCTAAACACAGAGCAGTCACTTAAAAAAGGTTCTCCTCAATATGTTTTTGCCGAAAATGACCTGAAGAATGCTAAACCAAGATGGAAAGTTGTTATTCAGCACAGACCTGTTTACTCTCCCAGATCAAGCGATAAACAAAAAGACTTTGAGATTATCTGCGATTCGGTTTTTGTACCGAATAGAGTAGATTTTGTAGTTGCCGGTCATGTCCATTTTTACCAGAGAAGTATTATCAAGGGGATTCAGCATTTAATTCTTGGCGGGGGCGGCGGCAATTTGGTAAATGTGAAAGAAATGAAGGGTTCAGTGATGACGAAATCTCAATTCCATTTTGCGGTTTTTGAAGTTGACGAGCAATACGTTTTTGTTAAGATTTATGATACCAGAGGTGAATTGATTGATTCTTTTGAAGTGACTCAGTATTTTTGATTTATTCTTGTCATTCTGAACAAAGTGAAGAATCTAAATCTTTGATTGTTGAGTGAATAGATTCTTCGTCACACTCAGAATGACAGAGCAATTCAACACTATTTCAGCAATATTTAGTAATTTTTTAATAAATAAATTGAATATAGATTTAACAAATATAGATATTGATGACATTATTACTCAGAGAAAACCATTCAGGATGTTTGACCGGATTGTCTCATTACAGAAGGATAGTATTGTTTCATCACTTAAAGTTGATTCCGAAAATCTGTTTGTTACGGGAGGAAAACTGTATGAACCCGCATTGATTGAAAACATAGCTCAGACAGCCGCCGCAAAATCAGGCGTGGAGTCAAAGCAAAATGGAGTTGCGGTTCCTTTGGGCTTCATCGGAGCTATAAAAAATCTCAGAATCTTTTCGTTGCCTAAAGTTAATTCAGAATTGTTGACGACTGTTACTGTTGGTTTTCAGATGGAAAACGCAAGTATTATTAATGGAAGTATCAAAATTGGTGACCAGACAATTGCTGAATGTGAGATGAAAATATTTATTTTTAATGAAAGGACAGATGGATAAATTTCATGTTCCGCAGGACGATGAGAACTTTATGCAGGGTAAAACCCGTGATGTATGCTATGTTGTTGACGAAAACGGCAACTATACAACTGCTTTGAGCAGTGGTTGGGAAGTGAAAAATATTGTGTTCAAACAAACATGGAATGAGATTAACGAAAATCTGCAAGCAACTTTAGAAAAAGTGAGAAGCGGAGAACTTTCTCCCATCGCATATTTTATGGAAAAGAGCCTGATGGATATTAAACTTTTGTCGGCTTATACAAATTTCACTAAAAGAAAAATCAAAAAGCATTTCAAACCGTCAGAATTCGCTAAATTGGATAACGACACTTTGCAAATTTATGCAGATGTGTTTGGAATAACTTTGGATGAACTAAAAAATAATATATGACAATAGACTTAGAACACAAACAATCAGCTCATTGCGAGAATGGTGTTACGGCAAATTTATTAAAATACCATGGGATTGAACTTTCCGAATCAATGGTTTTCGGCATTGGTTCCGGATTGTTTTTTTCCTATTTGCCTTTTGTTAAAATCAATAATGCACCCGGATATTCTTATCGAATACTTCCAGGATGGATATTTGCAAGAGTCGCAAAACGTCTCGGTTTCAAAATAGAAAGAAAGAAATACTCTGACGAGAATAAAGCAATGTCAGAGCTTGACAGCATGCTCGATTTGGGAAAACCTGTTGGAATGCAGGTCGGAGTGTATCATCTTACTTATTTTCCCGAACCCTACAGATTTCATTTCAATGCACACAACATTATTGTTTTGGGAAAGGAAAACAGCGAGTATTTAATCAGTGACCCGGTTATGGAAACCACAACACGCTTAACCGAAAAAGACCTAATCAAAGTCCGCTTTGCAAAAGGAGTTTTTGCACCAAAAGGTCATATCTACTATCCTGTTAATATTCCAAAATCTTATAATCTGCCGAAAGCAATTATTCAGGGAATTAACCGCACTGCCAGCGATATGCTGAATGTACCTGTCCCATTGTTTGGAATAAAAGGTATCAAAACAGTTTCTAAATCAATACGAAAAATGCCCGAAAAAATCGGAGTGAAAAAAGCCTCGCTCTATCTTGCTCAAATCGTCAGAATGCAGGAAGAAATCGGAACTGGAGGAGCAGGTTTCAGATTCATTTTTGCGGCATTTCTTCAGCAATCTGCAAAAATTACCGGCAAAGATGCTTTTCTTGAATTGTCTGCAGAAATGACCGCAATCGGTGACAGATGGCGAGAATTTGCAGTTATGGCATCACGAAATTGCAAAAACAGAGCAAAACCCGAAGAATCTTACGATTCAATTGCCGATATTGTTTGGGAAATCGCAGGTAGGGAAGAGGCTTTCTTCAAGAAACTTTTGAAAGCCATTAAGTAATATCATGATTTTATGAACAAAATTATCGTTGACATCAAAAATCTTTCAATATTCTATAAAGGTTCTTCAAAGCCTGCGGTTGATGATATTTCTCTGCAAATTTTCGAAAAGGATATCTTTGGGTTGCTCGGACCTAACGGGGCAGGAAAAACCACAACTATTTCATATCTATGCGGAATTATTAAAAGAAACTCCGGTACTGCTTTAATTGATGGCTTGAGCATCGAACATAACTTACCCGAAATCAAAAATATTATCGGTGTTGTTCCCCAGGAAATTGCTCTTTACAAGGAACTGACTTCATGGGAAAACCTTCGTTACTTCGGGAATATCTACGGACTGAAAGGCAATGTTTTAAAAGACAAAATCGAAGAATATCTTATTCTTTTCGGATTTGATATTGACTCAAAAAAAAGAATCGGCGAATTTTCCGGAGGTATGAAACGCAGACTGAATATAATTGCAGGGTTGCTTCACTCTCCAAAAATTCTTTTTCTCGATGAACCTACCGTCGGAGTGGACGTGCAATCCCGTACCCTGATAATTGATGTGTTAAAGAAATTGAATAATGAGGGTATGACACTGATTTACACTTCTCACGACCTTGAAGAAGCCCAAAATTTATGCAACCGGATTGCAATCATTGACTCCAGTAGAATTATTTGTAACGGCGAAATCAACGACCTGATAAATAATTTCGCCCCCGGCAAAAATCTTGAAGAAATTTTCCTTCAATTAACAGGAAGGAGAGTCAGAGATTGAATTTGATTAAGCTGACATCGTCCATCCAAAAGGAATATTTGCTGTTAATCAGGGATAAAACAGGATTAGCATTGCTTTTTATTATGCCGCTGGTTTTGATTGTAATTATTACTTTAATTCAGGATAATACTTTCAAAACGCTTAAGGAAAGTTCAATCAATATGATTGTTCTTAATGAAGATAATGACAGTCTCGGAAATGCTGTTATATCAGGATTAAAAGCAAGCGGTATGTTTAAATTGCATGAAATGTCAGGTGCTGATAAATCCTCCATGAAAAATGATGTTGCCCAAGGCAAATATCAAATTGGAGTTTTCATACCAAAGAATGTTTCTTCCAAAATGAGAAGCGAAATCGTTAAAAAAATCAAATCAAGTTTATCGAATAATTCTTCCTTAAAAAATGAAACACCTGAAATTAAGATTATAATTTATTTAGATCCAGCAACTAAATCTTCATTCAAACAAACTTTAACAAGCACGATTCAAAACTTTGCAACTAAGATTGAAAACAAATTGATGTTCAAGATTTTCCTTGAAGAAGTGGGTAAATTATTCCCCGTTCAACTTCCAAAATATCTTGATAAAGAAAAAAATGATTTAATTAGTATTGAAACTCAATATCCTTCGCTAACTGAATCTGAGATTCTTCCGAATTCCGTTCAGCATAATGTACCGGCATGGACAATGTTTGCCATATTTTTCATAGTTATTCCCCTTTCCGGCAACATGATAAAAGAAAGAAACGAAGGAAGCGGAATAAGACTGAAAACAATGCCCATATCGTACATCACAGTGCTTTCTGCGAAAATATTGAATTATCTCGCAGTTTGTATTCTTCAATTTTCAGTCATATTTTTTGCCGCTGTTTATTTGCTTCCTCTTCTTGGATTACCCGAATTGCAGATGAACGTTAACTGGACAGCTCTTATTTGCATAATAATTTCATCAGGACTTGCGGCATCAGGTTATGCTATGTTTATCGGAACAATCGCTGAAACGCAGGAACAGGCGGCAATTTCCGGCTCTATCTCTGTAATGATATTTGCGGCAATCGGAGGCATCTGGGTGCCTACTTACATCATGCCGGATATCATGAGAAAAATAAGCGTTATTTCACCGTTAAATTGGGGGCTGGAAGGCTTCTATGACGTGTTCCTCCGAGGCGGGGGAATCAGTTCCGTCATGGATAATTCGCTATTATTAATCGCATTTTTTATAATAATGCTTATTCTATCATCTGCTTTCAATAAAATAAAGAGACAGTATTGAGAAATAATTATATATATAAAGTTGATAATTTAAAGATGATTATTAAAAACGTTAAGAACATTTATGAATAATGTGCATGCATACAGTGCGGAGCTGTCCGCAAGCGAGACGAATATATTAGCATACAAGACAATAATGGTCGCAAGCGATGCGATTATGTAATCAAGTAATTTGCATTTGCAATAATCATTATTATTGAATATAATGAAATAATAGATATTCGTTATATCATAATTAAATATTAATATATAAGATAGGAAATAATAAATGGCAGTGGTACATATATATACGTAATGCCCAATTAAGAATTGTGCGAGCTGATGAACAACATAAATTGTTTCATGACTCGTGAAAATGTGGAATTCACAGCAGTCTGCGTAACAGTTGCAATATGATACTCATTCATGAGCTTTAAATGTAAGAAGTAGAGCTTGCTGAGGGCTTCGAATTTGAAAAGTATGAAATCAGAGTAATTAGAAGCAGTAACAAACCCGAAATGATGAAGCAGGCATTAATTCCCAAAAAAGAGGATACGTATCCGCAGGTCAGAAAGCTTATTAATGCACCGAAAAGGCTTGCAGAGCTGGCTATTCCCATAATCCCTCCAACATTGTCGTCCGATGATTTTTTGGACAGAACGGTATAAAAAGTGGGAATTACTGCGGCAATGAATATTCCGATTATAATTCGCAATGGAAATAACATAATGTAATTTGTTGCAAAAGCATGGAGCAATAATGCAACACCTATGATGAGTGTGGCAACTGTAATTGTTTTGTGATAATCTTTTTTGTCGTTTCTTCGTCCCCACGCAGGAGCAAAAATAATGCTGAAAACACCGATAATACCAACCAGCGAACCAGTGATGGTTGATAAATATTTTTGGGGAGCATGCAAAGATTCCACGAAAAAGGGGAAAATGGGCATAGTAAAGAAAATTCCTGCCTGAGAAATGATTATCATTAAAATAATAAGCCTCAGTTCCTTTTGGGTCATTACAAATTTAAAATTTTTGAAAACCGAGAGTTCCAATTGATGATTAAAACCTGCTTTCTCTTCCTTAACCCAAAACTGCACCATAACTCCGCAAATAAAACAAAGCAAAGCTGTAACCCAAAAGACAGGGCGAATACCTATTAAATCGGAAAGTACTCCTCCAAAAAGCGGTCCTAAGATATTACCGGCTGATTGTGCACTTTGAAGAAATCCCATTGCGAATCCGCTTCTTACGCGGGGTGTGTTTGCCGAAACAAAAGAAAGTGAAGCGGCAATAAATCCGCTGACAACACCCTGAAAAACCCGAAGAAAAAATAATTGCCAGATATTTTGAGCAAATCCCATCAATGCCATTGCAATCCCAAGTCCGATAATCGCACGAACAACCATCATTCTTCTGCCGTATTTATCGCCCAAAGCACCCCAAACCGGAACCGCCAGAATAGAAAGAATGTAGGGACCGGAAAAGACCAAACCACTCCAGATTTGAGCCTGTGCAAGATTCGTAACCCCCAGTTCACGAATATAAAGTGGCAAAAATGGAATAACCGAACCCATACCCATCATTGCAAGAAACTGGGAAAAAGCAATAATCAGCAGATTTCTACGCCAAATACTATTGTTACTTTTCAAAGTATCAATAATGACTTTGACTTTTTGTTGAGAAAAATATATTAATTCTGTGAACATTATTTATGATTTTAAAATTTATTTTCATGAAATGAAAAAAAACGTGAGACGTTTTTGCGTTTCATGTGTCTTAGTATATAGAGAAGTTGCAAATATAAAAAAAGTATGTTGAAAGAATTGCAAAAAATATCGGGAAGCATTTTGAGTGCCAACAACTGGTGGGAATATCGGTTGGACAGATACAAGTATCCATCTGGGTTTGAGGGTGAATACCACTTTGTTCATACTGGTGGTTCGACATTCATTATACCCGAGAAAAATGAAAATTTATTCATAATGACAAAACAGTACAGATATTTGAATCAAAAAATCAGCATTGAATTTCCGGGTGGAGGACTAAAAAAAGGTTTATCGCCGATTGAAAATGCAAATCAGGAATTGGAAGAAGAAGCAGGGTACAAAGGCAATTTACTGAAAATCGGGGAATTTAATCCTTTCAACGGTGTAACCGATGAAATTTGTGCTGTTTTTCATGCAACTGGTTTGGTTTCATGCAAACCAAAACCCGAAGAATCTGAAGAGTTTGAGATTATTGAACTGACAAAAAAAGAAATTATTCATAAAATACAAAAGGGAGAAATATGGGACGGTATGACTTTAGCCGCATGGTCAATTTATTATTTTTCAATGGAAAAGGAAAAACAAATATGAGAATTATTCAACTGTTCATTCTGATTTTTGTAATCGGATTTATGTCTGTTACTGCACAGCAAAAAGGTGACGAAGCACAGATTCCGTCTTATAAATTAAAGATGGGATTTCCGGCTACAATAATTCATATTTACAAGATAACCGATTCAACCGGAATCACGCGCATTTTCAGCGACAGTTCAGTTAGGAAATTCAAAAGACAATATGATTTATATTTTAATGAAAGAGCACCAAGCTCTTCAGATAAGGGCTTTTTAAAACTGGATGTAGGAATTGATTCTTTATTCTATAAGTTTACCGACGGCGATGCAGTTTTCGAATATAATTCTCAGGCTGATAATCCGGGTGCAGTTACTTTCGAAGACTTAAAAGCAATTTCTGTTGCACTTGGTAAAGATTTTTCTATGACTTATTCGCCTTACGGAGAAGTAACCGAAATTGAAGGTGAAAGACTTGACTGGCTCAAGAATTATGTACTTGAAAACGGTTCAGGAATGGATACGTTACAAACATTTATTTGGCTTGACGGTATTTCCTTGAATAGACTAAAATATCTTACTGATGTCAAAAAATTGATTTATCCGGTTGAGAAAGTTTACAAGGATTCACTTTGGACTTCACCGATTACTTTTCAGATTGACGGAATGAATTATTACGATACAGCACAAGTGAAGATAGTTAAAGTAGCCGATAATGAAATAACTATCGAAGCCAAACTTAATAATATCAGGGCTATTCCGGATATGGGCAGATTTTATGGAATTAAAGGTCAGATTCTCCCCATTGAATCATGTGTGGGAACAGGCACTTATAAACTCGTTCTGAGTTCCAAAAATACAATCAAATTTGCAGAACTTAAAACAAATGTTGAAATTAAAGTGAGAATTCACAAGGATTTCTTCACCCAGAAAATCAATTCCCGGGTAATTTGGGATTTGCGTCAACAGCTTAAATTCTGATTTATGCCATTAGTTTTAATAACAGGTGGCGGCAAGAGACTTGGCAGAGGGTTAGCCATTGAGTTTTCAAAAAAGCAATGGGATGTTGCCATTTTGTATAATTCTTCTGAAGAAGAGGCATTCATAACATTGGATTATTTGAAAACATTCGGTACAAGAGTTATTGCAGTAAAAGCAAATGTCTCGGTTAAGGATGAAGTTATTCATGCAATCGAAAAAGTTGTTGAGCAGATTGGAGTGCCTGATGTTTTGGTGAACAATGCAGGAGTGTTTCCTGAATTATTGAAATTGAAAGATATTTCGGAAAATGACTGGGATTCAACAATTGACATAAACACAAAGGGAGCTTTTCTTTGTTCACAGGCTTTTTCAGCAGTTGCCGAAAAAGGCTCAAGAATAATTAATATTGCTTCGCTTGGAGGTTTGGAAATCTGGAGCCACAGAATTCCCTACAATGTCTCCAAATCAGCCTTAATTCATCTGACCAAGGCATTGGCACGCGAGCTTGCTCCTGATATATCAGTGAATTGTATAAATCCGGGTACAATAGTTATGCCCGACGAGCCGACCAAGCACGACGCAACTTTGATAGATATAAATAAAATTCCAATGAAACGTTTTGGTAATGTTAAAGATGTTTTTGATGCTGTCTGGTTTTTTGCAAATTGCTCTTCGTATATAACCGGACAACAACTTAATATTGACGGCGGGTACCACGACGCAAGATAAAAGGGTAATACGGATTTGTCATTCTGAACAAAGTGAAGAATCTAAATTATGTAGGAAGATTGATCCTTTGTTGCACTCAGGATGGCACAAGAATTTGAATTTTTAGAAACTCCAATTATTAAATATGCAAACAGATATAGATTACAAAGAATTCGACTATAAATTGATTAAAAGGCTTATGAAATTTCTTAAGCCTTACGCAAAATACATATATTTAGCCATTGCTCTGACGCTTATTCTCTCTGCTCTTGGTCCGCTAAAACCATTTTTAACAAAAATCGCTGTAGATGATTTCATCGCTACAAAAAATTCCGATGGACTTATTAAAATCATATTGATAATTTTTGGAGTAATGGTTGCACAGGGTGCTTTTCAATTTTTCCTTACTTACATGATGCAGTGGATTGGGCAAAAAGTATTGCTTGATGTTCGTATCCAGCTTTTTGCTCATATTCAGAAACTCTCGCTAAGATTCTTCGACAAAAATCCTGTAGGGAGACTTGTGACCAGAGTTACTAATGATGTTGAAGTTTTGAATGAGATGTTTTCTTCGGGTGTTGTTATGATATTGGCTGATATTTTGCTGATAATGTGGATAATCGGATTCATGTTTTTTACGAATTGGGAACTGTCTTTAATAACATTATCAGTTTTGCCATTTTTAATAATTGCAACCAGCGTTTTCAGAAAGAAAGTCAGGGTTGTTTTTAGGGATATCCGCCAAAATGTGTCAAAATTAAATACATTTCTAAATGAGTTTGTTTCAGGCATTTCAACCGTAAAACTATTCACCGGCGAGAAAAACGAGAAGAATAAGTTTGATGAACTTAATATCGAAAATAAAAAATTGTGGATTAAATCCGTTTTTTACTATGCTTCATTTTTCCCGGTTGTTGAATTTCTAAGCACAGCCGCACTGGCATTAATCCTCTGGTGGACTGCAGGGCACATTATTTCTGGATTGATGACTGTTGGTACACTTATAGCATTTCTTCAGTATTCCGAAATGTTTTTCAGACCAATTAGAGATTTGACAGAAAAATATACGACCATGCAGGCGGCAATGGCTTCATCAGAAAGAATTTTCGGACTCTTAGATACCGAAGAATTTATAGAAGACAATCCGAATGCCGAAAATCTTGATGAATTTTCAGATTCAATTGAATTTAGAAATGTTGATTTCAGCTACGATGAATCAAAACAAGTTCTGAAAAATGTTTCCTTCAAAGTGAACAAGGGAGAAACTGTTGCAATCGTTGGTGCTACCGGAGCTGGAAAAACTTCAATTATCAATCTTCTGACAAGATTATATGAATTTCAGGGCGGCGATATATTAATTGATGGAAAAAGTATCCGCAGTTATAATCAGCAATCCTTGAGAAATCATATCGCTCTTGTTATGCAGGATGTATTTTTGTTTTCAAGAACAATTGCAGATAATATTTCATTGGGAGTTGAGCATATCAGTGAAGATAAAATAATCGAGTCTGCAGTAGCATTGGGTGCTTCTGATTTCATCGAAAGACTCCCCGATACTTATTATTCAGTTGTTACGGAGCGGGGTTCAACATATTCGACAGGACAAAGACAGCTGATTTCTTTTGCAAGAGCATTTGCGGCTAATCCTGATATATTAATTCTGGATGAAGCTACTTCAAATATTGACTCGGAAACTGAAAAGCTAATCGAAAATTCGCTTGATTTACTGCTCTCGAACAGGACTTCAATCGTAATTGCCCACAGGCTTTCAACAATCAAAAGAGCCAACAGGATAATCGTTCTGCACCACGGTGAGGTTCGAGAATCGGGAACTCATAAAGAACTGTTGGAGCATGGCGGAATTTATGCAAGGCTTTACGAACTCCAATTCACTAAGCAATAACAGCTTTTTCGATTACTTTCATAACAAATTCATCAAAAAATCGTATTATTGATAATTAGTGGATTAACAAATAGAAATGAAAGTAGATATTGGAAGACAAATTTGAATTACCCGAGCATTTAGAAAATGCTATTAAAGCTTATGACAACAGCACTTTCCTGCACAGCCGTGAAGGTAGAGTGGTAAGGATATTGTCTGAATATCTTCACCCCGAACAGCATCTTAGAAAGCATGGGATTTACAGAACTATCATTTTTTTCGGTTCCGCACGAATTCGTTCCGAAGAATATTTAAAGAATGAAATTTCCAAACTGACGTATTCCCTTGAACATGCAAGTGCTGAAGAGCAAGTTGAAATAAACCAAAATATCCGCTTAGCAGAAAAGGGTTTGAAAACAGCAATTTATTTCGAACATTGTCTGAAACTTTCCAAAATGCTTACCGAGTGGTCTATGACTCTTCCAAAATCAAAAAGATTCCATATTTGTTCGGGAGGAGGTCCCGGAATTATGGAAGCGGCTAATCGCGGAGCTCAGGAAACAGGAATGGAAACAATCGGATTCAATATAAGCCTGCCATTCGAGCAGGAACCAAACCGATATATCACTCCCTATCTGAATTTTGAATTTCACTATTTCTTTATGCGTAAATTTTGGCTGGTTTATCTTTCGAATTGCATGGTGGTTTTCCCCGGTGGTTTCGGAACGATTGACGAGATGATGGAAGTGCTGACATTACGCCAGACAAAAAAGCTGAAGAAACCAAGATTAATCGTTCTTTATGGGAAAGAATACTGGAACAGGATAATTAATTTCGATGCTTTGGTAGAAGAAGGAATGATTAATCAGGAAGATGTTGACCTGTTGAAATTTGTTGATAGTCCCGAAGAAGCATTTGATTATATTACAACTGAACTAAGCAAGCAATTTGAATTTTAAAAAATCAAACTCAAAAACTTTTAAATATTTTTTTTTGACGGAGCCATTATGAAAATTAGATTTATTTTAAAAATACTTTTATTCTTTATTTTCCTGAATTTTGCTAATGCAGGCTTAACTTTTTCGCCCGAAGTATTAACACCAAATCAGAAAATGACGATTAAATACACGAATGATGGAACATTCCATAATTCCGATAAAATTTATGCAATGATTTATTGTTTTAATGATCAGGAAGCATATCCGAAGGCAGAACAGATAGCACTTGAGAAGACCTCTGAAAAAGATTATCATGCTACTTTTATAATCCCTGATAAATGCGTTTTCGGACTGATAAAAGTTGGATTTACCGGAAAATATGACGCAAATTACAAAGAATTCTGGGATTTCCAGATTCAAAATTCCTTAGGAACAATGGCAAAAGGTTCATACCTGAAAAAAGCCATATCATTCATGGGGAATCTAACGCCGAACTGCAACAGAAACATAGATTTAAACAAAGCATTGGACTGCATGGAAAAAGAAATAAAATTTCATCCGGATAATCTTGTTGCAAAAATAGGATTTGCTTCATTGAAGCACGACCTTCATAAAATCACCACAGAAGTATTCACTGCCGAAATTAGAGGTTACTATGAAGCAATGACCGTCATTAATGATGAGAATGTGCTAATTGCCCTTTCAAGAGCATTGAAAGCCATTAACGAAAAGGAAAAAGCCGAAGTTTTGGAAACTGATTATATATCAAGATATTCTTTCTCTAAAATTGCCGAAGACCGAGACCTTAATAATCTTCAGAAAGCTAATTCATTTGAAGAATTCAAAAACAGTTCGATGAATTTTCTTACTAAGTATCCGAAATCTGGAGCTAAGGAAAAAGTCTGGCTTGCCTTGCTGAAAGCTTACAATGCTGATAGAAAAATTGATGAATTCAAAGAATTTATCAAAACATACCAAAATGTACCTTCAGCAGTTTACTCCGAAATTGCCGCTCAGATTATTAAAATCAGACCTTCGAACAGTATAAAAATTGATGGTGAGGTTACGTTTTATACCAATAAGGCTATTGAGGTTCTTAAATTTGACCAGGGAAATCCCAAACCTGATTATCTGACTGAAAGCGAATGGGAAGAACAAAAAGGTATCAAACTTGCTTCAATTTATATTTTTCTTGCTGATGGTTTAACTGACGACCAGCGATACAACGATGCAATTGATAATTTGCTTAAAGCCAAAGCTCTGCTTGGTGGCGAAGCAGAATTTGATATATACGACTCAATTATTGATAATTATTTGAAACTGAATGATAAAGAATCTGCATTCATTATTTCAAAGGAGGCTATTGTTAATTCAGCATCTTCAACTTATTCAGACAGTGTTTTCAAAGAATTTTATTTCCGCTTTACTACCAGTGCCAAGGGTTATGAGCCTTTTCTCGATTCGCTGACCGAAGTTGCTAAAATGAAAAGACTCTTTGATTTGAACGATGAAGTTCTATTTGTTCCCGTTGAACTCGGTGAAGTCCTGACAAGCGACGGTATTAAAGTTGATTCCGATATTTTCAATGGAAAGATTGTGATTCTGAATCTGTTTTCTACCTGGTGCGAACCTTGTAAAGATGCTTTTCCTGCTGTAGAAAGATTGGACGAAATGTACAATGATAATCCAAAAGTAGATGTGTTTTCTATTGACGTTTGGGAAAAAGGACCAAAGAGAAAAAAAGAGGTTCGCAAATTCGTTGCTGAAAATGAAATTGAAATGCCTGTTTATGTTGATTCCAAAAATACTTTTCCAATTTCTCTTGGATTGACGGGTTTGCCTGCCAGAGTTTACATAGACAGCAAAGGTAATATCAGATTCAAAGAATACGGCTTTGATGGCGAAGAAAAACTCATCCGCGATGCCGAAGATAAAATTCAATATTTGTTAGAAGAGCAAGGAGATAAATAATATGCCCGAAACAAAAAAAACTTGCGAATGGCAGTCGGGCAATCCTTTGATGATTGAGTATCACGATACTGAATGGGGAGTTCCGGTTCACGACGACAGAAAGCTATTTGAGTTCATTATTCTTGATGCATTTCAGGCAGGATTAAGCTGGTCAACTATTCTCAATAAACGTGAATCTTTCCGCTCGGCATTTGACAATTTCGATGCTGAAAAAATTGCCAAATACGACGATGCAAAAATTGAAGAACTTATGAATAACGCCGGTATTATCCGCAACAGAATGAAAATAAATTCGACAATCAGAAATGCAAAGGCTTTTCTGGAAATTCAAAAGGAATTCGGCTCTTTCGATAAATTCATCTGGCAGTTTACTGATGGCAAAACCATCAAAAATAAATGGACTTCGATGAAAGAGATTCCACCGAGAACTGAGGTATCTGACAAAATGAGCAAAGAGCTGAAAGCCCGCGGATTCAATTTTGTCGGTTCAACCATCTGTTATGCATTTATGCAGGCGGCAGCCATTGTCAACGACCATATCGTCACTTGCTTTCGGTATGAAGAAGTCGCGGTAGAGTAGAGGAAGCCTAGATTTGTTGAAAGAAAAAATTACAAATAGAATTCAGAAAATGCAAAATATTAATCATTTGAACACTTCACAATTCGACAATAATGGGAATTATTTATAATGATTTTGAGCTACTCCCCAAAAACTGGACAGGGAAATAAGGTGGAAAAAGATTAAATTGCGAATTTAAAGGAGAAGCAAGATGAAAAAGAACCGAACACGATACAGTCAGGAATTCAAAGCCAAAGTAGCAATTGAGGCATTGAAGGAACAAAAGACTCTAAATGAGATAGCCAGCCTGTATCAAATACATCCGAATCAGGTAACAAAATGGAAGAGCCAGTTAATAGAGGAATCGGGAAAAATATTTGAAGATAAGCGGACAAAAAAGCAGGATGACAGCAAACCGACCGAGGAGCGTTTGTATCAACAGATAGGTCAATTGCAGGTAGAACTGGATTGGCTTAAAAAAAAATCAGGACTGTAGTATAAAAGAAAAACGGTCATTAATAGAAAGGAGACAAAAAGAAATCAGCATCACCAGACAATGCCAAATAGTAGGGATAAGTCGTTCAGGATACTATTATCAGCCGAAGGGAGAAAGTGAAGAAAACCTTAGTCTAATGTTGGAGATGGACAAGCAGTATTTGGAGACACCGTTTTGTGGAGTAGCCAAGATGAGCCATCATTTGCGTTCTTTGAAATACGAAGTGAATATAAAGAGAGTCAGGCGTTTGATGAGACAAATGGGCTTAGAAGCCATATATTGCAAACCACGACTGAGCATCCCTGACAAAGCCCATAAAAAATATCCATATTTACTGAGAGGTTATAAAATAGACAAAGCCGATCAGGTATGGAGTACCGACATAACGTACATACCAATGGAGAAGGGCTTTATGTATCTTACGGCAGTAATTGACTGGCATAGTCGCTACGTCTTATCATGGAAGCTGTCAAACAGTTTGGATAGTACATTTTGCATAGATGCATTGCAAGAAGCATTGAAAGGCGGCAAACCTGAGATTTTTAATACAGATCAAGGAGTTCAGTTTACGAGTGAAAAGTTTACAAACGTGCTTGAATCAAATGAAATCAAAATAAGTATGGACGGCAGAGGCAGAGCAATAGATAATGTTTTTGTCGAAAGATTGTGGAGAACAGTAAAATATGAATACGTATATTTGCATTCACAATCAGACGGCAAAGAGCTTTACAAAGGACTAAAATCGTATTTTGAGTTTTATAACAATCAAA
>CAZSHX010000083.1:0-19382 GCA_964606895.1 uncultured Hyphomicrobiales bacterium
ATCTAAGCAATTTTCATTCCCCTTTGTGTACCTTGGTTCATGTTGGTTTCTATAAAATCTTCAGCCGGATTTGGGGAAATCACCATTGAACATATATCTGAAAAATCTTGTTTTACACCACTGTATCCTAATGCGATGAGAGCGGCAATGCCTTTTTCGGGTGCGGCTTTGTAATCGTATTTAATTACAGCACAATCCAACTGTTTATTTCCGCCACTATCTGCAAACATAAGGCTTGAACCCGGAGCCGTGACAAAGATAGAATTTGTGATCTTCCCTTTTAGTGACAAACTCGAACCGGGTTTTAAGAAAAACAATGAGCCATTTGCTCCGCTATAAGTTATTGAAGCACCGGTTTCAAGAATGAATATTTTATGGTCAAGTTCGCATAAACATTCTTCGTCAATTGAACCGTTAGGCAAAATCCAGAATTGCCTAAGTTCTTCACCATGAATCAAATTGTATATTATTTCATCATCAGATTGGTCAATTTTTACACTATCTACAAGAGCAGTAGAATCAATTTTTATCTCACAACCGTAAACGAAAATATTTGTTGAAGTTTTAAGAGAATTACTGCAATTAAAGGCAGATACAACATCACAAGTAATATTTTTAAGCCCGCTTGAGGTATAATAAACTGAAGGTGGGGTTGTTCCGGTAAAAGTTTGAGGAACTGCATCCTTTCCAAAGTTCCAGTTAGCAGTGAAATCTTTTAAGCTGCCGTAAGAAAGTATATAATTGTTACTTTCATTAACCTCAAGATACAATTTGTTTTTTTTAAGGCTAATTGAACCGTAATATTTTGAATGAACGGTAAAATCCGAACCGTTGTCACTTCCTGCGATATACGGATTACTACTGATTACCCTTATTCGGTAGTTTGTTCCTTCGGCAAGATTTTCAGGAAATGCCGCAATGACTTTACCGGATTCTTTAGCTTTAACCGTGCCAATACTCTGAAAATTGGCAAAGTTGTTCGTCGAAAGTTGGGCTATAAAAAAGTTGTCAGTTTGGTATTCTCCAGTGATAGTAAAACCGACTTCGATGCTTGTTCCGGCACAGAACTCATTGCCGGGCAGAGGGTTGGTCGTAATTGTTTGGGAATGAATAAACACAGGAATAAAACCAGATAAAATAACTACTATCAGCAAGTAAAAAGACTTTTTCATTTTTCGGACTCCTGAAAATTATTTAAAAAGACCTACTGTATTTAATGCAAATTACGAAATAAATTGATACGTTATTCAAATTACTTAATAATTTCTTTATTCTATTTAATCTTTACAAACTTCCCAACTTTATCCCCCACACGAACAAAATACACACCACTCGGCAAACCAGAAACGTCAATTCTTAATTGTGAATTGTGAATTGAAAATTGAGAATTTTTTAGGAGTTCAGTTTTAACCTCAATCTTTTCTCCAAATACATTAAAGATTCTAATAGTTGAAGAATTTTCCCAAGGTTCCAAACCTTCGGAAGGTTTTGTTATTTCTATGAAATCGGAGGATGGATTTGGCGAAATCATGATTTCACCATTTGAGGAAACGATATTCTCCTTAACTTCTGTGCCGAGCAGAACACTTTTCATGTTTTCAGCAAGAATTTCAGGAGATTCAGCCCCACCTATTAAAATAATGAAAGATTGTTCAGCAAGCGGTTCGAAACTGCCGGGGAATTTCATACCGACGGTCATGTTAATATCGTTATGAGTTTCCACCTGTATTTCGGTGCCGGTGTTCAATGCGGATATTTTAGTTGCCTGAGGAAAACTCTTAGTCATTTCGTAAGTCATTCCTGCCGCCTGTGCCTGATTTTTTGCTAAAGGATGAAATGCCATAGCACCGAAAGAATGGAATCCCGGAGCGACACTTTCTGCAACCTCTGCCGCGGCGGCAACAGGTGCAAAAAACTCGGGAATTGCTTCGGGGAAAAGCCTGACTTTGTTACTGTCGGTGTCAAATCCTATGTCCCAATCCAGATAATAGCCCAAAGCAACATCTTTCAATGATTTTCCTGAGATATTTGTCATTTTTACCAATACTTTTGTTACTGCAATTTTTTCGTTTGGGATTTGGAACTCAAGTTCAATTCTCAAGCCGATTTTATCTTCGTAGTAAGCAGTAGAATCATTAATTATACAAACATTCGGGTTAGCTCCTGTAAAGACTTTTTCAACGCTGAAGTCAGTAGCGGTGGAAAAATTCCTGCTGTAAAGACCTGATACTGCTTTACTACTGCTTTCGGTTGCTATGAGGCATGATTTGAAAAGCTGACTTGCGGTGCTTTTGCCGTCATTGCCTTTATATACAAACCCGGCTCCCTGACTGTCCAATTCGGGCAAACCATAACCGAAAGTACCGCGGTCGCCGACTGAAAATTTCATTACTTTATTAGAAAAAGTTGTTACATCCGATATTGGCATATATTCTTTCAAGAAGAAATCGTGATATTCATTTTCGCCATAAATGTCAACCCTTAGAAAAATTTTTGTTTTAACCGGATTGATATATTTAATTGAAAATTGTCCGATATTGAGCGGAGAATCAGCATCTGCAACTGTCAGATTGATGACGCTGTCAAGCACCTGAATATACTCGCCGCTTTCAGAAAATGAACGAAGCACAAATTTCAGGTTGGAGGCTTTTGCAAGATAATTATAACAATTGAAAATAAGTTTTGCAGTGTCATTTTTGCCGAATCTATTCGTAATCTGTCCTGCAGAATTAATCAAAGTAATGTCAAGCGGTCTGATGGAAGGAATTTTTATGTCGTCTTGCTGAATTGCTTTAAGCATATTGACTCTTCCGGGAATTAAAAAATTCATTACGGGACTGCTTCCCAAATCTATCTCATCGGTGGATTGTCTGACGTATTCCAAAGCTTGCATGGCACTCAGCTGAGGATATTTGGCTCTGACCATAGCCACCACTCCTGCAACAACAGGCGAAGCAAAGGATGTTCCGCCGCCTGACAAAGTTTCGTAGGAGTTCCCGTTTCTTGCTCCAAGATTGTCCATGCCTTGTGCCATAATTTTTGTACCGTAGCCAATGGTTGTTCCCGATGTTATTTGGTCCGAACCGTCCACCTCTCCAACTCCAAGCACGCCGCGATAACCTGCGGGATAATAAAGTGCAGTGCTGTTATTGCCATTTCCTGCGGCTACAACAATAGCAACATCTCGTGCAACAGCATAATCAATAACTGATTGGTCAACTGCTGAAAAATTCTTGACGCTTCCCCAACTACAATTCAGAACTTTTAACCCTCTGACAGCCGCATAGAGAATCGAACGGTAGCCGTATAAAATGTCTGTAGTGTTGTAAATAGCTGTTTTAATCGGGAAAATTCTGCATTTGAAACCGACACCCGCCATACCTAATGAGTTATCAGTTTCGGCACCTGCAATACTTGCAACGCTGGTGCCATGGCTTTCGCTTGGATTGTAAGTATCATTCGGTTTTTTTCCGTCCTCAAAAAATGTTAAATTAACCCCTGTAAAATCATCAACGAAACCATTGCCGTCATCATCTTTCCCGTTGTTTGGAATTTCTTTCCAGTTACGGGCAATGTTGCCATTTATATCTTCATGGTTTTGAAATATCCCATTATCACTTATTCCGATGACGACATTAGTATCTCCCTTAAAAATGCTCCAAGCCTGATAAGCCTGGATTTTTTTTAAAACTGTTTGTTCGTTAATCCTTGGGTCATTGGGTGTGTAACTGCCAAGCATTTCGTCAACCGCAAGAGGCTCTGCAATTTCCAGGTCGGGATATTCAGCAAGAAGTTTTCTGCAAAATTTTTCAGGAGGTTCGTTTCCTTCATAGTCAATATAAAATGTTCTGAGCAAAGGGTCCTCGGTTTCAAGTATTCTGCTAATATTTTTGGAGGACTGAATTGTTGCCTGATTTTTCAGGTCATTATTATAAAAAAAACTTTGTTTCTTGTCAAGTAACTGTTCTGTTACCTCGATTGTTTTTGAACCGATAAATTTTTGTGCTGTACTAACGTCATGTACAGAACTTTTGAACCTGACAACAATTTTGTTGGCAAGAACATTCGATGTTCTATTCAGCGAAGGGTCAGGTTTAAGAATTTTAATTTCTGAAGTCCCGGCTTCGGATTGAAGAAGGCAAAAAGAAAAAAATATTACAAATGCGGCAATAAATTGTGTTGTTGTTCTCATTTTGTTCACTCGTTTTGATATTTTTTGTTTATATTTATTTTTTTAAATTGAACTCATTACAAAACGATTAACTTAGAATAATATTAATTTGAAGATACTTTATGGAAATTGAACAAAAATTCGAAGAATTTATAGTTACTGCACGTAAGTGGAGACCTTTGAGTTTCCACGATGTGATAGGGCAGGACCATATTACGGTTACTTTACAAAATGCAATTGCAAACAAGAGGATTCATCATGCTTATCTTTTCAGCGGTCCGCGAGGCGTTGGCAAAACTACAACTGCGAGGATTCTGGCAAGAGCTGTGAATTGCATCAGTCCTGTTGGTTCCGAGCCCTGCAATGAATGTATTTCTTGCAAACCTATACTCGAAAACCGTTCAATGGATGTTATTGAAATAGACGGAGCTTCGAATAACAGTGTGGATGATATCCGAAAATTAAGAGAAAATGCAAAATATCCTCCCTCAGCAGGCAAATATAAGCTTTATGTTATTGACGAAGTCCACATGCTTTCGACAGCGGCTTTTAATGCTCTTCTGAAAACGCTTGAAGAGCCGCCGCCGCATCTTATGTTCGTTTTTGCAACCACAGAAGCCCATAAAGTTCCTGCTACGATTCTGAGCCGATGCCAGCGATTCGAATTCCATAGAATGGAAGTTGACAACATGACTGCACAGTTGAAAACCATTGCTGAAAAAGAAGGAATAACCATTGATGAAGAATCATTGATAACTATTGCAAAAAAAGCTGATGGTTCGATGCGCGACAGCCAGAGCATTTTTGATCAGGTTGTTGCATTTTGCGGCAAATCAATTAAGTATTCCGAAATGTCCGATGCTCTTCATTTGATTGATGTTGATTTCTATTTTCGGATAACAAATTCAATTGTCGAGAAGAATTTGAATGAAATGTTCCTTATTGCTCAGGAAGTAATCCAAAAAGGTTACGATTTTCAGGAATGTCTTGCAGGTTTGCTCGAACATTTGAGGAATTTGCTTACTGTTTGCGTTACCGGAGGAACTAAGTTGATTGACAGTTCAGGCTCCTATTTGGGAAAATACGAGAATGAAGCAAAGCGATTCACTAAACCTGATTTACTGAGATTGATGAGTCTTGCCGCAACCACTGAGCAAGCATTACGGTTTGCACCCCAGCCGAGAATAAAATTTGAGATGGCACTTGTCCAAATGGCTTCGATAGATAAATCAATTGATATTTCTGAACTTTTAAGCGAATTAAAGGAATTAAAAAAAAAACCTCTGACCTTAGTTAGAGAGCAAGTTCCGTCGGATTCTCCAATTGCTGAAAGTGTTCCCGAGCCGTCAGCAGGTTTTAAAAGCAGAAAAGATTCAGGACTTAACTTGAGCAGTAATGCAGATTTAAGTTTGAATATGGATTTGCTGTCTTCAGTTGGTTCTTTATCCTCTTCAAAAAGTACTGAACCTAAACCTGTTGAGAATAATTCTTCTGCCACTAAGGAACTAAAAAACGTAACAGCGGCAGAACTCAAATCAGGATGGAAATCATTTTTGGAAAAATATGCAATAGCAGAAAATGATTTGAGCATGATGAAGCATGCCTATTACGTGCAAGCCGATTTTTTTAACAATGAAGTAATCCTAAAGACAGGTCAGATATTCGTTTCGGCAAATCTTGAGAAGAGAAAAACTCCTTTAAATACTTTCCTGAATGAGTTCTACGGAACGCAGATAAAACTGAAAATAATCAATGACGAAACAATGAGCAATGAACCAACAGTTCAGGAAACTCCCGCTGAATATATTTCAATTGATCTGGCAGATGATTTCATTGACAAGGAAATCGAACCTCCTACGTCAACAGCAATAAATAACAGCCATAAAGACTTAAGTGGTAAGCATCCCGTCGAAAAGGCTATTATTGATATGTTTAATGCAAAAGAGTTAAAAGCTAATTTATTTTAAAATTTTACGAAAGATTTATATATATGGCATTAGAAATAGGACAAAAAGCACCACTTTTTTCAGCAGAAATTGATGGCGGAAATAAAATCTCACTAAGTGACTACCTTGGAAAATGGATAGTTCTTTATTTTTACCCGAAGGATAATACTTCAGGTTGTACCAAAGAAGCCTGCGAGTTCAGGGACAATATGGAGAGAATTACCTCTGCGGATGCAGTCGTTTTGGGAGTAAGTCCGGATAACGTAAAATCACATAACGGATTCATCGATAAATTCAGTTTGAATTTTAATTTGATTGCAGATCCTGAAAAAACAATTTGCAATCTTTATGAAGTTATGGGTGAAAAATCTTTATATGGCAAAAAGTATTTCGGGGTAATCAGAAGCACTTTCATTATTGACCCTAAAGGGGAAATTCAGGATATTTTCTCGAATGTCAAAGTTGATGGTCATGTTGATAAAGTAATTTCAAAATTAATTGAATTGAAGAAATAAATGATTGATTCGCATGCCCATATTGACGGTACAGCTTTTGCAGATGATATTTCAGCTGTGCTGAGCCGTGCTTTTGAAAGCGGCATTGAACGAATAATCATTCCTGCAATCGAACCGAAAGCTTTCGATGGGTTGTTCCAACTTACAGAATCGGACAACAGACTTCATTGCAGTATTGGGGTTCATCCTCATCATGCTGTTGAGGTTAATGATGAAATTTTGAAAAGAGTAGAAGAACTTTCATTTAATAAAAAAGTGGTGGCAATTGGCGAAATCGGCATTGACTATTTTTATGATTTTGCTCCTAAGGAAGTACAAAAAACTGCTTTCAGGCAACAAATTCATATTGCAAAAAGACGAAAACTACCTTTGATAGTTCATAACCGTGAAGCCGACGACGATATCATCAGTATTCTGGAAGATGAGCAGGACGGCTCTTTGGAAGGTGTCCTTCATTGCTTTTCAAGTTCTTCCGGAATAATGGAAAAGGCAGTAGGGATAGGTTTTTATGTGTCGTTCACCGGAAATATTACTTTTAAAAAATCGGACTTATCCGAGACGGTAAGAGCAACACCAATCGAAAGAATATTACTCGAAACAGATTCACCTTATATGACACCTGTGCCAATGAGAGGGAAAAGAAACGAGCCGGCGTATGTTAAGCTGGTCGCTGAAAAAATAGCTGAAATTAAATCATTATCAATAGATGAGGTAATAAAAATGACAACTGAAAATGCCAAGAGACTTTTTAAATTTTTAGCATTCTCTCTTCTGTTCATGTTTTCTATTGTGTTTACCTATGCACAATCGGGAAGCGAAGAAACAAAAGATGAGCCGGATTCCCTTATTCACCCATTCGACAAATTTATCGGAATCAATCCTACGGTGGGGATGAACACAATTGTCCAAACATATACTTGGAAGCCTCCTATAACGAAGCAACAGGATATATCTTATGAGGGTATTCTCTTTTATGGAGGCGGACTTACCTTCGGAATTTTTGACTATATGCTTGCAAAAGTAGATTATCTTTATTCACTCAACCAAAAAAAAGCAGATAATACCCCTGAGGCAGATCCGCTTAACCGTATAGGGGTTAATGTTCATCAATTTTTCGAATTGAGAACTATTTGGTTGATTAATCCTTACTCCAGAGTTAATTTTTTTGGTTCAATCGGTGCGGCATATATTGATAACGTCTATGACAAAGGTGCTGTAGATATTCAGAGCGGAAAGGATTACTCACAAAAAAATTCCTCATGGGCTCTAAATGCAGGTGTGGGTTTCATAGTAAATATATCACTTAAAAATTACGGCTTAATCAACATTATGGCTGAATGGAATCTGAATTTTGATATGAAGGAAACATCGGTTGATAAAATAGTTGGATATAAAAAGGACAATAGCACCCCTCCTAAAATCATCGAAGTTATTACTGAACCAACCGGTGTGTCAAGTTTTTATTCAATGCCTAGGTTGAGCATAATTTACTATCCGCCATTTAAAACAATGTTCAGCAAAAGCAAGTAGTTGTTATTTAGTTTAAGAATTATCATAAGAAATTAAAATTTTAAGAATCTCAAGAAACAGTTCGGAGAAATAAGATGGTTATGGATGATATGATTAGTAGTATAGACAAACAGGACAACAAATCCGGAACTGTACCCAAAGTTTTAACAATTCTTCCGCTAAGGGATACTGTTATTTTTCCTTACATGATTTTTCCTGTTCTTATTGGAAGGGATTCATCGCTAAAAGCAGTTTCAGAAGCTTTGAACCGTGAGAAGTTTATTTTTCTTGCCGCACAAAAAAATGCATCTGTTGACGAGCCTACTTCGAATGATATCTATCGTTACGGCACTACTGCCAAGATAATTCAGGTGCTGAGACTTCCTAACAATCTTTTAAAAGTATTGGTTGAAGGAATTTTCCAATCGCGGATAAAAAAAATGAAGAAAGGTGATGGTTTTCTCCAAGCCGAAATGGAACACCTTTTCCCAACAATGACTGAAGATGACCCTCTCCTATCTGCAACAATCCGTCATGCATCGGACTTATTTGCAAAATATGTCAAAGCTAACCACAATCTTCCGCCTGATATACTCTCAGCTTATGATAACCTTACCGATCCTTACCGTAAGCTTTTTTTTGCGGCGGCAAATGTTCAGAAGAAAGTGGAGATTAAGCAAAGACTACTTGAAATTTCCGATTTGAAACTTCAGTTTTTCGAACTATCTTCCATAATAAGCGGCGAGCTTGATTTGCTGGCACTTGAAGAAGAAGTGCATTCAAAAGTACAGGATTCAATTCAAAAAACTCAAAAAAAATGGTATATACAGGAGCAAATCCGTGCTCTACAAAAAGAGCTTGGTGACGAAGAAGACCTTAATCCTGAACTCTCTGTTATTAAAGAAGCAATTGAAAAAGCAGAAATGCCTGAACCTGTTCATGCAAAAGCTATGGAGGAATTCGAAAAGCTTAAGAAAACCCATTCAATGTCTCCCGAATATGCAGTAACCCGCAACTATCTTGAACTTCTGAATTCGATTCCATGGAAAAAGAAAACTAATGATAATCTCGATATAGAACATGTAAAAAAGATTTTGGATGAAGACCACTATGACCTTGAGAAACCCAAAGAACGAATTTTAGAGTTTATTGCTGTTCTGAATCTGGTCGGTAATCTTAAAAAGCAGATATTATGTTTTGTAGGACCTCCCGGAGTCGGGAAAACTTCTTTAGGTCGTTCAATTGCAAGAGCGTTGGACAGAAAATTTGCCCGTTTCTCGCTTGGTGGTGTTCGCGACGAAGCGGAAATCAGAGGTCATCGCCGAACATATATTGGTGCTTTACCCGGAAAAATAATTCAATCCATGAAAAAAGCAGGAACAATTAATCCTGTTATTTTACTTGATGAAATTGATAAAATGTCAATGGATTTTCGTGGAGACCCGTCTGCCGCTTTGTTGGAAGTTTTGGATCCCGAACAAAATGTGGCATTCAACGACCATTATCTTGAAGTTGACTACGACCTGTCGAATGTTCTATTCATTACAACTGCCAATGTGAAGTTCGAAATACCGCTACCCTTGCAGGACAGAATGGAAATCATTGAACTTCAGAGCTACCTCGACCCCGAAAAACTTGAAATTGCCAAAAGACATATAATGCCAAAACTGTTGGAAGAGTATGGTATGAAGAATATCAATATCTCTTTTACAGATAAAGCTCTTATGAAATTAGTCAGGGAATACACTCGAGAATCGGGAGTTAGAAATCTGGAAAGAGAAATTGCATCTATTCTAAGAAAATTTGCAAAGGAAATCGTTTCCGACTTCAATAAATTTAAAATTGATTCTCCGATACCTGATGAAAAGGCTGAAGATTTGAGGGAGGCACTTAAAGACAATCCTGAATTTAAAAAGCTCATTAAAAAGAAAAAATACATTATTGACGAAAAAAAGGTAGAGCAATACCTTAAAGCTCCAAGATTCAAAACTAAAAGGGAAGATTTGGAAGATAAAGTCGGAGTGGCAACAGGACTTGCATGGACAAGCGTCGGAGGAGATATTCTCCCGATTGAAGTGTCAATTATGCCCGGTGCCCAGAAACTTTCTTTAACCGGTAAATTGGGCGATGTGATGAAGGAATCCGGCAAAGCGGCTTTAACTTTTGTCAGGTCAAATTGGAAAGAACTTGGTGTCCCTGAAGACTTCTATAAAAGAAAAGAAATTCATATTCATGTTCCGGAAGGTGCTATTCCCAAAGATGGTCCTTCCGCAGGTATAACAATGACTGCCGCTTTAATCTCAGCCGCAACAGGTAAAAAGCTAAGGGGAGATGTCGCCATGACAGGAGAAGTCACCCTTAGAGGAAATATACTGCCAATTGGCGGGCTAAACGAGAAATTGCTTGCCGCTAAGCGAAATGGAATTAAATTAGTCCTAATACCCAAAGATAATGAAAGAGACATCGAGGATATCAGCGAAGATATAAGGAAAAGCATGAAAATCATTCCAGTCAAGCATATACTCGAAGCCATGCCTCATTTGTTTAGATAGATTAAATATTTTGATGAGTTATTGTCTTTGGCAAATATATTGTAAAGCGATTTGTTGAATACTTTTCATATTCAGTTAATTCACAAACTCATTATAGTAAATTAATATATCCTAAAAAACAAAAAATCATACAATATATTGAGTTAGTAAGAAACTCCCTCAATATCGCGGCTTTTCAAATAATTCCCTCACTTTCGGTGAGAATTAAAGTTAGGATGTTAAATTTCAATAAACGAAATTAATAATTATATATTGCCATAAAATAAGAGTAAAAATATATATCATAAAAATTTTCCTTCCATTATTTCACTGCCTTACACAAAGAGTTGAGATGTTGAGTTGCTTAGGTGTTTCAGTGTTTGAAGAGATGAAGAGAAGAAAAACTTCTTGAAATTCCCCTCTGGAGGGGTGCCCGCAGGGCGAGGTGGACTCTTCAGGAGTTGAGATGTTTAGTTGTTTAGGTGCTTAGTTGTTTGAAGAGTTTAAGAAACGAAAATCCCACTGCCCTCCTTAAATAAGAGTCTTGTCTTTCAACTTTTAACTTTTGACTTTCAACTTTCAACTGTACTTCCCCCTGCCCCCATTTTTCAAAGAGGGAAACTAAGATTCTTACCCAATTTTCAATTCACAATTCACAATTCACAATTCACAATTTTCCCCTCAGCTCCCAATCCTAAGGAAGCTTTTTTGGTGGGTGCCGTAGCGGATGAAATAGACTCCGGGAGGAAGAGTTGAGATATTTAGTTGTTTAGTCGTTGAGAAAGGAGGAGGGTTAAATGGTTGGTCATTGCTAAAGCTGTCGGTCAAAACGCAGTTGCCAAGAATGTTGTATATCTTTATGGAATTATCACAACGGTAGAAATCGTATTCGTTGATTTCAATTTCAAGAAAATCTGAGGCTGGTTGAGAAAAGTTGTTGGCATTTATTTTCATATTTTCCTCCACCGAAACAAATCTGTCTCTTGACCGATAAAGTCCTCCGGTTGAGCCAAAAACATAGATATGTCCGTCGGGACTGACAGCTATCGGACCAAAAGCCGTGTGTTTCAAACCTGTTGTATCCATCCTTTGCCATGTTTCGCCATTGTCGCATGAACGATAAATTCCAAACTTATCTCCGTTTTTAGTACCAACCCAGCAACCAAGAGAATCAACTGCGACTCTTGAAGCACTTGGATACCATTCTAAACCCTGCTGGTCAAGATTAATTGTATTCCATGTTCTTCCATTATCTGTTGTCTTGAATATTCCCCAAAAACTATGGTCGGCATTTGGTAAGGGTCCAAACCATGTTGTTTTGGTTTTATTATTAAAGACTATTTTCCGGCTTCCATAACTTAAAGTTGGGTCAGGTTCTTTTAAAGCTGGGTGTGAATCCCAAGTCAATCCTTTGTCAGTTGAACGTCGAATTTTAGACCATTCAAATGAAAATACATCATCTTCATTATTCACGGCTAATTGGTCGCCTTCTGCTGTCAAATTTGTCCATGTTTTACCATCATCGGTTGAACGAATAACATTTGCTGTAGATACTACAGCATAAATATTATCTTTACTGTCAATTACTATGCAATTTATCATGGAGCCACGATTATAGCAACTTTCCCATGTTTCACCGTTGTCGGTTGATCGGAAAATACTTTGATCATTAAGTGTTTGTTCGCCTTGACCAACAAAAATATATCCCTTTTTATTAACCGCAATACATGTAAAGAAAGTATTGTTATTACCTTTTAATGAAAAATTTTTGCCGCTGTTTTCAGTTTTAAATATTCCGAAATGCGAAATATACATATCATTATTCGATACTATATTGAAGTCCCTTGGCGGATCCGATGAATACCCATTATTCTTTTCAACCCAGGTTTTCCCATAATCTAAAGTTTGATATAAACCCATAAACCCTGGAGATACATAGATATGTTCTTTATCCAAAAAATATATCGCTAAATACTGCTGAAAAAGTTGAAGCCTTTTAAAGTCTTCAGATATATCCCATGTTTTACCATAATCTGTAGAATAAAGAATCCCCCTACTGTTGGAACTTACAATTTGATACTTATTATCGTCTGAAATTCCATAACCATAGATATTTTCCTTATCGAAATATTTCTGTACCCAAGTTTTGCAAGTATCAGTTGAAAGCCAAATGCCATTATCAGAAGTGAGATAAATCTCATTTACTGATTTTAAAATTATCATGTAAATATCAGCAAACTCGAATAAGTGTATTTCCCATGTTTTACCTGCATCCTTTGATATAAAAATGTAAGAGCCATTAAATTTAGATTTCCCAAACGAAATTAATACGTTTTTATGCATGTATAAGTTTGAAAATCCAGTTTGCAAACCTCCACCAACCATCCTCCCACGATATTCCCATGAAGTTCCTTCGTCTGTTGTAAGATAAATATCAATATCTTTTGATACATAAATACCGACATAGATTTTATTACTATCACGTACCAAACGTGAAACTGGATTTTTCTTATTCCAAATACCTGCAATTTCAATCCAGTTTTTTCCATTATCATAAGATTTGAATAAACAATAATTACTTCCATCTATATCAGGAACTACTTTTTCTGTATAGAGAATATTGTTATAAACTAATAATCCACATAAATTAATATCACCAAACCAATTCCAATTATCTCCGCTATTTGAAGAATAATATATCAAATAATCGTTGTTGATTGAAAAACTATATAAATCATTATTATCAGATTTAAATAAATTAGAAACTGTTCCTCTTGGCGGATTCATTGAAACCAATTCCCAAGCTGGTTCTTCTGCAAGTGCTTCGGAAGAAAGAATAAGAAAGAATAATATTAGAAATTTTAGTGTCTTCATTTGTGTTATTTCTCAAAATCAATTGAAAAAACGAAAATTACGAATAAATTGAGAAATAACAAACAAATTAAATTCTGAAGGTACGTTTTAATCTCTACAAACGTTACACACTTTCCCCTCTAACATTGCCGCGGGTGGCGGAAAGGAAGACACCCGTAAAACAAAGAATGCTGAAAAGCAGGAAAGCAGTTGTTACGGCAGGCATCAAAAGTCCGTGTGTGTCAGGTTTGATTTGAACTTTTCCTGTGATAACCGAAAAAATAATCATCGCAAAACCCATGCTCATCATTTGTCCCAAAAGCCTCATAGTCCCTACCATTGCCGAACTGACACCATAATATTTCTTTTCGACCGAACCCATAATTGCATTCATATTCGGAGATGAAAACATTGCGAAACCAAAACCGATAATTGTCAGATTGATAACTATCAGATAAATCGGCGTTTCGGGCGTGAGAAAGAAAAAGAAAAATAATCCCAGTGTATCCAGTGCCATTCCCGTTGTTGCCAGAAAGCGGGGTTCAATCCTATCGGACAGCTTGCCCGTGATGGAAGAAAACAAAGCCATAACAATCGGCTGAGAGATTAATATCATTCCTGCCGCATCGGGTTTGAAACCCCTGATGTACTGAAGATAAAGACTCAGAAGAAAGCCTGTGGCAAATGTGGCGGAATAATTAATTAAAGCGGCGAGGTTCGAGAATGTAAATACTTTGTTATTCAGGAATAACTTGACATCCAAAACAGGGCTTTTGTGGTTCTTTTCGAAAATGAAAAATGTAATTACCCCGATAATACCGACAGTCGTCAGGATGAATCCTAAAATGGATGGAATTTTCGAAAAACCGTACATCAACAGCGAAAGTGCAATTCCATACAATAACGAACCCTGCCAGTCGAACTCTTCGTTCTTTTGAACAGCTTCCTTGAAAGATAATTTGGTAAAAATAAAAATCGTAGCTACCAAACCAAGTAATGTATTCAATGCAAACAAACTCCTCCAGCCCAGATGCTGAGTAAGGAAGCCGCCTGCAACAGGTCCTACCGAAATACCGACATAAACCGCAGTAACTAAAATTCCCATAATCTTTCCGCGTTCATTCGGCGGATAAATTGAAATCATCAATGCAACGCTTGTCGAAAAAACCATTGATGCTCCGATGCCCTGAACAATTCTAACGATTAGGAGATAGTAAGCATTAAATGAAAATGTCAGCAGAAGGGAAGTGATTGTATAAATTATCATACCCGTGAGGAAAACCTTCTTCCTTCCGTAAATATCCGCAATCCTGCCCATCGGCACCAAAAACACAGCCGAAGAAAGTAAAAACGTTGTTGCCACCCAACTAAGGAGTATGGCATCCATCGAAAACTCTTTACCGATAATGGGCAAGGCAACATTTATTGATGAACTCATAAACGGAGTTATAAACGATGCCAAAGTACATGAAATCAGCAAAAAGAAATTGCCCGAGGATTTATCTGTCACTGTTATATTCCTACGAAAAATTCAAAAAGTGAATAAACAAAAAAAAAGGGAAATAATTGTAATGAAGTTAAGTTATTATTTCTTTCTGTAATGCTTTTTGTTTGAGTCCTTTTTCAACGAAAACAGCAGGAGAAAACTCATGACATAAGATAAACTACCCAAATTGCATTGCATCTTTATTTGTTTTCTGAAAAGATGCAATTATCTTCTAATCTATTGATATTATTCGAAATAACGATTGTTGAGCCGTTGCATCTTTGTGTTGAAAAAGATGCAAAGATGCAATTTTTTCCCTAGATGGACTCCACCTCGCAGGTGGAGCCCATCTTTTTCTTCCGCAATAAATCTGCTCGTGGTTTCCTTTTCCCAAATTGCATTGCATCCTCAAAAATAATTAAGTAAAAGATGCAATGTAAATACCATCTAACCTATTGTTATTATTTCAAATAACGGATTTTTACCTTTTGCATCTTTGAATGCAAAATGATGCAAAAGATGCAAATCTTACCGCTCTCTCCAAGAATAGGACGGGGTGAGGTTGGCTAACACTTTCAATGAACGAGTACAAAATGATTAAACGAAAATAAAAATTATTTATTGCTATGGAAAAAGAGTATAATTATCATATCTTAACAAACTTCATAACTCTATCTACCACTCTCACAAAATAAATTCCCGAAGGCAATCCCGAAACGTCAATTCTTAATTGTGAATTGAAAATTGAAAACTGTGAATTATTCGAATCCGAAGACTTCATAAGTTCTTCACCAAAGACATTGAAAATTCTAACAGCATTTAGAGAACCATCCGAAGGTTCCAAACCTTCGGATGGATTAATTATCTCTATAAATTCTACAGCAGGATTTGGGAAAATTAGTAACCCATCTGATACGATAAAAGACTCTTGTACTTCGCTGAAAAAAGGAGAATATTTGTAAATATGCCCGGAAGTTTTGTCAAGTGCAAAAATTGTAAACGGTGATGGCATAGCTATATCAAGTAGGGAGCGTGGTAATCCATTAATATATACTTTTTCATTTCTTTCCCATGTAATCCCACCATCATCTGTTTTCCATATTCTGCCCCACCTTCCGCATGCGGTGCCATGAAGAGAATCTGCAAATGCAAGTATTGCTAATCCGTTTGAATTATAAATAAAGTTTGTGTCAATCACAACGTCCCAATTGATGCCTCCATCAATAGTATGCATAATTACATCATTATATTTATATTGTGCATATTCATGACTGCCAACAGCCCATCCGTTAATTTTACTGGTAAAATAAATTTTGGATGCTGAAAATGGAAAAAACGATAAAATATTCCATTTTTTACCTCCATCGTCGGTACCTAACAAATATGACTGATGATCTTGTTTGTATCCAATCAATCTATAAGTTAAGCTATCTAATACTAATAACTTATCATAATCTTTATCACCGGATACTGTATCCAAGTCGCTAAGTGGAATTCCCCGCCATGTCTTTGCAGAATCATTAGTTATATATAATATCAGGGGACTAAATTGGTCAGTATAGCCAAGAACACCTCCGGTTTTTGCGTTTGGCATTGACAATTTTCTCAAGTACATCAAGACGGGGGATATTGTATCCTTTTTCCATGTCCTGCACTTGTCTGTTGAACGCCAATAAACACCACTATCACAGATAATTACACATAAATTTGTATCTGGATAAGCTATACCGCTGGACGGTGTAGGCCAAATGCTTTTTACTACCTTTCCATTTGAATCCAGCACCAAAACTGTAGTATCCTTCAGTGTAAAAGCCCATGAATTCCCTCCATCTGTGGTTACACGATTATATACTTCTCGCCTTAGATTCATAACTGCATTGCAATTATTTGAATCTGTACAGGAAATTGCAATATATTCTGGAGTATAGCCATTAAACCTTATACTATCAACAAGTTTCCAATTTTCGGTTTGAGATTGTGCAGGTAATGCTATTATTAAAAATATTAACAACACATACAATATAACTCTCCGGCAGGAGTTTCCTCCTGCCGTCTGAGTATTCTGAATGTATTTCCTGCTCTGGGTTAATTTTAACAGAATCATAAAGTGCCTTACCGTAAAATATTGAATGAGCCATTGTTAAGTAAACGATTATTAATCATGATATTGTAATGATATACACCAACCGGAATAAGGTTGTTGTTGATTTGAAAAATTAATTCATTTCCATTACTCGTTTTGCTTTGAGAAAAAACAGAATTTCCTAATATATCATAAACTACTAAATCGATAATCCCTTTCTCATTGCTCACCACATGAAGTTCGCAAAATTCATCAGAAGGATTTGGTGCTACAAATGAACGAACATCGTTATTTTGAATGACGTTATTATTATCCGGCAATGATATCCGCCAACCAGTGCCGGAGGCATCCAATCCGCAGATACTTTGGCAATTATTTATACCTGAAACATATTGGCAAACTACAGATTGACCGCAATGCTCTATTAATTCAACAGTTACTGTATTTACTTCAGTATGACAGACTTTATATCTCGACCAGCAACATCCTTCTTCGTATCCGCATGCAACCCATTTTAAGAGCAGTAATTCAGAATTGTAGTCAGTTCGCCAGCATTTGGATTGTAAGATACGAAAACGCTCCTCACATTCATTTTCTTCATAATCTAAAACTTGACCTTCTTTGAATAATACTTTTTGTAATGCAAATGTATAAAGTGTAGTCATATTTATAGGCGGGATACATGCGGCACAGGAGTTATTTACATTTACGATAGAATCGATTTCTATATCATAATATGTACTTGGTTGACAATTATTCTCTGCCCTCCGATAACATATACTAAGGGAACATGCATAACAGCCGGGCATATTTACATCTATGCAAATAGATTGCCAATTTGGAAAACATGGAATAATTTGGCATGGAGTTAAATATGACTCAGTTAAATCCTTGTTAAACCCAAAACAAAATTTGTGGCAGTCGTTTATTATAGGAACAATTGGACATGGACCTTTATCATCAGTCCATGTTCCACCTGCGAATCCTACATATTCATTATCGGGGCCTATTTGGTTCTCGATTACTGTAGTACAGCATCCTAAATTTTCAGAGCATTTTAATTCTGAATTGATATCACGGCATTGGGTCGGTGTATATAAATTTTCATTATGAAGGCTATTCGTCTGCCAGCCAGTACTATCTCGAAATCCCTGTCTTTGCCAATTTAATGACATTAATTTATCGTAGGCGGCTCTTGTAATTGCTTCCATTGAAACACAATCAATGCAATTTGGATCGGTGGGATAAAAAATATTTGCCATTGAAACGTCATAATTAAATTCATTTCCATTTTCTCTAAATCTATCGTAATACTGTATTACAAAACAACAAGTTTCAGCACAAGTTGTTAGTCCATATTCGCCACCGCAAATAGTCAATGTCTTGGCTGTACTCCAAGCATATTGATCGGATGGACAAGGTCCATTAATTGGTTGACAAATCAAAGAAGTTGCAAAGATATCGGAACTTACACAACATATTAATGTAAGAACCGTAAGAAAAAATATTTTTTTCATGTTAATTTCTTTCAAAAGTTGTTTAAAATTTTTTAGTTAAATAAATTATCTTTTTCAAGCCAACCTGAAATTTCATATTTTTGTAAGTCAGGTTAGCTTAATTTTTGAGAAATGAACTTTCGTTCACTTGACACCTGCCGAGTCAGTTAGCGTTTATAACTGATTCGGTTTTTTATTACACGCATAGGTTTGACCCTTTCAAAAGTGAATAAAATTGACAATCAAGAAATGGTTTTTGGAATTTTTCAAATGTAGCAAGACCAAAGTACGACAAAAAAATATGCCTTACTCTGTTCTGCTTTTTAGCAATTCAGCGGGTGAATTTAGATAGAACTATATTTTGGAATCAAATCTAACCTCGTTAATCAAAAATAAATGATGAAGTTACTTTTTTATAAAACAAGTTACGAATAAAGCGAATACAAACCAAGAAATAAAATACAATTAAGTTATTTAAGTTCGACTAATTAAAATCGTAGTTAATACTACGTAGAGAAATTGGGAATTGAGAATGGAAGAAATTTCCTCCCGTAAGGAGTTCCCTCCTGCCGTCTTCTTCGATTCTTCTATAGCTTGTATTTTTTACAAGTTCTATAATTTGTCAGGAGAAAACTCATGACATAATATAAAAGTAGATGAAATCAGCAATAAGAAATTGCCCGAAGATTTATCTGTCACTGTTATTTTCCTGCAAAAAATTCAAAAAGTGAATAAACAAAAAAAAGGGAAATAATTGTAATGAAGTTAAGTTATTATTTCTTTCTGTAATGC
>CAZSHX010000084.1:0-19258 GCA_964606895.1 uncultured Hyphomicrobiales bacterium
ATTGTATAATTTGTAACTTAATTATTTTTCGTAATATGATTAACGAGGATAAATTTGCAACCAAACAATAGTTCTATATAATTTCACTTACTGAATTGCAAAAAATCAGCAAAACAGAGTAAGACATCTTTTTTGTCATACTTTGGCTTTGTTATATTTGAAAAATTCCAAATTTATTTCTTAATTGGCTGTTTTCATTCACTTTTGAGAGGGAAAACCTATGCGTCTTAAAAAAAGGTCAAGACTGGAACGACAGTCTTGACCAATAACAAAATCCGGAAGAAAATTCCAGATTCCTCGTCGAAAAATCACTGAAAGTTCAGGACCCAAGTGATTTGTCAATTGCAAAATTACACAATTAATTTCATTTTGTTATTATAATATTAAGGTACTTATATGTTTAAACTATTTATAAAACGCTACTTTTATTACATTTCAACAATTGCATTATTGTTTTCATTAACCTCACTGAAGACTTTTGCACAATGCGATGACCCCTGCCCTACTAATATTCCACCCCTCAATGTAGCATGGATTCCTGCTGAGAGTACAGTAGTATATGTGGATTATGGTGATAAGATTTGTGCTTACATTGTTTGTTATTGTTGGAGGAGTTTAACTGCTTCATCACCTGCCATTGAAATTTTTATCAAAAACTGCATTCCGGTTGACCCCGGTTGTCCTCCAACGGCAGAACCCGGATTAGTTAGGAGACTTGTTGCTGAAGCTGTTTTGTTACAGAATCCTAATAATTTGTCCTGGCCCTGCCCGCCGTGCCCTGAATATTTCATGGAATACCGGGCTTATTATGACAGATGTTGGAACAACAACTCACCATGTGACGAAGGTAATTCAATTTGTCAGGGAATTTATCATATTTGTTGTACTGCAGGAGTTCGAAATTTGACTTGGATTGAAACACTTATACAAGGAGATAATTGTTTATACCCATGTACAGGTGGCTGACCATAATTTATTAAATGCTAATCAAACGGCAGATAAGAGCCCAAAAAAAGTTTTTGTCTGTCGTTTGAGATTCTTGTTTAAAAAAATAATTGAACATTTATCCAATAATTCTGAATACCAAATGAAAACAATTAAGATAACATTTTACATTTTTCTTTTCATTCAATTCATTTTTCCTGTGCAAAATCATGCAAAATTTATATGGCAGAATATTTCAGCAGATGAAAAAGAAATTTTATTAGTTGATTCGTTGAATTTCTATCTTGTCGGCGATGACGGAAAAATTCTTAGATCGTATGACGGCGGAGCGAAGTGGGAATGGCAGGAATCATACATCCGGGCAAATTTAATGTCTGTTAGTTTTATTGATTTGAATAACGGTTTTGCTGTGGGCGACAGCGGTTACGTTCTTTCCACACGGAATTCCGGAAAAACATGGACTTCCAAAAAAGTTGGTAATAAAAGATTATTTGCCGTTAAAATGATCGATAATAATAACATTTTCGCTGTCGGAGACAGAGGTGTTATCTACAAAACAACAGACGGTGGAAAAAATTGGAATCTGAAATATGAGAATGACAGTACCTGCCTGAAAAGAATAAAATTCATTGACGACAAGACAGGCTATGCGGTTGGTGAGCATAATTTTGCATTCAAAACCATTGACGGCGGAGATAACTGGACAAGCCTTTTTCAGAGCCATAGTAAGTATTTTCAGCTTTGTGCAGTTGATTTTTTCGATATAAATCATGGTGTTATCGGCGGTATGGATAGTCTTTCACACCTTGCTCTGACTTACAAAACAACCGACGGCGGGCTAACATGGGACACAGTTAAATTGGATTTATGGGAGTATTGGGTTGGTGCTAAAATGTATAGCTCCCAAAAAGTATTATTATTCGGTTGGGGTGGAGTATTAAAAACAGATGATTTTTTTAAAACTTTTAGCATTAGTACTCTAACAACAAAGGATTACCTAAATGTAAATCCTCAGCCGATATTAATTAAATCAATATCTGCATTGGGTAACGGCACAATTTATTATCTTGGATTTAACCATAGTATTGTTAAATCAACAGATTACGGCAATACCTTTAAATTTGTAAACTGGTTTGATATGACTGTACCTCCGAGCATGCTTTATATGAAAGGTCTTGTATGTCTTAACGATAATGAATGTTTATTTTACGGTGAGACAGGTCATATATTCCGGTCAGTTGATGGCGGCACATTATGGAACTATGTTTATCCGAGTGATTCCTCAAATTATTATTTGAAATTTAAAGGGTCAAATCTTTCTGCTCATCATTTTATATCAGAAAAAGTTGGCTTCCTTGTAGGCTATAGGCAAAACCAACCGCCTAAATATCTAAAGGATTTTACAATATTTACAAGTGACGGTGGTATAACCTGGACAGCAAATGATAAAATCAAAGCTTATTCAATGAGTTTTCCCGAGGATGAATTCGGCTTTGCTGTTGCAGATTCGAATTTCAGCAAAACTACAGATGGAGGAGAGACTTGGTTCACCAAATCATTATTTTCAAAAAAATGTATAATGACTTTTTCGAAAGTTGATTTCAAAACAAAGGATGTAGGCTACATTCACGGCAGACAGACCAAATACCCTACAGAAGACACAATCAATTTTCCTTATAGAACTGCTTACAGAGTTCTGAAAACAACAAACGGGGGGGATTCATTCGATACAATTGCAACAGTTGGCAATTCCAGACTCTATGTTGATAATGGATATTTTAAAGATAAAAACAACGGATTTCTCTTTGGTTCCGGCTATGACATGCTGGTAACCACGGATGGAGGTCAAAACTGGAATTGGCAGAAGTTAGACACAAATAAACACAGAATTTCATCCATGAAATTTTTCGATTCTGAAAATGGTATTGCAGGTGCACTAAATGATACAGTTTTTACAACAACCGACGGAGGCAAAAATTGGATATGCGAACGAATTCCGGCAAAGTCGGGATGGTCCGCTATTTGTGATTATTCAGGAATTACAATCAAGAATAAAGATACAGTTTTTCTCTTTGGCTACAATCGCTTAATCAGGGGTGTAAAAATGCCGGATTCGCTTAATATTGTTAAAGAAACAGTCAATATTTTTAATCCATATTTCTTTATTAGTATAGCTCCCAATCCTGTTTCAAATATAGTTAAATTCAAAATATACGGTCTTTATTCAGTTAAGGACAGCCCGCTTAGTTTCAAAATATTAGATATTTTCGGTGACGAAGTGCTGGATTTATCTGCTTATGCAAACGATAACAATAATGGCTCCACATCAGAGTTCAACTATAATATATCGTCATTACCATTAGGAGTTTATATCGTCAAGCTTTCTTCAATGGGCTATGTTCATGTGTTAAAATTAGTAAAGACGTAGATTAGTTTATAAAATCAGAATTTACCAAATCGGCAGGAACTCCACCTGCCGATTTTTGTAATAAGAAGTAAATTATTACTCTTATTTAATAGCAATAAATAATCATTATTTTCGTTTATTACTTTTGAACTCGTTCATTGATAGTTAGTCAACCTCACCTCGAGCCTCACAATTCATGGAAAGGGTGGAAGAATTGCATCTTTGCATCTTTTTGCATTCAAAGATGCAATGGCTCAAAATTCGTTATTTGAAATAATATCAATTGGTTATGCACCTTTTGCATTGCATTTTTACAGAAAAAAAATAAAGGATGCAAAGATGCAAATGAAGGATATCCAATTTCGCGTAGCGAATAAATTTTGGTAACAGCGAAACACCCCGACGGATTCCTATCGCGTAGCGATTATATAATGGAACAAACAATTACCGCCTTTTTTATATTTAACCCCTATCGGGTTTAGGAATCTTGGAGGTTCGATGTGTTACAAATATTCATTCCCGCTGGGAATAATAAGAATGTAAAAAAATAACAATAATTTGCATCTTTGCATCATTTTGCATTCAAAGATGCAATTGCAGAAAAGCCGTTATTTGAAATAATATCAATAGGTTATGTGATAATGAATTGCATTTTAATAAATATATTTTTGAAGATGCAATGCAAATTGGAAAAGAGATGAAATCCGATTTCGCGTAGCGAATAAATTTTGGTATCCGAGAAACAAACTGACAGATTTTTATCTCGTAGAGATTATATTATGGAACGGATGAACGTATTTTTACCAAAGAACAATATAACTGCTAAGGTGTTAAAAGAATCTTTGGGGGTTCGATGTATTATCATAATTTATTCCCTACGGGAAAAAGTAAGAATCGTTGATTGAAAAAACAACCAAAAATTGCATCTTTGCATTCCAATGATTTTTTTCATTAGATTTTCCGTAAATTATTATGTATTCACCAAAACAGTAACCACGTTTCAATTGAAATTTATTGAAACGCAAAAGAAATCAGGAAACATGATATTTTTTGGAATATTTACAAATTAACCAGATGCTCCATTAATTTCTTTTCCATTATGCCTGTTGCATCTGTTTCGATGGCTCCAATATTCAAGGCGAAATAGTCTGTTTCTGTCATAAGTGCAGTTAGTGAATTGTCCTGCTCAACCTTATAAATGACCAGAGAAACTTCCAAAATATCGGAATAATCTTTGCCATTAACGGTTTTGTTCTGGTATTTTGCAGAAATTTTGGAAACAGCCCTGAATGATAAAGTCTGATTTCCAACGGTCATTGTCATATTGTTTATAAGCGAATCGCCGGCTTTCCCCTTGTCATCAAAGAGTTGAACCTCTATAGTAAAAGATGAAACAGGAGTTCTCATATGACAGATTGTTCCTTCGAATCTGTGCCAAACCGTTGCCTGATTAAAATCATTTTTGAGTGCTTTCCATACTTTCCCGTTGATTGTTGTATCGCCCGTAACAGTATATTTAATTGTTGCGGGAATGCCGTTGCCGGTTGCAGAATACTTCCACCAGTTGCCTGTTTTCAACGGCAGATAAGTACCTGAGGTGTTGTTATTATTCGTGGACGAATCCTTGGTGCATGCCGCAAGGACAAGGAATGAAGCGAAAAGCAGAAATGTTAGAAACCTTTTCATATATCACCTGTATTATTAGTGAAAAAGTGAATTTAAAACCATTTATTTATCAAGAAAAAAATGATAATCAAAAGAAATCGGTTCTACCAAAATAAATTAAAATAACTAAAGCAATTCGACATAAATAACATAAGAAAAATTACGAATTTTTCGTATATAATCCAAGATAATTATTTTATTTATAAAATGTTTAAAAAATATTTCAAATATTCAGGAATTCCTTAACGTTTAACAGTTTGAAGTCTGTTCCGTCAAACATTCCGAATGAATAGATTTTGAGCCAGTCGCCAAGATTAATATAATGACCGTTCCCGATTTTTTGGTGAATTGCTTTGTGTCTGTGACCGAGGATGACATAATCGAAACCTTCGGAAATTTTCTTTTGGGCAAATTCTTCCATGCCCTCGGTTTTTCCGTAGTGTTTGTTCTGTGTGTATTGTCGGCTGGTGCGGGAAGAATGCGAAGCCATTCGAATAGCAAAATTCGGATGGAGCTTCAAATAAAGCCAAAGACTGAACTTGTTTCGCAGAATCTTTTTCAGGATTTTATAGCCAGTGTCGTTGTTGGATTTGCCGTCGCCGTGGGAAAGTAAAAATCGTTTTCCTGAGATTGTTCGTTCAGTGTCTTCTTTGATTACCTTTATATTAAGTTCTTTCTCGAAAAAATCCACATGACCGAAATCATGATTACCCATCAGGTAAACAATTTCGATTCCGCTTTCGGTAAATCCTTTCAGGGCGGTAAGTGTCCGATAGAAATATTTCGGAATAACAGTTTTATATTCGAACCAGTAATCGAACAAGTCTCCTACGATAAAAAGACATTGACACTGAGGTTTAATCTTCTCCAGAAAACTTAGAAGAAGGTTCTCCCGTTCAATATCTACATGTCTTTCGTGATAACCAAGATGAACATCTGAAATAAAAAAATACATTTTTGTTTGAAAATTTTAGAAAAATCATAATTTTATACTTAAAAATAAATAAAAAAATATTAATTTTCACTAATATTTGAGTTCCAAATGGATATTTTTCCATTTTGATTATTTCTGAAAGGAATAAAATGAAAAAGCTTTTATTGTTTTGCTTAAGTTTGACGGTACTTTCGGGCTGTGTTTCGATAATTTCGAAATATCCGCCCATAGAATATTATAAACTCCATCAGGAGCCGATTTCAGCAAAGAATGTCGGCAAGGTCAGCGTTGCCCTTATGATTCGCGACTTCACGGTTCCGTCAGAATTTGAAAATGAAAATCTGTGGGTGAAATGGGATGATAACCGAATCCAAAAATACTTCTACCACAGATGGACTTCGGATTTATCCGAACTAATAACTGAGTTCTTTCAGGAAAGATACAACAAAACGGAAGCATTCATGAGCGGAGTTGTTAAAACTTCCTCTTGGGTTGTGCCAGATTATATTCTGGAGGCAAATATTCTGGAAATGACTGCCAACAGTTCCGAAAAAAATGCTCCTGGTACAAACAATGCTTACATCTCGATGCAGGTTTCACTTTCCCGCCGCAATGTATTGAAAGTTGATAAAGCAGTAATTTTCAGCGAGAACTACAATCAAAAAATCCAACGAAACGACAATTCGGCAAAATCCATTGTTCCTGCTTTCAGTGTTGCCCTTTCCCAACTTGCAGATAAAATATTGCTTGACATCCAGAGTGCGATAGCTTTAGACCAGATGAAAAAATCAGATTAGCGACATTGCTTTAGATTTTTAGCTAAAACTAAATTTCACAAATACGAGCCTTAAGTCTTTTATATTTTAGTATTTTCACTTTAATATTGAAGCATTTTTTTTGTTCATTTATTCCCAATTAAAAAAACACATAGTACACACAAATCAATTTCATTGGTAAATAGAACTGTTAAGTTTTAATTTGCAAAAATATTTTTTTTATATTCCCTAAATTTATTTTAATTTTAATCGTTTATATAATTGTGAAATACAAATTCCTTTTTTGGAATATTACATTAGTTTTTTTCAAAAAGTAATCATCACAAAAAATGAGAAAAAAAGCATAAGCTTTAAATAAATGAATTTCAACGTAATTATTAATTTTAAAGAAAGGTTTTAAAAAATGTCATTGCTCAAAGAAAAACTTGCAGGGATTTTCCCACAGTTGAAAGCTGATATCAATGCTTTCGTTAAAGCAAACGGCGACAAAGTCGTTTCTCAGGTTACACTTGCTCAAGCCTACGGCGGTATGCGCGGAGTTAAAGGATTGGTTTGCGATACTTCCGAAGTTCCTCCCGATAAAGGTTTAATTATCAGAGGAATCGAATTAAAATATATCACAGATAAACTCCCTGAAGAAATTTTTTATCTTTTATTAACGGGCGAACTCCCAAATGAAGTCGAACTTAAAGACTTTCAGGCTGATTTAAAATCACGTCAGGAAGTTCCTTCTTATGTTTGGAATGTTCTGGACTCAATGCCTGCCGATTCTCATCCGATGACTATGTTCAACACTGCTATTCTCGTCATGCAGAAAGAATCAGTATTCGCAAAACGATATTCCGAAGGCATGAAAAAAGATGAATATTGGGATGCAACTTACGAAGATGCTATGAACATCATTGCAACTATTCCTGCAATCGGTGCCGCAATTTACAGAAAAAGATTCAACAAAGGACCAAGAATCGAAGCTGACCAAAATGCCGATTGGAGTCAGGGTTACGTCAAAATGCTTGGTTTGGAAGACCCCAACGAAGAACTATCGAAGCTTATGAGACTTTATCTCACACTTCACAGTGACCACGAAGGCGGAAACGTTAGTGCATACTCTGCGGCAACAATCAATTCGGCACTTTCCGATTTATATTATTCGTTGTCCGGCGGTTTGAACGGTTTGGCAGGTCCATTGCATGGATTAGCAAATCAGGAATGTCTCGGTTGGGTTTTGGAAACAATGGAAAAATTTGGTGGAGCACCAACTGAAGAACAGCTTGAAGTATTCGCAGAAGAAACTCTTGCATCGGGCAAAGTTGTACCGGGTTACGGTCACGCAGTTCTTAGAATTACAGACCCAAGATTTGATGCTTTCCTTGCTTTCGGTAAACAATATATGAACGAAGACCCTGTATTCCAGACAGTAGCACGCGTATTTGATGTTGTTCCAAAAGTGCTTTCAAAAGTTCAGAAAATCAAAGACCCTTGGCCTAATGTTGATGCAGGCTCCGGAGCACTTTTATATCACTATGGACTAAAAGAATTCAGTTATTATACTGTACTTTTCAGCATATCCAGAACTTTGGGTATTGCCGCTCAGTCAGTCGTTGCACGTGCAATGGGTTACCCGATAACCAGACCAAAATCGTTGCCTACAAAGGCTTACAAGAAATTAGTCGAAGGTTAATTTACAAATTATTAAGGAAAAATAAATGAAGATCACAGTAATTGGTGCAGGAAATGTAGGCGCCACCACAGCTCAACTTATAGCAAACGCAGAACTGGCAAACGAAGTTATTTTAATTGATATTCTTGAGGGTATTCCCGAAGGCAAAGCATTGGATATGTACGAATCAATGCCCGTTTTGGAATCCGACACAAGAATTATCGGTACAACCGATTACGCATTGACAAAAGATTCAGACATCGTTATCCAAACAGCCGGACTTGCAAGAAAACCGGGAATGACAAGGGACGATTTGCTTTTGAAAAATGCAGAAATCGTAAGTGCATGTATCGGCAGTGCATTTAAGTATTCACCAAATGCTTATTACATAATTGTTTCAAACCCACTTGACGTTATGACCTATGTAGCCCAAAAAGTTACAGGACTTCCACGTCAAAAAGTTTTCGGTATGGCAGGAATCCTCGATACAGCACGCTACCGTTCATTCATTTCCATGGAACTCGGCGTTTCGATGCAGGACATTCAAGGCATGATTCTCGGCGGACATGGCGACACAATGGTTCCGCTTCCAAGATTTACTACGGTTTCAGGTATTCCCGTAACTGATCTGATTCCAAAAGAAAGAATGGATGCAATCTGTGCCCGTGCGGCAGGCGGCGGCGGCGAAATCGTCAAATATCTGAAAACCGGAAGTGCATACTATGCACCATCTGCGGCAGTTGTTCAGATGGTTGAATCAATTGTTAAAGACCAGAAAAGAATTCTTCCCTGCTCGGTTATGCTCGAAGGTGAATACGGATACAGCGGCATAGTTGTCGGTGTTCCTGTTGTTTTGGGCAAAGGCGGCATGGAAAAAGTGATTACTTTGAATCTTAACGAAGAAGAAAAGACATCACTTGGAAACTCCGTAGTCCATGTTGAACAAACAATTAAAGAAGCTACTGAACTATTGAAACTTTAAAAAATTTTCGGTAAAATTCATTTAAAAGGCTAAAATTCCGATTTTAGCCTTTTTTTTGATTTTTTTAAAAAATATTTGTAACTTTTATTGAAATAAAGTGTTATTCTTTAAGTCGTAATACATATATGTAAAACATATATTTTTTTTGATTATAAATACTATTATAAATAAATTTTTGGAGGAAAAACCCCATGAGAAAAAGTTTCTTTTTCTATATCACAACAACGGTTTTGGTGATGCTAGCGTTGAGCCAAACCATTATTGCAAAGCCGCCTACTGTCGACAAAATGCTTTTTAATTCAGCTCAGGGTAAAGAATTTTGGATTGCAATTCCACCTAACGAGGCTGATGGACAGCCACTTGGAAATACAGGTGAAATAGGATTGGAAATTTACGTTACTTCTTCAAAGAATTGTACAGTCACCATGGAAATACCCGGTGCGGATAAAAAAGTCACTAAAAAAGTATCTGCAATGAACATTACTACCTTTACAAGTACTCAGCAAGATTTGACTTTCAATATGGAAGTTAGAGAATCTGAGAAGATTCTTACCGATAAAGGTATATGGATTCATGCAGACCAACCTATTTCGGTATATGTTCTGAATCATAGGAATGTAACCGCTGATGGATTTCTTGCTATTCCGATAACATCCTGCGGAACAGATTATATCCATTTGGCATATTATGATTTCTATGAGAATTTGGCTGGTGGCGAAAAACGTGGTGGAGGTTTTCTGATTATTGCCGCCGAAGATGGTACCAGATGCAATATTAAATTAAAAGGTGTAGGTGCCGCATTAAGCAAGACACAGGGCGGTCATAGCATTGGCGATTCCTGGCAGGTTACATTAAATCGCGGTGATGTTTATTGCGTTGCCGGTAGTGGCGAAACAAGAGGTCAATTTGATATTTCAGGAACCAGAGTTACAACTAACAAGCCTGTAGGTTTTATTTCGTACCACAAAAGAGTTTTAATTCCTTCTTTCGATTTGTATAATGGCCGAAATATGCTTTGCGAGATGATGCCGCCCGTAACAGCATGGGGCAAGAAATATGTAACGGTTGAATTCAAACGAAAGAGCCGTGGAGACTTTTTCCGAATAATTTCTTCTCAGGACAATACAAATTTCTCTGTAAAATGGTATGATTTAAAAACCAGCAAATTAATTGGTCAGAGATCAGCTAAGATGAATAAATCCGGTGATTTTTTTGAATACGAAGAAGTTTACGTTCCTCAATCCTCTGTGAATACTCTTGAATCAATCAGGGGTGCTTCTGTCTGGGAGGCTGACAAGCCGGTTTTGGTTATGCAATATTCTTATTCGACTGATTGGGATAATGACCCCGATTTCGACCCATTCATGACCTTGGTAGTTCCGGTAGAACAGTTTATTCCAGGTACGGTATTCCAAACTCCGGAAGCTTCCGCTAAGTTTTTAGATAATTTCTTCAATATTGTTGCAATCGGAGATACAACTGATCCGGCTCAATTAAAATTACAATCAATTATGCTCGATGGGAAACCCATCACTACATACGAATCTGGGTTTATTTTTAACAGGATTCCTACAACCAATCTTTATTGGGCAAAAATTGCTATGGGACCCGGTGCTCACAGAATAGCCGGTGATACTAAATTCGGTGGATACATCTACGGATTCAGCAGTGCTGATGGTTACGGATGGCCTGCCGCTATGGCAATTAATAAGGTTGATGAGACCGATACCTTGCCTCCTGAATTGTACAAAACAGGAGATTGCGGAGATTACGATTTACGTACAACAGAGTTCAGAAACGGCAAAACAGGAGATGATCCCAAACAGATTGATCAGGGTATTTTAAGCATTGAGCTTTTAGAAGGAAGTTTTAATTATGATTTAAATATTATTGATTCATTAAAATCTTATCCGCCTCAATATGAAATAAAATTCACTATTAAGGTCAAAGATAAAAAGCAAAAAGCTTATGCTCTCTTTGCTATAAATGACAGAGCAGGAAACTATACTATTGACAGCTTATTTTATAATCCGGCAAGTTTTGATGTTATTCCAAGTCCGTTATCATTCGGCAACGTCAGACTCAAAACAACAAAATCATTAAAAGTAACTGTTACGAATTCATCCGACAGCACTATTGAGGTCAAACGCATTGATTTGTTCAATCATACTGTTTTCAAAATTACTTCGGGCGGTGCTCCACCCGTTTTCTCACTTGCTCCCAAAGAAACAAGAGATGTGTTTATAGACTATACTCCGATAAATGAGGGAATGACAGAGGACCAAAAAGATTGGGATTCTTTACTTATCGAAACCAGATGCCTTACTTTCAGCTGGCCCATTGACGGCCGTGGAGTAATTCCAAAAATCCTTGTTGAGGATTGGAATGCCGGTGCCGTTGTTGTTAATAAAAAAGTCTGTAAAGAACAAATGGATGGAAATCAGGGATGGAAAGTTATGAACATTGGTTCCGACACTTTGGTTATAACCAATTTCAAAAACATGGCATTACCATTTGAACTGTCCACTCCATATACTCCGTCATTACCGATAATTATTCCTCCAAACTCTCAAGCAGTATATATCAGGTCAGTTTGTTTCGGACCAACTGCTATTGGGGATTACACTATTGATGTCCTTTTCGAAAGCAATGCAGGCGGCGGCGATAGTATTGCAAATTTGAAAGGAAAGGGTATTATGCCTGGTCCTTATGTAACACCTTATGACTGGACAGAAAGAAGAGTAAAAACAATTAATGATACTGTTGTGTTTATAAGAAACGCCGGTAGTTCAAAGGTACGAATCACAGGGATTAATCTTGGAACAGTTTCAAACGACTTTGAAATTACAGGTGCTACACCCATGCCTTCAGTTTCTTCCCCCGTTGACCTGATACCTGAAGACAGTACTTACGGAACGAGGGAAATCGTAGTTAATGTTAGATTCAAACCTCAATCAGAAGGTCCTTTAAACAATACTGTGGTTCCTGAATTTGACCCGGGAGAAGGTATTCCAGCAGGATCAGTATCCAATACGCTTAAAGGTATAGGAATATTACCGAAACTTGAAATAATCGGCTTTGAATTCCTACCTGCGATTCTTGTCGGAACAACTCATCCAACGCAGGGATTTGTAACTTTGAAATCAACTTCAACCACTGCCGACCTCTATGTTGAAGAAATCCGCTGGAAAAATCCTGCCCAAAGTCAATTCAATTGGGTTGGTGCTGTTCCATCAAAGATAAAAATTCTTCGCGGCTCAACAATTAACATTCCTGTTACATTCACCGCAAAAGCAGTTAATAAACAAACTGAAATAGTTGAAGTTGTCAGCGATGCATCCGAAGGTCCGGATCCAAATCCGCTTGTTACAAGAGATACTGTCGTTATTGGTTATGGTATTGATAAAGGTTTAAGAACTGATTCACTAAACTTTGGTCTCAATTTACTTTGCGATCAACCGATTATGCCTTTCCACATCACAAACACAGGAACAACAACTGATGCTGTTATTCAGGGCTTCAACTTTGAATCCGGCGATAAGGCGGCATTTGAGATTCTAACAACTACACCTCAGACATTAACACCGGGGCAGAAAATGAATTTTGATGTTAAATTCAAACCATTCATGAAAAACCCATTAACCTATTCTGCTCTCTACAGAATTTATTCATCGGTTGACAGCAGTCAATATGTGCTTTTGCAAGGTACTGCCGACAGCATGACAGTTCAGTTCAGTTTACAAAAATATTCTGATGCTGACAAGCTTCAGCCCGGGATGTCCAGATCGCTATCTATTTCAGCAAAAATGACAAAAGGAAGCTGGACCCAGGCTAAAGTAACTTCGATTCACCTCGAAATCAAGTACAACAAAGAATGGATGCTTTATACCAAGCAAATTGATAAGGGTGGACTTGATGCCACATGGAACGTTACTGCTAATGAAGTAATTTTGGACCAAACAACCAAAAAACTTGTTATTGATGCAACAGGAACAACACCTGTTCAGGCTGATGCAATTATTTTGAAACCGTACTTCATGCTTCTTCTTTTTGAAGATTACAAGTTTGAGCCTACGGTTATTGATGTCGCATCTTCAGTCGGTACAGCTAGAGATTTTTGTATCAACCGCACAAGTTTGCCCGGGTATTTTGTTCTCAATACCTGCGTTAAAGACCTCAGAGCAATTGTAACAACCGCAACACAATATGCGTTGTTCGATATTGACCCGAATCCTGTTTCTTCAGGGAGCATTATGCTTCGCTATAGTGTTGGTTTGAAAGGTCAGACCAATATTGAGCTGATTAACTCAATGGGAGAAGTTGTCCGCAATCTTGTAAATCAGGAAACAGCCATCGGCAATTATGAAACTAATGTTTCGCTGGATGGTGTTGCTTCAGGTGCTTACTTCGTAAGAATGCAGTCAGGTCCTTACCATGACGTAAAACAGATAATGATTTCCAAGTAAGAAATTACTTAATCATTTGAATATCAATATGGCTGTCTCAATAAAATGAGACAGCCTTTTTTTAAAAAGAATTTCATTGTGAATTTATTAGAACTGATGATTTTTGTCATTTTATGTGAAATGCTTTTGACCAAATCCAATTCTTTACTATATTATATCTCTCCATGACTTATATATTACTATAAATCAACAAGATATACTGTTTTTAAACTTTGAATAGACACTATTTTTAGCTGATAGAATGATGTAATAATTACTTCTATGCTTTTAGCCAAATCTTAAAAAAGAAAACTATTTTCACTTTTTAAAAATATTTTGAAAAAAACGTGAGACGTTTTTGCGTTTCATGTGTCTTAGTATATATGGAAGTGACAAATTTTAAAAAAGTTTTTTGAAATTTGTCTTCTTTTGCTATTTATTTTTTTACGAAATGAAAGTTGCTACTATGAAAAAAGTATTTTTACTAATTGCACTAATAATTGGTTTATCACAATTATCATTTTCTCAATGGATCGCTTCCAATAAAGGAATGAATGGAGGTTCCATTAACGATATAGCATTCAGCGGCAATAAAATATTTGTTGCAACTTATGGCGGTGGAGTTTATGCTTCAAGTGATAATGGTGCTAATTGGGAACTTAAAAGCAATGGTTTGACAAATTTAAGTATTTCTACACTTGTTGTGGGAGCAAAAGGTATTTTTGCAGGAACAGATAACCAAGCAGGTTCTCCAAAAGGTCTGTTTTACTCTATGGATGACGGTGATAACTGGGTGCAAAAAAATGTTAGTTTGCCCGAGTTAATATGGAAATTGTTGATTAATGGTTCAGATTTAATCGCTTGCACTTATAATGGGATTTATTTTTCAAATGATAATGGAGAATCGTGGACTGGCAAGAATAATGGTCTAAAAAATCTAAATGTTCATGCTATTGCATTTCATAATTCTAATATTTTTATATGTACGCAAGATAGTGGAGTTTATATATCAAAAGATAATGGCGATTCATGGGTAATCAAAAATAATGGATTGGGCAATCTATATGTAAATTCGCTAAATACATTCGAGAATTATGTCATTGCATGTACAAGGACAGGAGTTTATTTTTCTAAAGATGATGGTGAAACATGGATCAAAAAAGACAATGGACTACAAGAAAATAATGTTGAATACTCAACTTCAATTGGCTCTAAGATATTCCTGATAAATCGAGTCTCAACCATTTCCGACCAGGTTTTTGTATCTACGGATGAAGGGGGTACTTGGGTTCCGAAATCCAATGGTATTGATAGCGGTTATTATAATATTATTGTAAGTAATGGCTCAAATCTATACATGGGTGCCAGTGGAATTGGATTCTATATTTCTACAAATGGAGGCGATTCATGGTCTCAATTAAACAATGGATTGACAAATATCTCACCAAGCTCAATAGCATCTGATGGAACGAGTATTTTTGTTTCAACAAGTGGAAACGGTATATATCGCTCTATAGACGGTGGAAAATCATGGATACCAAAGAATCAGGGGTTAACAAATATTTCTGTGAAATCAGTGGAAATAAATGCTTCGACAATCTTTGCCGCAACATCGGGCGGAGGTGTATTTATTTCATCAAATAACGGTGATACATGGACAGCAAAGAATAACGGACTAAAGTATAAATTCACAACATGTTTTGCCTTTCTCGGAAGTAATATATATGTCGGCACTTTTGGCGGTGGTATTTTCCTCTCAACTGATAGTGGTGCGACATGGATTCAAAAAATGACGACTCTCACAAACGAAAACAGATATATTAATTCTATTACTGTTATTGGTGAGAATATCTTTGCTTCGACTTTTAAGGGTGGGATATTGCTGTCGAAAGATAATGGTGATACTTGGGAAACCAGGAATGTCGGATTAGGGGGAACTGATATTAGAAAGATTAATGTAACCGGGGATACACTTTATGCCGTTAGTAACTCAGATGGGATCTATTATTCAACAGCAAACGGCGATAACTGGATAAAAACATATTTTAATTTGTCCAATTATGAAAGTGCATCTTCAATGATTTGCAGTGATTCCGATTTATTTGTAACCTTGTGGGGTGGCGGTGTTAGATATTCTTCGGATAATGGTTATTCATGGAAAGTGAAAAATTTTGGGCTTCCGGGATTAAACACTGACCCTATTTTTAAAATTGGTGAAGAAATTTTCATTGGAACAACTGGTAATGGGATTTATAAAGCCAAGTTTAGTGATTTAATTTCACAAGTTGATGAAGAAATATCAGAAACTGAATTTAATCTCTCCCCCAACCCATCTACTGATTTCATCGAAATCTCTGTAGGGGCACAGGGCACTGTTCCCATTATCCGCATCTTCAATGTTTTTGGTGAAATGGTTCTGAAATCTTCTGATTTAAAGAATTCACAATTCACAATTGTCAATTCCCCATTAAGAATTAACGTTTCGGGTTTGCCGTCGGGAGTTTATTTTGTGAGAGTGGGCGATAAAGTTGGGAAGTTTATCAAAATATAATATATTTACTCTTATATTACGGCAATATATAATTATTATTTTCGTTTATATCTTATGAACGTTCTTTGAAATGATAGTTGGTCAACCTCACCCCGACCCTCTCCATTCTTGGAGAGGGCGGCAAGAATTGCATCTTTGCATCTTTTTGAACCAAAAGATGCAATTGAAAATTTTTCGTTATTTGAAATAATATCAATGGTTTAGAAAATAAATAATCGCATCTTCTGCATAATTATTTTGAAGATGCAATGCAATTTTTGTAATAAAGGAAAAACCGATTTCGCGTAGCTAAATAATATTTGTAACTGCGAAATACCCCTTTGCCTTTCTATCACTTAGTGATAGCATATAAATCGAAAAATTGCCGTCAATTTTATATTTAACCCCGATGGGGTTAAGAAATCTTGGGAGGTATGATTTGTTGCAAATATTGATTCCCTCTGGGAATAAGAAGAATGAAAACACAACCAAAATTGCATCAATTGCATCCTAATAATGCAAAAGATGCAATGGCTAAATAATCGTTATTTGATATAATATCAATGGTTTAGATGAAAATAGGATTGCATTTTATTTAGAAAAAAATTAAATGATGCAATTGCCACGTTGAGAGAAATCTTTAGGGGCTGAAACTATTTAGCCCCAGCCACTGGCGGACAGATAATATCCAAAATTAATTTTGAACTAAATTCACGAGACTCAATTTGTACTGAATCGAAATCAATTTATTCATCTATCGTCTTGTTGTTTGTCGAATTATTCGTAATTTGTAATTGATTCGAATAGTTGGATTCATGATTTTTTCAAGAGACTAAACAGAGCAGAATATGACTGAAGAGAAAAACAGCAATGAAGTAACACAAAAAAGACTTGCCGAAATTGAGAAAGAGATTGCCGATTTGAAAGAAAAGGAAAATGCTCTCAAGTTCCGCTGGAGGCAGGAGAAGCAGTTCATTCAGCAAATCCGAAGTTCTAAAGCTGAAATTGAAGCCCTGAAACTTCAATCCGATGAATTTGAACGTGCAGGCAATCTTGCCAAAGTTGCCGAAATCCGCTATGGCAAAATTCCGGATTTGGAGAAAAAACTTTCTGAATCAAACGATAAGCTTAATGAAATTCAGTTGAACGGCAAAATGCTCAAAGAAGAAGTTGATGCTGAAGATATTGCAGAAATTGTTGCCAAATGGACAGGTATTCCCGTTATGAAAATGCTTGAATCGGAACGAAGTAAGCTCGTTAACATGGAAGACAGGATTCACAAAAGATTAATCAATCAGAATGAAGCCGTCACTTCGGTTGCGAATGCCATCCGTCGGTCCAGAGCCGGACTGCAGGATGCGAGCAAACCTATCGGCTCATTTATTTTCCTTGGCACTACGGGTGTCGGGAAAACCGAGATGGCAAGAGCCTTGGCTGAATTTCTGTTTGATGATGAAAACGCAATAGTCCGTATAGATATGAGCGAGTACATGGAAAAATTCTCGGTTTCAAGGCTGATTGGTGCCCCTCCGGGTTATGTCGGCTATGAAGAGGGCGGACAGCTGACCGAAGCCATAAGAAGAAAGCCGTTTTCAGTTGTTCTGCTGGATGAGATAGAAAAAGCACATACCGAGGTTTTCAATATTCTGCTTCAGGTGCTCGACGATGGCAGACTGACCGACAGCAAAGGAAGAATAGTCAATTTCAAGAATACAATTATTATTATGACTTCAAATCTGGGAACGGAATTGATTCAGGAAAAAATTGCAGATATTACGCTTGAAAACATGGACAGCATTATTTCAGGAATCAGGATGAAAATTCTTGCACTTCTAAGAAAAAGCATGAAGCCTGAATTTTTGAACAGAATTGACGAAATTCTGATTTTCAAACCGCTGACACAGCTTGAAACAGGACAGATTGCCGAATTACAAATCAAACAACTCAAAAACAAGTTAATTTCGTTAGGCATGAATCTGGAAATTACACCTTCTGCACTGGATTGGCTTATTCAAATCGGCTATGATTCCCAATATGGAGCCAGACCATTGAAAAGGGCTATCCAGAAATATATTGCCGACCCGCTTTCTCTGAAACTTCTGGAGTCTGCTTTTTCGTCGGGCGATACAATCATTGTTGACGAAAATGAAGACGGCGGGTTTGTGTTTACGAAGAAGATTGAGGGATAAACAGAATTAGAAATAATGAGAATGACCATATCAATTGTTAAAAAAATAAAAAAAAGTTACGCAATGTTGGAATACAGAATGGCATGCATTTTCGTAGGTGACGAAATGAAAACAAATATAAAATCTAAAATGATTATGGATTTCTCGTCGAGGTGGAGTCCATTTTAAAAAAACCTGCAACTGTTGACATTCACAGATTCAAAAGATGCAATTTAGGGAAATTTAGTGAGAATTGCACCTAAGGAGCGTCCTGATTTTTCATATATAAAATTTAACAGTCCGCTTCTTAGGAGATAAATATTTAAAATGTTTTGCTTTTCTACAAACGGACGGTTCCTATGGATTATAAGAAATTGTTCATGAAAAACTATATCCTTTGCCTTGTCCACACCAATAATTTCTTTGGCTTTTAGAAGATTCTCCTATTTTGTAATTATAAGTCTCTTGGTTTTAGCATCATTTGCCGAATTAACTTTCAATATATAGGTTCCTGCAGGAATATTAACAGTATTAAGCTCAAACTGATAAGTCCCGGTGTTTAGATATTGTGATAAAATTGAAATTATTCTATTGCCCTGCAAATCATATAGCCTGAATAATTCACAAACAGTTTGCAAAATAGGGGATAAATTGTTATATTGCAATTAGTTAGACAACAATAACAACAAAATAATATCCCCCAAATATGCGACACAAAATTAAGCTATTTTCTAATAAGAACCAAG
>CAZSHX010000085.1:0-18070 GCA_964606895.1 uncultured Hyphomicrobiales bacterium
TAAAACACTTAATCCACAGGCTGAAGGATTAATTTTGAACAATTTTGAAAACTTCTCTTCCGACAATCTGACTTGAGAAACATCCTTAGTAACTCTGAATATTACAGGTTTACCATTCCAAAATCCATGCGAAACTCTTGTTTCTACCGGAATATAAACACCAGCTTTTGTAACAATTGGCACCAGACAAAATTCAGCAGTACCTGCAAGCATTTCGCCAACAATTCTGCCGGCTTCTTCTCGACGTTCAGGCGGATGCACAGCAAGGACTGATGCTCCAATTAGTTCAGAAGCAGAATATCCAAGGCGTTCAATTACCGTTGAATTTGTATGTATTATATTCCCTTGTTCATCAAGCACAAAAAGAAACTCATCAATAGTATTAAAGAAGGTTTCGTAGTTTTGTTGGGTCTGCAGTAATTCTTTTTCTGCCAACTTACGTTCCGTTATATCTCGAGCTGAGGCATACAAATATTTTTGCCCGTCAATTTCAACTCCGATTGCATTGATCTCGACTTGGATTATTTCTCCGTTTTTTTTGCGATGAGCTGTTTCAAACAAAGAAAGACTTTGAATCAAATCGTTCAAAATATCGACTATCTTTTCAGGAGGAATTTGAGCATCCCAATCTTTGACATTTAAATACAATACTTCACCTTTAGGATAACCCAGCATGTGACAAAATGAATCATTACATTCAATAAGGTTACCATTAATATCCAAAAGATGAACTCCATCCCGTGAAGTATCCAAAAGTTTCTTGTATTTTTCGGCAAAAGCCGAAATAATTCTTTCTGATTGCCTGCGATGGGTGATGTCTTGGCAATGTCCGATATATCCGATAAATATGCCTGTGCTGTTATAACGCGGGTAACCGTCGTCCTGTATCCATCGGTATTCACCGGTGTACTTACGCAAGCGATAGTCCATGCTGAATTCTTCCCTTTTGTCAAAAGCATTGGAATATGTTTCTAAACAAGCTTGAAAATCCTCCGGATGAACACCTTCAGTCCAACCATTACCTATTTCCTGTTCAAGTGTCCGACCGGTGAATTCAAGCCAGACTTTATTGAAATAGTTACAAAGTTTATCTGTTCCTGATGCCCACACCAATGTCTGACCGGAATCCGCTAATGATTTGTAATTCAGTTCGCTCTCTTTCAGTAATTCCTGAGCTGTTTTACGGTCCGAAATGTCATGATAATTCATTAGCACACCGCAAATAATCGGGTCATTAATAAGGTTGGTGGCAGTAAGCTCTATCGGTTTATAACTTCCATCTTTACACTTATATCTGTATTCTACTGTACATACAGAATTGTCTTTTGCAAGAAGATTAAAGAATTCCTTTTGAATGCGTTCCAAGTCATCAGGATGAACCGTCAGCCAACCGTCTGTACCGATAAGGTCTTCCGGTTTCCAGCCAAAGAATTTCTCGATATTTGGACTTTTATATTTCATAAAACCATCAGTACCTATAATACCTATAGCATCAGAAATATTATTTATCATTGCACTATGTTTGGCTTCGCTAACCTTCAACGAATCTTCCGCTTTCTTGTACTCGGTGATATCAGTAATAAAACCATGCCAAAGCACCGAGCCGTCAGCCTCCAACTGCGGAATCGCATTGCCATAAAGTGTTCGGATTATTCCATCGTCAAACTTAACACGATATTCCTCTTGCCATGGCGTTAGGTCACGAGCCGATTTCATTATTGAAGCTGAAACGTCTGCTATATCATCAGGATGCAAATTAGCAAAAACCTTAGAGGCATCTTCACGGACTTCATCAGGAGTAACTCTATAAATCACATTAATGGCATCACTTGCAAAAGGAAAACAAGAACTCCCATCAGGTCGTAACTTATATTGATAGATAACTCCGGGTACATTGCCGGCGACTTTTTGAAGAATATTCATTTCCTCTTGCTTTATTCCTTCCGTTTTCTTCTGCTCTGTATTATCTTTTTGAAAGTCACTTTTCAGAGTTTCATTCTCTTTTCTCAGCTCTTGCAATTCCTGCAATAGTTCTTCTTTTGATTTTTCGATAGTACTCATAACAAATTCCTATTAATAATTTTTTTGTTTCAATTCAATTATTTTAATTCAACGTAAAATAAAATGTACTTCCATTTCCAACTTGGCTTTCTACCCAAATTTTCCCACCGTGCTTTTCAATGAATTCTTTGCAAAGTAATAAACCCAATCCTGTACTCGATTCGCCTTCAGTTCCCGGACGGGAAACCTTTTGGTCAATTCTGAATAATTTTCGGATAATATCTTCAGTCATGCCAATTCCACTGTCTTTGATATAGATAGCAAAATCAAGATGGGCTCCACCTTGAAGGTGGAGTCCATCTGAAGCAGTTCCAATTTCGATTCTACCACCAATTGGAGTAAACTTAACTGCATTCGAAAGCAAATTCCTTAGAACTGTATTTAGCATCGGAACATCGGCAAAAATATCAGTATGCTCATTAATTGTACTTATGATTTCAATATTCTTCTGTTTTGCCCTTTCGTTGATGATTTCAATATTTTTGTCAACTAATAACGAAAGTTTACAGTATTCAGGATTAAAATCAACATTACCTCCCTGCATTCTTGACCATTCAAGAAGATTTTCAAGCAATTTGTATAAATTAGAAGCTGAAGTTTGCATTGTCGTTGCAAATTCATGAAGTTCTTTCATTGTAAGGTCTTGAATCTGTTCTGCCATCATTTTAGTCAGACCAAGAAACCCACTGAAAGGTGATTTCAAATCATGAGCAATGATTGAGAAGAACTTATCCTTTTCTGAATTAATCGTTTCGAGTCTTTCTTTAGTGTCAGATAATTCTTCAATTAATGCATTTTTTTGATATAAATGCAATTCGTTAGATTCATTAGATTTCTGAAGTTCAATCATTAAATTCTTCTGCTTTTCTTCGGCTTTTTTTCTTTCGGAAATATCGCGAATAATCAGAACCATTTGTGTTGGCTGTCCGGTTTTATTTTTAATAAAATCGGTATTGACTTCTATATTAAAGACAGTTCCATCTGCACGTAATCCATGATATTCGCTGGCTCCTGTTAAAATTCCCCGAGCACGGAGAGCAACATTTTGCATTGCTCGTTCTCTATCTTCGGGAACAATGAATTCTGTCACGTAACGCCCCACTCCCTCATCATTATCACTGAAACCAAAAATCTGATTACCCGCAGGTGATACTATTTGAATTCTACCCTGAAGATCAGCAATAGTTATATCATCAGGAGAAGCATTGAGAATGGAGCGATAACGATCTTCGCTTTCCATTAGTCCTTTTTCTACTTTTTTCCTTTCGGTTATATCTGTTCCGATGCCCATCAAATAGGTCTGACCACCTCTTTCGAATCTGACTCCTGTAAGAAGAAATGGGATGAGGCTCCCGTCTTTTGCCAAAAGTTGTGCTTCAATTGATGCTTGACCTTTTCGAATCACTGTTTCAACTGATGCTAAAATGGAATTCTTAGCTTCCGGGACAAGTAAGTCAAGTATATAGTGGTCTTCCATATCTTCAGACTTATAGCCTAAAAGAGTTTCATACTGTTTATTCCAACGAACAAGCTTGAGTTCAGGATAAGAATACAGGTAAAAGATTCCGGGGATATGGTCTAATAATGCTTTAGAAAAAAGTTGTTCATGCTGTAATTTTTCTTCAGCTGATTTGCGTTCATTAATATCATTTTGATACTTAGTTTTCAGAGATTCATGCTCTTCTTTAAGTAAATTAAATTCAATTAACAGCTCTTCATTTGACTTTTCGTTATCAATCACAAATTTCTCCAAATAAAATTTTCATAATTCTCATTATTACTTTCATTAAACAAATTTCTATCTGAGCGGATAATCAGCTTAATTAACAGCAATTTTCATATAATAAATATATCTTTCCCTTTTGAGAAAAATACTTATTTATATTATCGGCTAAAATCCTGAATTCATAAGGATTATATTTAAAAGACACAGTTTATTTGATTAGTCTGAACACTATTTTTCAAAACAATCATATTCGATATATTTAGCAGTTCTGAGGGCTGTTTCCTTTCCGAACAATCTGGAAACAACATGAAGTGAGCCGTCTATACCGGCTGAAATTCCGGCAGTTGTTATAATTTTTCCGTTATCGGTAAATCTCTTATCTTTGATTGTTTTAATCAAAGGATGGATTTTTTTTAATCTGTCAATTGCACCATACCAAGTCGTAACTTCAAGATTATCAAGTAATCCGCAGTCTGCAAGAATGAATGCTCCCGTACAAACTGACATAGTGATTTCAGTATTCGCTGAAACCGATTTTATCCATTGATTTATTTTGTCGTTGTCCTTTGAAAGCTTAAGATTTCCTCCGGGTATAACCAAAATATCGGGTTGGGGACAATCATCAATTGAATAATTTGCTGTAAACAATGAATTGGTATGTGCTTTTATGCTTTTCTTTTCGGGTGAAACAAGAAAAACTTCAAAAGCATTTGTAGAATCATTTGCCATAGCATCATTAAAAATTTCAAGCGGACCGCAGAAATCTAAAAGATATACTCCATCATATACTAAAATCGCGACTTTTTTCGGTTTGAAAGTCTCTGTTGCATTACTATCCATTAAGAGGAAACAAGAAATGAACATCAATAATGCCAGGGTTTTAATTGCGGTTTTCATAATCTATTCTAAAATTGCATAAAAAATTGATTAAAACAACTATACGGGTTAAATATTTGATTTTATATAACGATCAACGTCAAATTTCTTTTTCATCCCATTTAAATTCATAAACCGCACCATTCCAAAAATTGGACGTTCAGTCCAGGGACGGTCATGTGTGCCGCCAATGCTCCATGCAATTCCCGCATATCCATTGGGGTCCCTTCCGTCAAGTTCATAATTGTTATTAAGGTAAATAGCTGTTTGGATTGCTGATTCAGGAGTTTCTGACCATTCAAGAATTTTCTTAGCCCAATACATTCTAACATAACCATGCATTTTTCCTTTTACAATCATCTCTCTTTGAGCGGCATTCCATAAATCGTCATGAGTTTTGCAAAATTCAAATTCATCCGTTGAATAAATAAATTCTCTTTTATCATTTTTATGTTTGTGCAAAGTTATTTTAGCCCATGAAGGAAATCCTTCAAAATTATCATAGTTAGTGTTAAACAAACAAAAATTATCTGCAAGCTCTTTTCTGATTATCAATTCTTCCAGAAATGAGTCAATTGATTCAGTAAGCTTCAGATTGTCAATATTTTCGAGTCTTAGTTTGGTTAATTCCAGAGCTATCCTTTGAGAAGAAATCTGCCCAAAATGCAAATATGGCGACAAATCGGATTGAGCCTTTTCATTCGGATTATTTCTTTTTTCAGAATAATAATTTATCCCTTTTTCAATGAATTCGCTTAACTTTTTATGAGCTGAACTTTCTCCTGATTTCAACCAAGATATCTCGTCAGGAGAATTGGAATAATTTTCAATGTTATCAGAATATAAACTACTGATTTTATTGTCGTGTTCCGACATAGGATTGAATTGATGGTATTCTAATTCGTGAAATTCATCAAGATATTCATTCAATACTTTGTTTATCTTCAACCTGAGTGTATAAGCAGACCATTCGAGCTTTTGCGAAATAGTTTGACAGGGAACTATATTGTGCGAATCTACTTCAAAAAATGGTATCTGAATCTTCTGGGAAATTTTATTTATCCATCCTTGTTTAATTCTAAGAGGGTCAAAATCTGTGAAAACAGCTCCTGCGTTTCGTTTTGTAATAAAAGCAGGTATTTCGGTATCCGGTTCACCCTTCAAAAGAATAAACGGAATATTTTTTAGTAAAAGATTCATTGCCGTCTGTTCAAGTCCTTTCAGCATAAACCCGAAATGGCGACGTGAAGCATCCAGAAATGAAGAAACCAGGCAAAAAACAACAATTAATTCCGCTTGATTCTCGATTGCAAATTCTTGAGCGGCAAGAAGTGACCAATTGTCATTAATCCGCTGTTCACGACTCATCAGATAGATAACAGCTCCGGATTCGTATCGGTAATCATTCAACTTCTTAATTCGTGAAGGATTTACAGACATCAAACGATAATATCCTTTTCTTGAGTATTGAATAACTGATTGATTTTTTTCACTCTATAATTGAAAATATCATCTAACTTTTTTCTTATAAATAGCTTATGAAATATTCTCCCAATTATTCCATACGGAAGTGAATAATGAACTATGTCAGAAAGTTCAACTCCGCCTGAAATTTCTTTGATGAAATGCTTATGATGCCAAAATTTATAAGGTCCAAACCTTTGTTCATCAACGAAATAGTGCGGTTTGTTAACATGAGTTATCTCTGTAACCCAGTTAATTGATTTATTCATTAATGGTTTAATATTATATGATATAATTTGTCCCGAATAAATTGCTTCATCTTTACCAAAAAGGATTTCAAAACTCATATTTGAAGGTGTAATCTTATTTAGATTTTCGGGTGCTGAAAAAAACTCCCATGCTTCAACAGCAGAGATAGGAACAAATTGCTTTCTTTCGAGTTTGTACAATTTCATTTATTAATTACATAATTGATTGGTTTTGTTGAGTTTGTTTATGTCAAACCCTTTGGACTTTACCCTTGCCAAAATTGAATTAAATATACTTACATCCATAACAGGCTTGCGTGCAAGAATCCAAAGATACTCCCTGTTTGGATGACCAACAACGGCATAACTATAATCCTCAGCAAGGTCTATTATCCAGTAATCTCCTTTGAAGGGCCAGAAGAATTGAACTTTCAGCTTTGCATTTGTTGTAGTATCAACCACGAAGGCTTTGCCTGTGGCAGTGGTTAACTCTCCGTTCGGGCTGTTCTTGCGGCATGAGTTGACAACCTTAATATAATCATCATTAGTTTTGAAATACTCTGCCATGGAACAGTTACAGCCTTTTTGAAAGGATTGAGGAAATGATGCGATTTCGTACCATTTGCCTAAATACCTGTCAAGGTCAACATGTTTAACTACTTCAAGAGGCTGATAGTTACTTCCGCAACCAAATAATGCCATTAGTGGCAGAAAGATTTTGAATATTTTCATTTTCATATTATTGGTATTTCCTAAGGGTTCTACATTAAACACATACTAAATAAATCCGGTTCAAACATCTTGCAATGCTCCTTTTATTAGGAAAAAGGAGCATTGAATTATTATATCTTACTTATGAATATCCATAGATTTAGCGGCACCCTTCCAGTTAACAAGGTTCCACCAGCCATCCACATAATCGGCTCGTTTGTTCTGATATTTCAGATAGTATGCATGTTCCCAAACGTCAATAGTCAGTAATGGAACAACATTCCATGTGGCAAGTTTCTGATGGTTTTCAACCTGCAAAATCAGCAATTTTTCGTCCTCAGGTCTGTAGCTGAGAACAGCCCATCCGCTTGCTTCAACAGCTTTAGCCGCGGCACTGAACTGAGCCTTGAATGCTTCGAAAGTACCAAAGCTCTCCCCTATTTTTTCAGCCAACTTGCCGTCAGGTTTTCCTCCACCGCCGGGAGTCATCGAATTCCAGTACAAAGTATGCAAGAAGTGCCCGGCACCATGAAACGAAGACTGTTTCGACCAATGCTGTATCAAAGAAAAATCATTCTTCATTCTTGCCTTGGCAAGTTCTTCCTCTGCCTTATTTAGTCCGGTCACATAACCCTGATGGTGTTTGGAATGATGTATTTCAAGGGTTTTTATATCTATTATCGGTTCGAGAGCGTCGTAGGAATACGGCAATTTTGGCAGGGTGTGAGTTGTCAGTTTGCCAAGTCCCTGATTATCGGATGTTTGAGCATTAAGATTCAGTCCGCCTGAACCTACAACAGCGGCAGTAACAATACCGGCAGTGCGTACGAAGTTCCGTCGTGTTTCATCCATTTTATCTCCTGATATATTTGTGAATGTAGTGTCAAAAAACAAATTCACGATATATACACTAAAAAATTGCTTAATGGATTTTTGATATTCAATCTTTGAATCATAAGAATGCAAAGATGCAAATTCTTGGTAAATACTCGGCAAAAGTCTTGAACTGGGATTTCAGGGATTTAAGGGATTAAGAGGATTTGATTTCCTAAAAACCTTATTTTTCTCAAATTCTTCACCTTAGTAGCCCGAGAATGCCTACGGACGCACCTCTTACCTTATTAATCCTACAAAATTAGGTAATAAGGTTTGGTTCATTGGGTTTACTCCGAGCTACTAAGGTTTGCTCCTCAAAAAGTACGGCATTTGATTTGCTTTTCCGAAGATTTAGCTATCCAATATATTCTTCAATCTGCATTGCATCCTCAAAAAAAAATTGTAAATGATGCAATTATATTTCATCTAAACCATTGATATTATTTCAAATAACGAATTTTGAACGATTGCATCTTTGAATGAAAAAAGATGCAAAAGATGTAATTTTTACAGACCTCTCCATGAATGACGGGATGAGGTTGACCGACTATCAATGAACGAGTTCAAAAGGTATAAACGAAAGAAATGATTATTTATTGCTATGAAATAAGAGTACATTTACTATATCTTTATAAACTTCCCAACTTTATCTCCAACTCTCACAAAATATACTCCCGACGGCAATCCGGAAACGTCAATTCTTACGCCCTCTCCTTTGGGGAGGGTTGGGGTGGGGTTCTAACAGTTTCCCCAAAGACATTATAAATGCGGATATTGGGCACAGAGCACTGTGCCCCTACAGAAATTTCAATATAATCTTCTGCAGGATTTGGGAAAATATCAAAGCAGAAATTCTGATTTGTTGACTCTTCTTTTACATCAACAGTTGGGTTGAACCTGTATAATCCGTTTGTTTTGGTTGCGGCATAAAGAATACCGTTTCTGTCTTCATTAAACTTGATGACTTTAATATTAACCGGAAATGATTCATTAAATTGGAACCATGAATTGCCGGAATCTGTACTTCTATATACTCCATCTGCAACTGCAACATAGATGTTATCTGACTTGTCAATATAAATCGTATTGATATTAAGGTATTTCAAGCCATTATTGACTTGAGTCCAGGTTTTACCACTGTCAATGCTTCTCAAAATCCCCTTTTTGTTATAATTGTCCATCGAAGAAGCGAAAATCATACCTTTAGAGTTCATTGCGAAGCCACTTAATTCCATACCGCCTAACGAATCTATCTTATCAAACTTTAAAGCAATATCAGTACTTTTAAAAGCGTCAAACTTTTGTCCATTTGAAGCACAGTAATACAAGGTTGTATCAAGAATATTGAAACAGGATAAGTAATAAATATTTAAGTAGTCCCATGTTTCTCCATTGTCATAACTATAATAAATATTACTCATACAACCACCCCAAAGGACACCCCTTTTATCTTTTTTAATATCAATAACTGACCTTTTGCTGAAATCAGAATACACGCCGTTGTTAATCTCTTTCCAGTTCTCGCCGTTATCTTCACTCTTGAAAAAGCCCTCACTAAAAGTACCGGCATATAAAATATCTAAATCATCACATAGTAATACAGAAGTGGCATTTAGATTACTTTGTTTATTGACTTTTGACCATGAATTCCCGTTATCGTCAGACTTAAAAATTCCACCACTATTAAGCGAAGTAAAAATATCGTTTTTCGAATTGAAAACGATTGATTTAATTTCATTTAGGTCCATTCCATTATTGCTTAATTTCCATGAATTTCCTTTGTCTTCCGAGATGAAGATTCCAAGACCATTGGAGCCTAATAAGCAGACATCCTTTTCAGTAAATTTTATTGCGTAAAAATAATTGATGTTCAATTCGATTAGTGACTTTTGAAGGAACAATGAATCTACAAAATTTCCTTTGTGTATGCCATTTTCTGTGCATAGATACAAATCTCCGTTACTGTCATAAGCACCAGCTGTAAATGAGGTCGTATCGCTGAAATTAATTATTCTCTGCCATGTACTGCCTTTATTAGAACTGTGGAATAAACAATTATATATGCGAATCGTATTACCATTAATATTTTTTCTGTAATTACCCATAATAACAATATTAGCACTGTCAACAGCGTAAATATTATCAATAGTTCGATAAATCTTGGTACCGAAAACATTATTCCATAATGTATCACCGCTTTTTCTTCTGTAAACTCCGTTATCACTGCAAGCAATGAACACATCTCCATCGCTATTGACTTTTATATCTCTTATCAGCATTCCATATTCGGCAATTTTTATTTCATTGTAAGTCTTTCCGGTATCTAAGCTTGAGTAAAAACCGTTGCCATCGAAAAGAAGAAGTTCGCCGGATAGACAAAGAGCAAAACAATAGACGAGATTTCCAGTAGTTTTTGCTGTTGTTTGCCATGTTTCTCCCTCGTCAGTACTGAAAAACAGCCCACCAACTAATGAAGCCGCATAGATTAAGCCCTTTTGGTTGCAAACTATTCCTGTTATTCTGTCATTAACAACAAAAGATGTTTTGGACCAGCTTATGCCTTTATCCCTGCTGACAAGTATTGCACCATCGAATGAGCCTGCAAAAATATTCCCGAATGAATCGGTTTCGATGCACGAAACACGCATACAAAAAGGACCATTTACCTTTTCCCACGCCGCATTGGATGTTCCAATGGTGAAAATCACCAAAAGCATAATAATTAATGTTTTCATAGTCTTCAATCTTCATTAGTTCAAAAAATTAGAAATATTATTAAATTGTCCCCAACTATATCTTCAAAAACTTCATAACTTTATCTCCAACTCTCACAAAATATACTCCCGACGGCAAACCCGAAACATCAATTCTTAAGCCCTCTCCTTCGGAGAGGGTTGGGGTGGGGTTCTTAACAGTTTCACCAAAGACATTGAAGATGCGGATGTCGGGCACAGAGCCCTGTGCCCCTACATAAATTTCAATAAATTCTTCGGCTGGATTTGGGAATATTGAATATTGTTCAGGATTTGGAGTGAATTTGTACTCTTCTGCATCCATAAGTTGATTCATGCAGGGTATTGTCCAGTTCAAAATATCATGTTCCTCAAACGCATCACCCGTTCCCGAAGTAAAACCGATATAGACATACTCGCCTTCTTCGAGATTCAGATATGTTGCCAAATCAATATTTGGAATATTTATCACTTGGGTTGATGTTTGTTCTGAAACATCCATGAAAACCCTCAAATTCTTCTTTGACCATTCATATTTTATTTTGAAATAATAAATACTATCCTGCTGAAGAGTAATTATATCTTTATTCATCGCAAGTTTAATTCCAGAGATATTATGGTCAGGTTTATTCCCTAAGGCACCTAATGACTGAACTGCGATATGATTACCGTTCGGGTCATATTCATTCTGCCATAAATCAACTTCAATTGCAAGTGAGTTGGTTATGTTCTCATAGCCCATTGAACCTCCAACCGCGCCCAGAACAGGATAATTGTGGTTCTGTATAACAAAAGCGATTCCATCTGCTCCGGGCAAACCACCGTCATTATAGAGACCATTATCGCCTCCGGTGTAGCGGAATTGGAAAGTTGTTTCAAAGTCCTTTTTAATTGAGAATCTGTTTTTCAGCCAAATTGAGCCGCCATCCCATTTCTTTGCTTGCGTTAGACGAATATAATTATCAATTTTTTTGGCACTGCCGACAAAAATAAAACTGCTGTCGCCGGGAGTGACAAGTTGGGAATTGACCAACACATCAATAAATGAAGTATCAGTTTTGAAACCTCCAACAGTAGCATAAACGAAATATCTTCCAGAGTTTTCCGCTTTAACTTTTCGGATGACTACATTTTGTTGTGAGGATGTAAAACCATTGGGTCCCCACCATGAATAAACAGCATTATCTATACTATCGGCAAATAAATACAAGTCATCACCGGTGCATAACGGACTGTTAGAAGTGATTCTTGGTGGTGTCAAATTTATACCAATTCCAAATAACTGAATTACACCAGGGCTACCAATTCCATTATGATAAAATTCCAGAACACCGCTGGTTCTTCCTATCGCACTGGGTTTGAACCGCAAATCCATTTTTTTTGTTTCACCGGGCTGAAGAGTGAAAGAACCACCACCGTTAATGGTACTAAAATCCTTATCATTTGGTTTATTGTGTTTTGTTTCAGTAATAATCAGTGGTGCTGACCCAATATTTTTAATTGTCGTTACTGAAATTGTGTCGTTAATTTCTCCGACCTTCACAGTCCCAAAATCTATCAACTTATTTTCTACCAATAAATTAGGAGCTACTCCCTCGCCTCTGATATTTGTATTAACTTTACCTCCTGCAGTAAAAACATTAATGCCGGCAGTTTTAACTCCAGTTGAAGTTGGAGCAAATCTGAACTCAACATTATGTCTTTGGTTTACATCAAGTAAAAAGGGTGGTAATTTTGTTACTACACTAAACTGATCAGCATTAGCTCCGCTTATAGAAATTGAATCAATTCTACAAGATACAATGCCGGAATTTGTGATAAAAGCAGAAACAACTGAATCTTTCGGACTCCCAATCAGGCATTGTTTCATATCAACATCTTTTGCGACAGATTGTGGAGAAACAATAGCCCATAATGAATCGGAAACATCATCAATTAAATCTTCGGGTTCAAAACCCCAAATCCTGACAGTATTATCAAATCCTCCACTAACTAATTTATTTCCTGCAGGACTTATGCAGACACTATTAACTTCTGAAATATGACCGAGTAATGTCCTGATTTCTTTACCGGAATTCACATTCCAAAGCTTTATAGTTTTATCGCTACTTGCACTGGCAATTTTACTTCCGTCAGGACTAAAGCTAACGCAATTAACATCACTATTATGTCCGGTAAGTGTCCTGATTTCTGAGCCCGAAAAAACATCCCATATTTTAATTGTATTATCATGACTACCACTCGCTAATGTTACACCATCCGGACTGAAACTAACACTCAAAATATACGAGGTATGACCTGTTAATGTAAATATTTCTGATCCGGTATTGACATCCCAAAGTTTAATTGTATTATCCTCGCTACTACTGGCTAAAGTATTACCATCCGGGCAGAAACTTACACTATAAACCCAATCATTATGACCTGTCAGATTTTTGATTTCAGTACCTGTGCTGACATCCCAAATTTTTATCATTTTATCGCTACTGCCGCTTGCAATTTTTGTCCCGTCCGGACTGAAACAAACACCATAAATCCAATCTGTATGTCCCTTTAGTGTTTTAATTTCAGCACCTGTATTTGCATCCCATATTTTAATTGTTTTATCACTGCTTGCACTTGCAATTTTTGTCCCGTCCGGACTATAACTAACACAGTTAACATACAGAGTATGTCCTTTTAGAGTTTTAATTTCTGATTTTGTTTTGACATCCCAAATCCTTATTGTTTTATCAAAACTTCCGCTTGCAATCTTGCTCCCGTCCGGACTGTATGTTACACTTCGGACATCGTTTGTATGACCGGATAGGGGAATGAAATTTGTATCATTAGTACTTTCATCAATGACAATGGATGCTTTTAACAAACACAGATTACCGGGTGGATTTGGAATATTCTTCCATGAATATTTTAAACCTGTAGCTCCGCCGGTTATTGAATTCCATGCCTTTCCGGCATCGGTTGAATATTCTAATTTAACAAGTTCTTCAGCCCCGCAACCTGCCCATGTAATAATTGTATCTGTCCCAACTCCAAATTTTTCTCCTCCGTTTGGATGAGTAACTTTGAAAGAAGGATTTTTTTGTTTCTGTCCGGGAAATCCTGCACGTACAAAAATCAATGATTCGCATAAGTCATTGATTACATCAAAAGTAGTGGAATTAATCAATGAATCTGTTGGAGTGTAGGTTACAGTTAATGTTTTACTCTCATTTGATTTTAGCTGGAACGATGTTGGAGCTATTTTAAAGTTTGGATTTGTTCCAATAATATTTGAAACATTAAAATCACCATTTATCGATTTTATCACAACAGAAGTATCTTTGGTCTTACCGGCGGGTACACCCCAAATCATTATGCCGGTTGGCTTTACATCAAGTTTCGCTATTGATTTTTTTGGAGATAGATACTTCTCATTATCTGTTAATTTAAGTGGGACAAGGAATATTCCCAGATTTGTAATTCCTCCGAAGCATGAGTATCCGCTTTTCCACTCAATTGTGCATGGTTTTTCAACTCTAAGGGTTAAAGATAGAGAATTCGCAAGTTCTTTTGCCCCATTATTGTCAATAACTCCATCGTACATGTGTCCTCCTGTGGCATCAGCAATTGCTTGAAGTGATACTTTAATACCTGCGTATTCTGTTTCTTTTCTACTGTAGATTATCGGATAAAATGTTATTCCATATTTTGTACACGTATCTATGCATCTTTGCAATTCATTAGCTGTTAAGGGATACCACCATGCATCGGTACATAAAATTGCAATTTTCTTGTGTATCCCGGTTTTGGCTATATTAAGAATTCCTGTTCTTGGATTCAGTAAATGCTCAACAAAATCGTTGTCACCACCTGCTTTCAACATGTTTATAGCTGATAGCACTTTTACTTTATCAGTTGTAAAGTCCTGATTAATGAAAGAAGTTGCATGACAGCTTTGAATTGCGGCATCATGAGGTGGCATATTAAAGGCATTAACCAAATTGGTAGCCGTTGTTTTGCCTAACTCAACTGAAGGGTAACCGCCCTCACCCGATGACATTGAACCTGAAATATCAATACTGATTGCTATAGAAAGAATTACCGGTTCAGGAATGGCTGGGCATGAAACATTAGTAACTGTTCGTTCAGTTCCATTTTCTGTTATTTTGAAATCAGAAGTTGAATAGTTAGTTATTTGTTTTCCATCTGCCCCAAAAGCAAAAAATTTTGCTTTCATCGTCGGGAAGGCAGATGTATCAATATCGAATACAGACAAGGATTGAGAATAAGCAGAATAACTTATTAATAAGATTAGTGCAATTTTTGATAATGTTCTCATTTTTTTAACCGTTCTTAATTAAGAATAATGAAGAAATGCTAAAGGCTTAAATTGAGAATTGCAAACTACTGTAAGAACTAAAACCAAATTAAGACAATAGCGTTTTTCAAAATAGCATTAATATGTGAGATAATCAACTGAAATAAAAAATAATCCTTCTGATGAAGAATAAATGCCTGAGAATGAAGCTACGTTATTTGAGAGAAACTAAAATAATCTCAGTCATTATTCTTACTTCTTTCTTACAACCCCAACACCGACGGATAGTCTGCGGGAGGCTTCAGGTCTGCTTTTGAGCATAATATTCTTGTTGTTTATCACCATGATTGAAGAGCCGCCGCCGTCCAGATTCATAGCATTGAAGCAACCAAGACGCTTCATTATTAGGGATAATTGAGAGAGATTTGCACCAAATCCATTTAAAATTGAACCCGTTCCTGCAACGGTTACAAGGAAAATTTTTCCTCCGTCGAAGTCAGTACCGATTGCAGTTCTCGGTAATTGCCATTTGATGAACCTGCCTCCGTGACTGCCTTCTCTTTCGGCTTCGGGTTTAGCGATTCCGTTGCGAACCAATCGCGGAGTGCCGCATACTCCCGCTGTAAAAATAACATCCTTATGGTCGTCAGTTTCATATTTCAGATAAATTGTATCACCGATGGACGGATATGAAGTCCGTGGAATATCCGTTCCTAAAGAAATTACGCATCCATGCTTCGGAACGGCAATAGTTGATTCGCTGAATTTTGTTACTACACATGGAATTGCCTTATTTATGCAAGGTTTCTCAAGATATTTGGCTGAGAATTTTGGCAGATTATGCTCAATTTTAGCAATATTTTTCTGAGTAAAAATTTCCTCTTTAATCATTGTTGTATCAATTTCATCATCGGTTGAATCGGTAAATTCCAAATCCATTTCAACCTCAGCAAGTACTTTTTTAATTTCTTTGGTAACACTATTTAAAGGCGTGTATGGAATTGAATCTCCTGCAAAGTGGTTATAAACACAAACACCCTCAGAACCTTTTCGGCGGTTAACTGTCTTAATGTCAAGCAATTCTCCGGTTTTAGTGATTATGGTTCCATTGATAATGAAATTGTTTATATAAAGCATTCCGTTTTCATCCAACAGTCCCGATGTCCATTGTTTATAAATATTCATCTCCACAACTTCCCCATTCGATGCTGTTGGTCCAATGGGATAATTGGTAATTGCCCGCCAGAAATTACCGTTAACTGAAGCCAGAACTTCGTTTGAACTAAGTGAATCATACATTTTGTTCATTTCCTGCAATTTCTGCAAACCGTCGAAGTGCATATTGGCTTTTAAAATGCCGATTCTTGCGTCTCTTTGACCTGCATCAAGTTCAACAACATGCAGATTATGCTTGAATTTACCGCCGCCAAGCAAATAATTATGGTAAACAACTCCTTCGGCAAGAACTGAGTCCGAAACAGTCATCAAAGGTGTAGTCATTTTAATATTGGTCTCACGAAAAGGAGGTCGTCTGACTCTTCTGCGTTTTTTGCCCTTCTTTTTGGTCTTGCTTTTCTCCTTAGTACTTGATTTTATCTTTGCAGAAGGTTTAGTGCTTTTTTTTGAGGTTTGCTTAGTATCAGACTTTTTTGCTTTTGTTTTTGCGAAAGAAGTTTCAAAAGGTAAAGCAAAAATAAATGTTGCAATTAATAAGCTTACCAAAAAAAATATTATATTTTGCCTTTTCAATATCATTATGTTATATTCAGTTTTATAAAAGTGCAAAATTACGAAGAATTATCCTTTTAAGTATTAATAAAACGTTAAATATTATTCATTTAGAACATAAACGGAGGAAAAATGGAATTTCAAAATATCATTTTGGAGTACAAAGAAAACTATGCAATTATTTGGCTTAACCGTCCCGACAAGCTTAACGCACTCAACCAAAAAATGTTTGAGGAGATTAAAGCCGCGACGGAAATTCTAAAAAATGACGACAACATTCATGCAGTTCTCGTAACCGGAAAAGGCGAAAAAGCATTTGCCGCCGGAGCCGACATTAAGGAACTTAGTGTTTGTGATGCTCCCGCAGGAGAAATTTTCTCCGATTTCGGCTCTCAGATATTTTATGGACTGGAACATATCGGAAAACCTGTTATCGCCGCAGTTAACGGATTTGCTCTCGGAGGCGGTTGCGAACTTTCGATGGCTTGCCATATCAGATTTGCATCTCCTAATGCAAAATTCGGACAGCCTGAAGTAAATCTGGGCATCATTCCCGGCTATGGCGGTACTCAACGCCTTACAAAACTTGTCGGAAGGGCTAAAGCTATGGAGCTGATAATTTCGGGAAATCTGATTAATGCCGAAGAAGCAAAAAGAATCGGTTTGGTGAATGAAGTCTATCCATTGGAAGAACTTGTAAGCAAAGCTGAAGAGTTTATCCGCATTGTTCTGAGCAAAGGACAAAAAGCTGTTAAGGGAGTTGTTAAAGCTGTTCTTGCATCCGAAAAACTAAATCCGGAAGATGGATTAAAATATGAGTCAGAACTTTTCGGAGAAATCTGCGGAACAGATGATTTCAAAGAAGGAACAACCGCATTTTTAGAAAAGAGAAAAGCCGAATTTAAGAATAAGTAATTTCAATTGTTGTAATTTTGATGAATTTCAAGAATAAGACTTTCATTTTTTTCTTTGGAAATATCGTAATTTTGTAAGGATTGATTTTTTGAAATTATATAAAGAGGATAATATGGGAATGTTTAAAAAGAAAGTAAAAGTATCGAATCCATATAATACATTGAAATTTTTTGAAGCAGAATTTTGGGTAGATACAGGAGCATTATATTCACTTATTCCACAGAATTTATTAGAAGGAATTGGATTTGAACCTGAAGCCACAAAGAATATACTTTTAGCTGATGGAAGAACTGAACGAAAATTATTCGGACACTGCAGATTTGAAATTGAAGGTATAGAAGAAAAACTTCTTTGTCCGGTTATAGCAGGTTCGAATGATTCTATACTACACACGGTCATAATATGAGTAAAATTTGTATATTTGTAATTTTCA
>CAZSHX010000086.1:0-18010 GCA_964606895.1 uncultured Hyphomicrobiales bacterium
TGACAATCAAAGCTAACAGGTTTGTTTACGGCATGGTCAGGTCTTTGGTCGGGGCAATGCTCGATGCCGCCCGAGGTAAAAGAACTATTGCCGAACTCGAAGAATCACTAGTTAAGAAAGACCGAGCCTTCTCAAACTCATTAGCTCCTGCAAAGGGTTTAATTCTTGAACATGTTGATTATGGGTTTGAACTGTTTAAAAAAGATAAAGAATAAAAAAAATCCGAGATTCTTGCAAATCCCGGATTCTTCTCTATCTTGATATATTTACCCTTATACAAAAATTGAGATTATTAGTTCATCCCAAAAAATGAAGAATTATTTGTAACAGTCAATACTTTCTCAAACAAAAAGAGTTTTTTCAGATCTAAATAGTTGTAAGATATTATGAATCTGAGGCTTCATTTATGAGTTTGCAAAATTATTCATTGATTTTAGATTAACGGAAAATGTATATTCAATTCGTTTTCCGAAATGATAATAATCATCATCTCAATAAGTGTTCAGAAAGATTTCCGCCCTATTAGAAGCTACAGCTTCCAACAATGAATATGTGAACGAACATGGAAATTAGCACACGCAAAATTTAAAATATTGAGACAATCTTATCTTTTTTTCTTAAATTTGTTTCTTGATAAATTCAAAATCAAAAAGAATGAAATGAAAAAATTTATTACAATATTCCTGTTTACTGTTACTTCGGTACTTTTTGCAGAAAATCTTACTTTGGAAACTTGCTATAAGCTTTCAAAAGAAAATTATCCGACAATAAAGCAACTCAAGAATTATCAAATTATTGCTCAGCTTAGAGTTTCAAATCTCAACACAGCATATTATCCTGAAATTCAACTTGTCGGGCAGGCTCAGTATCAATCTGATGTTACAAAGGTTGAACTGAATTTTCCCACGATTATTCCAGGGTTTAAAATGCCGACATTACCCGAACAGAAAAAAGACCAATACAAAATCGGTTTCAATATCAATCAGTTAATCTGGGATGGAGGCATTGTTTCAAACCAAAAAGATTTGGAACTTGCACAAGCTGAACTCAACAAACAAAATGTAGAAACAGATTTATTCAGTCTCAAACAAAGAGTTAATGATGCTTTTTTTACAACTCTTCTTCTGCAAAAGAAAATCAAGATTCTTGAAGAATCCAAAAATGATTTAACAGAAAGATTAAAAACAATCAAGGTTAAAGTTGATGCCGGAGCAATCCTTTCGACCAATGCATCAATAATTTCAGCCGAGATTCTGAAATTAGAGCAGAATATATCTGAATTATCCGCTTCATCACAAACTATGCTTCAGGTTTTGGGTGAACTGATTAATAAGAATCTTAACGATGAAATTACTCTTGAAATGCCGGCTATATCTATTGAAAACGGCAAAAGTAAAAGACCTGAATTTGAAACTTTCCGCTTATCAAAAGAAAATCTTGAAAGAACTAAAAGCTTGGTTGATTCAAAAAATAATCCCAAGTTCTCAGCCTTTGTTCAGGCTATGTACGGCAGACCCGGACTGAATATGTTCGACAACACATTTCAGCCATTCTATGTTGCAGGATTAAAAGCAAGTTGGAATGTTTGGAACTGGAATACAGCTAACCGAGAAACCCAGATTCTTGACCAGCAAAAGGAAATCCTGACCTCACAGGAGGAAGCGTTTTCAAAAAATCTTAACATTGCAGGACATAAATATCTGAATGATATTGAAAGGTTAATGTCCGCAATAGATAAAGACAAGCAAATCATTGAGTTAAGAGAATCTATTGTTTCTCAGGTATCAAACCAACTCGATAACGGAGCAATTACTTCAACTGAATATATTAGCGAATTCACTCAAAAATCAATTGCAAAATTAAATCTCGAAACCCATAAAATCGAGATGGAACAAGCAAAAGCGGCATATTATACATTATTGGGTTTGGAATAATACTTTGAAGTTTCAAAATAATTAGATAAATTTGTGTACCACGTTTCGGGTGTTCCGAATATTTCGGAAATAATAGGGAATCAGGTGAAATTCCTGAGCGGTTGCGCCGCTGTAATGGGATACGAACTTTCCTGAGCCAAACTGAATTGGCAATCAGCCACTGGAAAAATTTTTCCGGGAAGGCGGAAAGTAAGGACGACCCCTAAGTCAGAAGACCTGCCTGAAATGCTCATTGTATTGAAGTTTTCTCTAAGTTAATAAAATTTAGAGATATAAACTGCATGAAATCTGCGACAACAGATTTAATGAGGAAATTGATTGAGTTTTTCAACCGATTCTTTGTGTTTTAAATGCACAAAGCAAGATTGAGCAATCCACCATTCATTTTCCCCGTTGTTTAAATTACAATTTTTTTTAGTTTTATTTCAGGGGAATTTATGAAAAAAGTCCTTATACTCTCTGTTTTATCAATTATATTTGCTATAACTGGAAATTCTCAACCGTTTTCCTACATGATGGATTTGCCTGTCGGTGTTCAGCCGATGGGAGTTGTCTGCGACGAAGTTAATAAAGTAAATCATATTTTTTGTGCAGGATATGATGCCAATTTCAACGGTATCAAGGACAGTGGCGACGTTAATCCTTCCTGGTGGTCAATGCCCGCCTTGGGTTATTTATCTTTTTATGGTGAAAATGACAAGACACCTAAAAAGCTTCGCGATTTCGAATTTGGTTCATGGGACTTTTTTGCTCCCTTCAATCCAGGTATATACAAAAATGAGGATGAAAAAACAGCAAAAATATATATCAGTCAGTTCGGCAGAATCCGTGCTTACGATATGGCAACAGGCGATCTGCTTGACGATACGGTTGCAAAATATAGTCCAACGGCTATTTATTCTTCAAAGGATTCTTTAATATTCAGTGTTCGCAGTTACGGGACCTCGGATATAGTTTACATTTTTGATTTAAAAACCAAGCAAGTGATTGATTCTATTCATTCAGGGATAAATGTTCAGAAAGTTCAACCAATCGAAAACGGGATTGTTATTTTGAATGAGGGGGTGTATGGAGTAGGGGATTCTAAGCTGATAATAGCTGGTCATAATGCAAATCAATGGGATACAACAGGCATTCTGCTTGGAAACGGAGCAAATGATTTTGATATATTTAACGGAAGAATCGTTGTTGCAATGAATGGTTCTCACGAAATTAAAGTTATAAGTATTGCCGAAAAAAAGATAATCAAAACTATTAATGTTGGGACAACAGGCTATGATGGACCAAGAACAATCAGGTTTTATCATGAGTATCAGGGTAATCAATCTTCTGATGTTGTCGGAGTTACAACATATTCGGGGGATATTAGATTTTTCAATATTTCAACAGGCAATCTGATCGTAAAATTAGATACTTACGGCAAGGCAGAAGGCTTTGATATTCAGGGATATACTTATCTGATTGTTGCAAACCAATTTGGAAAAGGTTTATACACACCCGACAGTTCAATCAGTATATTTTCTACTCCTCAATCAGTTGATGATTATCAGAAAACAAGTGCAATCAGACTGTACCCAAATCCTTCATCGGATATTATCAATATTGACCTCACGGAAAATATCGGAAGTATTGAAAGAGCAAGTATTTTCAGTACGAACGGGATATTGGTAGCAGAAGTTAATCTAAAAAATATAGACTCCGACAATATAACTATTTCTCTGAAAGATTATAATTTACCATCAGGAAAATATTTTGTTAAGCTTCAAGGAATGCTGAAATCAGTCAATACAGAAGTTAATTACATTAAATAGAATTAAATTGAAGTGAGATATACAATTTATATATATAAATTTTACTTTTTCAACAACCTCCTTACATTACAGGAAATTGGAAGAATATTAATATATTTGATATTCTCACTAACTCTACTTTTATCAATGAATAATAAACTTATATCAAAAAATTTCAGCGATTCTGTTCTTAAAAAATTTCCTGATGTAATTGTTACTTCAGACAGAGAACCTGAGAACAAAACTTTGAAGTATTTTTCTGTTTCGTTCATTGATAACAAGCAATTTCAGATGATTAATCCTGCTCAGATTTCCGAGATTTTATCTTTAGCAACAGGAATTTACATTCGTAATTACGGAGGATTGGGCGGAATGAAAACCATTTCGCTATTGGGTGGAACTCCCTCACAAACGAATATTATGCTTGATGGAATTCCCCTAAACAGCATACAAAATGGAATGCTTGATTTATCTGTCGTTCCATCTTCATTAATCAACAGTATTGAAGTATCTCGTGGTGGTGCATCCGCACTTTTTGGCGGCAATTCAATAACAGGTTCTGTCAATTTGAAAACCATTAATAATTCTGATAAATCAACTATCTCGGCAAACGTAGGGTATGGTTCTTTTGGTGAAACATCATCCGGGATAACAGCTGTCAAGCCTATAGGTAATTATTTTGTAAATGGTTTTGTTGACTATTTATCCTCTAAAGGCGATTTCCAATTCGAAACTGAGCAATTCGGAGAAAAGATTATAGCCAAAAGACAAAATGGAGACTTTAGAAATTTATCTGCTTCAGTTTCTTTAAGCAATAAATCGAATATTTGGAATTTCATTTCTCGTGTAATTGTCAGAAACACTTCCCGTGGTGTTCCGGGAGTAGTTATTCAGGGACATATCGAATCTTCCGATGCAAGACTTGACGAAAATGAATTAATGGTTTACATTAAAAATTCTATTGTTTTGGATAGCATTTCTGATTTAAATATGAATATCTTTGCCAAGTTCAACGATTTGGATTTCAAAGACAGCAGTTATTCTTTTATTTTCAATCAGGGAAAAAGCAACTTCTTTTCAAAAGATTTTGGAATTAATTCATCGTTCACATTCAAGTCAACCAATTCAGAAAATGAGATTGGTGCCTGCTATTCTTTTTCAACTCTTAATGGTTCTGAATTGCAGAAGAGTACTTCAAACTATGTTTCAAGGAGTACATTATCATTATCTCTAAAGTCTGATTACAGATTGCTTGAAATATCAGGAACCGAGTGGTATTCTGTTTTTGCTACACGGCTCGACTGGATTAGTGAAATTGGCTCTGCTATTTCACCATTAGCAGGAATAATTATAAAAAGTACAACTTATCCTGTTCAGTTCAAAACCAATGTTTCATTCAATTTCCGTCCGCCAAGTTTTAACGAACTTTATTATCTTGATTACGGAAATTCAAATTTGAAACCGGAAAAATCTTCTTCATTCAATGCCGGTCTTTCATGGAAACCATTTGATTTTCTTTTTGGAGAAATTGATGGATTTTTTACTTTAACAAAAGATAGAATAGTCTCGGTTCAGAAAAGTCCCATACTAACTTCTGCCCTAAATTACGGCCAAGTTATCTCCAAAGGAATAAATTTTTCGGGTGGATATAAAATCATCAGGGACTTATTGAATCTGAATTTCAGTTATACTCTTCAAACTACAACAGACGAAACAGAAAATTCAACTACAAAAGGAAAACTTCTGCCTTACATACCAAGTGAAATCATTTCCGGAATGATTGTTTTTTCTTATTCGGATATAAATGCAGGCACAGATTTTCAATATTCAAGTTTTCGGTATTCAATGCCCGATAACGCTTATGAGTCAATTTTACCGTCTTATTTAATTTTGAATGCTTTTATCAACAAAAAAATTAAACTTAAAAGCTCGTTTTTAACTTTAAGAATTGATGCTTTGAATATTACAGATAAAAGATATTCAGTTATTTTAAACTACCCCATGCCCGGAAGAATGTTCCGTGCAGGATTATCATTCAATTATTAATGAGTCAACATTTAATGAAATATAAAATCATCATAATAATATTTTCCTTTTTAGTTTCATTTTCTGGAATGAAGGCTGAGGATTTTATTCAAAAAGGAATTGACACAGTTTTTTCTTTCAAACCAGGCGAAGGGCAAAACTCTGGTCAAAGTTCTGAATATTTTCCTAAAAATATCTTTGGTTTACCCGATACACTGGCAAGAGAGGACTTCCAGTCATCAACTCCTGAAAATATTCTTTCTCTTGGTTTAGGCGGTGAAATAATCGTCGGTTTCAAGGATTTTGTCATTACAGATGGTCCGGGATCCGATTTCACCATATTCGAAAACGCATTTAAAAATCCTGCCACAGGAAATATATTTGCTGAGCCGGGATTAGTTTCAGTTAGCCAAGATGGAATTAATTTCATTGACTTTCCCTTCGATTCATTATCATTGAAGGGTTGTGCCGGCATCACACCTACTTATGGGAACAAAAATCCATTTAATCCGCAAGAAAGCGGCGGTGACAAATTTGATCTTGCTGATATTGGATTAAATTCTATCAAATACATTAAAATCAAAGATATATGCAAGATGATACTTGACAATCCGAATCATCCGTTTTACGACCCGATAATTACTGGTTTTGACTTGGATGCTGTTGTTGGTCTGCATTTAACAGAAGAAAAACAAACAGCTTCAGTAGGTTCAAGCTTACAAGATTATTCAGTCGTTGAAACGGCACTTGAAATAACCATCAAAACCCAAAATAAAGCATCCGTCAAGATATTCGATTGTTCCGGACAGGAAATTTATTCTACGATTGCTTATGATTTCTTCAAAATTCAAAAAAGCAATTTTACTTATGGAATCTATTTTTTGCAAATTATTGATGGGCCTAAAATCCAAACTCAAAAGATATTGGTTTATTGATTATGAAAATAGTTAAACAAATATACATTTTTTCATTTTTGCTTCTCAGCATTTTTTTTGCATGTGTAAAGCAACCTTCAGAGCCTGAATTTGTACCCCTGACGGAAGCAAAGAATGGTGCGTTTATACTTTGCGAAGGCGTTTGGGGAATGGACAATTCTTCGTTATCAAGATATGATTTCCTTACGCATACCGTCATTTCAGATTTTTATAAACTTGCTAATCGCGGTTATCATCTTGGTGATTTGGCTAATGATATAGTCTTAAAAAATGATACGGCTTACATTGCCGTAACTTCTGCAAAAGCTGTTATTTCAATAAATGTTCGAACAGGAAAATTTCTTGATAGCATGATTCTTACCGGTAATCACGCACCACGAAAAATCTGTATTGTTGACGATGAAAATGCTTTTGTTTCTGATTTGTACAGCCACTCGGTAATTCAATTCAATCCAAAAACAATGAAATTCATAAAAGAGATTCCCGTTGGACCTGCACCCGAAGGATTGGCAAATTCCGAGATTTATTTATTTGCGGCAAACTCAGGTTATGGTGACTATCTTGCCGGCAAACCAAAGGCAGGAAGTATTTCGGTTATTGATGTTCTATCCGGGACAGAGATTAAAAATATTTATGCCGGTCCAAACATCTCTGAACTGAAAATCAACAAAAAACGGAATTCATTGTTCGCATCATACAAAAATCTTCCTTCCAAAAAAAATGAAGTTGGGGGAATTATCGAATTTGATTTGAATTCTCTTGTTCAAAAACGCAAATGGGAAACGGTCGTTACCGGTCTTACATTTTCAGCTACTCAGGATACTTTGTTTTTTCTGAATAAAACCGGAGTTGCTTTTCTCGATTTGAAGATGGAATCACCAAAGATTGAACAATTAATCAATAATCCGAATCCGAATGATGTTTGGTATTCTCTTGCTGTTTCGGCTAATGATAACTCTTTCTGGGTAGGGAATGCCCGGAATTATCAGGTAAATGGAGAAATTCTTATTTTCGCATTAAACTATCCTTACGGTTTCATTTCCAAATTTGATGTTGGAATAAACCCGAATACAATCATTTTTTATTAAATATTTCTCCTTTTTCTATGAAAATTTTGCTAAATTACTTAGTTTTTATTTACATAAACTAATGAAATTCTAATTTGTGAGCAAGCAAAGCAAATATATAGCTGTTAAGGGTGCAAATCTTCATAACCTGAAGAATGTTTCAGTAAACATCCCCCACAACAAAATGTCGGTTATCACCGGAGTTAGCGGAAGCGGTAAATCTACTCTTGCATTTGATACGATATATGCCGAAGGTCAAAGAAGATTTGTTGAATCCCTTTCGGCTTATGCCCGCCAATTCCTTGAAAGAATGAACAAACCTGATGTTGAATCAATTAACGGATTGCCGCCGGCTATTGCCATCGAACAAAAGCCGCCGTCGAGAAATCCCCGTTCAACTGTCGGTACTTCAACTGAAATTTATGATTATTTAAGATTGCTTTACGGCAGAATAGGCCACACTTTCTGCAGAAAATGCGGGATTGAAGTCAGAAAAGACTCAGCCCAAACTGTTGTTGAAAGCATTATTAATGGAAACGACGGCGATAAGCTCTACATCCTTTTTCCTTTGTCCGAACAAGCAAGGAATGTTCAGGACGAACTGAAACGGGTTCAGCAATTAGGCTTTTTCAGAATTGTAACTAAGGAAAATAGCGAAATTATTGATATTGAATCTGATGAAATTCCAAGTGATTTAGAAATTCTGACCACATTCTCTCTTGTTGACCGAATTGTTCTCGACAAAAGTAAAGAATCTGTCACCAGGCTGACTGAATCAATAGAACTGGCAATGCGTCACGGACAGGGCAAAGTAATCATCAGAAATCTGACACAAAATTCCGACCATAGATTCAGTTCGCTTTATGAGTGCTCCGATTGCGATATACTTTATAAAGAACCTGAACCCAGGCTTTTCTCCTTCAACAATCCTTATGGAGCCTGCCCGACTTGTCAGGGGTTCGGCAGAACAATCGGTGTTGACGAACAACTGGTTTTTCCTGACAAAACAAAATCAATCAGAAAGGGAGCTGTTCATCCATTCAGAACGCAAGGTTTTGCAAGTTTTCAAAGAGAATTGATGGCTGTATCTCCAAAATATAATATTCCTTTGGATGAGCCGATTCAGGGATTTACCGATGAACAAATGAATTTCCTATGGAACGGAGCCGATGAATATCTCGGTCTGAATGCCTTTTTCACTATGCTCGAAGAAGGGAATTACAAAGTTCAGAATCGTGTTATGTTAAGCCGCTACCGTGGATACACAAAGTGTAAAGCCTGCAACGGCTCACGAATTAGAACTTCAGCACGACAGGTATTCGTTCAGGGAAAATCAGTTCCTGATTTAGTTAAACTTCCACTGAATGATGTTCAAACATTTATGAATTCTTTGGAATTGCCCGAACATGAAGTACATATTGTATTTCAGGTTCTGAAAGAACTGAAATGGAGAACTCAGCTTTTGATTGACATCGGTCTGGAATATCTGAATTTGGAAAGACTAACACATACTCTATCGGGAGGTGAAGCTCAAAGGATAAATCTATCAACTGCACTTGGTTCTTCTCTTGTAGGCACTCTTTACGTACTTGATGAACCCAGTATCGGAATGCACCCGAGAGATACCGGCAGACTACTTGAAATTCTTTTCAGACTTCGGAATCTTGGAAATACCATTATCGTTGTTGAGCATGACCTCGACATAATCAAATATGCAGACTATGTTGTTGATATGGGACCCAAAGCCGGAGAATTCGGCGGTGAAGTTGTTTATGAAGGCGACTTCCATGGTCTTTCCAAATCAGATAAATCATTGACCGGATTATATTTGTCGGGGAAAAAGACGATTGAGATACCGGTTGAAAAAAGCAAAGGAAATGGAAAAAAAATAATTGTACACAAACCCCGCGAAAATAATCTGAAAATGGACAAAGTGACCATACCTTTGGGTTGTATGACCGTTGTTTCAGGTGTTTCCGGTTCCGGAAAAAGTTCGCTGATTTATGACGTACTCTATGCCGGATTGAAAAGACTTATCGGCGGGTTTGACGAGCATGTCGGCAAATTCGAGAAAATCGAGGGTTACGGATTTTTGGATTCTGTCGAAATGGTTGACCAGTCTTCTATTGGGAAATCCTCACGCTCAACTCCCATCACATATACAAAAATTTTCGACCACATTCGCGAGCTTTTTGCAAGTACCCAAGCCGCAAAGCAGATGGGATGGAAACCCGGGTTCTTTTCTTTCAACGTTCCCGGAGGTCGCTGCGATGTTTGCGAAGGTGAAGGCTCAGTAACCGTTGATATGCAATTTCTGCCTGATGTTCATCTTGAATGTGAATCTTGCAAAGGAACGCGTTACAAGAAGGAAGCCCGAAACATTTTATTCAAAGGCAAATCAATTGTTGATGTGCTGAACATGACTGTTGATGAGGCTTTACTCTTTTTTGCCGAGCATCTCAAAGTTACGAAAAGACTTCAGGTTTTGCAGGATGTCGGTCTTGGCTATCTGAAAATGGGACAACCCAGCACCATGCTTTCCGGAGGTGAATCCCAGAGAATCAAACTTGCCGGACATCTCGATACTGATTCAGGCGGATGTAATCTTTACTTTTTTGATGAACCAACCACCGGTTTGCATCTCGATGATATTTCAAAACTGCTCTATTGTTTCCGTCGTCTTGTAACCAAAGGGCATACTGTAGTTATCATTGAGCATAATCTAAATATAATTTCTGCCGCGGACTGGATAATTGACTTAGGTCCCGAAGCAGGCGAAAATGGGGGAGACATAGTTGCACTCGGCACTCCTCTCCAGATTTCAAAAGTTAAAAATTCCTTCACCGGACAAGCACTAAAGGATTTTTTGAAAGAAAGATGAATATTAAAAAATATATATATCTTAGATTTGATGTTATTTTCAATACTTAATATTGCGTACCGTTGATGATTTCTCAATTGTTTTGCCTTTAGTTTGTACGGTCTAATCAATTTTGAATCCAAGTTTTAAAGCATTTTTGAAATCTTCTTGTTGTATTTTTGCCAAACATCAGGTATAATAAGCTGTATATTAGCCAGGATTTATCTTGACTGCATGATTCAGGTCATTAATGGCTTCGGCAATTTTTTTCATTTCGATATAAATATCAGCTCTTGCGTTGTAGGATTCCACATCGCTTGGATTATATCTAATCGCCATTGAAAAATCGTTGATTGCATTATCAGTTTTTCCAAGCTCTTTATTGGCAAAACCACGCATTTTGTACAGTTTTGCTTCTGTTGGTTTGAGGTGAATCGCATGGTTGAAATCGTATAGTGCATCATCTAAGCGTCCCAGTTCTAACTTCTCCTAGCCTCTGGCACCGAAGACCATGAAATTGTTCGAATCAACAATGTCGGCTTTATCGAAATCTTCGAGTGCACCTTTCAAATCTCCGGCTTGGGCTTTTTTTGCTCCGTCCTGAAATATGAAGTAGTCATCCAAAAGGAACTTTGAAACAATTTTTTCCATTCCTCCGGGTTGAATATTAACGAATTCCGGAAGATTGGCAACTCTATCGGTCAGGTTCATTTTCTTTGCTTATTCGTAGAATTTTTTCAAAAAAAGGCGAATCCGAAGATTCGCCTTTTTGATGATTTTTCGACAATTTTTAAAGTCCTATTTTCTGTACTGGCTGATGAATTCTTCCACTTCGGGAATACCGCCCTGGAATATCAGGTAGCCGTTGCTTGGCTCTCGCTCGGTGATTTCTCCGGCATAAGGTGTTAGCATGATTTCTTTAACTTTTTCGAGGTCATGTGTCTGCCCCAATGCCCAGCCGAGTTTTACGTAAGCAACTTCGGGCAACATATTGGCAGTTGGAACAACTCCGAGTTCCATCATGTCCCTTCCCGTATCGTAAACATACATCTGAACATAGCCCCAAAGTGTCTGTACGGTCATATAAACTGCAATTCCTTTGTCCTGTGCTCTTTTCAGTGCAGGATAAAGCGGTTTGTTAACGTGTCCTAAACCTGTACCTGCAATCACTATGCCCTTGTATCCATTATCAATCAGAGAATCAATAATATCGGGTTTCATACTCGGGTAGTAATAGACAATAGAAACTTTATCTTCAAAAGCAGTATTTATGATGACGTTGTTGTCAGTTCTTCTTTTTTTATAGTCATATCTAAGTGGTGTTATTTTATCGCGGTCAACCATTGCAATAGGAATATCGCCGATAGTTCTGAAGGTTGAACGATAGCTTGAGTGCATTTTTCTGACTCGCGTTCCTCTGTGCAAAATGCCGTAAGTATCGGAAGTAGGACCAAACATACAAACCATAGTTTCGGCAATATCGCTCTCGGCGGCTGTTTTCACTGAATACATAAGGTTCAATGCGGCATCAGAAGACGGTCTGTCGCTCGAACGCTGGGAACCTACCATAACTATTGGTACAGGAGAGTTCTGAACCATGAACGAAAGAATAGCGGCTGTGTGGTGCATTGTGTCGGTTCCATGACCGATAACAATACCCTGAATTCCCTTTTCAATTTCTCTTCCAATTGCTTCGGCAGTTCCTCTCCATTGGTCAGGACCCATATTTTCGCTGAACACACCGTATAATTTTTCAGTATCGAGATTGCATATATCGGCAAGCTCCGGAACAGAACCATAAAGCTCTCCGGGAGAAAATGCAGGAATAACGGCACCTGTTCTGTAATCAAGTCGGCTTGCAATTGTTCCGCCTGTTCCAAGAAGTTTCACATTCGGTTTTTTGGGGTCGAAAGGGAAAGCCTTTTCAGGAATTTTATAATGAGCTTCTTTTCTGCCAAATATATTTATATCCTGAATTTTTTTTGAAGCGATACCGATATTATACCCTGTTCTGAGTTTCAAAACAACATGATACTCGTCTGCATTTTCTGAACGGGGCAAAATAATTCCTATGTAATTGCTATCACCGGTTTTAATTTCAACATCACTCCAAATCAGAGCATTGAATTTTTGCAATACTTCGAGTGTTTCCCCGCGATAACCTTTAAAATCTTCATTTACCATTTTATGCCTCCTGTTTAGAAAATTCTTTAACAAATCCTGCTACTTCTTCGCCGTTTATTCTGCCTCTTAACTCATGCATTATAAGTCCAATCAAAACCTCATTGCTTAGTTCAGGATTATAGAGCTCTTTTTTATTCAAAAATACCTTGCATTTCAGCAATGCATCTTTAAATTCAGTTTTCGAACAAATTGAGGGTAAAATTGATTCGCTGAAACCACCCTGAAGAACACATTTTTCGAGCACGGAATAAATCCCGTCTTTAACCAATTTTCCTTCTTTTAAAGCTAAAAATATTGATTCAAAAATACTTTCATTCAAATTATCGGCTTTAATTTTTTTTCTCTTTAATCTTTTTGGAAACTGGATAAGAACCACAGAAGCAAGAACGGGGTCAATATTCCATTCTTTAACAACTTTTTCAAACAGCTTTCCATAAACCGAAACTGCAAGTGGAATAATAATGTCCTCGGGAATACCAAGAGTTTTGTACCAATTTTCTTTATCCCAAATCGGAACAGGAAGCTGAGCTTTGATTCGCTGAACTCTTTCCTCAGTTATTCTAATTGGTGGCATATCTGTATCGGGATACATTCTGTCTGCTCCCGGAAGAATTCTTTCGAAACCGTTTGTACCGTCACGCAATGCCTGACGCGTTTCGCTCGGAATTCCGATGGTAGCTTCCTTTGCTCTGATAATTACTTCTTTGGCGGCTGTGTCGGCATCTGCTTCACTTCCCCAAACTATAACCAATGTATCGTCATCCGATGCACCAACATGTTTTCTGATTTTCTGACCTTCGCTGGTAGCAAGTGTATTTTCAAAACTATCAGAATGAATCATGTTTGGAAGATTGCTCAAGCAGGCAATAACCCTGAGTCTATCCGATATTTCCTTTGAAAAATAAGTGTCTGTTTGTGTTTTCCAGCTAAGTAAACCTTTCCAGCCTTTCAGTGTAACACATTTTGCGACAAGACCCTGAGTCATTGCCATGTGAATGGGCTGGTAATAAGTTTTCTTTAAAAATTTAGTAACATCGTCAGTTTTTGCAGAGAAAGTATCGGCGAGAATTCCTCTCTTATTAAGTTCTTCTCTCAATCGTAATAAATTCCACTGTCTCATCGCTTCGTTGTAAGTAAGCAAAGGGATATTCTTGATTTTCGGAACACCTTTAATTTCAATTCTGGTTCCGCCGGTAACTGAAACGTTAACGTCTTCCCTGCCTGCACCGATTCCTGTTCTGACTTTTCCTGTGCTTCTTGCCAGCCTTCTGATAATATTATTCACTTCGGCAACTTGCTGAGGTGTTTTCATTTCAGGCTCAGTAACGGTTTCAATCAGGGGCATACCAAGTCTGTCGGTTTTGTAAACCCTGCGGTGACCGTAGTCGCTGACTTCGCGGCAGGAATCTTCTTCGATTGACATTTGAATTAGATTGATTTCCTTGTCTTTATAAGGAAGTTTTCCGTTAACAGCAACAATAGCTGTTCTTTGGAAACCCGTAGGAATACTTCCGTCAAGATATTGTTTTCTGGCAATATGAAGCTCGTCAACAATAGCAGAACCCATGAGCATACCAATTTCCAAAGCAATATCCAATGCCTGATTATCAATCAGGAAAGGAGGTGTATCGTCCATTTCGTAGGTACAAACCGTTGCTCTGTTAATACGATAGATGATTTCTTTTTTAGTTTTAAATTCCATGAGTGCGGTGCCATCATATTCGCCGAGCTCGGAAAGTGTAGGTCTCATGTGGCGAAGAATTTCGGCATGAAACTCATCGCTGTATTGTCCCGCGGGACAGCGACAGAAAAGTTTTTTTTCTGTGAGAAGCTGTTGGTGAACCTCAAGACCGGATTTGAACCCAACACGGGCGTAATCCTCGGGAGTCATTTCCTCAAAAGGTTTGAACAGAAAGTCGTACATAAATTTCCTCTTGCTTTTCTATAATTTAATTTTTTTTACAAATATTCAAAAATCTATTCTTAACAAGACTACAAAAATACGAAAACCTGATGATTTCTAATAATTCTATTTGGTTTATTGACAAAAAAGGAACAAAGAAAGGGGTTATTGAGGAAATGGATTAAAAATATTCCTGAATTTTGGGCTTTAGGTGAAGAAGGAAAATGTTTACGAAATCAATTTTTTTTCAAAGGAAGGATGTGATTGTTAATATCTATTTGGACAGATTGATTAAAGGTCATAAAGATTGACTATTTGTATGCATCTTTTCTATGGAGAACTCTTGCAATTTTAATTAACTTTTCGGCTTCAAAGATGCATAACAAAACCCGAAAATTTCCAATTTTGAGACGATATTCGTTTTCTTTTCCAACTAATTTTTTTACTTTTTCATTTCTTGGATTGAGTTCGAGGTTTTCTATTTCTTTAATTATTGAGCTTTTGAAAGGTTCATGAATTCTGTCAAGGTCCTTTTCTGCGGAATTTTTAAGAGAAATATTATACAATTTTTCTTGCTCTTTTATAATCAGACAAGGAAATTTCATTTTCATCTTTAACGAGTTCAATGAGTTTTGAATCCTGCAAATCCTCAATCATCTCAAGCATTTCCATGTAATTTTCATAATTTAGCAGTACTTTGGTTCTGTTGCCTTGATTATCTATCAAATATTCAGGTTCAAAAGTATCAATCATAATGTTTTTCCAATTATTATATCATAAAAATATCAGCACACAATCGTAATAAGTGACGAAAACTGAATTTATTTATTTAAGCATCGAATAACTAAAGAATACAAAGTCCATCTAATATTCTTCAATTGAAAATTTGACTTCTATTTAGCATTTCTTACGTTCAGGATATAATCCTTTAAATTTAAAATTGTTTTTTCAGGTAGATGAAAAGCAACAAAAGGAGTTTGAGGCAATACAATTTCATAAAGGATATAATCTTCTAAATGTTCATTTTCTGCTGCCAATTTTAAAATCCTCAATTGAGTATCATCATTGATATTAATTTTTGCATTTTCCAATCCTACTAATAATGAAATTAAACACTCTCTATCTTCGATTGTAGAATACTGACCATTAAGAACTCCCATTGATTCGCGGTAGCCTGGCTCATATGTCCACAATGCCTTAGCCATCGCAAATGCAACCCATTTTTTGTTGATTGCAACACTAATTTTGTTTTCAGATAGTTTTTCAATTTTCATTTGAGGATTGAAACACCAATCTTCCAAATTCCTATCAGCTTTCTCGAAGATATTAACCAATGATTTTTTTATTCTTTGATTATTCCTATTTAAAATTTGAGCAATTACAATTTCATCAACTGCATTCTTGATATCATTTATTGCTAAATATGAATCAGCCAAGAACCAACGAGCCATATAATCAATGTAATTTTTACTTATAGCCATTTTATACCATTTAATTGCACTGTAATAATCTCCTCTGGTACCGTATAATTGGCCTATATAAGTCATTATATTTGAAAGTGATGAATCAGCTTTAACTGATAGTTTATAATAATAAAGTGCACTATCAGGTCTATTATTATTAAAAAAGTTCTCGGCTTTTTCAAATAAAGGTTTGGCAACATCATTTGGATTAAACTTCAATGTGAGAAGTCCAGAATCTGTCGAAATTCTATAAACACCATGATAGTTTAACTCATCTGAATAATCCTTGCATTCAATTGATGTATCCAATGTATTAACCTCATAATACAATTTTGAATCAGTCATAATTTTTAATATTTCAATGGGTGTATGTATTTGCTGGGAAAATCCACAAGCCAATACAACCAAGAAGATAAATAACAAACAAATTTTTTTCAATTTTTTAAACTTTCATTTATTTTCATATCGTAAAATGGGGGTGATATTTGTATCACGCAACCTAACGTCTCAATAATCTTTATTACATCTTCTCTTTTCAAGCAAATTCCAACTCGATTGTTATTCTCTTTCCCGGAATTAACTCGTCTGAAATATCTTTAAGGTTTTCAATGAGCTCTTCAAGTGATAATCCCTGAGAAACGTATTCGGGATAATCATTGATGTATCCAAGCCAATACAAACCATCCTGCCAATATGTTATTTTACTTTTATTCATAATTCTTTGAAAATATTTAACTAAATTTCATTTTTAAAACTAAAGAATAACTTTACCAATTGCGAAATTATGTACTAAATTTTCAATTAACTCTTTATAATTCATTCCATATTGATTGCTTTTAGTAAGAAGAATATCTAAATCCTCTTTATTCAGATTAATATTGATAGTATTTTCGCCCTCATGTTTTTTTGAGAAAAATTCCCTAAGATTATTAGTTCGCTCATGAATATTCCCTATACTTTGCCATTCATTTCTTTCGATAGACTCAAGCATTTCAACTTCTTCATCTTGCAATTTATAATCTCTCCAATCCTGATTTTTATTTTTCATTCTTCATTCTCCTAAATAAATTTTAGTAAACTTTCGACTCGGATAAATTGTCTTCAAAAATATTTCATCTTCGCTTTCAATGTAAGGAATTAAATAAATATATTCCTCAATTTCAATGACGAAAACTCTTTGATTTGAGTATTTCTGGTCATTTGGATGAAATATATCATCAATAATTTCTCCATTAATTATTTTCTCGGCAATTATTTCAAACCCGATATTTCTATCTTTTTTAAGAATTAAATTCTTTTCTTCATTCCAATTAAGTCGTTTTTGCATTTAATTTTCCTGAAATTAATAACTTACAAATTTACAAAAACAATTTTATTCATTAACAAACTTTTTGAATGTATTTCATATTAATAGAAAAATAATTACTTTGTTCAAAATAATGTTTTGGAAAGTGGAGGACATGTTTATAATTTTGTATCTGTCTTTTGGGGATTTGGAATCTATTTCTTTTTCAAATGTTTATTAATTAAAAAATATGAAGTTACCCGAACTAAAAAGTTTTAAAAATATCGCAATTGTTCAAACGGCGTTTCTCGGAGATGTTGTTCTGGCTCTGCCTTTGGCTCAAACAATCCGGAATTTTAATCCCGATTGTCAAATCAGTTTCGTAACAACACCGGCGGCATCTTCGCTTGTTGCTTCTGCAAAAGCAGTTGATACAATTATCACCTACGACAAAAAGGGTTTGCAAACAGGCTGGCGTGGAATTAAATTTCTGGCAGAAAGCCTCAAAGAAAAGCACATTGATTGTGTTATCGCTCCTCATTGTTCTTTCAGAACAACCTTACT
>CAZSHX010000087.1:0-17720 GCA_964606895.1 uncultured Hyphomicrobiales bacterium
GAACAGAAATGATACGGCATTTGTATTATATCCATGCTTAGCAGTTCATTTTTCAAAGTTTAATTTAAAAGATGATATATGGGTAGGTTTAACATCACTTCCCGGAGTAGGGATTAAAGGTGTTTGGTCAAGATATATTCCTTACCCATCTGGCATTGAGGATATGAATAATATTGCTTTAGAATTAAAACCTAATCCCTGTTTTGATAAATTGAAGATAGTCAACTTAGACCGCTCTTTGCAAAAAAACCAAATAATAATTGTGTATAATTATCTTGGAAATGCTGTTATTTCGACTGAATTTCCAAGCGGAGCCATTGATTTGGAAATTGACGTAAGCAGATTGGAAAAAGGAATATATTTTGTACGGCTGGGAAATAAAGTCTTCAAGATTGTAAAGATATAAGGAATGAAGTGTTTTTTTATTGTTCCATCCCTAAAGGGATGGTAGAAATTTTTGGGTTGATATTTTCTATAACTATTTAATCCCTAAAGGGATAAAGATTTCTCAATGTCCCGTGGGGACATGATATTTATAGAAAACCTGCCAAGAAGCAAATCATCTCAATCATGATAATCCTATTTCAGACATTTCAACAATACTGTGAAAATAAAATGACGGTTGTAAGATAAATTGCATAACACTTTTTCGTGCTGTCATTTTTGCATGACAAAATGTCGCACTTGACAAAAAGGCAGTTGGAAACATGCGTTTTTGTCATGTTGTCAAAAAAAAAGCCTGCATTAGCAGGCTTTTTTTATATCTATATGATTTGATAAATCAATTCTCGTTCATTGAAGTGTAGAGGTCCTTCAGACGTTTTCTTAAGTGCAGAACTGCATAGCGTTTGCGTGCAAGTAAAGTATTGATATTCACTCCGGTTTCTTCGCTCATTTCGCGGAAAGAAATACCTTCGAATTCATTTTTTACGAACACATCTCTTTGCTCAGCCGGAAGCTCGGCAAGACCGTTTTGAACAGATTCCCAGATGGTTTTGCGAATCAGATCGGTCTCGGGAGTGCTAACCATATCCCCAAGAAAATTCTCAAAAGCGTCAACGCCGTCTTCGGCTTGACCGGGGGTCTGCATATCCGAAAAAGTTTCAGCTCTTTTCTTGCGGTAAGAATCAATAATCCTGTTCCTTACGGCAGTGAATACCCATGAAGCTATGTTTTCAATAGGCTTTTGAACATTAGCAGAAGCCGCAAGAACGTTTGTAAAAACATCCTGCAATATATCTTCCGCTTCTTCCTGACTACGAACCCTTTGCCTTATAAACCCAAGAAATTTCTTTCTGTCCGTTTTAAAAAGGTTCTCGATTTGCAAAGCTAATTCCATAGAATGCCTCCTTCTTAATGTCTCATCAATTATATTACTATTATTTGCTGTTTCTTCTTTCATACCAAAAATCCATAAGCTATGACATAAATAAATACATGTTGTCAATTAACGAGTGCTTTCGCACTTTCTTCCAAAAACTATGTTAATCGAGTAAATCAAATCGTCATACAGCTCCGTAATAATAATCTAAACATCAAAAATTCAGTTAGTTAGTATATGTTGAAAAAAATATTTGCCCATTTTCAAAAAGATTTACAATAAAATTGTCATCTTTCTATATATAGAACACATGAAATCAAAAAAAGTTTCAAAATATTTTCAAAAATAAAATATTTTTTTAGATTAATCTAATTTTATTTTATTTTACTTCTAGGGCATAGGAATTTTTATGCCAAAATTCTTGGCATTATTTTTGGCTCGTTCATATCCCGCATCAGTATGCCTCAGGATTCCCATCATCGGATCGTAGGTTAAAACTCTTTTAAGCCTAATTTCTGCGTCGTCGGTTCCGTCGGCAACTATTACCATTCCGGCATGAAGCGAAAGCCCCATTCCCACACCGCCGCCGTGGTGCAGGGAAACCCATGATGCTCCGCCTATCGCATTTAATGCAAAATTAAAATATACCCAGTCAGCAATTGCATCCGAACCGTCAAGCATTCCTTCAGTTTCTCTGTATGGCGATGCCACCGAACCGCAGTCCAGATGGTCGCGACCGATAACAATCGGAGCAGAAACTTCGCCGGTTTTGACCAGTTCGTTGAACAAAAGTCCTGCTTTCATCCTGTCGCCATATCCCAGCCAGCAGATTCTTGAAGGCAGTGCCTGAAATCCGACATGCTTCTGAGCCTGCTTAATCCATCTGTGCAAACCCTCGTCATTTGGGAATAGTTCCATAATTTTCTCATCTGTTTTCCAGATGTCCTGAGGGTCACCCGAAAGTGCTACCCAGCGGAAAGGACCTTTTCCATCGCAGAAAAGCGGACGAATATAAGCAGGAACAAATCCCTGAAAATCGAAAGCATTTTCCACTCCGCCATATTCTTTTGCAATTCCGCGGATATTATTTCCGTAGTCAAAAACCACTGCTCCCCTTTTCTGAAACTCGAGCATAGCTTTCACGTGGTCACCAATTGAAATATAAGTTTCTTTCAGATAAAGTTCAGGATTCTCTATTCTTAGTTTATCGGCATCTTCTTTGGAATATTTAGCGGGATAATATCCGTTCAGCGGATCATGTGCCGCAGTCTGGTCTGTAACCACATCGGGAGTTATTCCTCTTCTGACGAGTTCAGGCAAAATCTCGGCGGCATTCCCAACCAATCCGACAGAAACAGGAGTTTTTTCCTCCATATTTTTCCTGAGAATTTCAAGTGCTGAATCCAGACTGAAAACTTTCAGTTCGCAGTAACCATCGTGTATTCTCTTATCAATTCTTTTTTCGTCAATTTCTACGGTTAGCGATGCGGCACCTGCAAAATTCGCGGCAAGAGGCTGAGCTCCGCCCATTCCGCCCATACCGGCTGTCAGAAGAAATCTGCCGTTAAGTGTACCGCCAAAGTGCTGACGGGCACATTCGGCAAAGGTTTCGTAAGTCCCTTGGAGTATTCCCTGAGTACCGATATAAATCCAGCTACCGGCAGTCATTTGTCCGTACATGATAAGCCCGAGCTTATCCAGACGGCGGAATTCATCCCAGGTAGCCCACTTGGGAACAAGATTTGAGTTTGCAATGATAACCCTTGGAGCCATTGTATGGGTTTGAACAACGCCGACAGGCTTTCCGGACTGAACAAGCAAAGTTTCGTCAATATCCATATTTTTCAGTGTATCAACAATGGCATCATAACATTCCCAGTTACGAGCGGCTTTGCCCAAACCACCGTAAACAATCAATTCCTGCGGTTTTTCAGCATTTTCGGGGTCGAGATTATGCTGAATCATTCTCCATGCGGCTTCAATCTGCCAGTTTTTACAAGTAAGTTGTGTTCCTCTTGGAACTTTAATATTTCTCATTACAATCTCCGAAATTTTATTTGTTATTTGATTTTTGTTCAAGTTTTGCTAATTCTTCTTCCGAAAGAGCATACTTTTCGAAAATTTCCCTCATGTAGTCCCAACTATAAATGCCTGTATCATGTCCATCACCCCATACAGCAGTTACGGCATAGTTTCCGACCGGAGTCAGGCTTTTCAGTTCATTCTGACCTGGTGAAAACATCTGCATCATCGGGGGAGCAACGACCTGCCCCATAATTTCTTCACCTTTGCAGGCGGCACAAGGACATTCCTTGCGGAATTTTTCGAGTTTTACAGTTGCCCTGTAGCCATCAGAAAACTCAACAGTCAGCAGAAACGGCTTAGGTCTTGTTATAGATTTTGGAACATTTATATTCATGATTTTTTTAAATTAAAGTTAGTACTAATAACACTAATGATAGACTGATTAAGACAATCACAGTTGTTACGCCAAAAATATTATTGAATTTTTTATTGACATGCTCTCCCATAATGTCGGGATTATTGACAAGCCAAATCATACAAATTAATACTACGGGCAACAGAATTCCATTTGTTATCTGCGACCAGATTGTTATCATAATCAAAGGAGCACCCGGTATGAGAATAATTCCCATTCCTACTAAGATTATCAAAGTATAGAGGACGTAAAATTCCGGAGCTTCTTTCCATTTTTTATCAACCCCGGCTTCAAAGCCGAAAGCTTCGCAGATATAGAATGCTGTGGCAATTGGCAGAATAGTTGCAGAGAAGATAGAAGCAATGAAAAGCCCGAAAGCAAAAACCTGAGATGCAAATGCTCCCGCCAATGGTTTAAGTGCCATGGCGGCATCTTTAGCTTCGTTAATTACTATTCCGTTTTCATGCAGAGTGGAAGCACATGCAACAATAATAAAAAATGCTACTGCTACCGTTGCAATACTGCCAACGACAACATCAATTAAAGTGAATTTGTAGTCTTTAATCGTAAGACCTTTTTCAATAACTGCCGATTGCATGTAGAATTGCATCCAGGGTGCAATGGTGGTACCGATGATTCCAATGACAATCGAAATATAGCCGAAGTTAAAATTCAGTTCCGGATTTATGATTGAAGTCCCAATCTCATTCCAATGTGGTTTCCCCAATATTGCCGAAACGACATATACTAAAAGGAACAAACTGAATATCAAAAAAATTTTCTCAACAAACCGATAGGTCCCTTTTACCACCAAAAACCAAACAAAAATCGCAGACAAAGGAACAGAGATATATTTGCTAACGCCAAACACCTCCATACTTCCGGCAACTCCTGCAAATTCGGTAGTTGTATTGCCAATATCTGCAATTAACAAGCCTATAAAAATGAAGAAAGTTACTTTAACTCCTGCATTCTCGCGAATCAGGTCAGCCAAACCTTTGCCGGTAACCATACCCATTCGTGCATTCATTTCCTGAATAACAACAAGGACAAGAAAAGCCGGAATAAGTACCCAAAGCATTTTATAACCAAAAAGGGCTCCGGCAACGGAATATGTGGTTATTCCGCCGGCATCGTTGTCCACACTTCCTGTAATTATTCCCGGACCCAGTATTGCCAGGAATAAGAGCATATTTTTCCATGGTTTTGATTTTGTGATTTTCACTTGATTTTAACCCTTTTTCCTGCGAGTTTTTAGTAATGTAAATACGATATCGTCAATAATAACCATGCCTTCCATTATATCTTCCTTATTCACTACCGGAATAGCCAGCAGGTTATATTTGGAAATAATTTCGGCAAGAGAATCTATTTTGTCTGTATCGAATACTTTAATAACATTTTTGTTCATTATTTCAAACAGCTTTGTTTCAGGTGAAGAAACAACAATATCCCTTAGGGAAACTGTAGCCGTTAGTTTTCCATTTTTATCAACGACATAAAGGTAATAAATCGTATCGGATTCAGGTTTCGACAGCCGTAGCTCCTGAATAGCTTCTTCTATTGTCATTTCCATCTGGAATGAAATATGGTCTGTCGTCATCAAACTTCCGACTGAATTTTCGGGATACTCCATCAGCTCACGAACTTCTTCGGAAGCTTCTTTTTCCATTTCAGTCAGAATCTGCTCGGCTTTGCCTTCGTCCAAATCATCCAAAATGTCGGCAACCTCATCGGCAGGCATTTTCTCTAAAACGTCAGCGGCACGTTCTACCGACATGCTCTCCAGCAAATTCACCTGAGCTTCAGATTCCAATTCCTCCATAACGTCGGCGGCTTGCTCGTCGTCCAAGGAAGAGAACAAAGCAACCTGATTCTTGCGGTCGAGGTCTTCGATTATATCTGCAAGGTCAGAAGGGTGCAGAGTGGAAAGTTTGGACTGTGTTTTTGCAAGTTTTATCCCTTCCTGCAAAAAGCTGATAGTTTCCACATCGTCCCAAAGAATCAAATGGCTTGGCATGCTCAAACCAAAAGGATTAATCAGTTTTTTTATTGGTTTTGCGATAGAAAGTCTGCGAAGTAATCCTTCGGTTCCGACATCTACCGCCAGCACAAATGTGCCGGATGCAAGAATGCAAAGCCTCAGGTCGTTCACTCGAACAATTTTCCTGCCGTCAATATCTACAATTTGTTTGTCGAGAATGTGTTTGCGAAGATACAAAGTGTTGTCGCCCGAAACTTGTGTTTCTTCAATGTGAATACACTTAACGACGTATCTTCCTTTTGTTTTTTCAATGCGGATATTGGAATAATCTATAAGAATGGACTGACTTCCGAACCGGATTTTTGCAGCGATAACACGTGGCTTATCCATGCTGACATCTACGACAAAATCAAGCAATCTTCCGATAGCCTTATTGGATTCGGAATATACTTTATAGCCTAAAACGCGGCTCAGATAAAATGTTAGAACAGAAGCCATATTTTTTTCCTTCTGATTATGTATTTCAAAATTTCCGTTTATTTCATAAGCTATTCCGGTAGAACATGCTTACAAAACATCTTATATATACGATGTTTTTATGAATATTAACATCAATATAACTTACAAAATTACGAAAATTATTGTTAATCAGGGGTTAAGTTATGGAGAAAAGTTCATGAAAAAGGGAAAATGCTAATTATTTTACGGTCTAACCTCACCACCACTTAATAATTTTTCTTCCCAAATTCAACAAAATTGCTTAAATTCTATTTCGCTATTCTTCACGAACCATAAGGATTATGAAAAAAGTATTCGGTTTCATTACCAAAATTTCTCTTACCCAATGGATTATTATATCCATGATTGCCGGTGCATTGGTGGGATGGATATTCCCTGAAGTTTCTCAGCATATTAGAATCGTCTCGAACATTTTTCTAAGAATGATTAAATCAATCATTGTACCGATACTTTTCAGCACACTCGTTGTTGGAATCGCCGCACATACAGACGACCTGAAAGCAGTCGGCAGACTTGCCCTCAAATCAATCATATATTTTGAAATAATAACGACTCTTGCCCTTGCAATCGGACTTTTTGCCGTCAATATGGTTCAGCCCGGTGTAGGCGTAGTCCTTAAACCCCCTGTAGTTTCAACTGCAACTCCGCCGATTCCTGTTGTAAAATTGACATGGCAGGAAACAATTGAACATATCGTACCTAAAAGTCTGTTCGAAGCGGCATCGGCAAATGACGTTCTGCAGGTTGTGTTTTTCGCCATACTCTTTGGTGTTGCTCTGACGCAGGTAAAAGGAAAACAAAAAGAAGTCATGGTTAATTTCTTTGACGGCTTTTCGCAGGTGATGTTCAAATTCACCGGAATAGTAATGAAATTTGCCCCGTTAGGTATCGGTGCCGCCATGGCATACACAGTTGGGCATTCCGGCATAGGTGTGCTGATGAATCTCGGCAAACTCGTCCTAACGATGTATGGAGCACTTGCATTCCTTCTGCTGGCTGTTCTTCTTCCGGTAATGCTGATATTCAAAATCCCGATAAAGGAATTTCTGAGAAAAGTGAAAGACCCTGCTCTGATTGCTTTTTCTACCACATCCTCCGATGCCGCATTGCCCTTAGCACTCGAAAACATGGAAAAATTCGGTGTTCCCAAACGCATTGTTTCATTCGTACTGCCTACCGGATATTCCTTCAATCTTGACGGTTCGACCTTGTATCTTGCTGTTGCTTCAATTTTCGTTGCACAAGCCGCAGGGATTCACCTCGATTTCGGTCAGCAACTGCTCATGATGCTTACTTTGATGTTAACCAGCAAAGGAATCGCCGCTGTTCCCCGCGCGTCGCTGGTGATACTTTCCGGCACTCTGGTAACGTTTGGATTGCCGCTTGAAGGAGTTGCATTAATTCTTGGTGTGGACGAAATTATGGATATGGCAAGAACCGGAACTAACTTAATCGGAAACTGCCTTGCCTCATGCGTTATGGCTCGCTGGGAAGGAGAGTTTCAGCTGAAGGAAATTGTGAATTGAAAATTGTGAATTGTGAATAGAAGAAAAGAGTTTAGTTGGTTAGTGAGTTGTCAAAAAAAGAGAAAACCCTTATGTCTCCCTTAATGAAATTTATAACCAACTATAATATTTTCATAATAAATACGTATTTTTTCTTATTGTTTAATTAAGGGATATTTTTGAGTACATATTCAGCAGTAATCGAAAAATGTTTAGAAACCAATTTATTTGTTGCTTACGTTCCCGGTTTTCCCGGTGCCCATTCCCAAGGTGAAACATTAGAAGAACTGAGGCAAAATTTTATTGAAGTAATCGTAATGCTTCTTGAAGATGGAACTCCAATACTCGAAAGTGAGTTTATTGGTACTCAAAACTTAGTACTGGCTTAATATGCCGAAGTAACCTGTTTTAAAATCAACGTAAACTATATATCTCCATTATTGCTAAAGCAGATATTAAAGGAAATAGACATTGAATTAGAATTATTTTCTAAATATTTGTAGTCTTTTTGTGCTAACCTATTCTGAAGCGTGGAGCGTGAACAGCAAGAAAATTCATCAATTCTATTCAGATAGTTGCTTTTATAAACTTTCTTCTTAGCCTTCCGACAATATTTGCCTCTGAGTTCTTCTGCTGAAGTTAATTAACCTTGATTTGCATGATTCATTTAATGAAGATGATTTGATTCCCAAAAATCTTATTTTCCTGATTCCTAACCTTAGTAGCCCGAGCATACCAACGACCCCACCTCTTACCTTATTAAAACCCTCCAAATAAGGAAATAAGGTTTAGTTCATTGGATTTATCGGGAGCTACTAAGTTCTGCTCTTCAAACATTGCGGCATTTCAATTTTTTTATTTGAAAATTTTGTAATCCAAAATATTCCTCATAATTTGCATTGCATCTTCAAAAATAATTACGCAAAAGATGCAATCCTTTTAATATAACCTATTGATATTATTTCAAATAACGATTGTTTAGCCGTTGCATCTTTTTCATCATTGGAATGCAAAGATGCAAATTTTGGTGAATATTCGGCAAAGTCTTGAACTGGGATTTCTGGGATTTAAGGGATTAAGAGGATTCATATTCTTAAAACCTTATTTTTCTCAAATTGCATTGAATCCTCAAAAAAAATAATGTAAAAGATCCAATACTTCTTTAGCTATCCCATTGATATTATTTCAAATAACGAAAATTATGCCGTTGCATCTTTGAATGCAAAATGATGCAAAGATGCAATTCTTACCGCCCTCTCCTTCGGAGTAATTTTAAATTTTCGTAACAACTTAAAATTGAAGATGTTATATGATTATATAATGCGATTAACTATCATCTCTACTGACACTAATGATATTTAAGAAAATAGTTAATTCTGTACAAATCTTGTTATTTCTTCTTTGCTGTAAAAGACTTTGTTGCCAATTTTTATTCTTTTGATTTTGTTCTCCTCTGTCCATTTCCATAGAGTCGTCAGCGAAATTTGTAAATATTCTGCTGTTTCTTTTCTTGTAAGCATCTCAGGCAGACCTTTTCCGTCCTGTTTTCCGTCGTGGTTTGAGTTCCGAACATTTGAACTTCTGATCATTATCTCTATCGTTTTCTTGTAAGCTTCGGATTCTACCGTGTTATTATTCAACTCATATTCTCCGGCTTTGATTATTTGCCCGAGCTGATATTCCACTGTTTTTATATGAAAAACGATATAGTCTTTCTTGGTGATGATTTTGTTATTCAATAAAACCTTGACTAATATTCCGGCTTTCTCTACTGATATTTGGTCTGTTAATTCGATGATTCCCGTGCCGTTTCTGATTGTCTGGATGAATTGGTCTTTATCTCTGACAATTTCACTTTGTTTCAATAACCCAGCCAACTGCACTATCGGATCTATTGGTTTGACTACATTGATGGATGATGCAAAATCAGTCTTTTCTTCAGTTCCTTTATCCTGAATCGCCTCTAAATCCTTTATCATCTTTAGTATCTGATTTTTCTTTGAATCAAGTAATGGCTGTTCCCTCTTGTAGATCTTTAAGATTCTTCCGTATTCTCTTTTTAAGAACTTTACTCCATTGGCTGGTTTTAATATTCCAATGCAGAATTTCCAAAGATGTTCTGTGTCAAGTTTGAAGTCAGGATATTTTCTTGTCAATTTATATCTCGCAACGCCCTGCCAGTAAAATGACCACCTCATTAATTCTGATTGAAATCCCGACACATAATCTGTAAGAACTTTTCCCTGTCTGATGTAGTCTGCAAGTAAGTTATTGAAATTCTTGATGACATTATCAATAAAAACTTGCTTTTCTTCATTTTTCTTTGCTTTTATTTCCTCATCGAGTAGGAAGAATATTGTTTCGGGAGTAAATACCAAAGAACCTTCATCTCTTTTCGATGCAAACTCATTCTCAAGCATGTTCTTTATAAAATCAGATACTGTACCAACGAACACTGAACTCATATTTTGTTTCTTTTTGTTAAAATCAAAATGACATCTTCTTCGATTATTTATTGCAAAGAATTTATATTGCCGATCCGCTGAAATTACTCAAAATTCTTCTGATTCAATTTATGCAATTCATGGTCTCATGATTTTGGAGAATTGTTAAGGTCACAGAAGATGCTCAAAATAATTTGCCATGGATTTTTATGTCTGCGTTTATAATCACCTCGTACAAACGATTTGTGGAGGCAGAATTTTTTCCCAAAATTTCATGAGGTCATTTTGGACAGAACTAATAATTTTCCAATGGGTTATAAATTCCTTAACTCATGTTAAACAAAATTTAGTTGTTGCTTCTGATGTACCGAAATTCTTTTACGTGATATGTCCAGATTTACTCTGTTGGTTTACATAATATATCCTTATTGCAAGGTTGCAAGGTTTTTTGGTTGAATAACATTGCATAGTTGCAATGTTTTCATATTTAATGTTGAGTTTCTAAAATATATTACCTGTCAGAAAAAAAACTCTTGGATTACGTCTAAGAATTTTGTAATTTGTTTTTAGATAATATATATTATTAATATATGTATATTTATATACTACTTAGTATATAAATTTTGAAAAAAAGATGACTACTTAGTATATAAATGTTCATTGAATTTCATGATAAAGTAATTTTCCAGACTCCTCCCCAATGAAATGCTTTCCTAAACAAATGAGAAAATTTCAAGCAGAAAAGCCGAACATGAGGATAAAAGAAAATCTGAACTCAGGATGTTAAAAGCATGTTAGGAATAGATATGATTCAATATAAGAATAGTCTTGCTTTTGTTCAATTTTTAAATTCGTTAATTGTTTTCCATGAGGAATGTTGTAACGAACGACCGAAAAAGGACGTTGTATTTATGTTTATTATGGGTATGTTTGACGATGTGCGTATGTGGATATGCCCGTTTTTAATTTGAAATTTAATTGTTGTGATTTTAATTATTTTTTTGGAGGATGTGATGAAAAAATTTTTGGTTTTACTTTCAGTTTGCTTTCCGCTTCTGTTCCAAAGTGGATTAGCTCAAGATACACTTTGGTCTGTCAAAGCCTTTGACGGAGGGATTACTTCTGCTAAATTCTCAATAACAGGAGACACTATTATTCACACTGACGGTGGCTATATCGTTAAAAGAGACTTGAATGGTAGGTTATTAGATACGTTTTGGGTTGGAGAACAGCATGGGATGGTATTAACCCCAGACTACCGATTTGCAATTACGTACAATACCCCATTTCTTTATCAATGGGATTTAACTACTAAAAAGCTGATTTCACGATATGAAATGAGAAAAGACTCAACATTTAGTGATTTTAGTAATTATTTCGGTAATATTGATATTTCACCTGATGGAAAATATATTGGTGAGATTAGTAGTGTCTATCCTCCGTCATCAAACATGAGACTTATTCCTAAGTTCTTTATTTGGGAAGCTCAAACTGGTAAAATTTTATTAACAGACACGGCTGGATGCCGAGCTATTCAATTTTCGCCAAACAGCGATAATTTTTCAATAACTGACGAATGTCTCAGTCCTGTAATATGGTCCGTGTCAAAAAAAGGCAAAATTGCTAATTTCTCAGGTGCTATACACCAACAACACCTTATTAATCATATTTCATTCTCTCCCGACGGGAAATACCTATGCACTTCTGACAATAGCGGATATGTTAATTTATGGGATATAGCATCAAAATCGATTTTAAAAATAAGACCATTCGGAGCAATTGTTTTTAGATTTTCAAATGATTCGAGGTATATAATTTTCGGATCTGCCGGAATAGGTATCTATGATATTTTAAGGGATACAATAATTTATCAGATGGATTTATCTAATAAAGGTTTTTCATATGATACAGATATTGATGAATCAAAAGATTCACGATATATTTTAGAAGGTCAGCAAGTTAATCTACTTTTGTATAAAAATTCAATCCTGTCAATAGACGGTGATAACTCAAAGAAAATTAATCCAATACTGAAACCAAATCCAACATCAGGTAAAATAACGATACAATTAACTCAAGTTGATTACACACCTTTTAGTATTAAAATCTTCAACCCTGAGGGTATGACTATGAAATTTTATAATAATGTCAATAGTGAAAATAATGCTATAATCCTTGATGTTTCAGATTTGTCAATCGGAATTTTCTTTTTAGTTGTTGAAAATCAAAATTTCAGCCAGACTTACAAATTGGTGAAGGAGTAAAGTATGAAAAAGCTAATATTCATTTTAATACTTTTTAGCCAATGCCTAACTGCACAAGATAAGTATCCGACTCCATTTTTATTAAATTGGAACGGTCATACTTCAAGAATGCCCCTAACTATCGATTCATTCCCGCAAACAAAAATAACGCTTGGATGGCAATGGACTGGTGGACCTGTTAAATTTGATACTTTGATGAGAGTTCAATCAATGGTTGGAATGTTTGATAATACAATATGGCCACCTAATTCAGATCCAATGCAATACTGCACACTACCTGTATTCTATCGTTTTTACAATGATAGTATCTGGTCAACTGGCGACATAACACCAACATTTAATGCGGCTGGGATGGAATTTTCCCCTCTACTTAGAGTAGATACGAACAATCCTAAACTATACTTACCTAATCCTGGCGACCCATATCATGCAGCATTCGGTTACGCCTTTATTCACGATTCATTACATATTTTACCCAATGATACGTGTTTAAAAGTATTAAAAAGTGCAAAAACATGGAATCCATTCGGTGAGGTTATTTTAGCCGAACCTTGGCCTAATGATCAATTTACAACTAATCATAATGGGAAAGTGGGCGGAAGCACACATGATCCTAATGGTGGTATTGATAATGATGATAATTATTTTGTCATCAATTTACGAAAATTAAAAGATACATCTATTTCATCAAGTACGGTTGTTCTTAAGATAAAATTGCCTTATTCACAAGTAGTTAATCAAGGAATCAAGTTGATAAAGTTTGATTCAATCCCTACAAAGAGACCGCTTACACGGATACTTGATTATTATCAAAATCGCGGGGTAACAGTTAAAGATTCAAGCAGTATATTAAATCCTACAAATGAAATTCAAATCACTTATGGGATGTTATCTGTTCCAGATGTATCAAATATTACTATTTATGCTCATTTTACTTGTATTGACAGCCTTGATTTTGTGAAAGATACTTCAAAATATAACCCATATCTGTATAGTGTGATAGCAAATATACCTTCCAAAACAGTCGCAATTAAGCATCTTAAAATTGAAGTTACTTACATGGGAAATTGCGACATAGGAATTAATTACACAAAGATAATGAATAAAAGATGTTTTCAGTTACTTAGAGGTGAGTTCGATAGTCTTGGTACTACGGGAAGTGGCAACACCCAAAGTCCGATAAACGGTTCTATTAGTAATGTAATACAATCTTGTCTTGATGCCTCCGGTCATGTTAGGAGTACAGGGAGTAACTCTAATATTTTCCGTTTTGTTGGACAAGACGAAACACCTCTTATGATTTGGATAGCAACGAAATATCTAAATTGTGTAACTGGTGGCTTAGTTACTACTTCGACCAGCAATGAACTCTCGAAAAATTATTATAATTACGTAAATCCTGCTCAACTTTATATGGGGATGAATCCTGATAACCAATTAGAAATGGCAGCACCCTATATTAAACGGGCAAACAATGCGTTTTTAGGTATTTCATGGGGACTTTACGGCATAAGTCGCGTAGATCCGATATGTAATCATTATTTTGATACTCTTAGTTCGTATTATGAAACTTATCTTGACAATTTTAATTTGAACGGTCATTGTAATCTATTCCATGATATGCAAACCAATTCAGTTAATGATTCAACCTATTTTGATATTTTAGATAAAAGTTGTGCGGTTCAGGCAAGAATAGAAAGAGTCAGAAATAAATATTTTGCTGATCATGATTATCCGAAGGATAATTTGACGACCGATTTTCTTTTTTCTGATAAGCCTTGGTGGGCAAATCTCTGGTGTGGAAGCAATTGGGGTTATTTTTGGGACGGACAAACCCCAAAAGGTTCTTGCTGGGTAGGTCTTCCCGGTACAAATAGACCAAGAACGGGAGAAGAAATGCGATTTTTTCTAATGAGTACTTTATTGATGGGTGCTAAGGGGATGTACTTCGATAGAAGCAACACCTCGGTTATGCCGCCATTAATTTCCGCATGTGGAAATGTTGCGTGGTTTGGTATAGAAGTAAATTCTCAAAATACATCTTTAACTGGTATGAATTTATTAAATAGCGACTTGATCGGCGGAGATTATTTTAAGGAACAAAATGACCCTTCGGGTATAAGCAATTATATTGATTTTAATAACATACCTCCCGAAACAGGAGTCAGCAGAGATAGAATTTATTCAGGTATGAAAAGTTCTAGACTTGAGATGAAAAAAATTCACGACTGGATTCGTGCAAATGATTCTCTATTAATGCGTCTTCGCTTGACAGCATGGCTGAGCAAGGGTTTTAAACAAAGGTACACACAAGACATTGCAAGATTCGGAACTGATACAATTTTAAAGAAATTTATTCTTCTTGATACAAACTATCTGAAAGTGCGACCTCCGGGCAGGTTAAAATGTTTCTTTCCGGCTTACCCCCTTGAGCCTTACTGTGTAGATTTTTTTGAACCTTGGGATAGTGTTTTCCTTGATTTGACGATTTTGCGAGATTCGTCAGACCATAATTTAACGGGAAATCATTGGATTTTGGGAGTTCAGAACAGGAGAACGGACCCGCTTATGTTTTTCCAAGATACTTTGGAAACACAACCCTCAATGAAATTCTACTCTACTTATGAACTTGATACCTTGGCACGTTTTGGTGGAATTACTTTAAATGGTCAATACCATGATAGTACATGGTGGAGAGAAAAAAGAATCAAGCAATTGGGCTGTCGTGAGGTTACAATTCCCTTTAATTATAAGCCAGTTGATACCACAGAATATTGTTTGCTTAGAATAACTGATGTCGGAGCAGGTACAAGCCTTGAAACTGACCCATCGGCTTGGTGGTTCAGAGAGCCATTTATGGACAGAATTGATACGGTGATAGGTCAAAATCGTTCAATTACTTTTAATATGCAGCCGGGAAGTGGACGTATGTTTAATATAGAAGTCCTGCACCCGGATACAGCCAGGGGTTTTATTTCCCATTCAAATCAATCAAAATTAATATGTTTCCCTGTTGGTCTATCTCAGGATACAATCAGATATTATTTAACATACCATAAACTTAGACCTGATAAAAACATTAATGGTGTTTATTACCGAAGAAGCCACAAAATAAGTAAAGACGACCTAACAGAGAATATAGTTTGGGAACAAGAAGTATGCTTGTCTGATACGGTTTTGAAAAATGATTTACAGACTAAGGCAGACTCTCTCCCCTGTGATTATCCGTCAATAGTTGTCAGAAAGGTGGGGGACACAACAAAGGTTTATGTCGCATATACTTGCACTAATCAGGTATCAGGCATTGAATCTTATGTGGTAGAAAATGTAATAAAATATTTTAATGATATTCTTTCAAATCAATATCAGATAAATACTGGCAGAACGCTGGCGGTCTATCAAAATGGAAACAGAGAAACTTGGGGGAATGTTGTCATGAATGCAAGTGCAGGAGGAAATTATTACGCATGGTCTGATTCTGTTCCCTACAGTCAGATTGTAACTGCATGGAAAGCTCCTGATGATACCTATTTTTTAAATGCGAATAAAGATTCTATTCAGGGATTTGATTATGGCTCCTTTTCCTTTAATCAATTTAAACATCCGTCTTTAAATGTTTACAGCAATATAGACAATGGAGAAGATAATTGTGCTTTGGTGTTTCAAGGTCATTATTTTGTAACTCCATTATTATACCCGCCAACATATTATGGTTTGGCTAATAATATTCAGATTTTTTATACAAGACTTCGGAAAATGCCTACTGGATTAATTCACTATTTGCCTGATATTTTTAGAACTCCTAAATACACAGTTGATACAGTTTCGAGCCTTGCAAGATTAACCGATTTTTTAGATTCAAGTAATACATACGGTTTTCAGGCAGACAATACTTTCCCTGTAATCATAAGAGATTTGAATAATTACAATCAGAATATTTTACCAACAATTCCCAGACGCGACCGAGTATATTGGACAACAAAGTCAGGGAGTTCATTGAGAAGCATGATTTATAAAAGAGCAATTGATTTATGGGATTCATCGAACGTTGGAATGAAATACAACGTTTATCCACCTGTTTTGTACAGGGCTAACCCCCAAAGGTCTCTTGAGCAACCTAATGTGAATAATGGTTATGCAATATCAGGCAGGTCTGAGTCTGTAATTGGTGATATAATTCTTAATTTTACTGCTTCAAGATTACCAGCATTCGGGAAAGAAGTTTGGCAATATGCTGATAATTTAATATTCTCAAAATATGATACTACGGATATAAAATTGAACACAATTTCCCAAAAACTTTATTTTGGGGAGCAACCCCATTTAGCATTAACTAATAAACCACCTGACATTAATAAAATTTGGAAAAACAGAAGGGTATATGAGTTTGACTCATTATCACCACCCCTGATTAAGTCATCAGCAAGATACTTTTATCGCACTTTGGATGATAATGAAATTGAAGGTGACGCACTTTATGGTTTTACTAACAACTTATCATACTATTATATTAATTTGCCAAAATTGAATTTGTTAGAACTGCCAATGTATCTTCCATACGAAAAGATTACAGATAGTGTTTATGGAGATTATTTTGCTCAAATACCAACTGACACTTTATATTCAGAATGGTTTAAGGTTATTGACAATGCCAACATCGAGTTTAAATGTTTTGGGTTTGATACAACAAAAGTCAAAGTAATTATTCGTGAACAATATTCCAACAATACCGTTGACCTTAGTTTGCCACCTTTGACAACAGACACAACTGGAATCGTAAGACAGTTCACTTTAGTAAACGGCCAGAATTTGTATTATAGACTGGAATTCATTAATCGTGATAGTACGGCGAATTATTCTGAAAGAGTGATGTTGGAGGGTTTACCATGTCCTGATACTGTCATAGGTAGGACATTTGGTGATTCAAGGATACTTATTGATTTGCATGGCAATAAATCCAGTGGAACTGTTACCAGTGAAATCAGCTTGTCTCTCTTCCCAAATCCGGCAGATGAGAATGTCTATACGACGGCATATCTGCCCTTGTCAGCTTTCACATGCAGAAGCCAGCATCAAATGATTATTAAGGTCTTTTCAAGTCTTGGCTTTGAACTTTTCCGTCAGGAAGTTAAATCAGGCGAGACAATATCAATCCCGACAAAAGACTATCCACAGGGAGCATATTTCATTCGAGCAGAAGAAAAAGCAGATGATTACACAATTGATGTACTTCCGGCAAAAGT
>CAZSHX010000088.1:0-16379 GCA_964606895.1 uncultured Hyphomicrobiales bacterium
TTTTCTTATTTTTGCTCATGGTCAATCTTGTTTGTTTTCAATCTACAAAATTAACTTTGGGTTCGGGGATTTCTATCCCCTTTCCCTAAATTTATTTTTATCGGACAATAGTGATATTCTATATTAACTGTTTTATAGTCAAAACTATATTTATTTTCCAAAATTTAGTCATTTCTTGAAATTTCATTAATCATTCCTCGAAATATTATAGCATGAAAAGGCATTACTGAATACCAGTAAATTCTTCCCCAAAGTCCTAATGGTCTGAAGGTTGCGATTTGTGTTAATATATTCTTGTCATCAATTTTGAATTCGAGCCAAGCTTCACCGGGAAGTTTCATTTCGGCATATAGAAGAAGTCGCTTTTCACCTTTATTAGCATATAATACTCTCCAAAAATCAAGTGATTCGCCCGCTTCAATTTCAAATTGATTTTTTCTGCCCCTCCTAAGTCCAACACCGCCCTGAATCTTGTCCCAAAGTCCTCTAATTTCCCATAAAAAGTTTGCGTAGTACCATCCAGTTTCTCCTCCGATAGACCATATTTTCTTTAAAGCTAAATCAATATTCTTGACAGCAATTTTTCTTTCGTCTTTATAACAACCATTCATCGGAACTTCAATTAAATGTGATATTCCTGCTTTCAAAACATCAGTTGAAAGAGCGTCTTTCCAACTTGAAATTACCTGTTGCTGTTCTATTTTGTCAAATGCTAATTTGATAGCTTCTTTGTAATTAAGTGTTCTGATATTTAACATTGTTCTTAAATCATTTGGTTTGGCTATAACTTCAATCTTCATACTATTTACGAGATTCTGAGCTAATTTGTAAGAAGTTGCAGTAATGTAATATAACCAATATGAAGAAATTTTGGGCGACATAACCGGTACTGTCAGAATTATACGCTTCAGTCCTCTGACTTCAGCAAACTGCAACAATAGATGCTTGTAATTTAATATATCCGGACCACCAATGTCGTAACTTTTGTTGTAAGTTTGAGTATTTAAACATACTCCATATAAATACTCTATAACGTTTCTAATCGCAATAGGTTGAGTTTTAGTCAATAACCACTTTGGAGCAATCATTATTGGCAGTTTTTCAACCAGGTCACGAATGATTTCGAAAGAAGCACTTCCGGAACCAATAATTATTCCAGCCCGTAAAGTTGTTAAATTGAATGAACCTGATTGCAAGATATTTTCTACATTTTTTCTAGATAAAAGATGCTTCGATAGTTTTTCCTGATTGACGATGCCACTAAGATAAATAACTTGCTTTGCAGAAGTTTTCTCAATGCAGTTTTTGAAATTCAAAGCAGATTCCTCTTCTAATACTTCGAAATCAGATAACGAAACAGCCATAGAATGGATCAAGTAATAAGCAACATCAATATCCAATGGAATTTTGGAAAGTGTTTCTTTCTTAAGAAAATCAACTTCAATTAATTTCAGGTAAGAAGTTTTGTATTTCCCTGCATTAAATCTATTTTTATCACGGACACAGCATACTATTTCATGCCCTTCTTTAAGTAAGACTGGCAAAAGCCTTTGTGCGATATATCCGGTTGCACCCGTAAGTAGAATTTTCATAATATCTTTTGTTGTTTTGGTTTATGAAACAGTATCATAAATTGTTCTGATATGGTTGCTATTTCTCATAATCCTTACAAATCTTTCTCTATTATAACGTTGTGCTATTATACAAGGTAAATTTGCCAAAAATGCATAAATTATCATTATAAAACCTGCCCAGCAAGGATTCCATATAAAAAACACAGGAGAGAACAATATGACTATCCAATGAACAAATTCTGCACGCCGTGTTTCAACAACAAATCGACTAAGATATTCCTTGTCTTTTGAAATCATATTTTTTTTCCGAAATCCTTTTTTGAATAAAGCGGCACCATCGGGGAGTAACCCTTTCCAACTTTTTATTTTGAATATATTTCCATATAAATTGCCATTTCGCTCCCAACTTCTTTGCTTATAGACCCAAGAATTGTTTTCGAAATAATGAGCAGGAAATAGTGTACCAATATAGGCTATTGAAATATGAATAATGAACCACAAAACAAAATTTATAATAATTATCCAAATAATAGGTATTTCTATTAACATATTATCACCTTCATGCTTTAACTTCTCTTGACTTCCAGTTAATTGATTTCTTGAATATCTGATAATATAATGAACGGGAAAATACTACAACATAAAAAATCAGATGAACAGGAAATAATAGAGATGAGAATATTTTAAATGAACCAATTCGGCGAAGCATCCAATAAACTTGTAAAGCAAAAGCTAAGTACATGAAAAACCATAAGAGCAGTGAGTTTCCGGCGACCATTTCAAATGTAAGTTTTATTGAAATTATAAAACCCCCTGAAAGCCAGAATATAATTAACAAAAGTGTCCTGAGTGGAGTTTGTCCTGCACCGGAAGCAAAGGCTTTTGTCCAGCCGTTTATTAATTCTTTAATTCCAGTTGGGTACATTCTGAATGATAATGTTCCTTTACCTCCAAGACATTTGAGATTAATTCCCGCATCTTTAAATTTTCGTGCCATGAATACATTTTCGAGAATCTTATTTTTTACCGATTCATGTCCGTTTATTTCAAAATAATTCTTTCTGCTTACTATTAATGATTGTCCGAATAACCCTGTTGGCTGAGTATTCCCGAAAGGTGTGAAGGCATTCATCGAACCATTCATAACAATATTAAAAAGTGCCGAAAATTCTTCATATAGCATTCCAATTTTATGGAATGGAGCAATCGAAAGAACAACTCCATGCTTGTTATTATGCAAAGAATTCTCAAAAAGATATGAATCAATTAATTTATGCAATCCATCAGGTTCAATAACTGTATCGGCATCAAGAAAAACAAACAAATCTCCGGTTGCAGTTTGAGCTCCCTGCCAGCAGGCCCACGGTTTTCCTTTCCAACCTTCCGGAAGAGGTTCTGAATCAATAATCCTTGCCATAAAGCTTTGTGAAATCTCTTTTGTTCTGTCTGTTGAGTTATCATTTACAACAATCACTTCACCAACTTTAAATATTTGATTTCTTATTGATGATAAAAGCTTGCCAATATTTTGTTCTTCATTTCTGGCTGGAATAATAATGGAAATTACGGGATAAACTAATGGGATATCGCTCAATTTGCAATATTCTAATTTATACAGAAATATTATTCCGGAAGCTAATCCCAAAAAAGTGATGATGAATAAAATTATTGTTGCAATTTCCATAGACTTTTAACTTTTATTGTTGTAATGAGCTATTGATTTTTCAATTCTTTTATCAGGGACTAACCAAATTATTGCAATTAAAATAATGATAATTATAGAGCCAAAAGTATAATAAAAGGAAAGTGGTATTGATAATGCATAAGCGATAACAGAAATTTTACCCTTATAATCTTTTCCTATAGCATTGGAAAGTACAGAATCATTACCTTGTGAAGATATTATGGAACGAGTTAAAATATAATATGAAACTGCCGCCATGAAAAGTACAAAGGTATAAGCCGCAACAGGTAGTTCTGAAAAATGGTTTTCTCCTGCCCAGGCAGTTACAAATGGGATTAGTGAAAGCCAGAATAGAAGATGTGTATTCGACCAGAGAATAGAACCATTAATATGTTTTACTGTGTGAATTAGATGATGATGATTATTCCAGTAAATTGCCACATATAAAAAACTTATCACATAACTGAAAAACTTTGGGATTAAATTATGAACTGAGTCCCAATCGGCACCATGCGGAATTTTAAGTTCCAATACCATGATTGTAATAATAATTGCTATTACTCCATCACTAAAAGCTTCTAATCTATTTTTTTGCATAAATTATACCTTTCAAAATTTTTTAACTCTTTTCATCTTCCACTATTTGCTTGCAAACATTTTGTCCGCAAAGCAATACCATGGGCATTCCACCTCCGGGATTAACAGAGCCACCCGTGAAGTACAAGTTTTTATATTTTTTGCTCCTCTTGGGTAACTTGAAAGCAAAATTTTTCTTAAAATCTGATACAACTCCATATATCGAACCTTTATTTGAACGATACATTCTTTGGATGTCAATAGGAGTAAGAAAATGCTCATAAACTATATGTTTTCTAAGGTCTGTCAGCCCCATTCTTTCAAGTTTGACCAAAATTAATTCCTTCAGTTTTATATAATCCTCCATAGTATATGGATTATTCTCATTTATATATGGGATATGTGGAAGGATTTTCAATCCGGAGCAATTTGGAGGTGCAACAGTTGGGTCTGACTTGGAGCTGTCAACCAGATAAATCGTAGGGTCAGTTGGCAATACTTTTTTATTGAATACTAAATCAAAATGCTCTTTCTGATGACCTGAAAACATGAAGTTGTGATGGGCAAGCTGTGGATACTGAATATCAAGTCCAATATCAATAACAAGTCCTGAACAAGAAGGTTCAAACCTCTCCAATTTTTTCAGAAAGTTATCATCTTCGTTAAGAAGATATTTATATGCGGGAATACCCTCCATATTTGAAACAATAATATCGGCAAAATGGGTTTGTCCATTAACTTCAATTGCAGTTACTCTTTGGTTATCAGTTATCATTCTATTGACTTCTGAGTTGAAATTGATTTTTATACCCAATTCATCCATATATTTTTTAAACCCGAGTGCTATATTATACATTCCACCCGAAACATACCACAAATCATACCTGAATTGAATTGTTGGCATCAGATTCATAAACCCCGGAGCTCTGTAAGCCGAAGAGCCTACATATTTGATGAAATAATCCAAAATATCAACTAAATAAGGATTCTTGATGAACTTCGCTATTCTGCCGTGCATTGTTTTGAAGAAATCAATCTTGAAAACTGCCGAAAAATCATAAAATTTCATAAAATCAATTGTTGAATCCAGTCCGCTATCGAAATATCCCGGAGCAAGGATGTCGTATTGTTTTTCAGAATACTCCATGAATTTGCGAAATTCAGAATAGGTTTCCGGTGAAAGTTTTGCCAGTTCCGTTTTCATAATTTCCATATCAGGGTCTAGGTCAATAACTGTTCCATCTTCAAAGAAATTTCTCCAGTGAGGTCTTACTTTTTGGATAGTAATATAATCACTCATTTTCTTTCCTGAAGCTTCAAATAATCTGCTGAAATATTGTGGAAGTGTTAATATTGAAGGTCCTAAATCAAAAGTATAACCTTTTTCCTTAATAGTATTAAGCTTTCCACCTATTTTCTCATTTTTTTCAAATATTTCAACATCATATCCATTTATTTTCAGCATAATAGCGGCGGATATGCCTCCAAGTCCTGCACCAATAATTATTACTTTCTGTTTTCTATTAGTCTTCATAATTCTCCAGTATTTATAATTAATTTTCTTTTTCAGATTAGTCTTTTAGCAATCTGTTTTAAAATGCTAAACTTTGTTTTATATGGTGGATACATTGATTTTAGATCAAACTTAAATGATTTTTGAAGAACTGATTTCTTATGGCTAAAAGTTTCGAAACTTGCTCTTCCATGATATTTGCCAATACCGCTTAGTCCTACACCGCCGAAAGGTAGTTTGTTTGTCATTATTGTATGAATAGTTCCATTAATACAAACAGAACCCGAAGAAGTACCATCAAGTATTTGATTTTGTTTTTTCTTGTCTTTTGAAAAGAAATACAAGCTTAAAGGTTTTTGCTGATTTCTGAGATTTTGAATTACATCATTTAAATCATCATAAACCAGGACCGGCAAAATAGGTCCGAATACTTCTTCATTCATGATTTTTGAGTTGTAATACAATTCCGAAATAATCGTGGGAGAAATGTACAAATTCGCTGAATCCTTTTCTCCACCGGCTACTATAATCCCTTCATCCATAAGTGCGGAAAGTCTGTCGAAATGCACTTGATTTACTATATGAGAATAGTCCTTGTTATCTTTATGCATTTCAGGAAAAAATTCTTTAAGAGTTCCCTTGATCTTTTCGAGAAATTCATCCTTAATATCCTTATGAACAAGCAGATAATCAGGAGCAATACATGTCTGTCCGGCATTGAAGAATTTTCCCCAAACAATTCTTCTTGCTGTAACTTCAATATCAATGTTGCAATCAACAATACACGGATTCTTGCCGCCAAGTTCGAGGGTTATTGGAATTAAATGTTCTGATGCAGATTTCATTATCAGCTTTCCAATCTTACTGCTACCTGTAAAGAATAAATAATCAATTTTTTCATTTATTAAAGCTTGAGAAACCTGAGAATCCCCTTCAACAACTGATAAATACTCATTAGGAAAATTGTCGTTTATCAAATTAAATATCAGTTTCGAGGTATTAACTGAAATTTCAGATGGCTTAATAACGACACAATTTCCTGCAGAGATAGCTCCGATTAATGGAGAAAAAATCAATCCGAAAGGATAATTCCATGGACCAATAATGAGAACAATTCCATAAGGTTCGTACTGAAAATAACTTTTTCCGGGTAAATTTATTAGTGATGTCCTCACTTTTCCTTTTCTGTTCCACTTTTTAAGGTTTTTAATTATGGATTCAATTTCTTTCAGTACATAAGCAATCTCGCTTGTATAAGATTCAGTTTGGCTTTTATGCAAATCCTTATATAATGCATCCATTATTATGGATTCATTTTTCTCTATTAATTCCTGCAACTTAGTTAGTTGCTCAATTCGAAATGTGATATCCTTGGTTTTTCCTGTGTTGAAAAATTCCTTTTGATTGAGTAATAATTTATTTATTTCGTTTTGATTCATTTTGTTTAGGATTGTAAATTCAGACCTTCTTTTTGAAGAATAAGCTCTGCAGAAATTCTGCCTGATTCGAAAATGGTTGGAAGACCACTTCCCGGGTGCGTTCCTCCACCAACAAGGTAACAATTTTTAAATTCCTCGAACTCATTGTGAGGTCTGAAATAAAGTAATTGTCCCATATTATGCCCAAGATTAAAAGTAGCTCCGTTGAAGATATCCATTTTGTTTTCCCAGTCATCCGGGGTTATTATTCGAATTTCTTCGATATGCTTTCTTATATCTTCCATACCGGCTTTTGATTCCAATAAATCCAAAAGCTTTTCTTTGAATTTATCCTTATTTGAAGTCCAGTCAATACTGCCACTGGTATTGCCAATCGGAACAAGTACATAAACAGATGATTTTCCTTCCGGGGCAAGAGAACCATCTATAAGGCTCGGATTGTGTACATAAAATGATGGATCATCCGGAATCACATTATTGCTGACAATTTCTGAAACATTATATTTATAATCATTCGCAAAAAAGATATTATGATGATATAAATTTTCATAGACTTTGCCAAGTCCAAGATATAGCATAAAAGTTGAGCATGAATACTTCATGCCATCTAATTTATTTTTTGTGTATTTTTTTCTATGTTTTGGCTCTACAAGGTTTTTCATGGCTTGTGCAAAATCAGCATTGATAATAACATAATCTGCTCTATCTTCTGAACCATCTTCAAGAATAACTCCTTTTGCGACAGAATCTTCGATAATCAGTTTTTTTACTGCCTTTGATAAATGAATACTTCCACCTTCTTCTTCTACAATTTTCGCCATTGATTTAGATAATTCGTTTAATCCTCCACCTATATGCCAAACACCGCCACCATGCTCTATAAATGAAAGTATGCTGAATAATCCCGGTGCTTCCCATGGCGACATACCGATATATTTTGCTTGGAATGTGAAGCAAATCTTAAGAACGTCATCGCTGAAATATCTCCCTAAAACATCAAATAAACTTAAATGTGCATCCAGATACGGTAATGCTTTTAACAATCGCATTGATAAATAATCTGTAATGTTCCCATATGGAACTTCCAAACATGGGATTAGTTTCTCATATTTTATTTTCTCTCTTTTCATATACTTAATATATCCGGCAGAACTGCCGGGGAATACTCTTTCAATCTCCTCAATCATTTTTTTCTGATTTGCTGTAGGGATAAATGTCCTGTCTTTAAATACCAATCTGTACATCGGATCAAGTTCATAGATCTTGACATAATCATTCAAATTTCTTTTACACAACTGAAAAAGTCTTTCTAAAACGTCTTTCATTAAAAAAAATGTAGGACCAATATCAAATTTAAAATCGCCGGCTTGAATAAATCCGTTTCTTCCGCCTACAATTTCCTTTTTTTCATAGATATGAACATCAAATCCTTTTTGTGCGAGTATCATTCCGGATGATAATCCACCGGGTCCTGCACCGATAATTATTACTTTTTTTGCTGACATACTAAACCTTCAATATATTCTTTGACTAATTTACCAAATTGATAGTGATAGAAATTTGTTCTTTCTTCAGAGTCACTTTTGCTTTATCAAAAGAAGGAGGACCCATAAAACCCTTGGCATCATTTGAAGCTCCCAAGCCTTCGTTGGGAATTTTTAAAAAGTTAGAATTCACTTTGCCGTTATTATCCTCATCATGATGGACACTGATTGCATATTCTCCAAAAGGCAGATTTTCAAAAGTGAACTTAACCTGCTTATCTTTTATGGGGACAACAAATTTTGCGTAAGCTTTGTCTTTTTCTTTTGGAAAAAATTCTTTTTCTTTGGATGAAAACAGGAGTAGCCGGGCTTTGCCATTATTGTTTTTGAATCCATTGACTTGAACAATAATTTTTCCGGTTTGTGAGTGTGCATCGTTCAAGTTGCTCATAAATAAGATAAGAAATAATACTTGAACAAAGATAATTCTACTGTAAATCTGAATGCTTGTTTTCATTTGTAAATCATATTTAGTTCATTTCAAAAATAAATCAATTAATTAGCTCAAATAACGTGAAATAGATACATTCATTTCTTTCAATTCTTCCAAACATTTAGAAAAATTACCAACTCTTTCCAACTTTGTTTTTTACCAAGTCATATTAAACTGACATTAGAAAATTTAAAAAATTTTCATTTGACGAAAAGACCTTGTTCCATCAGTAGAACGCATAACTGCAATTATAAGTTATGAACGTGACTCGACCTCTAACCTAAATTGCAATCGTGCATCGCTAAATATTTTCGAAAAAAATCCTGTTGACTTTCTTGCATTGCTCAATAACGATGTCGCATTAGTAAAATGTAAGTAAAAATGTATTTACGAAAGTAATTTAACAAATTATGTTATTAAATGCAAAGAAAAAATTTCGTAATAAAAAGTAATTATATTTTCTATTCAAATTCTAATTGAAAAGCACTACATGGAACCCGAAATCATATATGAAATTAATCTTGATCTCAACAAAATAAAAGAGCCGAAAAATGTAAATATCGCTATTCGCTGTTCTCCCCAAGAAAAAAAAATGATTGCCAGACTTGTTAAACTTACCGGAGCAAAGTCTACATACAAACTGGATAATGCATCTGCTTCATCACATAGATAAAAAGAATTATACTCTGATAGTGATGAGAAAATTGGAGTAAAAAAATCATAACAATCAACCAACTAAAAATAATGCGGTCAATGACACTCGACCTTTTCTCGACTTTTCAAAAAATAATCAAACCATTTTTTTCTTGAATATTTAATGAAAAAGAATTTAGCCGACTTTAGATAAGGAATTTCTGCTCGATTTGATTTAATCCGTTGAATATCTTTTCGAAGAATTATCGTATTATATCTTGAAAAATAGGTAAGTCTATGCAATTATTGCTTTTAATAATCGTCGGGGTGAGAGGATTTGAACCTCCGGCCCCTACGTCCCGAACGTAGTGCTCTAGCCGGGCTGAGCTACACCCCGATTTTTAAAGAAAACAAAAATACCACTTTTTTTTCAATTTTTCAACTCTTTTGTTCAAATCATTTATCCTATCATTCGTTTCTCATTTTTTTGCAATTGTTGGTTCAGTTGCTGTTATTGATTTATTGGAGGAATTCTCAATGAAAAAAATTATTCTTCTTGTCCTTGCTATCATCAGTTTTTGTGCTTTTTCATTAAAGGCTGATGTGATTGTTTCAGTTCAGTCGGGCGGAGTATGGTCGGATAAATCAACATGGGTTAATAATACAATTCCGGATGAAAACGATGAAGTCGTTATTCATGGAACCGTGACGGCAAAATCATCTTTCAAATGTAAGACGGTAAAAGTCGAAAAAAATGCAAAATTAATAATTGCATCAAATTCTGGAAATGATTGTGTCATTGATGGAAATCTCGATTTAATAGGTTGTCTCGAAGTGACACCTGAAAGTTTACTGAAAATTACAGGGAAAATGGACAGGAGTAAACAAATCGAAATGTGTATAACCAATAACGGCGTAATTGAAGTTGGTATTTGCAAATAACTTTTGTTAAAATTAATAATTGGTAAAAATTGGATAGAATATGAATTCTTATCATCTTGGTTTGTCAGGTTCATGGTGGTGGTTGATTCTTTTAATTGTTTTGGCAACAGGGTTCACCTTGTTTGTTTATCGTAGAACCGTACCCGAAATCCCAACATCAAAAAAAGCAATTCTCGTTACTTTACGCTGGATTGCTATATTTTTACTTCTGTTTATTTTGTTTGAACCCATGTTTACCTTGATTCGAGGTGCATTTGAGAAACCAAAACTTGCTGTTCTGCTTGATAATTCGTTGTCTATGGCTCTGGTTGATGCAAAAGGAGACAGAAAACAGGATTATAAAAATGCTGTTGCCGGTTCTGATTTTTTATCGCTTCCTGAAAGTCAAAGAAACATCATCTCCTTTGATTACGATACTAAAGAATACAAAAATTTCAATTTCGACTCGTTAAAACTTAAAGGGCAGTTGACTGATATTTCAAAATCATTTAAGTTTGTCAATCAGGTTCTTGAAAAAGAGAATACCGGTGCTGTTTTGCTGATTACCGACGGGAGTTACAATACCGGAAATAATCCGATTTATGAATCAGATTTGACGGGGAAAAAAGTTTATGTTATTGGCATTGGTGATACTACCGAGCCAAAAGATGCATCTATTCAATCAATAATAACGAACGATATTGCTTATATTGATAATCCTGTTCCTGTGAATGTAAATCTTAAAATTTCAGGTTTTTCCGGTGGTGAAGTAAGTATTAAACTTCTTGATAACGGAGCTCAGATTTCTGAGCAGAAAGTAACGATATCTTCTGATAAACAGGTATATTCGCTATTATTTCAGTATAACCCCAAAGCTGAAGGCATTCGAAAACTGACTGCATCTGTTTCAAACCTTGACGGTGAACTGACATTAAAGAACAATTCACTATCGGAATTTATTAATGTTCTGAAAAATAAAAGAAAAATCGTAATCTTTTCGGGTAGCCCAAATCCTGATTTGACTTTTCTGAGAAGTATTTACGAAGGCGAGAAAGGAGTTGAAGTTAAGACTTTCATTCAAAAGCAGGGTGCGGAGTATTTTGAAGGAAATCCTACAAAAGCTCTGCTTCACGATGCAGAAATGATTGTTCTAATTGGATTTCCAATCAATACAACTCCTCAAAATTCGATGGAATTGATTAGGGATGAAGTTGAAAAAGGGAAACCTTTGTTTTTTATCGCTTCTCAATATCTTGACTATATCAAACTCAAACCTCTTGAAGATTATCTGCCTTTTAACACAATCAGTTCAAAACCGCAGGAATTTCTTGCACTGGGAGATTTCAAGAAGGAATCGGCATCAAATCCGATTTTGAAAATTTCAGGAGCAGAAAGTGATATTGAATCATGGAACCAGCTTCCGCCGATTTTCAGAACTGAAACTTTTGTACGAGTTAAACCAGAAAGCGAAGTTCTTGCCGGAATTAAAGTTAATAATACTCAATTAAAAGAGCCGTTAATTTTAACCAGAAATTTTCAGAACAAAAAATCCATTGCTGTTTTGGGATACGGTTTGTACCGTTGGAAGCTTTTGGGCTATGCCGCAGAAGTTTCAAAAGGCAGAACTAATGTTCCCGATTTGTATTCTACATTTGTGCAGAACAGTCATCGCTGGCTTTCAATAAATCAGGAATATAAGAATGTCATAATCAAAACAACTAAAAAGGTTTATAATCAATCTGAAAAAGTGGAGTTTTACGCTCAAATATATGATGCAATGTATGCACCCGTTGAGAATGCTAATGTTCAGATTAAAATTACCGGTGGAAACCAAAATAGAGAACTTATGCTTAACTCGATAGGGAATGGACGATATACCGGTTTTGTTGAAGGATTAGCCGAAGGAGACTACTTTTTTTCAGGTGATGCCACTCAGAATGGAACTTTACTTGGAAAAGATAATGGCAGATTCAGCATTGGTGATGTTTCGCTGGAATATCTGGATTTAAGAATGAACATCGGCTTACTGCGAACCTTAGCCGAAAGAAGCGGAGGAAAATTCTATTTTGCTTCAAACGCTTCTTCATTTATGAATGACCTCCGAAAAGATGCATTTTTCAAAGAGAAAGCTATGACTTTGAGAAGTGAATATAACCTTTGGAATTTAAGCTGGATTTTGGGATTAGCCATTCTATGTCTGACTTTGGAATGGTTTTTGAGGAAAAGAAGCGGATTAATATAATTATTATTTTGAATAATGAAGACAATAAGTTTCAAAAAAAAGCTTGACCAAAAGTTAAAAACGCCGAAAATACCAATAATAATTCTGATTTCGGTTTTAATTATAGGTACTGTCGGCTATACCATTCTTTGGAGAGATATACCGAATGCAGGTTGGTTTGACGCTTTCTATATGACGATGATAACAATTACGACAGTTGGCTTTTCGGAAATATTTCCTTTGGACCATATTGGAAGACTTTTAACCATATTTATAGCAATCGGCGGAATCGGAAGTTTGTTCTTCATACTTACTATCATCATGGAAAACCTGTTTATTATCCAGTTAACTAATATCAGAGGTAGAAAAAAAATGGACAAAAAAATTAATATATTAAGCAACCATATAATTCTGATTGGTTACGGAAGAGTTGGGCAATTAGCCGCAAAAGAACTTCTCGAGAATAAGGAGGAATTTGTTGTTATTGATGATGATTTTCAGGAACATGACATTATTGAGTCTAAGCATGTTTTACTTAAAGTAAAAGGCGATGCCACAAACGACGAAGTTCTTCTGAAAGCTGGTTTGAAGCGTGCAAGGGGAATGATTGTCACTACGGCAAATCCTGCAACTACTGTTTTTGTTGTTCTTTCTGCTAAAGTATTCAATCCCGGAATTTTCATTGTTGCCCGTGCTGATGACCATGGGGATACTGAAAAATTAATACGAGCCGGTGCCGACAGGGTGGTGAATCCTTATGCCATAGGAGGACAGAGATTAGCAAATTTAATGATTAACCCAAATATTATAGAGTTTTTTGAAACAAGTTTCGGTGCGAAGGATGAAAAACTAACTGTCGAGAATATCGCTTTGCCTCACGACTGTATTTGGTTTAATAAATCATTAAAAGATTTGCAGGTACGTCAATCAACAGGAGCAACTGTTTTGGCTGTAATTCGAGATGGAAATCCTATTTCAAATCCTGACGGCGATTTCATATTGAAAAATGACGACAAGCTGATTGCCTTTGGTACTCGTGCACAGCTGAAAATTTTAGAAAATTTAACAAGTAAAAATAAAAATTAAAATATTGGGAATGAAAATGAAAACGAAAATCAATTTTGCAGGAATCTTTTTAATACTTTTATGTCTCATTTTGGGAACTGCATCATCTCAAAAAAAAGATTATGCCTCAGAATCAAAAGAGATTATTCTTTTGATGAAAGACCAGAAATTTGATGAGATTTATTCTAAGTTCGATAGCGTTGTTAAAAAAATGCTATCCCGCGAAAAGCTGGAATCTACATGGAAATCTTTCATTTCCCAAGTTGGAAATTTTAAGCAGATAGTTAAAGATTCAACATTTACCTATCAAACATTTCCTATGGTTCAAACGCAGGTTAAGTTTGATAAAATGGATTTCAATTTCCTTTTTGGTTTTAATTCATCCGGACAAATTAATACTTTCAGGATTTTGCCCGTTCAACAGCAATATACTTATAAGAATCCAAAATATGCCGTACCTGATACATTTACCGAAACAGCTATCTATTTTGGAAAAGAGGAATGGCGGCTCCCCGGTACTTTGGCTATGCCCAAAGGTGACGGCAAATATCCCGCTGTTATACTTGTTCACGGAAGCGGACCAAACGACAGGGACGAAACCATCGGACCAAATAAACCATTCAAAGATTTGGCTTTAGGCTTGGCTTCGAATGGTATTGCTGTTTTACGCTACGATAAACGTACCAAAGTTTATGGCGAAAAGTTCATGGCATCTAAAAATTATACTTTGAACGAAGAAACTATTGATGATGCAATTGAAGCAGTTGCTTTCCTGAAAACGCAGAAAAACATCAATCCCGATAAAATCTTTGTAATTGGACATTCATTGGGTGCTTATGCCGCACCGAGAATTGCGGAGAAAAGTCCAGATGTTGCCGGCATTATACTTATGGCAGGACCAACCCGCAAGTTTGAAGATTTGATTTACGACCAGATAAACTATATATCAATGCTCGACGGAAAAATTGATTCAACCGAGCAAGAACAGTTAGATACTCTAAAAAAACAAATCGAAAGAGTCAAATCCAAAGATCTGAATCTCAATACTTCGAATGATAAATTGGTTTTCAGTGCACCGGCTTCCTACTGGCTGGATATGAGAGCTTACGACCCGGTTGAAACTACAAAAAAATTGACTAAACCCGTATTCATAATGCAGGGTGAAAGAGACTATCAGGTTAATTTAATAGATTATGACGGATGGAAGAAGAATCTTGAGAAGAAATCAAATGTAACATTCAAACTATATCCTAAACTATATCATTTATTCATCGAAGGCGAAGGTAAAAGCACTCCTCAGGAATACAATAAAGAAGGTCATGTTGCCGATTATGTTATAACAGATATTACTAACTGGGTAAAATCCAAATAATAATTATGACACATATCGGAACAATAAAAGAAGCCAGAGGATTAAAAGGGGATATACTCGTATCTGATGTTCTAACCGGACTAAAGAAAATTAAATCCGGTTCGGAAATATTAATCGGATATTCAGAGCAGTTTGCAAAAAAATATATAGTTGAATCTTTTAGAATTGCCAATAAAAAGTATTTAATTAAACTCAAAGCTATTGATGTTCCCGAAAAAGCAAATGAACTAAAGGATTTAGGAATATTTGCAAACGAGAATTCTCTCGAATTTTCCGATGAGCTTTATTTAGTTGATGATTTAATCGGTTGCAGTGTTTTTGATGTGAAAACCAAGGAGTTACTTGGCGAACTCAAAGATGTTATGATTTTGCCCGGAAACGATGTCTGGCTGATTACTCTGCCCGACGGTGAGCTTCCGATCCCTGTCATAAAAGATGTGGTTAAAAAAGTAAATATTGCTGATAAACACATAGAGATTGAATTAATACCCGGATTAATGGATATTATATCCTCCAATAAAGCAGAAAAGGATGGATTCGGCTACGATGAGAATTGATATCGTAACGGCACATCCGGCAATGTTTGAATCTGTTCTTGGTACAAGTATTCTAAAAATTGCACAGGAGAAGGTTAAGGTGGAATTCTTTCTCAATAATCTTCATGATTATGCCAAGGATAAATTCAAGCATATTGATAATACTCCCTTTGGTGGTGGTGCCGGTATGCTGATACAGTGCGAGCCTGTTTTTGACTGCATCGAAAAACTGAAAACCGAAAGAACTTACGACGAAATAATATTTATGTCTGCAGACGGCGAAACTTTGACTCAGTCTGTCTGCAATGAAATTTCGCTTTGCGAAAACATTATAATCTTATGCGGACATTACAAGGGAATTGACCAAAGAATCCGCGATGTGCTGGTTACAAGAGAAATTTCAATCGGCGATTACGTGCTGAGCGGGGGAGAGCTCCCTGCCATGATTCTTGCCGATTCGATTGTAAGGCTGATTCCCGGAGTTCTGGGCGATGCCGAATCGGCTTTGGACGATTCATTTATGGATGGGCATCTGGAACCGCCGCAATACACCAAACCTGCAAATTTCAGAGGTTTGACTGTTCCTGAGGTTTTGCTCAGCGGCAACCACAAGGAAATAAAGAAATGGCGGCAGGAAAAATCCCTGGAAAAAACACAAATCAGGCGACCAGATTTGCTTGAATAAAGCAGATGCTTCTTAATTAATTGAAATCCAATATATCTTTTCTATCATTAAATCTAAATTAGCTAACTAATCCCCAAAAAATAAACAAATTAGTTCTTGCTTTGTAAAAAAATTAATGTTATATTGTAATTGTATAATTTGTAACTTAATTATTTTTCGTAATATGATTAACGAGGATAAATT
>CAZSHX010000089.1:0-16207 GCA_964606895.1 uncultured Hyphomicrobiales bacterium
ATACGACGAAAATATCGGCAGATTCACGAGCATTGACCCACTTTGGGAGAAATATTTGGGATGGAGTCCATACCAGTATTCATTAAATAATCCTGTGAATATGAAGGATGATAATGGGAAATTTCCAAGGGATGGATTAGAACATACAAATCCAGTTAAAGTTATTGAAGCATGGAATAATTTAGATTCAAAAACCCAAAATACAATCATTTTCTCTGCAGGAATAGGATTTAGTGTTCTTTTAACTGTTGCTACTGTTGGTGCCTCAAGTCCAATAACAGCGACTATGGGTGCTATGATGGGTTCAATGGGTGTTGCAACAAATAGTGCTAGCTTAACATGTGTTTTGGCTGATAAACCAGAAGAAGTTAAAAATATTGCTAGGGGTTGGTCTTCTTTAGTAGGTATGCCGGTAGATGCCATAAACAAAGATAAAAACCAGACAGTTACAAGGACTCTTAATCTTATTGAAAATATCCTTACTTTTCCAAGACTTGGTCCGGCTATTATTGTACCTGGTGCTATATTTCAAACAGGAATGAGTTTACTTGATTTTAAGAAATTAATCGAAGAAAAAAACGGATCTGCTAAAACAGGCAATGAGCCAAGTGATGTTCAACCACCGGCTAAAAAAGGCTCTGCTAAACTTGATTCTTATAATAAATAAAACAATAAAAGGTAGGATATTCTATGCAAAATGTAGTAGATTTAAAAAATAGTAATATTTATAAAAGAATTTTCTCTGGATTAAATATATCAATATTATTGACAATTTTTATTGTTTTCTTAACTTGGAATCAAAATTATAGTTTAAATATTCCATTAATTAGTATTATTGTCTATTCTTCACCAATATCATTTTTTTTAATAATCCATCTATGGCAATTAAAACATTACATCATTAAAATTGAATATTCTACTGAAGGTGTTTACTTTGAATATTTTGCATGGTTAACATTGAAAAAAGATTTTGTAAAAAAAACTAATTTAACTATTCAATTAAAAGGGGCTTATCCTTATGGAATAAAATTGGTTATCGGCAATTCAGGAAGAATTTTTTTGCAACAATATAAAAAAAGTCTTCTTTCTTCAAGCGATTGGTCTGAACTTAGAATACAAGAAACATTCAGTAGATTAAAAGTAATTCTTGATGATGTTAAACTTAACCAAACTAAAATGATCGAAAAATAAGAATTCACACATGAACTCATTCCTCCTCATATCGCTCTTTCTTTGCCTTTCGCTGGCTTGTTCTGCGAAAAACTTGCTCGTTCCAAAGCAGTTCAACCAAAGCGGGAACGCAATTGAATTTGTCGAAAACAAAGGGCAGTTCAAATATTCCGACGGCAATTCCGCAGAGGATGTGCTGTTTGTTGCCAATACCGACTACGGCAGGCTCTTGGTTCGCAAAAGCGGGATTACATTTGTTGTCATGGAAAGAATTTCAGAGCAGTCAACTTCGAAGCATCAAGACAAAATGCTCGACATTGCCCGACAACCCGAACTTCAAAAATTCAAGACTTCAAGCACTGAAATGATATTCGCCGGAGCCAACCCCGAACCCAAAATCTCAGCTTTTGAACCATTGGAGAGCTATAACAATTACTACATTGCCGACAAAGCCGTTACTTTCGTCAAAATCTACAAGAAAATCGTCATCGAAAAAATTTATCCGTCCATTGATTTTGTACTTTACTCCGACACCGCCAGAACACTCGAATATGATTTTGTGGTTCACGCTGGCGGAAATCCATCGCAGATTGCACTCAAATTCAATAATTACAATGATATTCACCAAAACGCACAGCAAAATCTAATCATAAAGAATGAACTTGCAACCATCGAGCATGTTCAGCCTTTCTCCTATCAAAATTCAAAAAACAAACCGAACGCCATCCAAAGCAGTTTCACCCTTGACAAAAACAACTGCCTCAGATTTAATGTCGGAGACTACAACCCCAAAGAAAAACTTGTCATTGACCCTTTAATCAGGGTGTATGGGTACGGCTATGGAGGGCGACGTTTTGATGAACCTTATGATATAGCTGTTGACAGCCTCGGTAATACATATACCGGTGGTTTCACATATAGTTCCGATTTGTTTGTAACAACAAATCAATACACTATGCTGGGAGGTTGTGATGGATTTATTATTAAACTCGATTCCTTGGGTAATAGGGTTTGGAGTACATATTATGGTGGTTCAGATGGTGATTGGGTAAATGGTATCGCTGTTGATAAAACAGGTATGATTGTTGTCTTAGGAAGTGCATCAAAAAATAGCAAGGATTTGTTTACCAATGTAAACCAGTTGAAAATGAATGGTTATGGTGATGCATTTATTGCCAAATTTGACCCAAAAGGAAAGTTAATCTGGTCAACATTTTTTGGTTGGGATAGTCAGGATGGCGGTAATAAAATAACTATTGATGATAAAAACGACATTTTTGTTTGTGGAACTATAAAGGACACTATCGGGTCATATAAACCTTTGGACATATTTGTATTAAAGCTTAGTTCAGGAGGATTAACCGAATGGGCAACAAAATACGGCGGAAACGGTAATGATTATGCTAACGATTTGGCAATAGATAAGAATGGTGATGTCTATATTTCAGGAACTACCTACAGCAATGATCTGCCTGAACTAAAAGAAACGATCGGATATAAGGACAATGGAGATGTTTATATTGCCAAATTTGACAAAGTCGGAAAATTAATATGGACAAGGTATTACGGAACTGATATGTATGAAGGGAGTAGAAGTATTGCTGTGGATGACAGCGGTTTTGTTTTTATAACGGGTTCAAGCGAAAGTTCCAACCTTAGAACTAATCGTTCCGATACTCATTTTCATGGAGAAGAGGGACGAGGTGATATTATAGTTGCCAAATTCAGTCCTGATGGCGACCTTATTTGGGGTGAATATTTTGGTAGCCCAAACTCTGAAACCGGAATGCACATAGCATTAGATAAATTTAATAATATTTATGTCACAGGAGATGCCACAAATTATTACCCTGATTCAATTGGTATGATAGGAAATGTATATCAAAAAAGAGTTAAACGTGGAGATGATGCATTTGTTTTAATGCTTAATGCAGATGGTGACTATGTATGGTGTACTTTATTGGGTGGATATTATGATGATTACGGAATATCAATTTGTGTTGACCAGAAGCAAAATATATTTGTAACCGGCAAGACTCTTAGCCGAGATATGGATATTACAGGGGTTCTCTCCCCCAAACCGAAAAGTTCAATATGGAAAATTCATTTATTTTCAAACTGGTTAATCCTGTAGTTATTTTTTCAATGCCTAAGTTATTATGCAGGGGTTCAGGATTTAAAATTAACTATTTAGTCAATTCTAATCTCGATACAACTAATGAATTTATTGCTCAATTATCTGATTCAAAGGGAAGTTTCGATAATCCCATAATCATTGGACGACAAAAAAGTGCAGTTTCCGGCATGATTTACGCATTTATTCCCAACTCAATACCTTTGGGAGCAAAATATAAAGTAAGGTTAGTTTATTCTGATACAATAACAACACCTGAAGACTGGAAAAATATTCAAATAATCGACAAACCCGAAATTAAAATTACAGGAGCCGGAACCGCTTGTAAAAATACCATAGAGGATTATTCAAGCAACCCCGACAAAACATTGGAAAATAGATGGGTTGTTTCCGGAGGAGTCGCATTAAACAAAACTGATTCATGCTTTCTAAGAGTTTTATGGAATTCAGATGAAACAGGAAAAGTCGAATTGACAACAAAAAATAAAAATTCGGAATGTTACTTTGTAACTTCATTCGATGTGTCAATTCTGCCAATAATAGAAATTACGTCCGATTCTGTTGCTTACTATTGTTTAAACGATTTGTCATTGCCACCAACAATAGCAAAACCGGACGGAGGAACTTATTCGGGCAAGGGAATAAATGCAGGAATATTTTACCCTGTTTCTGCCGGAGTAGGAAATCATCAAATAAAATATACGATAATAGGTACTAACGGATGTTCAAACAGCAAGGATATTGAATTTGTTGTATATCCTCAACCACAAAAACCAAAAATATCAAGAATAGTTGATATTTTGGAATCGAGCTATGACTACGGTAATCAATGGTTTTGCAATGATACATTGTTGCCCGAAGCTAACCGAAACAGATTAGTTCTGACCAAATCGGGCAAATACACAGTAAGAGAAGTAGATTCCAACGGCTGTATCTCCGAAATGTCCGACCCTGTTGATTTTCTGAGTGATGTAAATGAAAATATCAATCAGTCAGGAATCCTCAGCATAAATCCCAATCCGGCAGAAGATTTTATTGAAATCTCTGTAGGGTCACAGCATGCTGTGACCAACTCGGACATCCGCATCTTGAATGTCTTGGGTGAAACTGTTGTGAAGTCTTCAGAAGTCTTATATAATTCACAATTTTCAATTCCCAATTCCCAATTAAGAATTGACGTTTCGGGTTTGCCGTCGGGAGTTTATTTTGTGAAGGTAGGGGAAAAAGTTGGGAAGTTTTTGAAGATATGAAATAATAATAAGAGACTTCGATTGTTTAAATTTCTTAAAAATTACCACTGATTTCGGTGAAATGATACTGCTCAATTCGCTTCAAGTTCACAAGATACTCAAAAAACGCCCACAGATGCTCTCAGTTGTTCGCTTTAGGCAGTCCCCAAAGCTTTCAATGATTTCCTTGAAGCTGTTCAATTTTCGTTTCTTCATAATCCTTCTGTTCCCAGTTCTGGCAAATCAAATTCAAGACTTGCTATTCCAGCATTTAGAAGATTTTGACTTTCCTCAAGTTCTTGGGTTAATAAATGCTTGTCCCTTCTATCCGCAGGCGGATTAATAATCTCAGCTTTTTCTATGTCGCCAACTTGCTTTAACATTTCCTTGGGTATCCCACTTTTACATTTTTTCAGTAAATCTAAGTTTAAGTCTATAAAAAATTGGTCAATTTGAATTCTTCTTTTGGTTGAATGGGAAAATTTGCCAATTACCCTACAGATATTGTCTCTATCCTCAGGGCTTAATTGCTCTGCGAATTCATATTCCTCTATCTTTTTTAATGACAAGATTATTGGTTCCAAAGAATCTTTGGTAACGATATACACATTGTAGTCTGACATATTATATGAGAATTTAGGAATAGCATGAATTGTGTTTGTCGGAATTACGAGAAAAATATCCTTTCTGACATTTTGCTGATTCGCATATTTCTTGACATTCTTGGTCTGCTCAACAATGTAACTCGGAAAATTCTTCAAATCATTATTTGAAGGACTTTTTGCATCGAAAATAATAAACTCTTCACAAATTTTAATAGAATTATCAGGTTTCCCATTGAATGGCACTTTCTCAACATATTCAATGATATGATTACGACAGATGATTTTGATTGATTGCTGAATATCAGTTTCATGGTTCACCCAAGTTTTTTTCATCAACTCGAACTCTTCTTCCTTTTCTTTTAGTCTATCGTCATCCAACCGCTGTCTTTCTTTCTCCATGCTGTTTTTAACCTGATTCAATTGAGAAATGTTATTTTGGTAAGTCTTGCTTCTTTCATCTTCCTGTGCTTCATGCTTCGAAATTTTATCGTTCTTTTCCTTCAATTCATTATTTAGGTCAGAAATCTTAGCCTCAAGTAATTCAATTTTATGGGCTTTCTCATATTTCTCAAGTTCATAATCTTGAAATCTTAAGGAATTATTCTCATTTTTAGTTTTAAGTTCGGTTATCAAATTCTTTAAAGCATCGGTGTTTTCTCGGTCGGAATTAAACCTTTTCTCAAATTCACGGAATTCCTGATATGCTTCATAACTTAGAGCCGTAATACTGCTCCAGAAAAATACTCTTTGCCAGAAGCTAAGTTCTTTGATTTTACTAAAAAATAAGTTTAATTTTTCCATAATTGAATCCAATTAAATTTATAAATTATTTCTCATCCTTCAGCCCCTAAGCTTTCTATGATTTCCTTGAAGCTGTTCAAAGCAGTTTCTACGTTCTCAACTATCTCAAGGGCTATAGTGTCGGGTTCTGGCAAATTATCAAGGTCGCCTAAGCTATCGTCTTTGAGCCAGAAAATATCAAGGTTTGTTTTGTCCCTTGCTATTAGCTCTTCATAAGTGAATCGCTTGAAATTCTCGGTTTCTTGTCGTTTGAAACGGTTTTCGGGATTGTAGCATTTAACAAAGTCCTCAAGATGTTCATACTGCATCTGCTGGGTTTTCAATGTGAAATGCTGATTCGTCCTCAAATCATAAATCCAAACTTCTTTTGTCCATGCATCCTTGCTTGCTGGTTTGTTATCGAAGAAAATCACATTTGCCTTGACTCCTTGTGCATAGAAAATCCCTGTGGGTAGTCTTAGTAGTGTGTGGACATCGCAACTTTCGAGTAGTTTCTTTCGGATAATTTCTCCTGCTCCACCTTCAAACAAAACATTATCTGGAATTACAACAGCCGCCTTTCCGTCAATTTTAAGCATTGTTCGGATATGCTGAATGAAATTCAACTGCTTGTTTGATGTTGTTGCCCAAAAGTCCTGACGGTTGTAGGTCATGGATTCCTTACTGTGTGTTCCGTCGCTATTGGATAGAGTAATCGAGCTTTTCTTGCCGAATGGCGGATTAGTCAGAATATAATCAAGCCGAATATTAGAGTCGGATATTAAGCTGTCTGCCTGAATAATTACAGGCTCGCTGTCAATATCACCAATGTTATGCAGAAACAAATTCATAAGGCAGAGGCGAGCTGTCATCGGAACAATTTCCCAGCCGTGAAAAGTATGATATTTTAGAAAATCCTTTTGTTCCCTGTCTAAATTGTAATTCTTCGTTATGAAGTCATAGAAAGAAATGATAAAGCCACCAGTGCCCGAAGCTGTATCACCCATAGTCTTCATTGGTTCGGGTCGAATACACTCAGTCATTGCCCTTGTAAGCGGTCTCAATGTGAAATACTGCCCTGCTCCGCTTTTAGTATCTTCTGCATTCTTCTGAAGCAATCCCTCATAAATCTCGCCCTTGACATCGAAATCTATGCTAATCCATGTTTCTTCACTAATTAACTGAACAAGCTTGTAGAGCTTTGCAGGGTCTTGAATGCGGTTCTGGGCTTTGTTGAATATCATTCCCAGCATCCCCTTTTCACTGCCGAGATTTTTCAGAAGATTGACATAATGAATTTCGAGTTCAACACCCTTCTTACTGATTAGAGTTTCCCAATTGAACTCCGATGGAATTTTTATTATTCTGTTGTACGGTGGCTTTGAGTATTCATCTGCCATTTTCAGAAAAAGCAGAAATGTTAATTGCTCAAGGTAGTCACCATAGCTTACACCATCATCACGAAGGATGTTGCAGTAGTTCCATACTTTTTGTACTATTGATGCTGAGTTATTGTTTGCCATGTTGTTCCTTTGAATTGACAATTGAAAATGGACAATTGACAATTATTTTTTATCTTTTAAGTTAATTTTTGTTGATTTAATTATTGAAGTAAGCTTTTAAATTGACAATTGACAATTATTTTTTTTGTTTTAAATTCGTTTTTGATGATTTAATAATTGTAGTTAAAAGTTTTATCAATTCTTTCAAATCAGAGTATATTGAAACGAAATGCTTTTCTTCTATATAGTCAGATTCTTTGAGCAATCTCAACCAGTAATCAGTTTCATTTGCCTCTTTATTTGAAATAGAAAGCTTATGGATGAAATCTGGTTTGGATTCTGCTTGTATAGCTTCTTCAACCAAAGCTCCAATTGCGGTTCCGCTTCGCAGAAGTTGTTTCGACAAAATAAATTCTCTTTTTTCTTCAACAAGATATTTATAGAGTTTAACAATTCTCAAAGCAAACTGAAAACTTTTATCTCTAACAGCATTATTACTCACTTTTACTTCCTTTCTTCATTCTTTTGTTCTTCATTGTCAATTGTCAATTTTCAATTGTCAATTTCTCCCGTCTTATTCTTTCTAACAGCACTTCTACTGGCTCATCTTCTGGATTCTGGGGAACAAGCCGTCCTTCAAATGCTTTCTTTAGGATGCTTTGGCGGAGGCTTTCGGCTTGCTTTAAGCTCAAATCTATTGTCTTTTCCAAGTTCTCTGCTTCTGAAAAACGGGTTTCGATTTCAGTTACGATGTGGTTTTGTTCTGAAAGAGGTGCAATTGGTAAAGTCATTAATCTAATATCTCGAATATTTAAATGAGGCGAAGTTGAACCGCCAATTTTAGGTTTATACTGCTTTACAAATTGAATAGATAATAAAACATACACAAAGTATTTTGATAGGATTAATTGATTTGGTCTAAACATAATCATTCTTTGTCCCAAACACAAATCTACATTTTCAGGTACAATTAATGCAGTTCCGATAGTGCCTTCTCTTGAAAAGAATATATCACCATGAATTGGTTTTAATCTGCGAACCCTATCATTAAATGTATCATCAGAAACAAATCTTATCTTTTCGTATTTTATTTTATTTGGTTCAATACATGTTGTATCAACACAATATTTTCCATTTTCGGTAAATTTTGGAGTACTGTGTAAACAATCAACAATATCGCTTGATACTTCTTCTATGGAAAGTATTTTCCACCCCTCTGGCAATCCTGTTTCATTGTCAATTTTCAATTGTCCATTGTCAATTCCCAACCTTCCTTCAAAAGCATATTCCAAAACTGACTGCTTATAAGTCTTAATCTGCTCTTTAGCTTTTTTGAGTGCCGAAACTGCCGAATCAAGTTGGCTGAACAGCTCTTCGAGTTTCGCAACGATGCGGTGCTGTTCGGGAAGAGGAGGAAGAACTAAATCAATACCTTTCATTGAAGACTGATTGAGCTTTAATCTTGTTGTTCCAGTCACATATTTTGAATAATCTAAATGATTTAAACTGAAGTTTAAGAATTTATTTGAAAATAAGGATTTTAAAACATGAGCATGATTATTTACCCAAATTCTTCCTTTTACCAAATAAGATTTATTTTTATTAAAATCAAGGAAAGGTGCTCCGTCTTCACCTAAAAGTACAAATTCTCCATCTAATAAAAAACTATCAATCCATCCTACTTGTCCTGTAGCTCCAAAATAGGGGAATAGTTCTGAATTAAACTTTCCTTGATTCCTCTTTTCTCTTTCTTCAGAATTAATTGGTTTTCTAAAAGTATCGAGTATTTCGCAAACATCGCCAAGTTTAGCAATAGTCCAAAAAGGGGGGATGGGGTTAGTCATTGATTCTTGCAACAGCTACTGATAAATTCCATACATCTAATTTATTGAAATTTAATTCAAAATCAATAACATAAAAATTATATTGATTGAATAATTCCTTTTTACGTAATAAAAGTTCTTCAAGCATTACTTTTTGTTCCTCATCAAATTTAAAAAGGTATATTGCATTGTCTATTTCCTTTTTTCTAACATCATCAGGGAATACAGCGATATTCCAAGCTATAATTGCAAAGCTCAATGATGATTCTATTTCAGCATTAGAGATTGATTCATCAATAAACGGTTTAGCGAAATCAATAATTATCTTTGAAGCTTTTTCTTTATGCGGGTTCTTTCTAAAGATAACCTTATCGTTGTTTATGGATTTATCAATCCTGGATATAAGCTTTTCGCTTGTACCATCTCTTTTAGCACTTTCAAGGGAATACTTTTTTTCCTTCATATATGCATCTTTATTTTTCTTTCTAATCAAATTTGATTTTATTGACATTTTAGCCCAAAATTTAGATATATAAAATTTAACATCCCTTGGAAAAGTAACCCAAGCTTTTTTCTTCTAATTCTTCTTTCATAATAATGACTTTTCCAGAATGAAATATTTTCTAATTTCATCAACGAGTATATGAACTGTACTTGAGGATTCTTCCCGTGCTGGATTTCTTGGTTCATCGTAACTTGATAATATTTTTTCAGCATTATTTATGGCATCAGGAATTTTAGATTCAATCAATGCACAAATTTTATTTATACATTTTTTTTCATTTTTCAAGTACTCAAATCCCAAAAGGTCAGTTAACCTTTTTTTATATTCTTTACGATGCAATTGCCCATGAAATCTTTCGAAGTGGAGAATTAACCAATATTCAAATGCCTGATTAGAATATGCTACATGCCATTTTTTCTTCTTCGCATAAAGGATGGCACTATTAAAACTTTCATCTGAATTCTCATCTTTATCAAAAACAAGCCAACATTCATCATAGTCGTTGCTGATGTTTGAATACTGATTTATAGCCTGTTTAGCAAGTTTAAAAGCATCTGTTTCTTTAATATTCAGAATCTTAATATCAAGGGAGTTTATTCTATGACTATTTCTGAAATAACGGAAATATTCAGGCTCAGTAACTTCACCCTGCGTAACAATTAGAATAGATTTTTTCACATTACGATTTCTTAATATCCGTCTGGGCTTCATAACTTATCCGCAATAACTTCAAAATTATCCAACCTGCCCAAAAAGGGTACCGCACCATATTTTCCTAATAGATAATTTTTTTCGAAAGCTTCATCATTTCGAACTTTCTTTTTATCTTTTTCAAAATCAGCAAGTGAGAATAAATCGGTTGAACCATAAGAATTTTTTTCTGTTAGCCATATTTGGTCTCTTCTAAATACTTTAGTACTAAAAAGTGATGTATTATGTGTAGTAAAAATCAACTGTGCGTTTTTGGGATTTGAATCTTTGCTATGAAATAACTCGACAATTTTCAGAACCAATAAAGGATGTAATTTTGTATCCAATTCATCTACAATTAAAGAATAACCGTGTGTTAGGCAGTCTAAGACAGGACCAGCAATATGAAAAAATTTATTCGTACCTTCTGATTCCTGAAAAGACAAGTTAAAAGGATACTGACCAACAATATTGTTGTTCTTATCATAAATATTTTTGAGAAATAAAACATCTGGAATTTTTTGTTTTTGACGTTCAATTTTAAATTCAGTATTTTTCGATAAATTAGCATGGAAAGTAACATTCTCGCCATCAACAATAATTCTACGAATATCTTCAATAGAGAAATCGGCAAAATTCAAAAGTTCTAACGTTTTGTCTTTAATAATAGGATTATCAAGAGTGTTAATTGTAAATTCTCTATATACTTCATCTTTAATACCAGAAATGATTCTCAAATCAGAAAGTGCATCAAGAAAATCAGCAGCAATTCCTTCATTAAATTGGGCAGATTTTGAAAGCAGTAATGAATTTTTTGGAATCATCTTCCGTGTTTTTAACTCATTCATGATTTTGAATTTCTTTTGAATATCAAATTCCATCTTATCACGTTTAAAAACAGGTGCTTCCCTTTCATGCTTTACGTAAAGCCATTCTTTGAGAATTTCAGTAGAATTAAGTTCGAACCCATATCTGTAATAACATGAATTTTTAAATATTATTATCTCAAATGAACATGGTACATCACTCATTTCTGAAGATAAAAGATAGGGTTGAATCGGTATTAAATCCTTTTCGGTTATAAATTTTGATTGATTGATATGATTAATAAAAAAAGCTAGAGAATTTATGAAATTTGATTTCCCACTTGCATTTGCACCGTAAATTACTGCTGACTTTAATAAATTGGTATTTTTTTCAACAGAAAAGCAGTTGTTTTTAAATAATAGATTTTTTTCTCTTAGCGGTGCTTCCACCATACTAAAAGTTACTTTGTCTTTAAAAGACAAGAAATTCGTAATTGAAAATTCTATTAACATCTTAATGCCTTATTATTGTGAAATATTCTCAAATATACCATATAAACGACAAAAATACAAATATATTTGACATATTTTGTGATATTTCCTCATAATTATCATCTTACACTACGCCACCATTTCCGTATTCATTTCTTCTAAAACTTTTTCCAAATCACTGCCGAAGAGCGTCCAAACCTTGATTAGTCCGCCATGCTCGGCAAACGGTGTATTGTCGAAATCACTCCGTTCAATATTCACTGACGAAATGATATGGTCTTTTATCATTCTCAACCATTCCGTCTGCTCTTCATTAAACTGAATATTTCCTGCATTCTTCTTGAAAATCCATTCCTTGAAGTTCCTGTTCACAATGTCGCTGTATGGATAAAGCTCCGAGTCAATGCCAAGTTCAAACCTAAGCAAAGAAATAATATCCGTCAAGGTTCTTTTGATGCTTTTTCCATTCACTTTGTAACCGTGTATCTGCTCATAAGCCCACCAGAGCCTGTCTATCGTTATCAGGTTAGGCGGCTTTTGAATCATCTCGCTAAGCTCTTTAATCATCTTAAAACTCAGCTCACGTCTTCTGTATGGTTGACTATAGAATATCCTAAGAGCTATAACTTCATCCTTGTTTTCTTCGATGAACTTTTTGAAAGAATCAATTGTTGCTTGTGCTTTCTCCTTTGCTTTTTCGTCGAAACCTGCGAAAATCAATTTGTCAAGGTTCTGATTGTCCATAATCTGGTCGTGAACCTGTCTGCAAGTTTCAAGGTATTCCCTAAGTTCTGGCTTATTGAATGGCATGCAAGCATCTTTCACCAATTGACAATTAGCAATTGACAATTGATAATTGTTTTTTTCTTCATCATTCATTGTAAGCAGTTCTGATTCATCTTTCAATTCAGGATTAACATCTGGATTATAAGCATTAAGCAAATCATTAGTCAAAGTGCTAATCCTCTTGCCACCAGTCAATTCTGCAATTTTGTTCCGTTCCTCGTTGCTTATCTGCCTGTCAATCCTTGCCAAACGGTTAGCAAGTGAAGTTACGGTATCTTCGTCACGCTGTCCGAGAGCCACTCCAAGCAACAAATCTTTCAAAGGAACTGACTTTTTTCTTTCCAGAGGTCTTGAATCTGTTTTGATTGATTTGCAGACACCGACAGCATCAATTATTACAAAATGAGTTTTATTCGTTGTTGCCGATGGAGTAACCGTCCTCAAGGCATCCATGTCAAGAGTTCTGGTTCCACGTCCCTTCATCTGCTCAAAGTAGTTCTTGCTTTTCACATCCCTCATGAACAAAAGACATTCAATCGGTTTGACATCAGTTCCTGTGGCAATCATATCAACCGTAACTGCAATTCTCGGATAGTAAGAAGTACGAAACGATTTGAGCAGAGTGCTTGGTAAGTCTGCATTGTAAGTTATCTTCTTGCAAAATTTATTTTCCTCGCCAAATTCTTCTAAAATGATATGAATAATATCATCAGCATGATTATCTGTTTTGGCAAATATCAGGGTTTTCGGAACTTCTTGTCGGTTCGGGAAAATTTCAGATTGAATCGAATCTTTGAATGTCCTGATAATTTTTCGAATCTGGCTTTTATTAACTATTTCCCTATCGAGTTGAGTAGGTTTGTAAGTAATATCTTCATCAAGTTGAGTCCATCGCTTTTTCCTGTCTAACTTGCTCCGAGTTTCAACATAATCTTTAATGATTACTCCGCCTTTGCTTGAGATTTCTGTTTCGATTGTATAAACATCATAGCCAACATTCACACCGTCGGCAACTGCCTTTTCATGCGAATATTCGCTAACAATATTTTCATTGAAAAAAGCATAAGTTCTGGCATCAGGTGTAGCCGTCAATCCGATGATGAAACTGTCGAAGTAATCAAGAACCTGTTTCCAAAGATTGTAGATTGAACGGTGGCATTCGTCAACTACTATAAAATCAAAGAAATCTAACGGAATCTGTTGATTGTAGAAAACTTCCTTTGGTCTATCATCCTTCAATTGAACTTCGTTCAGGGAGGTTTGCTCAGCACTTTCATCAAGTTCCTCATTTGAAAGAATTGAATACATCCTCTGAATGGTGGAAATGCAAACCTGACTGTTTTTATCAACGTAATTAGAACTCAATCTTTGAACATTGTAAAGCTCGGTAAATTTTCTATTGTCATCAGGTGGAGTAAAAGCCTGAAATTCTTGCTGTGCCTGTTCGCCAAGATTCTTTGTATCCACAAGGAATAGTATTCTTTGAGCACCAGCAAATCGAAGTAAACGATAAATCGAAGTAATAGCGGTGAAAGTCTTTCCACTTCCCGTAGCCATTTGAATGAGGGCTTTCGGTTTAGCATCGGCAAAAGATTCTTCAAGATTGTTGATTGCTATGAACTGACAATCCCTAAGATTATTTAATTCAAGCTTTGGGATATGCTGTAATTTATGTCTTAAAGAGGTGACATTTTTTATCCACTCTTTCAATGTTTCAGGTCGGTGAAATGAGAATACTTCTCTTGAACGTGGTTTGGGGTCTCTGTAATCTGCAAAGTGAGTTTCTTTGCCAGTAGATTCGTAAACAAATGGAAGCGGTTCATGATTCATAAACCACTTTAATTTCCCCATAGCATACCTTACAGACTGTTCATGGACTGAAGTCAGGATTGTACCCTCCTTTTTGGCTTCGATGACACCAACAGGCTTGCAATCAACAAATAGCATGTAATCGGCTTCACCAGAATCAGTCGGGTATTCACGAACGGCAATACCAAGACTTGCAGATAGATTTAACTGTCTGTAATCCTGAATAATCCAGCCAGTTTGAACAAGCTGATTATCAATATTCTGTCTTGCTAATTGCTCTGGAGATAACATTTCATTTCAATTTACTTCCACCAAATAAGAAATTACAAAAAAATATATTCAAAACCTAAAAATTGTTAAAAAAAACATGATACAGTTTTCAAAAAGGAAAGAGTGAAAACTGCTCGAGAAGTTAGAATTCAAACAAAATCAATTCTCGTAAAATACCCTGTCTTACATCGTAAATGTATTGTTAGTTTTACCTGCTCCGATATTGAATATTTGTTGCCGGAACAAATCTGGCTAATTGATTATCTGGTTCTGCATTTCTGAAATAAATTATTTTCAGCTTTGAAGTAAGCCCTCCGCTGGTGAGCGGAGAGCTTAAACGAATTATCAGCCTTTTAAATATTTAATAATCTCATTTTCAGCAACACAACCCAAAATCGGATCGCCTAAACTGCCAGATTTAGTCACTCACCGCCCCGAAAGTTTCTGCTTTCGGGGTGAAAAGAATCGTTATCCTTTGAGTTCAGCAACTAGGGGATGTTTTTTATCAATATTTGCACCATTACGTAACTGTTCCCAAATTTTAAGTAATGCTTCTCTATTTTCGCCAATAAAATCTTTTATTACTCTATCATATTTATTGGTTAATTCTCCATTTAATCTTTCACCTCTCTCAATAGAATAAGAAGCTTTATGATAATCCTTCCCAAACCCGATATGAATATGTGGGTCTTTATGATTGTCCTTAGTCGCATCCATAACCAATTTCATATTTTGCTTTTTTTCTTTCAGAAGTAGTTTAGTTTTGTCATCTTGGTTATGATTATTTGTCAATAAATCGAATAATTCAATTTTATTTTTAAGCTTCTCCAATAATGATTCAAATTCTTTTTCCATATATTATCCTTATTTCTTTTATTAAAATTATTTTAAAAAACCGAGACTTGCAAATTGAAAAATATATTTTGAGAATGTGTATAAGTTCTCTAAATCTTTCTTTTCTCTTACGCCGGCACATCTATATAAACCGTTACGCTGTCGGCACAGGCAGTCGAAGCGTTGCAAGCTTTCACCTTGGCATAATAGCGATGGTTCCTGATTGCATCGCAAACTGTTATCAATTCAGCGTAAGACATGTCAATCAAAACGACAGTTGGATTTAGCATAATAAAATCTCCTTCAAAAATTATTATATAAAAAATAATTTATCGCAAAATTTCAATAAAATCAACCAAAGAACACATACATCCGGGCAAATCATTTGTACAACCTATGCAATCGGCAATACATCCAGAATTATTTCAACAACATCCCGATATTTCCCTACTACATCTGCTCAAATCAAAAAATACATCCAAGTTTTGCACTACTACATCATTGCTTTTCCCTACTACATCCTGATTTTTCTCTACTACATCCAAGTTTTTTCGATTTTCGGAAATGGGATATAGTGAATTTTGAGCATGGATTAATAGAAAAACGGTAATCAAAGAACGGAAACGGAAATTACAAATATTCAAACTATATTATAATGTTTCTTTTTCTTTTCCCATTCCTTAGATAAATCATTATTCATTTTATTATACAATTTTTCACTAGTGTAATAATTCTTTGAATAACTTATAATATTTCGTATATTTGTATTTTA
>CAZSHX010000090.1:0-15845 GCA_964606895.1 uncultured Hyphomicrobiales bacterium
GAACAATACATAATGACCGATGAACAATTGGCAAAAATATGGTATATAGATAGGTTTGAAGAAGAAGAAAGAGTTTAGATGCTTAGTTGGTTAGATGTTTAGTTGTTGAAGAGTTTAAGAGTTTAAGAGAAGAAAAACTTCTTGAAATTCCCCTCATTGAGGGGTGGCACCAAGAGACGTGGTGGCCTCTTCAAGAGTTTAGATGTTTAATGGTTAGATGTTTAGTTGTTTGAAGAGATTAAAAGAAGAAAATACCCCTGCACTCCTTAACTAATAGTCTTGTCTTTCGACTTTCAACTTTACACTTTCAACTTTCAACTGAACGTCCCCCTAACCTCCTTTTTCAAAGGGGGAAAGGAAGATTCCATCCATCTGGCATGGTTGAAGTTCCTTTGGTTCTGAATTCTATAACTATCCTATCCCTTAAGGGATAAAGAAAATTCAAAACAATCCTTCATTTTCACTGCGAAAAGGAAACTAAAGCGAACCCAAAATGTCTGTTGGTATCTGAATCTCGGATTAACTGGTTTGGAGAATGGCATGGATATTGAGGATTCTACTTCATATAGTTAAAATATTTATACAGATTTACAAAATATTAATGAAGAATATTTTCTCATTTGCATCCAGTCTTTGCTTAATGCTATGTATCGCGGCGACGTCAGCCTATGCACAGTGGGTGCAGTGCGGCAACGGTTTGCCGGCAGTTGGTATAAATAATGTTTCGGTTTACGGCAATTACATCTTTGCTGGAACTGTTTCCCAAGGGATCTATGTTTCTTCTGATGAAGGTAACTCATGGACTCCAAAGAATAACGGGCTTACCGATTCATGTGTAATAACATTCGGGTACAGCGGTTCTACTATTTTTGCCGGAACGAGAAGCAACGGTATCTTCCGGTCATCCGACAACGGAGAAAGCTGGACAGCAAAAAATAACGGATTGACGAGCTCTTCAGTATGGTCATTTGCCACCACAGGAAACCATATTTTTGCCGCTACAAGAGATTCTGGTATTTATCATTCTACTAACAACGGTGAAAACTGGATGCTTATCAGAAAAGACCTTATTTACATCAGAACACTCGTCACCGACGGAGATAGCCTCTATGCCGGTACTTTCAACACAGGAGTTCACCTTACGACTGATTTCGGTGCCACATGGTCGGAGAGAAACAATGAATTATGGGATATTGATGTCAGGATTCTTGCATTGAAGGGAAATGATATGTTTGCCGGAACAAGTGCACTTGGAATATTTCACACTACTAACGGCGGTTTGATCTGGCATAACGAAACAATCGGAATAAGCACCTACGGTTCTGTCTGGGCAATAGCCTTCTTCGGTAATTCAATGATTCTCGGGAGTTACGATAGAGGAATTTACACATCTTCGGATACGGGGACCACATGGACAGAAAAGAATCAAGGTTTGACGGATTCTTCAGTTACCAGATTGGCAGTAAGTTCAGAATACATTTTTGCAGTAACGGGAAATGAGCTCTTCAAAGCAAAAATTAGCGAATTAATAAGTGATGTTGATGAAACAGCCATGAAGGCAGAATTTTCTATTTTGCCCAATCCAGCAACCGATTACATTGAAATCCCAATTGGGGCACAAGGCTCTGTGCCCAATATCCGAATCTTCAATATCTTCGGTGAAATTGTGAAGAACCCCACCCCAACCCTCCCCAAAGGAGAGGGTATAAGAATTGTCGTTTCGGGTTTGCCGTCGGGAGCTTATTTTGTGAGGATAGGCGGAAAAATTGGGAAGTTTTTAAAGATATAGTTGTAAATTGGGGACTATGGTATCCTTCCTCTTTTCAGCAACTAAGGCTATAAATACTTCCCGATTATTATGCTACTTCACGGCAGTGACAACACTTGTACCGAAAGAAGTATCTTTTCGTTCAATTTTCGAAAACCAAGCTTCTTTGAGCAAAATCCATAGTTCACTTTCAGTTAGCAATTCACCTGTTTTTGTGTTGAGGAGCATATACAATGATAAAGTGGATGCTACTTCGGGTGAGGTTCTGCCGTCGTCGAACATCATTTCATGAATAATAATTCTTCCGCCAATTTTAAGGGCATCGTAAATATTTTTCAGAATCTCCATATTTTCCCAGAAGGAAAACATGTGAAGCAAATGCGAAATAAAAATTATATCATAATGATTCTTAGGCAGTTTGTCTTTTGTCACATCGCCGGGGATTGTAACGATTTTTCCATCGAATCCCTTAACTTCAAGGTATTTTCGGGTTATTTCAATAATCTGAGGTAAGTCGAAAATAGCTACATCGAGATTTGGGAAATTTCTGAGAAACTCCATAGCATAAGCACCTGAACCGCCTCCGAGGTCGAGAACACGAACTGCTTTCTTCATCTCAAGCATTTTAATGACTTCTACTGCCTGATGGCTACCCATCCAATGCATAGATTCAATTAAATCTTCGAGTTGCTCGTGAGTGCGGTCTTTAATCTCTACGAAATCAACAGGTTTTCCTGTGCGGACAACTTCGGTTAGATTGCTCCATTTATCCCATGTAGCCGAAAAGTTGTCAAGACTGCCAAGGTAATACTGGTTACCTTTAACCAGACAATTCCATGCAATACGGGAGTTTCCATACTTCCCGTCTTTTTTGAGAAGAAGTTTCATTGTTACCAATGAATTCATAAGTCTTTGCAGTGCTTTTGGGTCGGTATTCGTTTCAATTGCAAGCTGGTCGGCTGTTTTATATTCTTCGCCGATAGCGTCAAAAATTCCAAGTTCTCCGGCAGAAATCAGCATTCTGCTTTTTTGAAAAGCATAGGCGATGTCCAATAATTCGTTGATTGAATCATCGGATTTAAATAGATTAGCGTCTTTTCTCATAATGTTTATCCAAATTACAGAATAAAAGTATTAAAATATAAACATTGATGAATATATAAAAAAGGAAAATATTTAAAAATCGAAAAATTTATTCAAATATGTTCTTTATTTCTTTAACAATGACAATGAAATTTGAGTTTTCTGAGTCTGTTTCCCCAACAGAATAATCGCCCGAAACTGTTATTCTGTCGTTGAATCGGGTCCAAGAAGACAACATTTTATTTGCTTCGGCAACCCTTGAATCAACAATACTCTTTATTCTGCTCGCATCGGGTTCGGAGTAGGTAATAATTGATTCTGTTTTTGCCCCCTTTTTGGCTTTCTTTTTGTCAGGCTTAATTTCCTGAACATTTTTGATTCTTTTATAGGTGTCGTGAGAATTGATGTTAAACTCAAATTTTACACTTCTGTTGAACTGCATGATTTCTTTCAGTTGTTCAAGTGATTTTTGGATTTCTTCTTTAAACGCAGAACTATTTGCATCAAAAGCAGAATATGTCAATAGTTTCAAGCCGGGAACAAGACGTTTAACTTTAAAATCAGCAATTTGTTCTATATATTTAGTAGTATTCTCAATCTGAAGCGGTTCTGTTTTTCTTATAATATCAAAATTGGTGAAAACTATATCGAATTTTTTGCCGGCATCAACAATCTGTTGGTACGAACCGTCAATTGAATTTGTACTTATCCTGAATTTCTTGCCGTCGGGTTCTCTGAACTCCATTGTAACGACAACACCATTACCGGTAAACTCGTCAGTAACTTTGCCCTTAACTAAAATTTGTATATTCTTCCCGTTTTGGCTGAAAGCAAAACTTGAAACCAGAAAAACCGACAGACAGCTAAAGATTAGAATTCTTCTCATGCAAAACCTTTAAAATTCAAAAATAATGTTCCACATAGACGAAAGTTGGGAATTTTAATTTATTAGTTGCGACTAATTATTTAAGAACCAGTCTGAAATTAATTTTATGTAGGCGGATTCACCAATGACAGATATGATTCCTGTATGTCCCGCACCGTCGAGAGTGTAAAGCTTTTTAGGCTCAGGAGCATTTTCGAAAACGATTTTTCCGTTGTCGTCATACCGGACAAAATCATCGTCAAGACTTTGAATCAGGAGAAATCTCGTATTGACTTTTTTGATAAGCTCAGCATTGTTGAAATTAGATTTTGTTAGCCAGTCAGGCGGAATATCAAGTCCCAGAGAGCCCTGACTTAATGAATTGGCAGAGGCAAATGGAGCTTCGGCAATCAGGCAGGCAGAATTAATTTTATTAGCCGCCAGATAAATTGATGCAACATTTCCCAAAGAATAGCCATAAAGGCAAAGGGAATCTTTCGGTACTTTTTTGGTGGTTGAAACAAAATCCAAAGCAGATTCAGCATCTTTGTACATGCCGTTTTCGGACGATTCTCCTTCGGACATTCCAAAGCCGCGATAGTCAAAAATGAAAACGTTGAATCCCATTTTGTGCATAACCATTACTCTGTCCCAATATGCATCAATATTATGCTTATTACCGTGGCAATAAAGTATTGTTCTTCCCGGATAAGCACCGTCGGATTTTATCCAAAAACCATATAAATTATAAGTTTCACTTTTTAAGGTAACTTTTTCGATAAGAGAATCAGGAATGTTATTATCCGGAAGTGTGTATTTGTCCAGTTTCTCGGTGTTGAATAGAAAGCTGTCAAGTTCACAACTGTTTAGAAGGACTGATAATAATAGAAGAAGTAAAATAAATGACTTTTTCATATCAAAAACTCCTTTCAAGTGTGAGATACAAACCCACTGCACCGGATTTTGCCGGATGAAGATAACTCACAGCCAATCTATCGGTTCGCACATTGGCTCCGTTCCATTTTATTTCGGTAAAGAAATTGTCGTTCTTTCCCAAATTCCATGAATAACCGATGAAAGGTGAAATAATAACCGTAGGCATTCCCGAATAATAATCAAGTTTCGTAACCGGCAGAACGAAATCTGAACCCATATAAATCTTTCCGTCAAACAGTTTCCATGCAAACGAAGGCGAAATACTCGGGTAAGCCCTGAATCTGTCATCAATTGAAGTCTTGAAGCTGAATAGGGACATGATTTGAAAATTTATGCCGACTGTGGGGATATATGAATCATTCAAAAGAGGGAAATAAGTATATCCCAAATCAAGACCTCCGATTTGGTAAGCCAATGAAATTAGATGAAGATTGGCATTCACATCCATATTTTTTGTCAGACCGTAATCTGCTCCAACAGAAAGATACGGAATCGGGATGTTTGTTCCGAATGCTTCTATGATTGGACCGCCAAAGTTTGCAAAACCTTTAATGTTATCTTTGCCGGCGGGCTCGATGTTAGTGTGAGTTGCACAGCCGAATAACAGAGAAAGACCCAAAAGCAGAAAGAATTTATAATTTCTCATAAGTGTTTTTAGTTCTGTTGATTAGTTTGTTTAATAAACATAAATAAATTAAATAACTTTGACGAAGAATTTGGGGGAAAGTTTTAATAGCGGGAAAAATCAATATCAAACCTCAATTACATCTTGTTGGATGAAAAAAATGTAATTGAGATTATTATTCTTAAGAACAGATTTCTTTTCAAATCTTTACAAACTTCCCAACTTTATTCCCCACTCTCACAAAATAGACTCCAGTAGGCAAACCCTTTGTTGAGCTTATGAATATGGAATTCAAGGATTCTGACAACCTGGAATATTCAACCATTTCTCACAGAGCCAGACATCAAGTATCTTCATTTAAGGTATCTCTTAAAAAAACAAGCTGAATAAATTAATATTTATAAAAAAAAGCCTGACTTAATTTCAAGGCAGGCTTTTTTTATTGAATCAGACTCTTGGCTGTGCTCAGAGTGACAGCGTGATTTGATAAATCTGTTTCTTTAAATAATCAGCTTTCTTATGCTTTCAACAATTCGTTTTTCGTCTGCCGAATCTGCGGGCATAGCGTCAAGCTTGATTAATTCGGGGAATTGCTTCAGCAAACCCGAATTCTCCAGATAACGCTCAAGAATAGACTGCCCTCCCACTGTCCATGAATTTTTGGCGACTGAAATTCCAATTCGGTTAGCATAGCGGAGCATCTTTTTGGTTTCTTCCAACATCTGCTTGCCGTCCTCTTCCCAATCGTCGCCGTCGGTACCGTGAAAGACATAAATGTTGTAATCTTTGGCAAGCTGTTCTTCTTCGACAATTTTATTGACAAGTTCGAAAGCAGGATAGACATTTGTTCCGCCTGCCACCTGCGAACGATAGTAGGTGTAGAAATCGGGAACTTCCTTTGCCGTAGTGTCGTGCAGAATAAACCTTGAAATTACGTTTTTCTGATACTGATACATCAGCCAGCTATAAATATACAGATGCTGAGTTACAACAACTTCAGTAGGTTTGTCCTGCATCGAACCCGAATAATCGCGTAGGAAAAACACGACTGCCTGACTTTCGTAATCTTTCTCTTTCGACATAATACGGTAAACGTGGTCCTTCGGATTAATGAGCAGGTCATCGGGATTAAACTCTTCGTCCTGTTTTACTCTGCCGAGCAGAATATTTGTCTGAACAACTCTTTTTAAGGTTTCTTTCAGGTCAATCACCTGACCGAAGCCGCGATTTCTGTCAGTTAAATCATACGTAAATTTGGAAAAAGATGGTTTCCTTCCCTTTTGTTTCAGATTCGGAAGCTGAAACTTTTCAGTCAGAACTTTCCCCAAATCGAAAGCTTCGGAAGTCATATCGTGCGACGACTCGGAGCCTTGACCTGCACCTGTTCCTTCGCCTTCTCCTGCTTCGGGTTCAGCCTGCTGTTCGCCGATAACTTCACCTTCCTGACCCTCACCCGAACCGCCTGTATTTTCTTCGCCATCTTCGGTAATCGAATTGTCGTGGTAGAATTTCGGTTCGGTGGTTGTGGGAACAAGAATTATAGTATTCTTGCCATCCTTGCCCGATTTTCCGATTTTCCCAAGACGAATCTTGCGTGGGAAACCGTCATTCTCGCGTTGCTTGTCGCGGTCGAGCAATTCGTCAAGTGACTGTAGGCTAACAGTTCCATCCGGTTTTGAAGGAACAGTAGCCTGCAAAACTTCCATATCGCTATGGTCATAAAAACCAACGGACGAAGGAAAATCACTTAACTCCGGCGATTGCCTTTCCGAAATAATTTCCAGTTCCCGACGCATTGCCTCATTAGAGAATTGAGGATTTTCAGGCTGACTATTTTTAATATTTTTTTTCATTTTAAATTATCCCATCAGCTTGCATCGTCCTGAGTACAGAAGTATTCAATAGTCTTTTGGGCACAAGTATGGCAATAGTCAAGTTTATTAATCATTGTGTCGAGCATTCGGTTGTGAAGTTTCTGGTTTTCTTCGTTGGTGCGGTTGGCAAGGGCTCCCACAAGACTTCCTGCTCCTGCGACATCAGATTTGAGGCGGACATCGGTAACTGCTTTAACCAAATCGTTGTTATCCATAAAATCATAGTTGGGGTCCTGATTCATCTTCTGCCCATAAATCTTTGTAATCGTTGTGCGGAAGCTTTGTTTCTGTTCGTTGTTTTTCAAACCTAATCTGTCTTCGACACTATTAATGAATGATTCATCAATTTTGAGTGAAACAAGTTTTCCGGTTTGCGGGTCTTTGTACGACCAGATTTTGTCGGGTCCAAGATTTTTAGCATCAATACCGATTATCATATTAACATAATTCAAAACATCTTTCTGAACAGCATCGGGCTGGTCCATATAGGCATTAAATATAGCCGCCATGATGTTTTTTCTGTGGAGGCTGTGGGCAATTCGCAAGTCATTCAGATATTTGATTCTGTCTGCAGGGTCTTGTACATAATCAAGGATTACGCTTTCCATTGCCGGGAATGCATCTCCTGCATACATACATTTGCCTTCCTGGGTTTCAGACCTTTCCAAAAGAACCTGAATAGCCCGCCCGAGATTTCTGTGTCCCAAACCTTTTTGACCGAATCTGTGAGTAATATCAGGGTCTGTGTTCAACTCGGAAATAACTTCGGTCAGTGTTTTAATGCTCTTTTCGCCTGCAACTTCGCCTGCGGCAAGTTTCATCATCTCAACAGGGGTAAGTTTGTCGGAATGAGGCATTCTGGAAAGAACAACAGCAACAGAAACGGCATAATTCAAATTGGGGTCAATGTGCATTGTTTCGTTCAAAAACGTAGTTTTATCTTTGCCGCCGACAGCAAAAGCGGTTAGCTCTTTCTGCAAACGATAGTTGGTATTGTGAGCCATATACGACAGACGGCAACGGTCAACAATCGGAGCCTGTTCTTTCTCTTCAAGGAATTTAGCAAATTCCGAATTGTTGCTGGTGGCGATAATCAATGTATCAATGGGCCATTTGAAGCCTTCGATGTCAATAGTTCTATTTTGAATAACACCAAGATAGACCTGAACCAAATCGCGTTTATTTTTGAAAATTTCATCGGCAAAGTGGATACCGCCACCCGCTACTCTTGCCAAAGCTCCGCGACGCAAGTCGAAACGATATGGATTGGTTGTATCGGTAATATGTAAAAGTCTTGAAATAGATTCTTCACCAAGTAAATCAACTGCCGAAGAAGTGATTTTATCCTTTGCGGCATATTTGCCTGTTAGTGTTCCACGCGATTCACTTATCGGAATGGGCAATATCTGAACGAATTCCTTTGTTTTTTCAATATCACCATCGCAAAAATCTCTAATCTGATGGAAAATAAAGTCAGAACAAGCACCCAAAGGACGGAAGCTTTTGAAAAGTTTATGAATCAGTTCGTCCCCTGCACCCATTTGTGCAAGATATTCCTTAGCTGATTCTTTTTCGTCAAACAGATTCATTGCAAGCACCATCGGGTCCTCGAATGTTTGCGATTCGACAGAAGTAATTTTGCCGTAGCCGCCAAGTTTGTCAAGATTGTTAAAACGGAAAGTAAATCTTCTATTCGGGGGAAGTGAAATAAAATCACGATAAAGCTTATTGAGCAAGTCAACAAAGAAAGTTTTTCCGTTACCGGGTTCTCCGATTAAAACAAATGCCATTTCAGAAGATGAACCACCCTCGGCGGCATCTTTGACAAACGAAACAAAGCTGTTTATCTCGTCGAACATACCAATGATATGCTTGCCCGGTTTACGAAAAACTTTGAAATCATAAGTAGATTTGCCGTTGACGGTTACCCTCTCGATTTGCTTCGGGTCTTCGAGCACCATGCGGGAAACCGACTGAAATGCGTTTTCGAATTTACGTTCGCCCGAGATTACCGCTTTGATATGAGCATCAAGGGAATTAGGAATCAATACTGATTTTTGTGTCTGCTGTTTCATATTTTTGCCACCTCCGTTATTCGCTGTGGTTTTTGAAAATTTATAAATTATTTTTTCTAAAATCAAAATTACACAATTTTATACGAAAACAAAAAAATAATGATTCAAATTAAATTAAAAATTCTTTCCGTCTCCGTAAAGTCCTTTATAATATGAGCAGGATTTAATGAATTAAGCCTGCCTGTTCCGTGGAAATCCACACCGATAAAATCAATTCCAAGAATTTCGGCGGCTCTGAAATCCCATTCGCCGTCACCGAAATATATTATTTTCTCGAATTTTTTAATCCCTCTTTTGCTTTTGACTTTTTCTAAAACATTAGTTATAATTTGAAATCTCTTATCCGATTCGTCAGAATTCGAATAAAATATATCATTTGCAGATATGCCGATTGAATCGAGCTTCAGCCATCCGGATTCTTTCCAGCTTCCCGTCGCAAAACCCACGATAATATTCTCAGACTGATTTAACAGTTCCACGAAATTTCGGGAACCCGTAACTGCTGTAAATTTCTCGGGAAAATTATTTCTTTGGAAATTGAGTATCTGAAGAAACTTATGTTTAACCGTATGATAAGCATTTTCGGGAAATTCGCCGCCAAAATGATTTTCGAGCAACTGCAATGTTATGCCTGAGTCGGTTCCTGAAGTACGGATTTTAATTTCCTGCCATTCTTTTTCATCAGGTACGATGGAAAAAGTTTCCTGCAGAGTCTGCCTGTAGGAAGAGTCGTCAACCGAAGTGGTATCGGTCAGAGTGCCGTCAATATCGAAAATTACAAGTTTCATAAATACTGTACAAATTAAACATTCGTAAATATATGAATAATTTTGGAAATTATTTTATTAAATATTTTTGAAAATAGATCTTCGATGGATTATAAGATTTTATGAGCGATACGGTTATCAAAATTGAGTAGAGGAAGCTAAGAAAAGGATTATTAATTAAATTTCCCTACTTAGTCGTTTTTTCCCCAATTTTAGTTAAAACGCTGTCCACAGGTTCCCATAGCTCAATTTTATTTCCGTCGGGGTCCATAATGTGTACAAATTTGCCGTATTCTACCGCTTCAATTTTATCAACAATCGTAACACCATTTTCTTTTAGTTTTTTCACCAGCCCTTCGATATTCTGAACTCTGTAATTTATCATAAATTCTTTTTTTGAAGGGGCGAAGTAGTCAGTCCCATTTTTAAACGGACTCCATATCAGATAATTGATTTCTTCAGGTCGGTTTGCATTTCTGAATTCGAAAGGCGAGCCATATTCATTTATGGCAAGACCTAAGTTTCTGCCGTACCATTCCCGTGTTTCTTTTGGATTATCGGAACCGAAGAAAATCCCGCCTATGCCTGTTACTCTTGGGATGGTATCGTTTGCTATCGTCTCAATTTTTTCAGTTTTGCTTGTTTTGTCTTTCATTTCGTTTTGTGAATATGCTGTTGTAATGCAACTTGCAACCAACAGTGCGAGAATTATAAGTTTCATTGTAGTTTTCATTTTAATTATTATTTTATAAATTAATAAAAAGTTTGTTTGTTGTGTTTTTACATTTGAGATAACATTAGTTCAGATAGAGTCAGATTAAAATTGTTTGATAAAACTAACTATTGCTTTTAGCAAGTGAGAGTTTCAAGATTTTACCCTATTCAATCAATATTATTGACAGATAGTCAATAAGAAAATCTTTGAGAAAAGTATCAATTTCTTTGTCAGTTTTTCCATCTTTTTTGGAATCCTCTTTAAGATTCTTGTATTCATCAGTCTTTTTGAAAACTTCAAATTGCTTTTGTCTATACTTTTTGTATTCCTTGTGATTTAATTTAATTTCTTTTTTTAAGTTTCCCTTATCTATCTCTAAAAGAATATAATTATTAAAAGTCGAACCGTAACCGAGATGGACATAATTAACAATTTTGCCATAAGGAAGAACTAACATACCTGTCAGCCAATCAATCTTAATTTGAGTCGTATCGGGGAATACTTCATTTAAAATACTTTGATATTTTAGGTCATTTTCATTTCCACTTGATGTATCACTAACTTCAATTTCAATATCCTTTAATAAAAGAGAATTGTTCCTAATTTCAAATGTAGCAATATAATCACGCCAATTTGAAGTTGATAATATATCGTTTTTTGGTCTTTTATCAGGATATTTATCAAAGTATTCTTCTAATGGATTGTTAAACAAGGCGTATTTTTTGCCATTGTAAATGATCCTATCAGATTGCTGTGCAGTAGCGAATACTTGAAAATAAAAAAATGGTATTAGCAGGAGAAATAGTATTATTTTCATTTTCAATCTCATTATTATTTTATAGTCTTCTCGTTTATCTACATACTCTCAATAAACCAATGCAAATATAGTAAAAATATCGTTAATATGCTCATATATTACGTATAACAATAGTGCAGTTCGGGTTATGACATTTCTTTGACAAATCTCAGATTAAAACAAGATAAATCAATGACTATTGTTTTACATTTCATTTACTTACCTTTGACAACACGCCTCTCCAAATCAGCTAATTTGCACTTGGAACTTGACATTAATTAACAAAAACATTGGAGAAACAAAATGAAAACTTTATCAAAAAACAGAGCAAACTCAAAAAGAGTTTCAAAGACAGCATTATTGCTTTTGGTTTTAGTAAATTTAACACTAAATTTGTATTCCTATGAAATGGATTATGAAGACCTTTATAGCAAAAAAATAATGAAAAGCAGTGTTGAAGGCATGCTCGGTGTTTCAGTCGTAATGATGCCAAGAGCAATAGTCGAAGAAGAAATAGCTCAGGTGCCGTTGCTTAACCTCGGTATGAGTTACAGTCTTAAAGAAGGATTATCCGTAGAAAGCAAACTTATGACTAATTATTTGACAAATAGTTTATCGGTTGGTGTGAAAAAAACAAAAACATGGGATAATGCTTACGGCTCATTCACGAACATGACAGAAGTATGGTACGGAACGGCAAGAATGAGTGGATTCAAAGCAAATGCTTATGGCTTGAAAATATACCCAAGTGTTACTCTCGGGACAAAAATGAATGATTACAAACTTGAAGTTAAGGCAGAAGCAATGCTCAACATAAAACAAACTTCAAAAGTTGACAATACTCCTTTCCAGAAAGAGCACAAACTTTTAACAGGTGTGAATATGTCGCTAATGCTCAAACATAAAGTATGGAGAAAAAATGAAGTTGTTCTTGGTGTGCAGATGAACTATTCCGAACCGTCGCATCTGGTTTGGCTTGCATTCTCTGAAGTTCAAAAATGGTCAGTATATCCACAATTCACTTTAGGTTATTCTTTATGAGAAAAGCAAAAAAAATATTATCAATAATCATTTTAACAGCCCTTTGCAGTTGCTCCGATGACATGATAAACAAATCTTCTTTTGGAGAAAGTCAGTTAATCAAAGGCAGTGCAAGGTTGAATGATAAAATGAAAAAGAAAATTAACGGGATATATAAAGTGATTGACGGTAAAAATAAATTCGGGGAAAAAGTTGTTGCGAAATGGGTTGGGGACACTCTCTCGTTATTTACAGGCAAAGACTATGCGAATTTCATATTACGTGGTGGAATTCTGGACACAATGCTGATTTTCAAAGGCGAATGGAAATTTTCTTTTTCTCAGGATATTTATTTATCAAGGCTTTATGTTAATTACAGCGAAGGTGCTAAAGAATTGCTCAATGGTTCGGACTCTATCTCCAAAATAATTTTTCGTGGGAAAACAGGAAATAGTGCCGATAAGCTAGCCGATGATTTTTCGTTTGAACTTGAAAGAAATGTTGATTATTCCAATCAGCAATTCCAGATACTTGCCCACCGCGGCGGTAGCAGTAGCTACAAAGGTATTGCAACTGCAGAAAACAGCCTTGCAATGATTAGACTTGGCGAGAAATACGGAGCAACAGGAATTGAAATTGATATACGGCTTACAAAAGACAAAGTTCCGATATTATTTCATGATGATAATTTTAGCGAAAGAGTTGTTAATGGTCAGTTCTTTGTGGGGTTGGTTTCGAACTACACCTATTCACATATTCAGTCATTTTGTACTCTGAAAAACGGTGAAACGATTCCCACACTCAGGCAAGCTCTTGATGCTGTGCTGAATGAAACAACATTGTCTTTGGTATGGCTTGATGTTAAATCTGCCGAAACAATTAATTTAATAATGCCAATTCAAATTGAATATAATGAAAAAGCAAAGAAAATGGGGCGTAATAAACTCGAAATTATGGTGGGACTTGCGTTGGATGAGACAGTTGATGCGTATTTATCCAATCCTCTTCGCGAAAATTCTCCTGCAGTTTGCGAACTGGATTTTGGGAAAGTAACGAAGACCAATGCTCCCGTTTGGGGTCCAAGATGGACTATGGGCAAAATGGAAGGCGAAATTGACGAGATGCACAAGGAAGGCAAAAAGGTTTTTATCTGGACGATTGACATGCCCGAAAACTTGAAATTGTTTATGGAAAATTTAAAGACTGACGGAATTCTATCCAACTATCCAACAATGGTGGCTTATGAATATTATACAAGATATCAAAAATAATAAATTGCTGTATGTAATGTTTTTCTTCATGATTCTGGCAGGATTTGCTAAAACTCATGCAGACGAGAAGGACGAAAATTTTCTGTCGAGGTTTGTATTGGAGGGTGGAATTGGATGTTCGAAAAATGCCGACCTCAGAGGAACGGATGAGAATCTTCATGGATATGGAATTACAGGAATTCTACGCATTAAATGGGAAGCAAGCAAGCGATTCGGGATGGGACTTGAGTCGGGATATATTCATCTTGCAAGTCAATCCGAGAATAACCTTCGAACAAACATCGGCATTACTTCTCTTGATATGAAAATGTTTGCAATACCTGTGATACTATTTATGTCATTGGAAGCAGAAAATTTACAACTCAATGCCGGGGCAGGCATTTACAACGTTTTTTCTGATATCAATGCTTATGGAGAAAAGAGCTCCAGTTCAATGTATGACTATGGATATATGCTGTCACTGGCATATTATTACCCGATTTACACTAATCTCGGATTGTCCGCCCAGGCAAAGTGGAACTATCTTTCCGATATGAAAACCTCAACTTTTTCGGGCATGCTCAATCTGTATTATTATTTATTTTGAAGTGTAAGAATATTCTTATTTCTTCCCTTCAAAATTCCTTGTTCTATACTCAAAGAGTTGAGGTGCTTAGGTGGTTATGCGTTAAGGTGTTGAAGAGAAAGAAATCATACTTTTTTTTCCTGTTTAGTAATTCGTTATTGCTTGTTCGATATTCAACTTCTTCTCTTCCCCACGTCCCTTTTTCCGGCTATAACTTCACAAACTTCCCGACTTTCCCTCCTATTCTTACAAAATACACTCCCGACGGCAAACCCGAAACGTCTATTCTTAATTGTGAATTGTGAATTGAAAATTGTGAATTATTTAAATCAGAAGATTTCAGAACCGTTTCACCAAAAACATTGAATATTCTTACAGCATTCACAGAACCTTCCGAAGGTTCCAAACCTTCGGAAGGTTTAGTTATTTCGATGAAATCTTCTGCCGGATTTGGAGAAATCAAATAAACTGTACCGAAAGGAGATTCAAAAACTTCAGTCGCGGTTGAATCCGGAATACAGTTAGTAATCTTGTGTCTAAGAAAATATGGAGCAGAAGCACTGATTATAAATTCATCATTGTGAAACATCCGAAAAGCGTTCGAATCATTAAATGATAAACCTGAATTGAATTCATGCCAAGTTTTACATAAGTCAGTAGAATAAATATACCCACTATATAGGGGATTATGAATATTTGTTAAAATTGTATTGCCACAAACCATAGTACAATTTATATGAGATGGATAAATATTTCCTGAGGTATCTACAAAATCAGGAGAATGATATAATTGTGTCCAGCCGCTTAAATCTTCCTTACTAATGAAAACCTCATTTTGATTAGTAAGAATGAAATTCTTGTTCATAGTTTCCAAAAATATTTCAGAGTTAAAAATATTTTGGGGTAAGCCATCATTGAAATCAGCCCAGTCTTTACCACCGTTCTTTGAAATTCTCATATCTCTATGAGCACCCGCAACAATGGTTGAATCAATAATCTTAAAACAATTCACTTGATTGGAAAGATCAGGTTCACGCATAGGAACCCAATTAAGCCCTAAATCAGTTGACGAATACAGTCCTTTTTCTGCGGAGAAATATAGTATATTATTTTGAATCTGTACAGTACAAAAATCGCAATATTTCATAAAATCTTCTTTGATTTTTAACCATGTTTCACCCATGTCAAGTGAACGATAAATAAATCCTCTATCGGTGCTAATTAAAATTATGCTGTCTTTAAATGCAATCACTTTTGCAGGACTATCAGAGGGCAAATTGTCTATGCTCATCCAGCTATCTCCATTATCTTTGGAAATAAAATAACGGACATCGGATAAATTTACAATTAGATTACTATCACTACAAGCAATAGCACCAAAAGTCTGTACAATCTGCATTACTTGTTTGAACTCCCATGATGATTTTAAACCCTAACTTTCCCTAATCCACGTAATAGGGAGAGTTATGTTGATTTTCTTCAGAA
>CAZSHX010000091.1:0-15543 GCA_964606895.1 uncultured Hyphomicrobiales bacterium
TATATTTTTCATATACTTATTCCTTTATTCCTTCGTTTTATGCTACAGGATAAGTCCAAGAATGGAGAGGGTCGGGGAGAGGTTGACAAACTATCAAAGAACGTAGACGCAATAAATAAACGAAAATAATGATTATTTATTGCTATGAAAAAAATGTAATAAATGATGATGATATTTTAATCGGAATTTTATTTTTGCTTTTTGTTCCATTATTAGTTAACTTTGTATGATGGAAAGAATAAGACAGATAATATATTATAAAAATTATTTCTTGGACTTCTTTGAGGAACAACCTGAAAAAGTCAAGGAAAAAATTGATTATATTTTATTCTTAGTAACAGTTGCGGAGAGAATCCCTTTGAAGTTTTTTAGGCACATTGAAGGTACCATTGGTCTTTATGAAATAAGAGTTGAGTATAACAGCAATATTTACCGAATTTTTTGTTGCCTTGACCGTGGAAATATTGTGGTTCTTTTTAACGGGTTTCAAAAGAAGTCACAAAAAACACCTTCATCAGAGATTGACAAAGCAATTAAAATCATGAAAGAATATTTTTCAAATTAATGAGATATAAGTTATAAATATGAAAAACAATAAATCAATTACAACATTCGATGAACACTTGGATAGTCGTTATGGCTTGATAGGTTCAGAGAAAAGGACAGAATTCGAAATTAAAGCAAAAGCCTTTGCAATTGGTGAGGTTATTAAAGAAGAAAGGCGATTGGCTCACATGACACAAGAAGAGCTTGCAAAAAAAACAGGGACAAAGAAAAGTTTTATTTCGAGGATTGAAAATGGTCATAGCGACATTCAGCTTTCGACTCTTTACCGTCTACTGGAACTTGGACTCGGGCGTACAATATCTTTAACTATTCAATAAAAACCGAATCATCTTTCAACTTTTCGGGATTTCGTCCTTTATCTGATTCTGATAATTTATTAGCTGATTGTAAAGTTCCTTTACTTGTAAGTTTCCTAAAGTGGAAAAAAATCCTTGTTCAGCATAAATAATAAAAATTGAATTTCTGTATTTTATATCGAAATGAATCGTACTAACATACATTTGAAATAAGTAAGCATCTAAATAAACTAATTCTACTTTATGCAAATCCATCTCAATTTCACAGGGAGTATTATACTTTAAGTACTTGATTGTGATGATATTATCCCTACCAGTAATTTGGTAAGGATAAATTCGAGTAAACATTAAATGTATCAATGAAAGTAAAGTGGCTATAAAAAATACTACCAATAAAATTAATTCATATTCGAGAGAAATAAATATTCCAATAGGAACTACCAATACAGAGGATAGTAAGAAGGAGCATAGAGCAACTTTTATCCAAAACCTTAAAAAAAAGGATTACTTATCAATATCAACTATTAGAGTCTGATGTTCCATAAATTAACTTTCAAAATCAATCTATTTTGCTTTTGAGAGATATTTAATAAGTCTGCTCTGAATGTTTGCAATTAACCTTGCTCCCGGGAATCTGACCGATTCGTTGTTAACTCTGATTGTCAGAACGATGCCAATCAGGGCAATCAGGAAATTTCCGCCCCACATGCTTATAAACGGCGGGAGCAGTCCGCGGTCGCCCAGCTTTTCGCCGCCAATCAGACAAGCCCAGTAAAACACATAGAATCCGAGACTTATTGCCGCACTGATGCCGAAGTTGCCGCCCTTTGTCATGATCCCCAATGGAGCGCCAATTAGCACGAATATAAGGCAGGCAAAGGGAATAGAATATTTTTTCTGAACTTCAATCCAGTATTCCTGTGCCCGAAGATTGTAGTCCTGCTTTTGCATCAAATCGGAAGCTACTGTAGTTTTGAGGAACTCAATTCTTTGCTGGGCATGACGCAACTCCTGAGTTTTTGCAGGAGTATGAATGTCCCGACTGAAAACGGTGAGGTCTCCTTCGCCTGATTTGCCGTTCAGAAATTCGTAGTGCTTTTCAATTTGAGTTTGAATTCTTTTGGTTGCGGCATTTGCATTTTTGTCGGCTTCGTTGATGATTTTTTTCATGTCCGAAATCCGCATTTCCCTGTCGCCGCGTGAAACCATGCCCTCGCTGGAACGCTCAAAAGCGAAACCGCTGGCATTAGTAATAAATTTGTACTTTTTGAAATTAATGCGGTTGTAATCCCGTACCGTAAGAGGCATAATCTGATGAATCTCGCCCGAATAGAGAAGCATTATAAGTTTTGTATAATCAGGCGAAAACTCTATTGTTCCTGTATCTGCAGAAATGACATTTGTTTTATTTCCGCGTGTGTTGTCGTAAATCGTAACACCTTTTAGCATACCCGAAATTGAATCAATGCTTCTTGCAAGAATCGTACAGCCTTCGAGCTGAGTGCTGAACTGCCCTGCTTCAATCGAAAAAGTAGGTTTTTTGCGTGTGATATCATTAAGCAAAACTTTTGCCTGATGATTTGTTTCGGGCAGGACATTATCATTGAACCAGAAAAGAAAGCCCGTAAGTAAGATTCCGAAAAATATTACGGGAAGCATCATTTTCATCAGTCCGCCTCCGCTTGCCTTGATTATTGTGATTTCATAATTTGCTGACAAATTACCAAATGACATCAAGGTAGAGAACAGCACTCCCATCGGTACGGCAAGCACAAACATCCACGAAAGGTTCAGCGTAATCAGCTGAATAATAACCCAATTGCTTAATCCTTTGCCGACGAGTTCACCAAGGTAACGCATCAGAAACTGAAAAAGAAACAGAAACATAACGGTAGCCACTCCAAAAATGAATGGTCCGACATGAAACCGCAATATGTATCTGTTCAGTATCCACATAATATTTTACGAGTGACGTATATTCACTCGATTTGTTAGTCAGTTTTTAAATAAAAAAGAGCAAAATCAGCGAACCGAGCAAAATCCTGTAAATAACGAATACCCATGTGGAATTGCTTCGCAGGAATTTGAGCAGAAAGGCAATGGTCAGATACCCGCTGATAAAAGCAAATATGGTTGAAATTGCAACGAGTAACAATTGTTCTGAATTGATATATTTCAAGCTTTTATAAAATTCATACAAACCACTTGCGAAAACGGCGGGAATACTCAGAAGGAAAGAAAACCTTGCGGCAGTTTCGCGTTTCATACCCAAAAACATACCCGCAGTGATGGTTGTGCCCGAACGCGACGCACCGGGGAAAAGTGCAAGGCATTGAGCCAGCCCCACCCATATTGCATCCCAAAGAGTAATATCTTTGACTTCCTTTTTGAATTTTGCGGTTTTCTCGGCAACTGCCAGAACAACAGCAAGAACAATAAGTGCTATTGCGATGATAGTAAGATTTTTGGTCAGAGTGCCTTCAATAATTTTTTTCAACCCGAAACCGATTGTAACGATGGGGATTGTTCCAAGAATAATGTACCAGCCGAGTTTAGAGTTGGTAGTCTGTTCTTTGATTGGCAGTCGTTTTGAGTTCAAATTTTCTTTGTAAAAAGAACCGACGATATTAATGATATCTTTCAGGAAATAAAACAGAACAGCCGCCAGAGTTCCCAACTGGATTACGGCAATAAAAGCAGTCCACTGCTCAGGATTGGAAACGCTGACCAAGCCGAAGAATTTGCCTGCAATAGTCAGGTGGGCAGTACTGCTGATAGGCAGAAACTCAGTCAGACCCTGAAGAATACCGAGTATGATTGCATGAATAAAAGTCATATTTTGTCCAAGATTATTAAAATAAAATGCAAAATAGCAAAAATTAATCAAATGAAAGGACAGGAGAATTTTTGAGAAGGAGAATTTAATAGAAAGGATTGATAATTGAACTGTTGGACAGGTTGCAAAGTAACTTTAAAATTATGAATTATGGATTATGAGTTATGGAATACCGATAGATGTTAAGCTTTCAATCATGCTTATATTTTAGTTGAATTGATCGTCACTACTCAGTCGGATTAAGTTGTTGAATATAAGGAATTAATGTTTTGATAAAAGTTAAAAAACACCTATGAATAGCCACGACTTTTAAGTCGTGGACCTTGAGTTGGGCTAATTTCTTGAGAAGAAAACAGCACTGGTAAAGGCATTGGCATAAATTCTTAAGTATCGCAAGTCTTCCTGCATATTCACGAAGCCGGAGAAATTTAATCCAACAGAGTTACTCCAAAGCTGAGTTTTTAAATAATTAATCATATCCCCTGTAGTTATTCTTTTATTATCTTTTTTCGGATACCATAATGGTCTTGGCAGTAAATCATTATTTTCTTTATTTGATCGAAATGAAGCAAGCAGTAATAAAGAATACATCGCAACTATAAATGCCGGAACAGATTCAATAGAATTAGGATTTCTGATTTGTGCCTGCCCACAACCAAATATTGTCTTCTCTTCACGAAAGTTAACTTCGATTTCGCATCTCCATAGATATGCTTGTAAAAGTTGGGTTATACACATATTGTTATCGGTGCAAATTAAATAGGCAGGATCGCGATATAATATTTTCGATGATTTTGTCAGCCTATATCCTAACGGTCTGATAACAACTAATTGTAAGTTGTGCTTTTCACCGGCAGAACGCCATCTGACATTTTTAATAATCTTAACATCGAAAGTATGCTCACTCCCGGCTGCCCAAGCCTTGACCTGATTCCAGTTGTATTGATCGGATTGTCTGATTTCTTCAGGAGTCGGTAATTGTTTTCCATATACACGTTTTCTGCCGCGAGTTTCTTTCGCTTCCGGCAAATCATATAGTTTAGTGTCTTTCCTTATCCGACCTATCAATATTGATCTTTCAGGCAAATTCTTTAATACTTCCTTATTGGTGTAACTTCCATCAACACATGCAATCATTTCTTTGTTTTGTAGCCCTTGCTCATCAAGCGACATTCTAAGATTATTTAACCGTTGTTGCCCCTGAACACTTAATTTACTTTTTTCCTTTTCTGTTCTATATGCTTTCTTTTCATATTCATCAGCATTTTTACCCGGTCTTTTAACTGTAGGACAATGATGGAAATCAATGGGTATAGCTCGCGATCTTGATAGCCCTTGATGTTCCGGTAATGCCATTGATATTTGCAAAAATCGCTGTCCCCATATGAAATTTGTTTGAAATGCCGGTCCTAATGGATCTCTTTTCCATGATGTTTCGGGTATTTTCTTCCCTGTCTTTTTCAATATCGTATCATCCATTGAAACTACTATATTAGTTCCTTCATCCAGTTCTTCAATTGTTGAAGCACAAACTACTTTAAACAGTTTTGACATATCTACCTTCTGTTTACTGAATATTCTGTATGCTGATGAGCAATCCATAAATTGTTATCCGCTGGCTGTCAATAAACCGGTTATTGTATGTCTTCCAAAACAGGTCAATGTACCATAAGCCAGATCACGTGCCTTGTACCATACATTATCATTGACAAATGCTTCTTTACTTATGTTTATAAGAAATTCTAATTCTTCGGCAATTGATCCGTTTCCGGTTTTTTTTTATCCGGCTTGATGTCACGATTTTGTCGCTTTAATGTCAATTTGTTTTTATCTTCTATGAGCCACTCGACTACTTCACCACGTTCAAATTCCATTGCTTGTGCTATTGCCGATGGAAAATTGATATACCATTGTTCGCTACTTGCTCGTTTGATTAACTGAATCTTTGTTGGAAATCCCATTGTTTTTCTCCTCTAGTTATTTAACTAGACGCAAATTTAATAAAAAAAATACTTCTTTCAAAGTACTTTTTTTTTATTCCGGTAATTTTATCTGGTTATATGCCAAACTCATCGGTCAGGAGAAAACTCCTGACCGATGAGAATAACTATCTTACTTCACCACCTGAAGTTTCAGAGTTGTTGTTTGATTGCCAATCCTGATAACAGCCGAATAATACCCCGATTTCAAGTCTTTCAAATCGGCTTTTACGCTGTGATTACCTGCAGGAAAATATTGATTTTCGACAGGCGACAACATCTTATAACCAAATAAATTTAAAATATCAATTGAGACTACATCAGCAGTCATAAGTTCAAAATCAATATTAACAGTTCCGCTAATTGGATTTGGATAAGGATTTGATAAATTCACAGATGATTTCTGGTTTTCATGTTCCTCAACATCGGTAAGGTATCTGTCCCAAGCTTTGTCAATTGCTCTTTTGCTTTCAATCAGTTTGGCAACATCTCCGGTTGTGCCGTCAGCTTCAGTACCCAATGCCGGCAACGCAAAATTCAGCAGAAGAACAATTTTCATTGTGTCGCCGGGGAGCATATTGAAAGGACCCGTACCGAGCATTGCACGTTTATCGCCGGGACCGTTGTCGCCGTCAAGCATTTCGCTGGACATGAATGTATAAAGCTCTTCGTCAGTTGCTTTGTCGTCCTGAATTCCCCAGTTGCGGCAGGTTTGGATGCCAAGCTGTTCTTTTTTGGCAAAAAACGATTTACCTTTTTTCAAAAAGCCGTTTGGGCTTACTGCGGGAGTTTGAAGCAAAGAATAACCTAAATAGCCGAATCCTTTACCGGCTTCGCCGACATCCGAATTAGTCCAACCGATTCCAAGACCTAATGTGTCTTCTTCAATATAATATCGGGCTCTGTCGTTAGTACTGCCTTGCGTACCGGTGCCATAATCCTGAATATCAAAATCCATAACAGGAGCCACCCAGCATTTCATCAATGTATCTTTTGAAGTATTAATAACTTTATAAGAAATAATGATAGCGTCTTTGAACGAACCGCTTGCCCAAGTGTAAATATTCTGCTCGAACTGAAGTTTCAAAGGATAGCCCTGAGCTTGTCTTTCGGCTTTGCCGCCATCATAGAAATCCAAATCATAATCATTATAAACCGAATAAAGGTCTTCATCAGAAAAGTATTTTGGTCCGCTTGGGAAGTTTGTTGTATTCCGTTTTGTATCGTCAAAAATAAAAGCACCATATTTCATCAGGTCGTAAGAGGAATTATCAACCCAGAGGGGCCAAGCCGGGTCGGCAGGAACAGTTTTTGGTTTACCTGTCGTTTTGTCGTAATCAGTTGATTTCATAACTTTATACTTTTCACCCAAAGCATATTCGTAAGGCTTGTTTTCTTCGAATCTGGTCGGAACAACCCACGAGTTGCCATTATTGGGATTGTAGCACATAACGACGTATTTTCTTGGCTGGCTGTCCTGAGGACTGGCTTTAATTGCACCGAACCACAATCCGCCGCCAAACATATATTGATTTTTTGAACCTCTGGGCCAAAAGAGTCCGCCTTTGTTAAGGGTAATATTTGAACCGAAAATACCGTTATTAGAAGTATAGAAAGCTATGTTGCTTACTGTATTTGAATCCAGTTTGTAGTTGTTGCGTGTAAAGTTCGGTCTCAGATAAGTAAGTTTCATAAGGGATAGTCTGTCACCTATTGAATATTCCGAGGGGAGATAAGTCATCTTGTTTGCCTGCTCAACGCGAAGTTTGTAAATCCCTTTTTCGTTCTTAGTATCATAAATTATCGGCGTAATCGAATCAGGGACGGTTACAACAAGTTTTACGTCCCATTTGTTTCCTGAACTCTGGTTGATTAAAGTAATTTTAAGAGGGTAAACCGAAGAATCATTCGAAAAAACATAAAATATGCAATTACCGACACCCGAAAGTCCTGCAACAAATCCATCGGTGGCAGTAGCTAATGTGTTGCCCGATGAAATTCCGTCGGGAGAACTCGTTTTTCCGCCGATAAAAATATTATTGCTGACATCAGCGGCAAGACAGTTACCGTAGTCACTTGCTGTTCCTCCATAGAAAGTACCCCAGACTCTTGTATTGTTCTCATTAAACTTAACGGCGAATGCGTCATATTCTCCGGCAAGTGCTTTTTGCCATGCACCTTGCGACGAAACACTTATGTTCGGTGATTGGCATTTGGTATTTCCTACTACGATAAAGCTATTGGAGCTATCACATATAATGGCATTACCATAGTCAAAATCTTTACTTCCTCCGTAATATGTACTATATACCATTTCGCCGTAAGAATTAAGTTTAGTAATGAATGCTCCTCCGAATTTCAAACCGGACATGTAACCCTGAAAGGCACTGTCAGAAGCAATCCCGTTTGTTGACTGCGTATGTCCCGTCAGCAAAACATTACCCTGCGAATCGCAGGTAACATCATTTGCCCAGTCATCCTTTTTGCCTCCTAAGTATGTACCCCAAAGCAAGTCACCGCCCATAAGAAAAACAGAAGCAAAAGCATCTTTCATGCCGCCAAGTGTGTCCTGATGAACTCCTGTAGTGCTAATCTTTGTTGTTGATTTGGTTACACCTGCAACGGCAATATAGTAATCGTTCTGTATAGCTACACCTTTGATTGAATCTGCATCCAATCCGCCATAATAAGTTGACCATGTTCTTGCTCCTGTTGCATCTAATTTCAGAATAAAACCATCGGACATTCCGCCAAGCGTTTTCTGGTAAACTTTTCCGACCGACAAACCGGCAGAGGCAGTAGTCCCACCGACCACGATACTTCCGTCAAGGTCAATCGCCAGGTCTGCGGCTTCTTCAGAAGCAGTTCCGCCAAAATAAGTAGCCCAGGAAATTTTACCATCCAAATCAAAGCAGGCTACAAAAGCATCAGCTTCGCCGGCAAGTGCCGGCTGAAACGCACCTGCTGTTGCAATCGCATTTGGCGAGGTTGTTGAGCCGCATAAATATAGTTTGTTGTCATTTGCTAATTTAATTGAAAAGGCTTTGTCCGTACCGGTACCACCGAAATAAGTTGACCATACACCCGTTCCGGTTTTATCGTATTTAATCAGAAAAGCATCGCATTCTCCGCCTCCGAAAGCCGCCTGATGACCGCCCGTGCCGATGAGACCTGCTGTTGAGTTGGTAGTACCGAGAATATAAAAATTACCGTCTTTGTCAATGGCAATCCCATTTGTTTCATCATTGCCGTTTCCTCCGGTATAAAATCCCGAAAGTCTTTGAGTCATTGCAATTTCATTTTTTCCTCCGGCAATCGAAGATTCAAACAATGAGAAAACCAATAGCAAAATGATAGTACTTCTAACGCAAACCGACATGTTTCCCTCCAAAAAAAAAGAGTTAATAAGTTCATTTAAAGATATTTTATCAAGTTAACAAAAAAAAACTAAATTGAAAAATGAAATCTTTAATTCATTTAAATATTTGTCAAATAGGTTATATGCTCATTCGGCAATATTTGCTTTTGAAAATCAATTCATAATTTCACTAAGCCTTTTATTTTTAAAATCAATTTTCAATAAAGAAAAACAATTTTTGGTATTGTTTTCATCAAACTTTGTTAATTTTGTAATTGGATAAAATTGTTTTTTGAATTATCTTAAAAAGGATACTTATGAATTCTGTTAAAATTCATGATGTCGGAATGCGGGACGGCTTGCAGATGGAATCTTTGGCTGTGCCGATTGAGAAGAAAATCGAATGGATTGACTTGCTTGTCAAATCCGGTGTTGATATAATTCAGCTCGGTTCATTCGTCAATCCATCAAAGATGCCCCAAATGGCTGATACGGACAGCCTTTTTAATCACTACTCAAAAGTTGGGAACAAACCTGAATCTACAATATTCTCCGGTCTGGTTCTGAATGAAAAAGGATTGGAAAGAGGTTTGGAATGTGGTGTAGATATGTTTAATATGGGTGTTTCAGCGAGTGAAACTCATAGTATGAAGAATACGAGAATGACAGTTGATGAAGCAACAGGCAGAGTAGTCAATATGGCAAAAGATGCTTTATCGTCTGGCAAAAAAGTGCAGACTTGCGTCCAATCTGCTTTTGGATGCGGTTTTGAAGGCGAAATTCCCGAACTTAAGGTATATGGAATAATTGAGAAATTTATAGATGCAGGCATTACTACGATTAGTCTTGCCGATACAGCCGGACATGCAAATCCGGCAAAGGTTGAGAGGATGTTTTCAGAGATTTTTAACTTAACCGATGGTTTAGAGCTTACCGCTCATTTCCATAATACTTACGGCTTGGGAATTGCGAACTGCTGGGTTGCTATGGAATGTGGTGTTACAAACTTCGAGACGGCTTTTGGGGGATTGGGCGGATGTCCTTTCACTAAACTTGCCGCCGGCAATGTTTGTACCGAAGATTTTGTTCATCTTCTGCATAGGATTGGGATTAGAAAAGATATTGAACTTGCTCCTATAATTGAAGTAACTAAGTTAGCCTCATCTTTTTTCAGCAAGGAATTACCCGGGTTTGTTTATAAAACCGGTGGTTTGAAGTATTGATTTTATGAATCAGTTCTTTGTCCAATAAAGTTTTAATTAATAATTAAGGAAAATTATATGAAATTGTTAGAAGGAATTAGAGTTCTCGATTTGACAAACGTACTTTCAGGTCCGTTTGCAACCCTTCATCTTGCTTGGCTTGGAGCAGAAGTGATTAAAATTGAGAATCCTACCGACGGCGACCTTGCCCGCAAGCTTGGATGCGTTCCGAAATACAACAAGATGCTCATGGGAACAAGTTTTCTTGCACAAAACGCAAATAAAAAATCAGTTACACTTAACCTAAAACAAGAAAAAGCCAATGAAATTTTCAAAAAGCTTGTAGAAACTGCCGATGTCATTGTCGAAAACTTCCGCCCCGGAGTTATGGACAGACTTGGAGTAGGCTACAATACCTTAAAAGAAATTAATCCCAAAATCGTTTTTTGTGCGATTTCAGGTTTCGGAGCAACCGGACCGGATGCTTTCAAACCTGCTTATGACCAGATTATTCAGGGTTTGAGCGGCGAAATGGCAATTAATGGCGACCAGAGGTTGAATCCTTTGAGAGCCGGATTTCCTGTTTGCGATACAATTGGAGGATTGAATGCCGCTTTTGCGATTATGTCAGCTCTTTACTACCGCGAAAAAACCGGAGAAGGTCAATATGTTGATATTGCATTGCTCGATTCAATCATGCCGTTTTTCGGCTGGGTTGCCGCTAACCTGATGATTGGCGGACAGCAACCTGAGCTTCTTGGGAATGACAATTTCACTGCCGCACCTTCAGGTACATTCAAAACCAAGAACGGTTTTATTAATATAGCCGCAAATAAGCAGGAGCAATGGGAATCTGTTGCCGATATTCTCGGAGTTCCCGAGCTGAAAGAAGACCCGAGATTTAAAGAAAGAGATGCCCGGAAAGCCAACCGCGTTGCACTGACTCCGCTTTTGGAAGTAAAGCTCATCGAGCAGGATACAGATTTCTGGGTTGATATTCTGAATAAAAACGATGTCCCTTCGGGTGACATACTCAGTTTGGAAGATGCACTAAAGCAACCTCAGATTGAACACAGACAAACTTTCGGCACTGTCAACGTTGATGGTATTGGCGATATGAAACTATTCAACATGACAGCAAAGTTCGAGAAAACACCCGGAATGGTCGAAACACCTCCTCCGACACTTTCTCAGCATACTGTTGAAATCCTGACGAGTATTGGATATACCGAAGAAGAATTGAAAAAATATAAGGAAGAGAATATAATATAATTTTTTCAATCAATCAGTTAGTACGTAGTTAGTCATATACTGTGAATATATTTCGGTATAGATGAATTTTGTTGAAGAATACTTATAAACAGTATTTCTTCCTACGTATAGCTCAATTCTTATTTCCTTCCCGTTAGTAAATTTTGATAAATCTTTTGGTGGGATTGTAAAACTGCCGGTGTCATCAGTATAATAACTAATTGAATTCAGTTTGATTCTTACAAGATTCTTCCCGGGTTGATGCTCCCCATCCCATGTTATCACGAGAGTATCCTGCTTTCTGATGTAACTGCACGGCGGTGGGTAAATAATTTTGGAAATTGACTTGGGAGTTTGAAGTTGAATCTCAAAAGGAAGCATAACCGCTATTCCAACAGCAAACCATTTAAATATCTGCTCATCAAACTTAATAGAATCTTTGCTGATTTCATAAAAGCATTCTCCGGTACAGCCAACGCATTCTGGCTGGATACATCTTGCTTTTAGAGTGTCACCGTTTAACATGAAATCACCAATCAAATATGTAAAGCCTTTTGTACAAAACCAACTTAAACCAAGGTTTTCACTAAAATAATTTATTTTCCCGTTAGAAAGAGATTTTGTTTGTGAGCGGTAAGCGGAAAAATTGATATAACCCATTAATGTGCTGTCCTGAACCTGAGAAGGCAACAAAAAAACACACTGATTAGTCAGATAACATGATTTGGGAGCAGCAGGTGTAGGTTCAGTTGTAATATTTTTATCCGCACAGGCTTGCACAAACAAAGAAACTGCTACAATAAGCATAAATAGTAAAAAATGTTTTTTCATCCTGATTTTCCAAAATTGTGTGAGTGAAAGACAGATAACACATGAGATTGAAAAAAGTTACAAATTTTTTCTTCCTTTTCACTGCCAATACCATTATCTATAAAACAAACTTGAATCTTATCTAATGTAGCTTTTGAGAAAATATTAGACTGTTGAGAAAATATAGATGTTTTCTTGATAATTGTTTTGTCCAAAAAATCATCAAATAAAAAATAAATGTCTTGTTGGATACTCAGCTCGTTTGCCATATTCTTCCTTCAAATATTTACAATTAATAATTTGTCAATTAACGGGTACTATTATATTGAAATAGTCCCAAAAATCTCTATTTTTTTTTGTCCCTCAAAAGAATAGTCCCCTATTCTTCCTTACTATATACATACTAACCATTTACTATAATTTCACTATTCTCATTCTGTCCCTTTTCAAAGTTCTGAACGTCGCATGAATACTATGTATTTAACGATTTGTCCCTGTTTTGTCTCTTTTCAATTATTTTCATTTTTTTGATATTTATCTTACAACTACAAAACTTTTTGTTATTCTTTCCTTAACTGTATTCAAAAGGCAATATTACATACAGACGTGGAAAGCAACCGTTGAAAAATCAATTGAACTTTTATCCAATAATTTTTTTTTATTTATTCTGATAAATTCAATTCTACAAGAATTGAAAATCGAAATACTTGAATTTGATAATTCTTAACAGCCATATCATGCAGCATGGACGGTCAAATGCATGTCTTTTCAATTAATATGGGCACTACCATGGTATGCGAACACCTTTGTGTACTAACTGTCCATGAGGAAACTGGTCCCGAGCAATCGTCACAAGACTAACAACGGTACTTGCACCCTCTTCAACCTCCATAGGAGCAGCATCTGAGCCAAGATCAGTCTTTACCCACCCCGGATGAGCTGCAGCGACAGCAATTCCCTTAACACGAAGTGTTTTGGATTGAATCTGTGTAAGCATATTAAGACCAGCTTTAGATGTCGCGTATCCAACCGTCATGAAGGCCGAAACATACTGCCACATATTCTCAGCTGTATCAATTGAGCCTAATTGCGACGAATGATTAATCACCCTAGCGTCGTCACTAACTGAAAGTAAAGGCACTAATGCTTCTGTAATTGCATAGGGGGCGATAAGATTAACTTCTAGTGTACGTCGAATCTTTTCCGAATTGGTTGGTTTTCCGTCCCATTCTATAGCAATCCCAGCGTTATTTACTAACACGTCAAGCTTACCATAATTATTATCAAGATAGGTCACAAGATTGGCGATATCTTCGGCATTAGTAACTTCGAGTGGCACAGTTTGAGCAATACAACCTGCTGCAACAAGATTTTCAACCGCGGTTGCACCGGCCTTTTGGTCACGAGCTGTGAGTACAACTGTATATCCGAGTAAACCTAATTGACGGGCAATTTCCTTACCAATTCCTTTGTTTGCTCCTGTTATCAGAGCTACTTTTCCATTTTTACTTTCCATAATATTACTCCTTTAATTAATAAATATGATTTAAAAAAAATTAAGCTAACGTTTTGCAACTTCCCGAAGGTGGCTGTTTAGAATACTAAACTGTCTGGCACTACTTATACTTAAAAGGTTCCAAAAGTCTTTGTTTTTTCTCAACAGAATAGTCCCCATATCATCCTTACTCTTTGTATTCTATCCAATTACTATTATTTCCATTCATTCATTTTGTCTTATCTCAAAGTTCCGAACATCGCATGAATACTATGTATTTTACGATTTGTCCCCGTTTTGTCCCTTTTCAATTTTTCAATATTCGTTAATGCTATATTTTTCTAATACATAACACGTATTACGTTCCTATTCCCACTCGATTAAGTCAATAGTTGAAAAAATCGCCTGAAACGTAGTGTGGTACTCACTATCCGAATTACGATAATTTTCGTAAGTCTCAGTTTTGACTCAAAATCTACCCAAAGAAATCAAACAAAATATAAATACCAATCTCACCTCTTACAAAAATATCTAAAAATAATCTAAAAATAGCCGTTGCATTGGTAAGAATATTGCAGGATTAGTTATTTTTGTAGTTTGAAATATTGTAGGGAACAAAATGGATATTTGGGAATATAGTTTCAACTTGGCTGAAAAATATACAAAGCTTAATGTAAAAAAGGCTGTAATAAAGAACTACAAATTTATTTATGATAGTTGCCGTATTAGATTAAATCATTTATTCGAAGGTAAAGAAATAATCCCGAATACTGTTGAATTAGATATGTTTTTTAATAAGAATGCAGTTCCCACAACTTACCCAACTTTTGAACAATTAAAAAAATTTAATGTACCAAATTTATATCTTAATCAACCAAGACCCATTGAAACATTTCCTGTAGATTATAAGTCTTCTTATATAGCTTTATCTGGAGAAAAGGAAGATAAAGAAACATTACCCGCTCGAATTATTCATTCAAAGAAAGAACTGATCCGACTTATTTTAGAATTGTATTATGATAAGGAAGAGATTGAAAGATATAAAGTAGCGTGGTTATTAAACAGTAAATTTAATTTCGATTTTAATGATGACCTAAGCAAAATTAAAGAAAATATAATTTCAATTCAAAATTTGGATGATAAACAAGACGAAAATCTTCTTACCTTAAAAATATTTTTAAGAAATTCTTTGCAAACCCGTGAAGATTTGCTTAAACACAAAATTATACGCATACCAATTGTACCAGTATTGAATACAAACAATAATGATTTAAATTATTTAAAATCCCTGATTTTTGCATTTAATCAGAAAGGTTTGGCTTTTGATTTTAATAAATCAGCCATTAAAGACATTCTTAATATAACAACAGATAATGCTGCCCAGAATTTAATTGATAAAATTATCAATGAAGTTGATGATAAATATGAGTTTCTTACTTTAAATCTTGATACAGAAAAACCACTAATTGTACTTTATCAAATTTCTGATATTGAGGGTGTTAATTTAGATTTCGATAATCAATTCTTTTATGTTCCTTTCCTATCTCATTTATTTAAGAAAAATTATATTAATATGGCAGAAAATTTAATATTTTCAATTATTCTTGAAAATAATATTCTAAAAGGAAATTTTCAAGCATCGACTGCCTGGTTCGTAAAAGTATTAAATCAAACTAAAAGACAAATCCAGGAGATGGATATTTCGGTGAAAGGGTACCACTCGTTTCGGTGAAAGGGTACCACTCGTTT
>CAZSHX010000092.1:0-15384 GCA_964606895.1 uncultured Hyphomicrobiales bacterium
AGAATATGCAAATATAACACTTCTTATATGTTTTTACAACATTAATTTAATATTAATCCTAAAATCCGATTAATCCGAGATTCAGACAACAATGGACATTTCGACTCCGCTTGGGTGTCCTTTTGAAATATTCACTGAGCGGATCCGAATAGGATTCAACAATTTAAAAAAAAACAGCTCTTAGGAATGAATCCAAAGAGCTGTTTTTATTTTTGTTCAATCAATAAAGCAAAAAAACTATGCTTTACACTCTTCTTTGTGCTGAGCATCAACAACACAGATTGCTATCATATTGAGAATTTCGTCAACATCAGCGCCGCGTTGCAAAACGTGAACACTTTTGCAAAGTCCGTTCAAAACAGGACCTATCTGATGAGCTCCACCAATGCGTGCAAGAAGTTTGTATGCGATATTTCCTGAATTCAAATCGGGGAATATCAGCACATTAGCTCCGCCTTTGATTGCACTGAACGGGAAATGTTCTTCCATAATTTCGGGAACAACGGCAGTATCTGCCTGCATTTCGCCATCAACAATCAAATCAGGTTTTCTTTGTCTGATAATTTTCAAAGCCGCCTGCATTTTTTCTGGTGATCCACCATTGGCGGAACCGAAATTGCTGTAAGAAAGCAATGCGACTTTTGGTTTAATATCAAAATTAGTAACAAAATCTGCTGTTTGAATAGTGATATCAGCGAGGTCTTCGGGTGTAGGATCAATATTAACGGTAGTATCTGCAAGAAAATAAGTATTCTTCTTGTTTGTAAGGATATACAAACCTGAAACTTTATTATATCTTGGGTCTCTGCCGATAATTTTAAGTGCAGGTCTGAGTGTCCATGGATAATGAGAAGTTAAACCTGAAATCATCCCGTCTGCATCGCCCAAGTGAACCATCATAGCACCGAAATAGTTAGGCTGAACCATCCTGTGCGAGGCATGAGTTAATGTTGTTCCTCTGCGTTGGCGAAGTCTGAAATGCTCATTAATATAAGTTTCAAGTTTTGGATCAGTATTCGGGTCAACAATCTCAATACCTTCAAGGTCAATATTATTATCTTCGGCAACTTTTCTGATTTTCAATTCGTCGCCCAACAGAATCGGAATTGCAATTTTTTCATCAACTGCAAGCTGAGCGGCTTTGATTATTTTATATTCATGACCTTCGGGGAAAGCTATTCTTTTGGGTTTCGATGCGGCTTTCTGGAAGATAGGAATCATAATAGCATCAACTCTGCCCATACGAATATCGAGATCTCTGATATAAGCATCGAAATCTTTTATTGGTAGTCTTGCAACGCCTGTTTCCATTGCGGCTCTGGCAACTGCCGGAGCTACCCATGTCAGTACTCTTGGGTCAAATGGTTTTGGAATGATATAGGTTCTGCCGAAGCTCATTTCTGTAACGCCATAGGCACGTTTAACGCGTTCCGGCACATCTTCCTTGGCAAGTTTGGCAAGAGCATAAGATGCGGCTTGTTTCATTGCTTCGTTAATTGCCGTAGCTCTAACGTCCAGAGCACCTCTGAAAATAAATGGGAATCCCAAAACGTTATTCACCTGATTCGGATAATCGGAACGTCCGGTTGCCATGATAACATCCGGTCTTGCTTCAATTGCATCTTCATAAGTAATTTCAGGGTCAGGATTAGCCATAGCAAAGATGATTGGATCCGGAGCCATGGTTTTCACCATTTCTTTGGAAACAACATTACCCTGAGAAAGTCCAAAGAAAACATCAGCACCGACAAAAGCTTCCGCAAGGGTTCTTCTGTCTGTGTCAGCGGCAAGTTCTTGTTTGAATTCGTTCATACCATCTGTTCTGCCTTTATAGACAACACCTTTGGAATCACAAATAATCACATTTTTCTTGTCAACTCCCAAACTAATGTGGAATTTGGAGCATGCAATACCGGAAGCACCGGCACCGTTGTAAACAACTTTGATTTCAGAAAGTTTTTTCCCTGTTAATTCACAGGCATTCAACAAAGCGGCACCACTGATAATTGCAGTACCATGCTGGTCATCGTGAAAAACAGGTATGGTCATACTTTTCTTCAAAGCTTCTTCGATGTAAAAACATTCAGGACCTTTGATGTCTTCAAGGTTAATACCTCCAAAAGTAGGCTCAAGTATTTCGCAAACTCGAATAATTTCTTCAACACTTTTTGAAGCAAGTTCAATATCAAAAACATCAATATCTGCAAAAGTTTTGAATAATACTCCCTTGCCTTCCATTACAGGTTTGCCGGCTTCGGGACCAATATCTCCCAAACCGAGAACTGCAGTACCATTTGAAATAACCGCAACAAGATTTCCTTTGGCGGTGTATTCGAATACTTTGTTAACATCTTCGTGAATTTCCCGGCAAGGCTCTGCTACACCGGGAGTGTAGGCTAACGATAAATCTCTTTGCGTAACGCAAGGTTTAGTTGTAATAACTTCGATTTTACCCTTTCGTCCCATACTGTGGTACAGGAGGGCATCCTCTTTTCTGATCTTCATAACGTCTCCTTAAGCATAAAAAATAAAAAAGGATTAAAAAATTTATGGAATATAAATTCTCTTTCTGACATATTTTTCTTTGCCGATTCGTATCTCTCCGATATAATCGCCCGAAACAACACGACGGCCGTTGTCATCTCTTGCATTCCATGTAAATTTATAACTTCCGGGTGATTGCTGTCCTTTAAATATAGTTGCAATAACATAAGCCTTCATTGAATAAATGACGACTTCAACTTCTGTTCCGTAATCTATCTTATATTCGAGATTTGGTGAAACATCTTCGACCAAACCAAGAAACTGTCCGATGGTAGAAAGTGATACCTGCAAGCCGGACATTGGATTGTATGTTCTGATGAATGGCACTGATAACGACTGCATTGTATTGTAATCGTGCATAACCTGCTGTGCGGCAGTTGGCGAAAGAATTTCCTTGGGGATAAACATATTTTTAGCCGCAACCGAAAGCGGAATTCCTGATGTAGCTTCTCTTTCAGCAACCCAGTTTCCTTCGAATTTTTTCAAATCCTGAGCAAAACGTGAGGTAGCAGAAATTTTCAGTTTCAAAGCTCTGAAATAATTGCTGTCCTGCTCTGATGAATAAACATCTCCGATTTTGCCGGGCATGACAGATTTATCTGAATTATTTCGAACCGTCCGAATTGAATCACCGATAAATTTCTGCAGTGGAGAAATATCATTTTGGGTTTCGATAATACTTTTCTTAGTATCTTTTTGAGCCTGAGAAAATGCATTTACCGAAATGAACAGCATTAACGCCATCAAAATCATTATCGGAGCTATTTTCAACAATCTATTTGCAAAATATAACATAAATTCGGAAAATATCAATTTTAAAAATATTAAATTATGAAAATAACGATTCAAATAAAAATAAAAAAGAAAACCGGTTAAATTAAACCGGCTTTCCTTAAATTTATAATCATATAAAAATTAGATTATTCATCGTCAACATGGTTGAAAAGATTCTTTCTGTCGCTTTCTGACAGGAAATCACCAAAGCTGATACCGGTTTGAGCGGCGGCTTGTGGTTGTTTTGGTTTTGAATCTTCATTTCTGTTGTTGAAGTTTCTTCTTCTGTCGTCAGGTTGCTGTTTTGCACCTTCCTCAACAACGGGAGCAAGGATTAATGATTCTTCATCGGGGATTAAATCCGCAATGAGGACATTAATGCTATCGCCGGGATGATAAGGAATCTTGTTGCCCTGAAGAATATGTTTCATTTTACTGCGCGGCATAAATCCGTCAACTTCATCATTGATTGCAATGATACAGCCCTGAGGCATAACCTGCGACACAATACCCTGATATTCTGTACCGACAGGATATTTGTCAACCAATTGATGCCAGGGATTCGGCTGAGTTTTCTTGTAGCTCAAAGAAACAGTTTGTTTATCTTCGGAAACTGAAAGAATCTCAACAGGAATTTCAGAGTTGGCTTTCAAAACGTCTGATGGTTTTTTGATTCTCTTTGTCCATGAGATTTCGGGAGTGCGAAGCAATCCGTCAACTCCGGGTTTCAATTCAATATATGCACCAAAGTCAGTAAGTCTTCTAACGATTCCTGTGTGCTGAGTGCCAACGAGGAAAAGAGTTTCGACATCTTTCCATGGTGATTCTTCAAGTTCTTTGCGGCTGAGAGCAATACGGTTTTTAGTTCTGTCGAGTTCAACGACAACTGCTTTAACTGTATCGCCTTTTTTCATGAATTTATTCGGGTCGTCCACGTGAACCTGTGAAAGTCTTGAAATATGTATAAGACCTTCTACTCCGCCCAAATCAACAAAAACGCCGAATGTTGCGATTGAAGAAACTTTGCCTTCAACGATATCGCCAACGCTGATTCTTGTCCAGAAATCTTCAGTCAAAAGGTGTTTGCGGCTAACGATTACGGCTTTTCTGCCTTCGTCGTATTCCTGCAACTCGTGTACCTGAACAACCATAGTTTTGCCTGCGGCATCAGTAAGTTCCTGTTCGGTTGGGGTTCTTTTCAATGAAAAATGGGATGCAGGTAGGAAAAGGGGCATTTCTTTGTAAATAGCTCTTAGTCCACCGCGAATTCTGCCTTTTATTTCAACTTCGATAGTTCCATTATTTTCTTTTACAAGTAAAAGCTCCTGGTAAACGGCTTCAAATTTTTCGCCCCATACAGCTTTTTCATGTTTTTGGTCTTTGTGTTCTTCGGAAGCAGGCTGTTCGGTTGCTACTGCGGCTAGAGGTGTTTCTGCGGCGGGTTCTGATACTGCAGGCTCAATGACTGCAGGTTCAGCGGCAATAGGTTCGGTTACGGCAGGTTCCGAAGCAGATGATGCTTCGACTACTTCTTCCATTTTTGGAGTTTCAACAATTATTGGTTCTTCTTTGGGTTGTTCAACTTCCACAGGAATTACCGGTACGGGTTCGTCGGCAACCTTTTCATCGGGAATAGCAACCGGAGTTACTACTTCAAGAACTGGTTCGGGAACAGGTTCGGGTTCGGGAGTTGGAATTTCGACTTCCGGAGCTACTTCAGCAACCGGAAAAAATTCTTGTTGTTGAGTCTCTTCGACGGGGGTTTCTGCATTGAGCTCAACACTGCTGATTTCGGCAGTATTGTCCTGAATTTGCTCAATGTTAGCTTCTTCGTTGTTCATCTGGCACACCTTGTTATGTTAGTTAAATGCACTTGCCGGAATTACCGACAAAATAATTAATGCAAAAAAAGTAAATGTTATTTAATACGAACTTCAAAAATAACGATTATTTAATTTAAAATAAAAGAAAAAAAATTAAAACATTCAATTTTTTCAAGTATTTAAATTTATTTTGATCGAATTTTACAAAATATTTTAATAAAATGTCCAACACCCTTATGGAGTTGGACATTTTAACGATTTCTAATAATTTTCAATAGTTTACAGTTCGCCGGGCACATTCTTTGCTTTGAATAAAGCAAGAACTTCTTCTATGCTTTTTACGCCAAGATTGCCTTTTGTGTGCTCCCTTAGCGAAACGGAATCTGATTCCTGTTCCTTTTGTCCCACAACCAAAGCAAAAGGTATCTTCATCTGCTCGGATTCTGCGATTTTTCTGTTTATCTTCTCGCTACGCAAATCTATTTCAACGCGATAGCCAAGGTCACTTAATTTTTGATGAAGCTGAGAAGCAAATTCGTGCTGGTTTTCACCGATTGGCAAAATACTTGCCTGCACCGGAGCAATCCAGAACGGAAAATTACCTGCAAAATGCTCAATCAAAATCGAGAAGAATCTTTCCATTGAGCCGATGGGTGCTCTGTGTATGATAACAGGTCTGTGAGGCTGATTGTCGGCACCGATATATTCAAGCTTGAATCTTTCGGGCATGACGTAATCCACCTGAACAGTTCCTAACTGCCATTTTCTTCCTAATGCATCCTTGACAATGAAGTCTATCTTCGGACCGTAGAAAGCGGCTTCGCCGGGAGCTATTTCGTATTCAAGAGCCATTTCGTCTGCGGCTTCGCGGATTTCTGTCTGGGCACGTTCCCAAAGTTCAATTTCTCCGCCGTATTTTGAATTGTCATCATCTCGGAAGGAAAGTCTTGTTGAAATTTCCATTCCGAATGTTCCAAAGATTAATTGAATTATATCAACTACTGCCTTGATTTCATCTTTAAGCTGTTCGACCGTACAGTAGATATGAGCGTCGTCCTGAGTAAATCCCCGGACTCTTGTCAAGCCGTTCAGCTCGCCCGATTGCTCGTAGCGGTAAACCGTTCCGTATTCAAATATTCTCAAAGGCAGGTCGCGATAGCTGTGCGGTTTGTTCGAGAAAATCTGATGGTGATGGGGACAGTTCATCGGCTTGAGTATATATTCCTCATCTTCAATTTTCATTGGTGGATACTGCGAAGCGGCATAATATGGATAATGCCCTGAAGTTTTGTAGAGTTCAAGATTTCCGATATGAGGTGTAACCACTTCAACATATCCGCGTTTAATTTGTTCTTTCCTCATGAAATCTTCAAGTAAACGTCTCATTATTGTTCCTTTGGGCAACCAAATAGGTAATCCGCCTCCAACATTCGGAGTGATGAAGAACAATTCCAACTCTCTGCCCAGCTTGCGGTGGTCGCGTTTTTTCGCTTCTTCGAGAAAAGTGAGATAGTCATCGAGCATTTTCTTTTTAGGGAAAGTTATTCCGTAAATTCTTGTCATCATCTTTCTGTCAGAATCTCCACGCCAGTAAGCACCTGCGATGGACAGCAATTTTACGTTTTTTATTTGATTTGTGTTGGGCAAATGAGTGCCGCGGCACAAATCAATGAAATCGCCCTGCTGATAGAAAGTAATTTCCTGTCCCTGAAGACCGTCCAAAAGTTCAAGTTTATATTCATCGCCAACTTTTTTGAAGTGCTCCACTGCTTCAACCCACGAGATTTCTCGTCTGCTGTATTCAACGTTACGCTGAGCAAGTTTGAGCATTGTTTCTTCAATTTTTGGCAGGTCTTCGGAAGAAAGTTTGATGTCTCCGGGCAAATCCAAATCGTAATAAAAACCGTTTTCGATTGCAGGACCGATACCGAATTTCACACCCGGATAAAGCACCTGAACGGCTTCTGCCATAAGGTGGGCAGAAGAGTGCCAATAGATTTCCTTACCGCGGTCGTCGTCAAAAGTGACAAGACTGACCGATGAATCACCATTTATTTTTCTTGATAAATCATATTTTTCGCCATTAACAAAAATACCCAAAGAATTGCGAGCCAACCCTTCGGATATGGAAAGTGCAATTTCCATTCCGGTAGTACCTTCGCTGTACTCCCTTACATTGCCGTCCGGAAAAGTAATTTTCATAGTTTTCATTTTTTAGTTTAACATTTGAATAATAGAATTAATTGTAACGAATTTGCTAATCGAATATTTCTAAATGCGGAGAATAAGATGTTTAAGTAGATTCAAAAAATTCAAAGTTTCATTCTGAACGGATTTCTTCCCACGGCTTAAAAGTCGTGGCAATTGAAATTTCTGAATCACGGATTTAACAGATTATTGGATTAAGAGGATTTTTCAAGAGTGTCTATTCTTAAATCCTCTTAATCCCTAAAATCCCCATTCAGACATTCATCTGAATCATTCAAATCATCTTACTCCCAGTTCAGAAATCTTCATTTTCAAATATATTTTCACTTTTTTCAATTATTTTCAAAAAAGTGTGAGACCTTTTTGCATTTCATGTGTCTTAGTATATACGGAAGTGACAAATTTTGAAAAAGTTTGTTTGCTTTGGTAATTTTTTAGTTAATTTTGCTGTGTAAATTAAATTTTAAGGAAAAAACAATGAAAACGAAAATATTTATTTTGCTCGCTGTACTACTCTCACTTTTAGGAATTCAAGAACTAAGAAGTCAGGATACTTTGTGGACGAAGACATTTAAAGAATCAATAGATGCCAGTTTAACGATTGATGGTACTAAAGTACTTTATACATTTTGGCCCGGACCGACACAGCAACTTTGTACAGCTGACAGTGGTAGAGTAATTTGGACAACTGATTCTCTTCATCTTTTTCGTGGGTTGATGTCCCCGGACAGCACTACTTTTCTTTCTTATGGAATAACCGATAGCAATACTGAATATCTTACAATACGAAGATTAAGCGATGGGGCTGTTATTAAACGCTATGATACACTCATAACAAATAATTACCCAAAACCACTTCCTTTAAGTTGGTATATTCAATCATTGGTTTACTCCAATGATGGTAGGTATCTCTATTGTATGACAACGGATAGGACGGGTTTAGATGTAAAAAACATACATAATAACATCTATAAGTTGGATTTATTAACCGACCAGTTAGTCTTTTTAAGACAAGCCAGTTCTATTTACTACATGCAATTTATGAAACCTGATGAAAATTACTTGATTTTCGACAGCGAGCAAGGTATAACCTTTTATACTTCCGACAGCTTGAAAAAATCCAAAACCTATAATGGTGGAGGTATTTTCGAAATCAGCCGTAGCGGCAGGTATATTACCAGAATTAATTCCGACAGTCTGTTTACTTGGGATACTCAAAGAGATTCGATTATTAAACGAAATCATTTGGATAGCTTGAAATTAGGTACTTTGAAATATACTTCGAATGATAGTTTGATAATATTATTGACAGTAATTAACGAATCTTATAAAATTGTAGTCTATAATGTTTTTACAAGTCAAATTATTAACTCATGGTATTTGCAATTACCAGGAGATGAATTAACTTATGGGTTTGAACTTTCTCCTGACGATTCTAAGTTATTAGTTATTGGACATAGTGAAGGTATTTATATGTATGATTTAACCTTACTATCTACAGCTAAAAAGGATGATAACAATCCTCAAACGATTTTACAGGTAAATCCCAACCCTGCTTTAGGAAATATTGGTATTGTAATCACCTTGGAACATAGTGAAAAAATGAGAGTGTCGCTTTATGATTCAAATGGGGATTTTGTGAAAGAAATTTCCAATGAGATTTTTACTGAAGGAATAAATCAAGTATCCTTCAACACTAAAAATCTTTCTAACGGAATATATTTCATTAGGGTAGCTGGAAGCCGAGTTAATCAATCATCAAAATTAATAATCAATAAATAAACGATAAAATGATGTCAGAACTGGGATTTCAGGGATTCATGGGATTAAGAGGATTTAAGAAAAGGAATCCTTGAAAAATCCGTGTAATCAGTAAATCCTAATAATCCGTGATTCAGACATTCTCTATTTCACTCCTCTATAATAGCCAATTTTCATTGTCAGGTAGTGACAAAAGGTCAGTAAAAAAAAGCACCTCTCAAGTCGTTAATCCCATTTCTACAGAGCATATGTGCCTAAGGGCACAATAGCAAAATTAATTACCTTATTCTTATAGCAATATATGTTCGTTTCTTTCGTTTATTCCTTTTGTATCATTCACTGAAATGATAGTAGGTCAACCTCGCCCCAACCCTCTCCATTCTTGGAGAGGGCGATAAGAATTTGCATTTTTTCTGATAAAAAATAAATGATGCAATTTGGGAAAATGAATGACCTCACTCCACGCTACCTGAAGGAGAGGACAGAAGATTAATATTCGAACGGAAGTTTATATTTTTATGTTGAGGGTTGATTCGTGGAAGATTGTAAAGATATAATTTATTGCTATTATTTCAAACAATCAACTATTTTTGCAGAACAAACAATTTGTATTTACTTATTTTTAAAAATATGGAATCAATAAGAAAACTATATAAAATCGGCAATGGTCCTTCGAGTAGCCATACAATCGGACCAAGAAAAGCCGCCTCAATTTTCAAGAAAAATAATCCTGAAGTAAGAAAGTTTCGCGTAACTCTTTATGGAAGTCTTGCCGCCACCGGAAAAGGTCACCTTACCGACAAGGCAATTATTGACGAACTTTTTCCCTTTGAAACCGAAATAGTCTGGAAACCCGAAATCTTTCTCGACTATCACCCTAACGGCATGAAATTCGAGGCATTTAATTCTTTGGGTAATATCAAAGAAGAGTGGACGGTTTACAGCATTGGCGGAGGTTCGCTCCACGACGGTAAAATCAAGGAAGAAGTCAAGCCGATTTATGAGTTTTCTACCATGACCGATATCCTTGCGTGGAGCAAAAAATACGGCAAAACATTTTGGGAATATGTTCAGGAAAATGAAGGACAGGAAATCTGGGATTACCTGAAAACTGTTTGGGATACGATGCAGGATGCAGTTCGGCGGGGAATTGACGCAGAAGGAACTTTGCCATACGGATTGAATCTCCCCCGCAAAGCTTCATCGTATTATGTCAAAGCCAAAAGCTATTCCCGCTCTCTCAAGCGACGTTCCTTAGCTTTCACTTATGCCCTTGCGGTGGCAGAGGAAAATGCTTCGGGCGGAAAAATCGTTACGGCTCCAACCTGCGGTTCGAGCGGAGTTTTGCCGTCGGTTCTCTACTTGCTGAAACACGATTTTGAATTTACCGAAATTAAAATACTTCGGGCTCTGGCAACTGCAGGATTAATCGGAAATCTCGTTAAAAAGAATGCTTCGATATCGGGTGCAAAAGTCGGGTGTCAGGGTGAAATCGGCACGGCATGTGCAATGGCTTCAGCCGCCGCCGCTCAGGCTTTTGGCGGCACTCCGTCTCAAATTGAGTATGCCGCTGAAATGGGTTTGGAGCACCATTTGGGACTTACATGCGATCCTGTTGGCGGATTGGTTCAAATTCCATGTATCGAACGAAATGCTTTTGCCGCCGCAAGGGCATTGGACTCAAGCACTTATTCAATTCTGTCGGACGGCAGACACATTATTTCATTCGATAAGGTGGTAAGAACAATGAACCAAACGGGACATGACATTCCGTCAATTTACAGAGAAACCTCCGAAGGCGGATTGGCTTTGGAATAGAGGAAATGTTATTTCCTGTTTTTAAACCATTCAACGGTTTGTTTCAAGCCGGTATAGAAATCAAGCTTAGGTTCCCAGCCGTGCATTTTGAATATTTTGTCATAAGCAAGAACACTTCTTTGCTGTTCTCCTGCTTTTGCTTCGCCGTGGATTTCGGGGGAATTTGAATTTGTAAATTCTTTGATTGTATTGAAGATATAATTTACATCATTTTCAATTGCTGTCCCAATATTGAAATAGCCGTTCATTTCATTGCTCAAAGCCAAAACATTTGCCCGGGCAACATCTTCAACATAAACATAATCGCGAGTGTTTTTGCCGTCACCGTTTATCATAGGATTTTCACCGGAAAGCATTTTTTGAGCAAATATTGCAACTACTCCGGCTTCGCCGTGTGGGTTCTGCCTTGGTCCGTAAATATTTGCATACCTGAGTGCAACGTAGTTCACGCCCCAGATTTCTTTGTAATAATAAAGATATTTCTCGCTTGTAAGTTTTGCAATGCCGTAAGGGGAAATGGGATTTGTCGGATGAGTTTCATCAGCAGGGAAAACGGTTTGGTCGCCATAGACCGTTCCGCCGGAAGATGCAAAAATAATTTTCTTAACCCCGGTATTCTTGGCAGATTCGAACAGATTGATTCCGCCGATTATATTGGTCGTAGCATCAAAAACGGGGTCTTTGACCGAAACACGCACATCCATTTGTGCGGCATGATGATTTAGTACATCGAATTTTTCGTATGCAAAAATATTCGGTATTTCGGGGGAAGTAACATCAATATTGATAAATTTTGCTTTCGGATTAATATTCTCAATTTTTCCGGTTGAAAGATTATCTATAATTACAACTTCATGCCCTAAATTAATGTATTTATCAACGATGTGCGAGGCTATAAAACCTGCTCCGCCTGTTACTGCAATTTTCATGGTATCCTATATTACAAAAAAAACAAATATATTACTTTTCGGTTAATAATTAAAAATTAAAAATGGTTTTTATAGCATTCGAATAATTCATGAGGTTCTATTGTTTGAATACCATCGAAACCTTGATCAGCTTTAATTACGTAAAACACATCCGAAAGCGGATGAAATTTTCTATAGAAATCGTCAAGTCCGCTGAACAGACCAATCAATGGGATATTGAATGCCGCCGCAACATGAACTAATGATGTATCGGGAGTTATCAGCAAAGCTGAATTTTCTATCAGAGAAATAACATCGTGCATCGAGCGGGATTTGAAAACGGACACATTCTGAATCCCCTCAGCAATCTGCAATGCAATTTGTCTTTCGGCAGGTGCAGAGGTGATAACAATCTGTTGTTGTCCGCTAATTCTTTTTATAAACTCAATCCATTTTTCTTTTTGCCACATTTTTTTTGCTTGGCTTGCAGAAATGTTAATTGTAATATAGTTTTCAAATCGGGAATCATTCAAAAATTCCGAAACATAACTTTCAGAACTGATTTTGGGAAATAATTCGGGTTTTGGAGTGTTTTGAGGCTTTTCGATTCCCAAAGGTTCAAGGGCGTTGAAGCATCTGTCCACAAAATGGAGTTCCTTGTTCTCAATATCAGATGGAATCGAAATATCGTAAACTTTTTTATTTTGTAAGTTGAAACCAATTTTTGTTTTTGCTTTAACAATCTGAGCAATCAAACTTCCTTCCCTGGAAAAATGGTCTTTAACGTCAATAAGGAAATCAAATTTCGTTTTTCTTAGTTTTAGAATGACAGGAATAAATTTGGAAGGAGATTTATCCCATACCAATAATTTAATACGCGGGTTATTTTCAATTACGTTGGCGGCATGCTTACCTGCAAGAACAGTAATCTCCGAATCGGGAAATTTAGTTTTAATAGCCCGAAAAACAGGTGTCAGCAATATCAAATCGCCAATTCTGCCAAGCTGAACAATAAGTATTTTCAAAGTATTCCGAAAATTAATTTTTTAAAAAACAAAAATTAACAATATATTTGAAACTACGAAAATAAAACTTTAATATTTATTATAAATATATTAACTTTTTCAACGTCGTAGAGTTTTTTCTAACTAATTTTAAATCGTAGGGCTTATATGCTGTTGAGTAAAAACAAAGACACAAAGAAAAAAGAGATTGTAGTTATCACTAAAGAAGAGATTGCCGCAGAACAGAAATTTTTAAAGAAAGTATGGATTTGGAACAAAAGAAGACGCCAAATATTGAAGAAAAAGAGAGAAGAGCCTCAAACATTTGTTGAGACACTCCTTTCATGGACAAAGACTTTGGTGGGTGCTGTTATAGTCGTTATGATTATCAATGGTTTGCTGATTGCTTCTTTCGTTGTTCCTACAGGTTCAATGGAAAAAACTGTCATGACGGGCGACTTCCTTTTTGTAAATAAATTCATTTACGGACCTTCGTCTCCTCAGGTTGTACCCTTTTTAAATATTCCACTTCCATATTTCCGTCTTCCTGCTTTCAGAGCACCCGAAAGAGGCGATGTGATTGTGTTTATTTATCCCGGCGACCGCGATGATATCAAAGCACGTGAATTTCAGTATTATTTGAAAAGATGTGTTGCTATTGCCGGCGATTCGCTAACAATCAAAGATAAAAAATTGTATATCAACGGAGTTGAATCTCCATTGCCCGAACATGGTCAGTACGAACCCGGAATTGCACTTTCTCCCTACAACAAATTTGAAACATTTCCTCCGGGAAGAGGCTACACGCGAGACCTTTATGGACCTTTACGGATTCCCAAAAAAGGCGACAATATAACACTCAACCAACGAAACTGGCGAGAATGGGAAATCTTCATCAAACGTGAAGGACACGATGTCAGTTTTGACGGCATCAATGTTTTCATAGACGGCAAGCAGAACAGTTCTTATACAATCAACAGGGACTACTGCTTCGGCATGGGCGACAATCGCGACAATAGTGCCGACAGCCGCTACTGGGGTTTTGTCCCTTATGACAATCTGGTCGGTACTCCGATTATGGTTTACTGGTCATGGGATACAAACACACCGCTGTTCAATATTGTAGATAAACTGAAATCCATAAGATTCTCAAGAATCTTTAAGTTTATTCATTGATAATTTGGTTGATTAAAATCTATAAAAAGCTACCGATAGTTCTAAATTTTCGGTAGCTTTTTTTATAATTTCACAAACTTCCCTTCTTTATCCCCTACTTTCACAAAATAAACTCCTGATGGCAAGCCCGAAACGTCAATTCTTAATTGTGAATTGAAAATGAGATTAGACTCGTAATTTCACCCTTTGAAAAAGGGGGTTATGGAGACGTTCAGTTGAAAGTTAAAAGTGTAATGTTGAAAGTAAGAGTGAAAACTCTTCAATCCATAACTAATAACTAATAATTCATAATTTCTTCTCTTTCTCTCTTCCAACACCTCACCGCCTAAGCACGTAAACAACTCAACTCTTAGTTAGGCAAATAAGCTCGGTAGAAAGAGGATTAACGTAATTCTTTTTTCTTGTTCCCAAGCTCCCGCTTGGGTACGAGGTTAAACTGGTAGCATCCCACCAGTTAGGTTGAACAATTATTTTGAATGGATATTGCCTGTTTTCAGTTGGTTCATAATAATGCCCGCCGGCTACACCGTTATTAAATAAAGCATTATCCATTGGTGCGTTTCCTGACCACTGGAAACCTGAAATAATAGAAGTTTGTTTAAACGAATCCGGTTCAAAAGGCCTATAATTAGCACTGCCGTCCCAACGAAAATTCCAAGGGGACGGTTCCCTATCCTGTGCATTTAATGTGATTATACTTAAAAACATTAATAATATTAACTTTTTCATCCTAATTCTCCTTAATCACTTTGTAAGAAAATACATTAGCACCGCAAGTCAGATTTAAGAAATAGACTCCTATAGGGTAAGGAGAAAAATCAACTTTTATAGTATTTTCGATATTTGGAACTGTTGATTCAAGCAAGATTTGACCGCTTATATTTAAAATTTGAGAATTTATTATTGGTAAAGAACAAACATTATTAATGATGACTGAATTGTTTGTCGGATTCGGGTATAGAACAGAAGCTTGGCTTCCGTTATCATCTACTGCGGATGCTCTGTCATATTGACCACTAGAACAATATTGTCCTACCCATCCAATAAATAAATCGAGTTTTTTAGAGTATATTGCATGCATCCAAGCACCTGGACCAGGTAAATTAATCTTTTCTTTATATTCTATTATTCTTGTTTTGATGTTTAAGATATATTGATAAAGATATGTTAGATACAACACTTTTTCTTCATTATCAAAATATGTTAACCCTCCGCCAATTCCTATATTTCTGAAAGAAGAGTCAATAATGGAATTTGATATTATATTATATTTCTGTAAACTGGTAGAAGCATTCTTTTTAGTAAATTCCCCAGAGAAGTAAATATCATTTGTATTTATTTCAGAAAATTTAAGGTCTTCCGGTATGC
>CAZSHX010000093.1:0-15230 GCA_964606895.1 uncultured Hyphomicrobiales bacterium
CTGTATCAGGAATTTGATAGGATATTTATGAACTTACTCAAATGGAACTTCCGTTCAAAGTTTGAACCAAAATTGCAACACTAAATACAAAAATTAAAATACATGTTTTTTTCATAAATCCCTTATATGATTGTTAAATATAACTTCTTATCTTGTTCCGAGGTTCCCGCATGGGAACATCTTCTGATTACGAAGCAGGAGCTTAGTAATAAGATATTAATCCTCTATTCTTAAATCATTTGTTCCCAAATCTGACAAATCCCTTGTCATATTATTGCAAAGATTTGATGTAAACATGATTAAATCTGCGTCAATCATGTTGTAAGCACGTTGTTCATTAGAAATCGCCATAATATTAATCCTCCAAATTAGAATAATAAAACAAAAATTATTATAAATAATGATAAATATTTTCAATTTAATGAACATTAAAGACAAAATCACTCACATTAAAATAGAAATCACGCTGATTAAAAGCAAAATCACTCACATTAAAATAGAAATCACGAGCATTAAACAGCCAAAACCGAACATTTTAACAAACAAGACATTTTTCAATGAACAAAATACGAAGAAGAACTCTACTCAACTAACTTTTTAAAATCGGGGTCATCCCAATATTCTTTAAAATCATTATCTTTCTTTGCATCAGCTTTATTGATTTTATCCAATTCAATTGCTTTATTTAGATTAAACAATAACTTATCTTTATTTCCCAATAGAGAATAAGTACATGCTTGATTAAAAAATGCACTTGCAAATAAAGGATTGAATTCAATTGCTTTAGCAAAACATATTATTGCTTCTTCATATTTTTTAAACATTAAAAGAATATTTCCTTTATGATACCATGCTTCCCAATAATTCGGATTTATTTCAATTGCTTTGACATAACTTTCCATTGCTTCATCATTTTTTCCTAAAGCCCTAAGTGCTGTTCCTTTATTATTCCATGCTTCATGATAATCAGATTTTATTTCAATTACTTTTTCATAACAATTTATAGCTTCTTCATATTTTCCTAACTTTCCAAGTGTTAATCCTTTATTATACCATGCTTCATGATAATCCGGTTTTATTTTAATCGCTTCGTAATAACATTTTATTGCTTCATCATTCTTTCCTAAATCCCCAAGTGCTGTTCCTTTATTATTCCATGCTGAGTGATAATCCGGTTTTATTTCAATTGCTTTTTCATAACACACTATTGCTTCTTCATTTTTTCCTAAATCTCCAAGTGTTCTTCCCTTATTAAACCATGCTTCATGAAAGTCCGGTTTTTATTTCAATCGCTTTATCATAACATTTTATTGCTTCTTCATTCTTACCTAATTTCTGAAGGATTACTCCTTTATTATACCATGCTTCATAAATATCCGGATTTATTTCAATTTCATTATTAAAGCATTTTATTGCTTCTTCATAATTTCCCTTTTGAAATAAATCATTACCTTTATTATAATAATATGTAGAATCGTTCTCTTTCTTGGCATCACCACATGAAATTAAACATGGAAAAGGGATGAAAATCAATAATAATAAATAGTTCATAACTGTTTTCTCCAAATATTTTTAAATGACATTAATTTTTAAAACTTAAATAGTTCCTCTATCTTCCAAACCTTCACTCGTTTTTAATACTGTCGAATATTATCTTAACTTTTCGGAGTGCAACTTACCAAAAATATATTACAAAATCAAAAAAAGGAAAATAATTTTCATCCCTGTTGGAAATTTGATTTATATTTATTAATTTAGATATGAATTGGAATTTCTCTTTTAGATTCTGATTGTTTTTCGGAATTCATTCGATTCGTTTTGACATATAAGACATTTAAAATACTTATTTTTCATTTTTAGGAGTTATCCGCCATGAAAAAAATCATACTGTTTTTTGCTTTATTAGTATTTACTCTCGCTTGTTTAGGAAAAATTTACTGCCAACAAACAGGACAGTTCACATTATCCTATACCGACCGTGGAATAACCAGCAGTTTGTATTTCTGGGTCCCTGCCGATTATGACTCAACAAAGTCATATCCTTTTATTATGGGATGGCACGGTGCAGGTGATACGGGCGGCAATATGAGAAGTATTCTGGCATTCATCTTAGCACAAAGAATTAATGCTATTCTTGTTTGTCCTGATGCAAACAAAGTAAACGGACAAGATGGCACATATTTCTCAAATTTGACCAGTGCCGCCTACAGTCAGGTACGTCAGAACTATAATATTGACACGAATAAAATTGTTGTTATGGGTTTTTCATGGGGCGGCGGATATTCTTACCAGATTGGCTTGCTTAATCCGCATCTTTTCAAAGGAATAATCGGTCATGCACCTGCAATCGGTTCATTAACTCAAGCAATGTGGGACAATATCAAAAAAGTAAGAATGGCTACAATTCTTGGGGATAAAGATTTTAATTATTCAGCAGTTAACAGTCTTATGCTGAATATTCAAAGCAAAGGTGCCGATTTGCTTTATATAATCAAACCGGGCGTTGTTCACGTTGATAATGCCTATTTCAATTCTCAGGCTATAATTGATGATTATCGTCAGTGCTATGAATATGTAATCAACTCGCCTTCACCTGTAAAGGAGTATTTGAGCCTAAACGGAAATACGAATTTAATTATTTCTCCAAATCCGGCAAAAGAATTTATAGAAGTTTCTAAACCTTCGGAAGGTTTGCAACCTTCGGAAGGTTCTGCAAATGTTAAAATCTTCAATGTTTTTGGGGAAACAGTTTCCACCTCCGTCTGCTCCGCAGACACATCCGCCAGCGGAGGACAAAGAATTGACGTATCTGGATTGCCGTCGGGTGTTTATTTTGTGAGAGTGGGGGATAAAGTTGGGAAGTTTTTAAAAAAATGATAAATATTTCCTGTATTATACAGAAATAAAAATTCGTTGTTTAGCTTCTTCCTCGTGTTCTCTTGTTCATTTATAAATCAAAACCCCATCCTAACCTCTTCTAAGTTTGGATGGGGAGATAAATTCGCATGAGATAAATGATCTGCAAATGCACAAGATCAGGAAATTTGTAATGATTCGTTATCTTACTCTTCGGTCTCTTTCTCAACAATAATCAGAACTTTATCCGAATCAACCTGCTCGCCTTCGGTTGCGTTCACTTCCTGAACTGTTCCGCTGATGGTGGAAAATATAGTAGTCTCCATTTTCATCGCCTCGATGATAATCAAACCGTCACCTTCGGCAACCGATTGTCCTTTTTCAACAAGAACTTTCACCACGTTGCCGGGCATTGGGGTTTTAACGATGTCCTTATTGCCGGTATTTCCTCCCGCCTCAAAATTAGAAAGTGTTTCTTCGACAGTATTAAAGACGAAAGACTTTCCGTCAATGTTCACGTAAAAATGATTGCCGTCGCGAGTGCAAAAAGCAGTTCTGCCGCCGCCCGCGAATTCAAGTTTGTAAATCCGTTCGTTCATATTGCGGAGCGTAAAGTTCTGCTCTTTGCCGTTAATAGAGGGGATATAACCATTTTCAACGGGTTTTAGTTCAATTTCAGAAACGATTTCGTGATGTTTGAGTTCCATAATTAGTATTTCTCCGCTCCGATTTCCCAAAAGCCGATTTCCTGCCAGGGAGATGTTAGTTTAACTGAATTTGTGCCTGATTGATTCTGCTTTTTATTCAATGAATTATAAAGTGTCGCAACTGCGAGAGCCTGATTTAAGAGTTCCTCCGCAATATTTTCATCTTCGTTCATATCGAATTTGCTTATGAAGTCGGTATAAGTGTTGCCATCAATAAAATTTTGGTTTTCTAAAGCTTTAATCATAAATGCGATTGAGGTTTTTACTCCGAGAATGACATTTTGCTTAAGAGCGTTAATCATTCTCATTCTTGCTTCGTTTCTGTCTGCACCCCAAGTAATGAGTTTTGCCAGAACGGGGTCGTAAAATACAGAAACTTCTGCACCTTCAAATATTCCGGAATCATAACGGATGCCCGGACCTGTCGGTTCTTTGAGGTAAAGAATCTTTCCGATGGACGGCATGAAGTTATTGTCAGCATCTTCGGCATAAATTCTGCATTCAATTGAATGTCCGGTTTGTTTCAAATCGTTTTGAGCAAAGGGGAGAGGGAGGTTGTTGGCGATATGAATCTGCAGTTTAACCAAATCAACTCCTGTTGTCATCTCAGTTACGGGATGCTCCACCTGAATACGTGCATTAACTTCGAGGAAGTAGAAGTTTTTATCTTTATCAACCAAAAATTCAACAGTTCCTACGCTGTCATAACCCGATGCTGTAATGACTCTGATTGCGGCTTCTCCCATTTCCTGACGGAGTTCGGGAGTCAATGCGGTGGATGGAGTTTCTTCGATGATTTTCTGATGTCTTCGCTGAATGGAACATTCTCTTTCGAAAAGATATACCGCATTTCCGAAATGGTCTGCCGCAACTTGAAATTCGATATGCCTTGGAGCCTCGATATATTTCTCAAGGTAAACTTCTTCGCTACCGAAAGCAGATTTCGATTCACGAATAGCGGATTCAAATGAAGTTTGGAGTTCTCCTTTGGAATGAACAATCCTCATTCCTTTTCCGCCGCCTCCGGCAGAAGATTTGATTAAAACGGGAAAACCAATCTGCTCGGCATATTTCTCAAATTCGCTGTATTCCAGAGTGCAGGATTTCATTCCCGGCACCAAAGGAACGTTAGCTGACGACATAATCTGGCGTGAAATAATTTTTGAACCCAAAAGTTCCATAGGTTTTGGAGAAGGTCCGATAAAAATCAATCCTTCGTCGCGAACTCTTTGGTTAAATCTGCTGTTTTCTGCAAGAAATCCATAACCGGGATGAATCGCATCGGCTCCGGTTTGCTTTGCCGCATTGATTATTGCATCAAAACTGAGATAGGACTGATTCGGCTGAGACGGTCCTATGAAAACAGATTCGTCGGCAAGCTGGACATGCAAAGCACCTTTGTCAGCTTCTGAATAAACTGCAACAGTTTTGATGCCGAGTTCTTTGCAGGCTTTGATAACGCGGCAGGCAATTTCACTTCTGTTTGCTATTAACACTTTTTGAATCATTTTAATCCTTTTTCCACTTTGGTAATCTTTTTTCAAGAAATGAGTTCATTCCGTCCTGACCTTCTTCGCTGATTCTTAAGGAAGCAATCAGATTGGAAGTATAAGATGCAAGTTCTTCGGGATTGAGGGCAATGTTGTTTTTTACCAGTTCTTTGGCATAACGCAAAGCCTCGGGACCATTTCCTTTGAGCAGATTACATTTAATTTCAATAATATTATCAATTTCTTCTGCACTTGAGATGCAGTTCAGTATTCCATAGTTCAAAGCCTCGGCGGCAGTGAAAACCTCTCCGGTTAAAAAAAGTTCTTTTGCTTTATTTATATTTGTTCTATATATAATATATGGAGAGATTACCGACGGTACAATTCCAAGCCTGACTTCGGTGAATGCAAATTTAGCTTTGTCGTTTCCAACAGCAATGTCGCAGGCTGATAAAAGACCAACACCTCCGCCGTAAGCAGGACCATTAACTTTTGCAATAACGGGTTTCGGATGGTTAAATATCAGATTGAGCAAAGCGGCTAACTTTTCTGATTCTGCAAGATTTTGATCGAATGAATAGTTAATAACGCTTTTCATCCAGCCCAAATCTGCACCGGCACAAAAAGATTTGCCGTTTCCCGTTAGGACAATAACTCGGCAGTCATCATTATTCAAAGCCGTAAACTCTTCGAAGAGTTCGTTAATCATAATGTCATTCAGAGCATTATGAACGTCGGCTCTGTTCAGATAAACCCACTGAACCGAGCCTTTTTTCTCTGTTATTATAGTTTGGTAGTTTCTCATATTCAATTTACATCCTGAAAATACCGTATTTTTGTTCTGCGATTGGAGCATTCAGCGACATCGAAATTCCAAGGGCAAGAGTATTTCTTGTGTCGAGCGGGTCAATGATTCCGTCGTCCCAGATTCGGGCAGAGCTGTAATAAGGACTTGCTTCCTGTTCATATTTTTGGATAATGGGTTCCCTGATTTGCTGAATCTGTTCGTCAGTGAGTTTTGTTCCGCCCTTTTCCAATTGTTTTATTTTCACACTTGCCAACACGTCAGCGGCTTGTTCGCCTCCCATAACTGAAATTCTGCTGTTGGGCCACATAAGTAAAAGTCTTGGGTTGTAGCCTCTTCCGCACATTGCATAATTTCCTGCTCCGTTGGATGCTCCGAAAATCAGTGTAAATCTTGGAACCTCAGCATTTGCAACCGCATGAACAAATTTTGCTCCGTCGCGTGCTATACCGCCATGTTCGTACTTTTTACCAACCATGAATCCTGTGATATTCTGCATAAAGAGCAATGGAATTTTTCTCATGGCACACAGCTCAACAAAGTGAGCACCCTTCTGGCTCGATTCTGCAAATATAACTCCGTTATTTCCGATGATCCCGACGGGGTAGCCCATGATTCGTGCGAATCCGGTTATTAAAGTAGTGCCGTAGGTTTCCTTGAATTCCTGAAATTCACTGCCGTCAACAAATCGTGCAATGATTTCCCGAACGTCGAAAGGCGTTCTTAAGTTTTTTGGAATGATGCCGTAAATTTCTTCGGGGTCATAATATGGTTCAACAGGTTCAATTCTGCCAATATCAAATTTGGAATGTCTGCCGAAATTTTCGACAATGTTCCTTGCAATTTCAAGAGCATGCTCATCATTTTGTGCCAGATGGTCCGAAACTCCTGAAATTTTGCAGTGAACATCTGCTCCTCCGAGTTCTTCGTCGGTGACTGTTTCGCCTGTTGCGGCTTTGACCAATGGCGGACCTCCAATAAAAATGGTTGCCTGATTTCTGACCATGATTGTTTCGTCGCTCATTGCCGGAACGTAAGCACCGCCGGCAGTACAGGAACCCATAACCACGGCAATCTGAGGAATATTCATTGCCGACATTCTTGCCTGATTGTAGAATATTTTGCCGAAATGGTCTCTGTCGGGAAATGATTCTGCCTGAAGAGGCAGGAATATTCCGCCGGAGTCAACAAGGTAAATGCAGGGGAGTCTGTTCTCCATGGCTATTTCCTGAGCCCGAATGTGCTTTTTGATAGTCATGGGGAAATAAGTCCCGCCTTTGACGGTGGCATCATTAGCCACAATCATGCACTCTCTGCCTTTGACAACTCCGATTCCGGTTATAACTCCGGCTGATGGAGCCGCCCCGTCGTACATATCCCATGCGGCAAAAGCAGAAACTTCCAGAAATGGAGTATCTTTGTCGCAAAGTTTTTTCACTCTGTCTCTCGGCAAGAGCTTATTCCGTTCAAGGTGAACTTGTTTAGCTCTTTCCGAACCGCCCTGCTTGACAATAGCCAATTTTTCTTTAAACTCTTTTACGATTTGTTTTGAAGTCTCAAAATTCTCGATAAAAGCTGAAGATTTCGTTGAAATTTTCGAATTAATTCTTTTCATGAATATTGCTGATTAAAAATATTTATGGAACTTAAAAATAATATTTGCTCAAATTAATAAAATTCGGTTAATTACAAAACAAAAATTTTCAAATTTCAAAAAATTAATTATTTTATGGCACTAAACTGGAATCTGACCGAAGAACAAATTCTATTAAGAGAGACCGTCCGGAAATTTGCTGAAGAAGTCATTAAGCCTGTTGCGAAGCATCTTGATGAGAAAGAAGAGTTCTCTTACGAAATCACTTCTCAAATGTCCGAACTTGGCTTGTTTGGTATGTTTCTGCCTGAAATTTACGGCGGAAGTAATTTGGATTATGTCTCATACATCATTGCTGTTGAAGAACTCACAAGAGTTGACAGCTCGCAGGGTGCAACAATTGCGGCACATAATTCACTTGGAATCGGACCGATTTATTATTTTGGAAATGAAGCCCAGAAGAAAAAATATCTTCCTGAGCTTTCCGGCGGCAAACTTTGGGGTTTTGGACTGACTGAGCCTGAATCTGGTTCTGATGCAGGAAACACTTCAACTACGGCTGTGCTTGACGGAGACGAATGGGTTCTGAACGGTGCAAAAATTTTCATCACAAATTCGGGTACTGATATTTCTCTGGGAACAACTGTTCTTGCTTACAGCGGGAAAAACGATGTCGGGAAAAAACAGTACAGCTGTTTTCTGGTTGAAAACGGAACTCCGGGATATACCGTTAAAGTGATGAAAGATAAAATGATGTGGAAATCGTCTAATACTTGCGAACTCTATTTTGAAGATTGCAGAATCCCCAAAGAAAATTTGCTTGGCAATATCGGTGACGGTTTCAAACAGATGCTCAGCACCCTGGACAAAGGCAGGCTCTCAATTGCCGCTATGGGATTGGGACTTGCACAGGGAGCTTTTGATTATGCATTGAATTATGCAAAACAAAGAAAAGCGTTTGGCAGTCCGATTTCTACTTATCAGGCAAATGCTTTTAAGTTTGCCGATATGGACACAGGAATTGAGCTTGCAAGGAATTTTCTTTACAGTGTTTGCCGTATGAACGAAAAAGGCATCAGAACAACAAAGGAAAGTGCTATTGCCAAAATGAACTGTTCCGAAGTGGCACACCTTGCCGCAAATCATTGCGTTCAGATGCTCGGAGGTTATGGTTTGATGAAGGAATACGATGCAGAAAGATTCTATCGCGACCAGAAAATTCTGGAAATCGGCGAAGGAACTTCCGAGATTTTACGGCTTGTCATTGCACGGGAAGTCGGATGTTTTTATTGATAATGATTTTAAATATATATTTGTAATAATATTATAGGAGAAGAAATGGCTGGAATAATTGGGTATGGCTCTTATGTACCCTCTTACAGAATTAAAGCGGCAGACATTGCGGCACAGTGGGGCGACGATGCCGCCGCAATTGAAAGAGGTTTACTCCTCAAAGAGAAATCAGTCCCCGGAAGAGACGAGGACACAATCACAATTTCAATTGCCGCCGCAAAAAATGCTCTTAAAAGAGCCGGAATCAGTCCCGACAAAATCGGTGCTGTTTATATCGGTTCTGAATCTCATCCTTATGCTGTTAAACCTTCGGGTACAGTACTAATTGATGCACTTGGTATCGGTCCCTATGTTCACGTTGCCGATTTTGAATTTGCTTGCAAAGCAGGCTCTGAAGCTATGTTTGTTGCCTATAGCCACGTAAAATCCGGTAATATGGATTATGCAATGGGTATTGGTGCCGATACATCTCAGGGTGCTCCGGGCGATGCTTTGGAATATACTGCTTCGGCTGGCGGAGCCGCTTTTATTTTTGGTAATGACAACATTATTGCCAATGTTATTGATACCAATTCATTCACAAGCGATACTGCAGATTTTTGGAGACGTGAATATCAGCACTATCCAAGGCACGGCGGCAGATTTACAGGCGAACCTGCATACTTCAAACACATACTCGGTGCGGCAAATAATTTGCTCGAAAAATCAGGAATGAAACCCTCCGATTTTGCTTATGCCGTATTCCACATGCCAAACGGCAAATTCCCGCTTAAAGCCGCACAAACACTCGGCTTTTCAAGGGAACAAATGGAACAGGGATGGGTTGTAAATCTTATGGGAAATACCTATTCAGGTTCTTCTCCAACAGGTTTAACTGCAATACTTGATGTTGCAAAACCCGGGGATAAAATCTTTATGGTTTCCTTTGGTTCGGGTGCCGGAAGTGACGGATTTATTTTCGAAGCAACTGACAAACTGCCTGCAGTTCAGAACCTTGCACCTCATACAAGAGATATGATTAACAACAAGAAGATTTATCTCGATTATGGAAAATATGTAGCTTACAGAAGAAAAATTTTATATAATGAATAATATATTTGGAGGATTTATTTTATGCGTGACGTAGCCATAATTGGCGTTGGCTTAACAAAATTCGGAGAACACTGGGACAAAGGCATTCGCGACTTGATTGCCGAAGCCTCGCTGAATGCTCTGAAAGATGCTAACGTTAATAAACTTGATTCTTTTTATGTGGCTTCGATGTCCAGCGGATTGTATGCTTTTCAGGAACATTTAGCCTCAGTTACTGCCGATTATATCGGTCAGCCGGGCGTGTCCGGAACAAGAGTAGAATCTGCCTGTGCATCCGGAGGCTTATCTGTTCGCTCGGCTTTCATCGAAGTTGCTTCCGGCATGAGTGACATTGTCATGGCTGTCGGTGTTGAAAAAATGTGGGACGTTGAAGACGGAACTTTTGTTCTTTCCACTGCTTCCGACCAGGAATTTGAAGCATACAACGGTGTTACTTTCCCCGGTCTTTATGCTATGATGGCAAGAGCCTACATGCACAAATACGGACTTACAAGGGAAGAACTTGCCGCTGTGCCGATTAAAAACCACAAACATGCAGTTCACAATCCTTATGCTCAGTATCCTTACGAATTGGATTTGAAGGGTGTTCTAAGCTCTGGGATGGTCGCAGACCCATTAAGACTGATGGATTGCTCGCCGATTACCGACGGTGCCGCCGCAGTGATTCTCTGCCCTCTGGACAGAGCTAAGGAATTTACCGATAAACCCGTGAAAATTCTTGGTGTCGGTTCCGCAACCGGTCCGATTGCTCTTCATGACCACAAGGAAATGACCAAACTCGATGCAGTCCGTACCGCCGCTCAGAGAGCTTTCGCAATGGCAAAAGTGAATACATCGAATATTGATTTCGTTGAAGTTCATGATTGTTTCTCGATTGCAGAAATTATCGTTGCAGAAGAACTCGGATTCTTCGAATACGGAACTGCCGGCAAAGCTATTGCCGAAGGTCAGGGTACTTACGGAGGTAAAGTTGTGATTAACCCAAGCGGTGGTTTGAAAGCAAAAGGACATCCCGTTGGAGCAACAGGCGTTGCCCAGATTATCGAAGCTACTTTGCAATTACAGCAAAGAGCAGGCAAAAGACAGATTAAAGATGCGAAAATCGGCATGACTCAAAACATGGGCGGTTCCGGTGGAAGTTCTGTTTCACATATTCTGGAGGCGGTATAATGTCTATTAGTCCAAGATATACAAGAGAAATTCCTCAGCGTTTCAGACTTGAGGCTCAGAAATTCAGTAACGGTCAGGTTTCGCTTGCCAGAAGAATAATCAGTCCCGACGGCACTACTGCCGAATCGGAAAAGATTACTCTCAGCGGTTTCGGAACAATTCTTACGTTTACCGTTATTCATATTGCCTCTGATGATTTCGCAAAGGAAACCCCTTATGCTGTTGCTATTGTTGAAACAGACGAAGGTGCAAGATTGACAACACAAATTGTTGATTGCAGTATTGCTGACATTAAAATCGGCGGAAAAGTAGAATTTATTTTCAGAAAACTTTCGGAAGAAGGTTTATCCGGAATCATTAACTACGGCTACAAAGCACTGTTGGTTTAAGGATCAAATTCAAAAACAAAACACCCCGAAAGTTTCGCCTTTCGGGGTGTTTGTTGATACATATTTGAACCACAAGTAAAATTATTGATAGAACATCCAACAAGAAACATAATTTAATTGTTCGATATCATCCAGAGAAGTTTTTGAACCATGTTTATCGGGATCCAATATTTCAATTGAATAACTACCATTTTTCCAAACATCTAATGCAGTAATAAGTGCTGAATGAAGATATTTCCGTGAACCAAATTTTGAAGTTTCTTCATAAATTATTAATATTGGGATGTCATTTTTCAATAAATTTTCTATTTCGACCTGTGATATTTTAATCTGTTTAGATTTCAATCCGATTCTTCTCCATATTTCAGGTAAATCTTTTATAAATACTACATGAAGAGAATCATAATTAACAAAATTATTGAAATCATTTTGAGTAAATTTTGAATTTCTGTCAAACCATAAAACTAAAGACGTTGTAGAAGCAGATATAGAACCTACATCAATATACAACTTTTCGGGTTGAGTCTTATAATTTATTGTTGAACAAGATAACAATAAATTCAATACTGTTATTACTGTACCTAATCTAACAAATTTTATCATATTTTTACTTCTTCTTTTAATCCATAATTCATAATCTCTTACGCCAGAACATCTATATAAACCGTTATGCTGTCTGCACTTTGAGTCGAGGTATTGCAGGCTTTCACAATCTCAATTGTCTGAACCGGGATTTTGGGGATTTATGGGATTATGGGGTTGAAATTTCTTGTTTTCAAACCTTCTGTATTCCAAACTTTTTGCTCCGATTAATTCTTGACTGTTTATCCTAAACTAATTGCAAATATCTTGTCCCTATAATCCCAAAAATCCCTGAAATCCCAGTTCAGAAATTTTTTCAAAATTGACAACTACAAATTAATACAAAAAACAATTTAAAACAAGAGTATGTGGAATACTTTTGGAAAAAAAATGTTAATATTTATCCTTTTGGTCAAGCCCTTGCTTGGGAACATGAGAAAATTATTCAGATGTATGGTGGTTTGTTTTTATGTGACATCAGTACCGCCAAGACAAATTATTCAAGTTGATTAACGGATTCTTTAAGGTTTCAACATCTTTATCTGTAGTGTATCTGAACAATTACTTAAAATGATAATCGTTTAAGAATTTGTAATATTCATAATTATCAAGGCAAAAAATGACTTCCATGATAGTAACACCATCGAATAAACAAGAGTTTATTTTATTGGAGGAAATGTTCAAAAAGATGCGGATTGAATATAAGCCATTAGCGGAGAATATTGATGACAAGACTGATTCTGAAGATTTGTACAGGTTTTCGATGATGAACTTCTCTCGTGCTTACTCCGATGAAGAACCTGAATATACATCCGACATGATAAAAGAGCCAAATCCAGGATATAATCATTCTTTATCTTTCCTATCTTCTAATCATAATATTCACTGACGCAGAATCAGGTATCAAGTAGATGCTTTTTGAGTCCTCGCTACTGCTCCCCGAACCGCTTCCGCCGGCAATTCCCGTGCTTGAAGAATAAGAATTACTTGTGGAACAGGACAGAATATAATCCTTGAGCGATTTTCCTGATATAGAAACGGTGATTAATGTATCCCCCGATTTTTGAAACGGCAGATTCTTCATTTCAATTGTTTTTAAGTTACTTCCCGACGAACTGCTCCCGCCGGGGCTTGTACTACCGCTGTTAAAGCTTGAAATTGATGCTTTACAGGTGGTGATTAAACCTTTAGACAAATCGAAAGCAAACTGACATTTCCTTTCAATTGAAGAAGAGGAACGTGGATTAAAGTTGACGTAACGATAGTAGGAATTAATTGAGTTAGATGTTGTAGAAATGGTATCAGAAGAATTAACATTGTAATCCCAACTCATGTTCCTGATGCTTTCTGTTGTACCCTTGCCGCTGGTGGAGGGTCCGCCGTAGGGAACCTGGGAACTCCATTCCACTTTCAGTTCAAACCATACGTTGTTTAGATTGATAGTGATATTCGAGTAATTTCCTTCAAGGTTTTCCACCGGAACAACGGGAGGAGTTTCTTTGCAGGAAACTAAAATAAATAGCGATAAGACAAATGAAAGCGAAAATTTCTTCATATTTTTTGACCTTCGAAATACTTTTTTCAAAAAGATATTTTAACAATATATAAGACACCCGAAAAGGAAAAAAGTTACAAGATTTTTTTAAAAAATTGAGATTCCTTTTCATATTTTTGTTTTCCGTTTTTTTACATATTATATATACAATGAAAAAGTTATTAATGTTTTTCGCATTTTTGTTTCTGATAAACTTCAAAGTAAACTCTCAGGTGAGGGTTGCCGAAGGGCAGGACATAGCTCCCAAAATATATCTCGAATGTGATTACTGCAATATGGACTTTATTAAAAAAAGTATTCCTATTGTAAATTTCATCAGAGAAGCTACCGAAGCCAACATCTTCATTCAGGTATTCAGGCAGAGTACAGGTTCGAACGGGAGTGAATACACAATTGACTTCGCGGGTAAGGGAAATTTTTCGGGTTTGAACGATACAATCCGTTTCAATGTTGATATAACGATGTCTGAAGACGACAGAAGAGAGAAAATTCTTGAAGCTTTGAAGATTGGCTTGGTCAGATACCTTGCAAAAACCCCTTTGAGAAAGAAAATCCAAATATCTTTTCCCGATGACAAAGACAAAACGGACGAAATCAAAGACGAGTGGGACAATTGGGTTTTCAGTCTGAGTACAAACGGCTGGTTTAGCGGCGAAAAAGCTTCAAAGAGTTTGAGTTCTTGGTCTAATATATCCGCAGGAAGGACAACAGCCGAGTACAAAGGGGATATCTCGTTAAGTACCAACTATAGCGAAAACCATTATGACTACGAAGATTTAAAATATTCAAGCATTTCAAGAAGCCAGTCATTTTCGGCTTATCTGGTTAAGTCTTTGGGTGAGCATTGGTCTGCAGGAGCCTGGGTCTATCTTAACTCATCAACTTATAATAATATCGCGTTAAGCGGGTCGCTTGAACCAGCCGTTGAATACAACATTTTTCCTTATGCCGAATCAGTTCGCAAACAGCTTCGCTTTGAATATAAAATTGTTCCAAAGTACCAAAGATATATCGAGGAGACGATTTATCTGATGTCAAAGGAATTTCTAATAGGTCAGGAACTTGGAATATCTTTCACCTACATATTGCCTTGGGGCTCGTTCAGTACATCAATTACAGGCTCTACCTACTTCCATGATTTTGCAAAGAACCGACTGGACCTTTACTCATATTTATCGGTGAAATTATTCAAGGGACTATCGGCAAATTTTTCGGTGAACTACTCTTCGGTGCACAATCAAATATCTTTACCCAGATCCAGTGCGACGATAGAAGAAGTTCTACTTGCACGCAGGCAATTAGAAACACAATATAATTACTGGGGTTCTTTCGGTTTGAGCTACACTTTTGGTTCGATTTACCAAAATGTTGTGAATCCGAGGTTCGGAATTTGAAAATAGTTGAAGATTTTGAAAATTATTTTCATCAGCACAATGATTCGTATAAGTATATTATTTGTAGTAGATTTAAGCTCTACATCCAATGCCTGCAAGATGATGAAAGAATAAAAAATATCAAATTATTTTGAAAAATTAAGAAAAATAATTTGCAGAAAATAAATAAATTCGTATTTTTGAAATCCTTTTGAAATGCAATAAGCAAAAAAACAGAAGGGAACGTACTTTGAAACAACAAAAACCAGGGGCCTGTAGCTCAGTTGGTTAGAGCGCACGCCTGATAAGCGTGAGGTCGGCTGT
>CAZSHX010000094.1:0-15196 GCA_964606895.1 uncultured Hyphomicrobiales bacterium
TAGAGCACAACCTTGCCAAGGTTGGGGTCGCGAGTTCGAGTCTCGTTTCCCGCTCGACTGGTAAAACAGTCACTTCCTCGTTATGCTGCATGCCTTGCCGTCATTCCCCCCGATGGTAAGGCATATTTACTTTTAGTACAAACCTTTCACTGTCTTCAGAAATTCAATAGATATCTCTGCTTGTGGAAAAATGCCATATTCTTCGTAGAACTTGTTAATATGTGGTACTGCCGCCCCAAAACTTCCTCCTGCTTCGATTCTGTCCATCAAATTATTATATTCCACATCATCCGAATAAAACAAGTTATCAATAAACTTTTGTCTGAGGTCAGCAGGTATTTTATCTGTTATCCTCGGCTTGGGTGCTTCAACAACTTCTTCAATTAATTCAACCTCAAGTTCATCTATTTGTTCTTCAATTTCAGGTTCTATTTCAATTTCGGGTTCAATTATATCTTCAGGAATTGTACTTTCAACTTCAATTTCGGGTTCAGAGGCAATATCGTTCACAATTTCAACTTCTGGTTCTATTTCGAACTCTGGTTCCTGTGTTTCCTCTAAAACTTCCGAATTATATGATTCTTCTTCGTCTGGCAGTATTTCCTCTGTAATATCCTCTATCTCTGATTCGGAAGAGGCATAAGGCATTTCCAAAGTATCAAAATCAGATGTCAGCTCTGATTGCAATGTAGTTTCTATTTCAGAAATTTCTTCATCAAAAATATCATTACTTATTTCCTCTTCAAGAATCTCGGTTGCAGGACTATCGGAAACCTCAAGATTTTGTTCGTTATGATGAGTTTGAAAATTGGGCAAACTCTCAGAGTCAAGATGAATAGACGCTTCTTCCAAAGCAGTATCCTCATGATTGAACTGGTCGAGCATTTCTTCGATTGATTCAAAATTGGCAACCAGTGGTTCATCAAATGGAACTGTTCCATCAGGTACAAATTCATTGATTTCAGGCATTGTAACGGATTGATTGGTCTGCTCTGAATGCTCCGAATCCATTTCGTTAATAATCTGATAAATGAATTTCAGGAAGTCATTTTTAGTAAAGAACTTCAAATCCTCAGAATAAAACTTTTCTTCGAGTCTTTTAGAAATTGGAGTAAGTGCTTTGTCATCCAAAAAAACTATAAATGCTTCAACGGGTGCCTCTACCTCAATCAGTTCCGAATCATTAAAATTGAAATATTCAAATATCGGATTTGTAAGTTCAGTAAAATCCTCAGGTGAAAGGTCATAAATTTTCTCATTGTCAATTTGTTCAATCAGTTTTTCAAATTCGATAACCGAGAAAATATCATTTCTCGACCGCATGATATTCTCGTTCTCGGCACGCTGAATAAACTCTTCAATTATATATCTGTTGTCCGCAAGATAATCCAGACGGAGCAAAATTTCGTTGAAGCTCTTGGTTGGCTCACCTCTGAAAACAAACCATTTCAAAGTTGTTCTTGGTCTGATTGCCATATTCAGACGAATTTTCACTGCTGAATCAACAACAGTTTTAAACCCGCCCGTATCAAATCTTGCATTCATAAAGTAATGACCGTCGAGTTCCTGGAGTAAGGCAACGATGGAAGGCTCTTCGAGATTGAAATTCAGGTTGATTTTTCTCTGCATTTGTTCTTCGTAAATCCACCAGTTTACTTCAGCAGTCAGATAAGCCTTGTAGCCGATGTCAATATCAGTGTAGCCGAGGATATCTTTCAGCGTTATAAATTGTTTGTTCTTGTGGAATTTATCCAGAACTTTTTGTTTTGCCTGTTTTATGTAGTTTTCGAACATAGTATTAAATCGAAAATTAAACAAATAAATGAGTTAAAGCCAACGAAATTCTTTCAACTTCGGTCAGCTTGATATTATATTTTGTGTTATTCTTGAAATTATTCTTTGGGATAATCACATTTTTGAAACCAAGTTTTTCACTTTCAGCAATCCTCTGCTCAATCGAAGAAACCATTCTTACTTCGCCCGTAAGACCAATTTCACCGATGATAACAGTTTGCGAAGAAAGCGATTCATCCCTGAATGAGCTTACAAGTGCCGCCGCAATTCCCAAATCAACCGACGGGTCGTTCAGATAAATTCCGCCTGCAACATTTATAAAAACATCATGTTTCCAAAACGGAATGCCTAATCTTTTGTCAAGTACTGCAAGAATCATTTGAAGCCTTCGCAAATCAAAGCCGTTTGAAGTCCTTTGCGGCACAGAATAACTTGTAGGCGAAACAAGAGCCTGCACTTCAAGCAAAATCGGTCTGCTCCCCTCAATTGCCGCAACAATAGCAACTCCTGAAGCATCCTGCATTCTGTTTGCAAGAAATATTTCAGAAGGATTGGTTACTTCACTCAGCCCTTCATTCGACATTTCAAAAATACCGAGTTCATTTGTCGAGCCGAAACGATTTTTCAATGCCCTTAGGATTCGGAACGAATAAGACTTATCCCCTTCGAACTGTAGAACTGCATCAACTAAATGCTCAAGAATCTTTGGACCCGCAATAAAACCGTCTTTCGTTACATGACCAATAATAAAAATTGCCTTACCTGTGGTTTTCGCAACCTGCATCAAAGCAGAAGCACATTCCCGAACCTGAATTATACTCCCCGGAGTTGCATCAACTCTTTCGGAATAAACAGACTGAATTGAGTCAATAACAACAACCATCGAATTTACAGATTTGATGGCTTGAATTATAGATTCAATATTGGTTTCAGCAAGCAAAAAGAGATTTTCGGTATTTCCTGCTAATCGGTTTGCACGATATTTTATCTGCTGAAGTGATTCTTCACCTGTAACATAAAGCGGTTCGTAATCTCCGAGAGTACTACACATCTGAAGCATCATGGTTGACTTACCAATTCCAGGGTCGCCACCCATAAGAATCAATGAACCCGGAATGATACCACCTCCGAGAACTCTGTCCAGTTCGCTTATACAGGTTTTTATACGATAATTGTTTTCGGTTTCAATTTCGTCAAGCCGATAGATTTTATTATTAGAATGGGAGGCAGGACGAGATTTTTTTGAAACTTCAGAAACTTCCTTTACGAAAGTATCCCACTCACCACAATTCGGACACTTCCCAAGCCATTTGGCAGATTGGTTTCCGCAACTTTTACAAATATATAGTTCTTTTGACTTCATCTGTTTCTTTTGGCTCTTCTTATGTCAGTTTTTGCATTATGAATTCTTGTCTTTTTTTGTTTTATTTTCATTTTTGAAGCATCAATCTTTGTATCAAGCTTTTTCATCTTCAAATCGTACTGTTTTTGAGAAATTTTGCCTTCTTTAAGTTGCTGTTTCAAATGCTTTTTCTGCATTTTGGTATTCTTGATTTCATCTTTGTTTTTCGCAATTGAAGCCTTGTTAGTTCTGATTGCCGATTCACTGCTTCTTGTGTTTTGAAAACCATAAGAAGAAAAAACGAAACTCAAGATGATGAATGGTATAAGAAATTTTTTCATGTTGTAATCCTTATAAAATTAAGTAATCCTTGAATTATTCACTATCGAAAATACTGTTTCAAATCAAAGACAAATCCTACTTGCAAATTGTTTTTTTTGATTTCTGATAATTAATTGAAAATAGTTTGTCAAAATAGTTAACAAAATGTTATTTTCAAAATTATAAAATAACAAATTGAAAAATATTTTGGAAATGATATGCGTGTAGTGGTTCAAAGAGTGTCGAAAGCAAGTGTTATTATTGACGGTGAAGTCTTCGGAAGTATAGGAAAAGGCTTGTGTGTGTTCGTTGGAATTAACGAATCGGACAACACGGATACTATTCGATGGATGTCAAACAAAATTGTCAATCTCAGAATTTTCAATGATGCAGAAGGCAAAATGAACAGGTCGGTAATTGACGAAGAAGGTGGAATCCTTTTTATTTCAAATTTCACTCTTTATGGAGATGCCCGCAGAGGTTTTCGTCCCAGCTTTACTCATGCCGCACCTCCCGAAATATCGGAACCGCTGTACAACCAGATGGTTGACTACCTGCAAACAACCTTTCCTGTCAAAATTGCTCCCGGAGTGTTTGGTGCCATGATGGATATTGAACTCATCAATGATGGACCTGTAACAATAATTATTGAGAATTAGAATTATTTAGCAGAAACTAATTATATTTTTAGGCGATACAATAATATTTAATACAGTGTGTCTTTTGCATTAATTAATAAATGACAAAAGGTTAAGTCATTTAAAATAATTATTTTAAAAAATATCAGGAGTTCACCATGAATTATACTTCAAAATCTATCAAATATGCCGTTGTAGCATTTGTTTTGCTCTTCGGTATTGCCATAGGAAATGTGCAGACAGCAAAAGCTGTAAAAATATCCATTACTATTAATCCAAGGGGTGGAAAAAGTGGTTTCCAATCTTGCTGGACAAGTGGATTGATATGCGTAATTATTAGTGCAAACCGTCAGGCTCCCAACGGAACAACAGGCGGAAGTCCTGCAAATGCCGAATTGAGAGGAAACGAACTGCAAATTTCATTTACTCCAACCGAGGAAATGATGAAAATGCAGAAAGATGAAATTCCAATTGAAGTTGCACCTGAAACATTTCTCGATTCTGACCTTTGCAAGCTTTTCGGTGCTAAGGAAATTCAAGTCAGAAAAGGAACATACAAAGTTAAAATAAAAGACGGGAAAGGTTCTCTTGATGTTGCGGTCAAAGCAAGCTGGAATTTGAAAGAGAATAATAAATAATAATTTGATTTTGAGGCAACTCACTAATTATGTTTGTACAAATCTCGAAAAATTGAAATCTATTTATTTATAATTAAAGAAAGTTTTATGAACTTCACAAAAAAAACAGTCAGATATGCTCTGACAGCGTTGATAATAATTTTCAGCATAGCAATTAGTACTTCGCAGGAAGCCAAAGCACTCAAAATCAGAGTTTCAACTGTTGAAGGCACAGGATTCCATGTCGGAACAATTGGTGACGGTTGCGGCGGTAGAGATGCTATCTGCATGACTGTGGAATTAAGCCGTACAAGCCAAGCCGGATCCGAAGGAACAGCAGAATTGAAAGGCAGGGAACTAACTGTTATGTTTAACCCTAAAGAGTATTTGCTCACACTGAAAAAGGACCAATTGAAAGTTCAGGTTGAGAAGGCAATTGACCTTGATGCAGAATTTTGCAAAGCTTTGGGAGTAACCGAGGCTCAGGTTCAGCCGGGCACTTATAAAATTAAACTCGATGATGGGAAGGCTATAGTTGTTTTCAAAATGAAAGCAAAAGAGAAAGCTAACAGATAAATTCTTTTAAAGATTGAAATATTTACAAAACGAATCTCTTGTGGGGTTCGTTTTGTGTTTATAGGGTTGTTGGATTTACTTCAGAATCTTCGAAAACTCTTCAGCCAAAACATCCCTTGCATCGCTTACTGCTTCTGAGACTACGTTAATCTCACCCAAAACAGACATGAAATTTGTGTCGCCTGTCCAACGTGGAACAACATGAAAATGAACATGTCCGGGAACTCCGGCTCCGGCAACTCTTCCAATATTTACTCCGATATTGAAACCCTGCGGTTTATAAATTTTCTTTAGAATACCAATGGCTTGCTGAACTGTAGTCATAATCTCGGTCATTTCTTCAGGGTTTAGTTCTTCAAACTCTCCAATATGTCTGTTTGGAACAATCATAATGTGTCCGCTGTTGTAAGGATAGCGGTTCATGATAACAAAAGAGTATTCCATCCGGACTACAACAAGTAGTTCTTTATCCCTATCAACGGAGTTAACTGCTGTACACAAAAAACAATCAGGATTATTACAACCCTCTTCCTTAAAACCTTTTATATATTGCGAACGCCACGGTGACCAGAGAGTTTCCATTTGGATTTCCTTAAAAAACTGATAATTTCTCAAAAAAAAACGCTTACCGGATTAATGGCAAGCGTTTTTAAACAAATATGGTTTGTTCCTTTACAAAGCAAAGCGAACATCAACACCTGCCTGAATAGCGTTAACTTTCCAGCTCTCTTTTGTTGATACGTTTGTTAATCCAAGATTGTAATAAATAGAAGGAACTACATAAAATTTGGAACCTGTGATGATTTCATACTGCAAACCGAATTTCAAAGCAAATCTGAACCCGGAAGCGTTTGGAATATCGCCTTCCTGTGCAATATAGGTTCTGTCATTGTTAGTATAATATGGAGTGAATCCATACTGGTTAGTAACAAGAGGAATTCTTTTGAACTGAACATTGTCCGGCTCAACGATTTCATATTTCTGATTCAAGGTTTTCTTAATTGGAAAATCAAAAGAAGGTCCGGCTGTTAAACCGAGATTTCCAATTACATTGAACTTATACATAAGCTCAACACAAAGAAGATTATAAGCAACCTCAATTGAGTGACGGGTTGAGGAAACAACCGTAGTCCGTCCGCCTTTGCCGTCGTCAATCAGAGAAGGGTACTTATCGCCTTCCTTAGTAAAAGAAGATGGCAGAGAACTGTAAAGTACACGTGCAATCAATGAGTGTTTTGAACCGACTTTGCTTCCAAAGATCTGTTCGTAAGAGAGTCCTGCATAAAATCCGTTGTTGCTTCCATTTTCGAAGAAGGGGCATAGGGGGTCGTCAACGAAAGAAGAAAGCTTAACGCTGTGCATTGACCTGTTATAGCCAACCACGGGACCTAAGTAGATAGCAGTACTGGTCGAACCGGGATTGAGCGGGTCAGCCTCACCTTCCTGTGCCAATACGTCAATTGTTTGAAAGAATATTAGTGCTACTAGAGCAAGTAGTAATATTCGAACCTTCATAGTTCATCCCTTTTTTTACTTTGAAATAATAAATATTAAACTTTTTATTCCGTCAGAAGTTTCTATGTTCATCGCATATACTCCTTCTGCTAAATTTCCGATTTCTAATTCTAGGGAATGTTTTCCCTTTTTCAAAAAAATATTTTTGTAATTATAACACTTTTTTCCGACATTATCAAATATATTGATAGAAATATTATTTTCCTCGGTTAAAAATATTTTTAGTTCCAACTTATCTTTTACAGGATTGGGCGAAATTTGATAACTTGAACCCTCTCCAATCAACCTGATATTCCTCATGGAATATACACATACACTATTTATATAAACATCCCCGGCTTTCTCCGAAGGCTGATAGCAGTCTTCGGGTTCAATTCTTACATCAAGCGGAGGATTGAGGTCATCACTAAGAAGAACAAGAAACGGCAATTCGAAACTCCATTCGGCACTATCGCCTTTGATTTCAAGCTTCTGTTCTGTCTGAATAATGATTCTGTCAGACTCCTGATTGATTGTCAAAGAATATTTATGTTTTGTTGTATTTTCTAAAATTGTAAAATAACAATTTTTTGTCGTTAATAATAGATTTTTTTGTTGAACTGTTAAAATAATTTTAAAATTTATTGGAATTTCGATTTTATTTGGAAATCTACCTTCAACCAATAAATTAACAGTATCACCCGGAGTTGCTTTTATGTTACTGATTTTACTGACAATTACAGGCATGGACTTAGGAATAACCTTGAAATTCGAAGTTCTAATGAGGGTGTCATTAAAAGTTGCTGAAACATTTAGGATTCCGTTCGATAAATTGGTTGTGAAAATATCTATCGGGTAAGATTTGGTTTCTCCGGGAAGGAACTGAGATGGAAGACTATTAGTCTGTGCCCATTTTGCATCAATTCCGGTTGCCTGAAGTTCCAGTTTTTGCAGTTCAATAGAGATATTTCCGGTATTCTTAAGTACTGCATTTATTCGGCTTGTCTGGCAGGAAATTATATCTCCCTGACCAACTAAAGCCAATGTTGCATCAAGTGAATCCGGAGTAATAGCAAAACCTTTCAGCCTGATATATGCTTTAGCTCTGCCATAAGCGGGTAGTGCATCGTGAGTTACTTCCAATATGGTTTCGAATGCTCCGAGCCTGTCAGGTTTGAAAGTTATCAACTGACTGTAAACTTTTCCGAAATCAATTTGCAAACTTTTGAAAATTGATTCATCAAAAAAGAAAACATTTGGGTCGCCGCTAAAATATTTAACAGAATCAATTGTTAACTTTTCATTTCCTTCAGATGAAATGATTCCTGCTGTAGAATCCTTGCTTTTAGTGTACATCACTGTACCAAAATCAATATCAATAGTTTTGATAACAGGAAGTGAGCCCATACCTTTAAGTTCTATGCTGACAGGTTTGTGGAATCGCCAGTTTACGGTGTATTCCGCTTTTGCACTGTATGCTATTGTGTCCGGAGGCTCAAAACCAAACGAAAGAGAACGAGAATCGTTTACATTCAGTTTCTGTTCAAAATTCAAATTACTTGCTGTGTTGAAAACATCAAGGAAACAAACAAGATTACTCATCTTAATGTTGCAAGTGTCAGTTCCGCTGTTTACAACTGAAAATGTGGAATCAGTTCTTGTCCCGATTCTGCGTCTGCCCCAGTCAATAACCAGAGACTCAACATTAGGAGCTGAACCTCTACCCATAACATCAAAAGTTTTAATTTTAGCTTTTTCATCGCCATAACTTAAACCGTTGAAGGCTTTACAAGTAATCCTATAATTAATAGTAGAATCGGGATAGAAACAAGCAGGAATTGCCAAAGATTCACCGGGCTTCAGTACTTTCGGAAGTAAACCTGCTGTATTTATAACAAAAGGCTTGGATGGCTGAGGTATTTGAATTGAATCTATTCGAATGTCGCTGTTGCCATTGTTGTATATATAAACTTTCGCACAAACAGTATCTCCTACCCTGACTTTTCCAAAATCATATCCGTCGGCTAACATTGAAACAACCCGGACGGTACCTGTGATTTTTATTTTATACAATCTGTTACAATCGAAGCCGCATAACATTTCGGAGTATAGAGCTGATGTATCGCCCCTTGGGTCGAAACATACAGTAAATTTTACTGAATCTCCTGCTCTCAGGAGGTAAGGATAATTAACGCTCGAAATATATCTGAGTCTTGGGTCATCATTGGTTAAGTAGGGAGAAGCTAAAGGTACGGAATCTTTCCCGTAATTTTTCAAATAAAAAGTATAGCATAATGAATCATCTGCATTTACCATATTAAATTTTAATTCTGCAGGAAGAGATATGTTTATTCCATGATAATCAAACCTGAAACGAGTACCGTTTCCATTTTTATCTCTTATGTCAATAACGAATACACCGTCTTTGGTAACATCAATAGGTTCAGCAGTAAAACTCATGACTGTTGCTGTATCGGCAATTGGATTTATCGCCCATTTGTAATTTACAGTCAATTTTTTATCAACAATAGCAAAATCAAGACCGGAAGTGTTTGTATCAATCACTTCGCTGGCTGTACCGGAAATTTTACCGCAAGTTTCTTTTATGTCGAGTTGCGGAGGGATTGTGTCTCTTTTGAACGGATTGGTAAGCGAAGAACCGATTATCATGCTGTAAGCATCCTGAAGTCCCATACCGTAAAATACTCCCGAAAATGAGCCTCTATCTGATGAAAGCTCATGTTTGCCGGGTTTCAGGTCAAAATATCCGTAACAATAGGGAGTTCCGGCAATTGGATTGCCCTGAATAAAATACTTTCCATTAACAGAAATATTATCAATCTTCAAAGTTGCCAATGAAGCTGTATCGGCTATTATTGCTACTCTATGAACACTGAACTGAGGAGGAAAAGGTGGTTTAGCCAGCAAATCTCCGGGACACTGAAAAAGAATTTTTGAAACGTATTGTTCGGTTGGAGCAATTGATGTCATAGAGGGGTCGTACATCTGAGTGTCGTCAGCTTCACCTGAATGACAAAGAAACTGACAAATTTGAACAGGATTGTCCGATATCCAAACTGTAGGTTCGTTGACATACATTATTGTTGCAACCGAACCGGGATTTGCAAGATATACCTGTTTAATCCCTGCATAGTCACTTTGGTAAGTAACAGTTGTATTGGGTTTGATACCGGCAATTCGAATCATATCTCCTTTTGGGTTAGGTCCCAATGGTATCGTCACAAAACGCCTCCCCCAGGATTCTGTAGGGGTTAACATTTCAATCAAGTGATTCTTCGAATCATAAAGATAGCCAAGGTAAAAAGGTACAGCTGTTCGAACATGACCTGAAAGAAATCCGACAGGTTTTGTACTGCGAACAATAGTACCAGAAAGGTCAGAAGTTCCTTTTTGCGAACGTATGGACTTCACCAGATAACATTCACCTTTGTTTAACATTACATTATATGTTCTAAAAACTTGTTTACCTAACTGAGTTATACTGGTAGGCTGGAACTCTATAACAGTAGAATCATAAGCGGCAATAACCATAAACTCACTCTGTCTTGCCTCGTTTTGGGAGGCTGAATCTTCAGGCGATATTTCACTCCGGATCTGGTATTGGTCGTTTGTGTAAGATATACAAACATACTCTGTTCCCCAATGAGCAACCGGAATTGCCGAATAAGCATCAGTAGTGAATGATTGGCTTGAAAATGCATAAACTGAAATTGGAACATCCGAATTGATTTCAATGGACTGCATCAGAGGTACTTCAGATCTGTACATTTCTACATCAATAGGGACATCAATTATTAAAACTGAGTCAGCTTTGATTGAAAAGTGTTTTAGTGGAATCAGCGGTATCTGAACATCTACTTTTGCATCGGCATTAGCAGAAATATAAATTTTTAAAACCAAATCGCTGACGGTAGTTTCATTTTGCATGAAACCCAATAGAAAATGCCTCCCTTCATAATTGGACCGTTTCACTTTTGAAAGGTCTGTCTGTCCGAAGAGATTTACGCAAAAAACAAATATATAAAGTAAGTAAATGAGTTTTTTCATCATACCCCCAAAATTTAACAGGGTTATTTTGTAATTTACGTTTTTCTTTTATAACTGCCAAAATAAATATTATATTTTTAGACAATTATTTTAAATAATAATTGTATTTTGAAATCTTTTTTCCGAGAAATGATAAATTTATTTGACAGTGAGTAAAAAAATATGATTTTTACAGTTTTGGGAAGCGGTACTTCTTCGGGTGTTCCAACTATCGGTTGCGAATGTCCGACCTGTGTTTCTACCGACTCAAGAGATAAAAGAATGAGAACTTCGTTGCTTGTTCAATCCAAAAATACAACAGTTCTGATTGATACTTCGCCAGATTTTCGTCAGCAGATGCTGATTCACAAAGTTATGAAATTGGATGCCGTGATATATACTCATTCTCATTTCGACCATATAGGCGGATTTGACGACCTCAGAGCTTTCAATTATTTTCTTGAAAAGCCAATACCGATTTATTTGACAGAAACAACTTTAAGGCATTTGAGCAGAACTTTCTTTTACGCTTTCGAAGAACCCGAACAAATTGGTGGCGGTGTACCTGTCGTGGAACCGATTATTATTGATGCTGAAAAATTCGTTATTGGCGATATTGAATTCATTCCAATTTTTTTAAAACATGGTATTCTTGAAGTTGTTGGTTTCAGGATTGGAAACTTTGCTTACATGACAGATACAAACTTTATTCCTGAAGAAAGTTATTTATTGCTTCAAAATCTTGATGTCCTTGTGATTGATGCTTTACGATACTCAAAGCATCCAACGCATTTCACTGTTTATGAAGCCATTAGTGAAATCAGAAATATCAAACCCAAAAAAGCTTATCTGACTCATGTTGCTCATCAGATTAAACATGACGAATGCGAGAAAAATCTTCCTGAAAATATTTTTGTTTCTTACGACGGTCTGAGGTTCGAATTATGAAAATCCTAAAAATACTTACTTTTGTCGGGCTTTTAGTCTTGTTGATATTTGTCGGTTCAATGATTGTCAGAATCTATTATTATAAACCGACAGAAATTGTTTCAGAGAAATCCAAGAAAGATTCTGTGGCGGCATCAGTCCAAATAAATATTCTAAACGGAACAAAGATTACAGGAATTGCTTCGCAGGCAAGAATCTTCATTCGGGAAAAGGGAATTGACGTTGTCGAAATTGGAAATTTTCAAACACCCGTTGCCGTTTCTTATATTATTGATAGAGTAGGAGACTTCAAAGCCTCTCAGAAAGTAGCCCGTGCAATAGGCATCAAGGATTCTCTGATAACAGAAGAAATTGATTCTGCCTTATTTCTGAAATGCTCATTAATACTCGGTGAAGATTATAAAAAGCTTAAACCATTTAAAAATGAATAAAATCCATTCAAATTCGTTACTGCAATATGGTAATCGGCAAACTTGGATTATATTAGATTTTAAAAATTGTCATTCTGAACACAGTGAAGAATCTAATTTTCTTTAAATTCAACAAGATATGCTCTTCGCTCTGCTCAGAGTGACAACAAAAATTGATATTTTAGAACTTCTATGTGCTAAGTTTCGATTACCGTTTTATTTTTTCTCATTATTTTTTTGGAGCCAATTTGGCAAATTATAAAAAGCCTCAAACGGCAAGAGGTCTTGCTGTTTTATGTGCCCGACTTGCAGAAGACAAAATTGCTCAGGACATTTTGCTTATGAACCTTAAAAAGGTTGAATCTTCACCTACTGATTATTTCGTTATTTGTACATGCGAATCTGAAAATCAGATTCGAGCCATTACTGATGAAGTATTGAAAACATGCGGAGAACTCGACATTAAAAAACCACGGGTTGAAGGTTATCAGTCCACCCAATGGATTCTTATGGACTTTTTCGACGTTGTGTTCCATGTTATGCAGACAAAATCAAGGGAATACTACAATATCGAAAAACTTTGGGGAGATGCTCAGTTTCTTCAGCTTACAGCAACAGGCACAACAAAAAAGGCAGATATTAAATTATAATTATTTTACGGTAGGGAATGAAACACAATTACTTAATTAAGATATTTGAAGATTCAATTGTTAAATCAGGTATAGATGATAAGATAGATTTTTATTTCGAAGAACCCAAAAATCCCGAATTTGGAGATTTATCTACGAATATTGCTCTTCTGCTTGCTAAACCGCTTAAAAAAAATCCTCGCCAGATTGCTCAGGAAATTATTTCCAATCTGAAATACGATGAACGCAGTATACAGGAGATAACTATTGCAGGTGCAGGATTTATTAATATTAAGTTCAACAATAAATATTTTACCGATGCTTTTGCCGATGTTGCCAAAATTGGCGAAGATTTCGGAAAATCTGAATATGGTAAAGGTAAAAAAGTTAATGTTGAATACGTAAGCGTAAACCCGACAGGACTTTTGCACCTCGGTCATGCAAGAAATGCTTCAATCGGCGATACTATCGCAAATCTTTATACATGGACGGGGCATGAAGTTACCAGAGAATATTACTTCAACAATGCAGGCAACCAAATGAATAATCTTGCAAAATCAATTTATGCAAGATATATGCAGTTGCTGTTGAATGATGAAAGTTTTGCATTTCCCGAAGACGGCTACCATGGCGATTACATCAGAACTATTGCCGAAGAAATGCTTGCCGAAAAGGGTGATTCTTTAAAAGAAGGATCAACCGACGACCTGACTTTCTGCCGCAAGTTCGGCGAAGTATGGTGCTTCGGAAAAATCAAGGAAACACTGCACCGTATGAACATTGTTCAGGATGTTTTCTATAACGAAGATTCGCTCTATTCCGAAGGTAAAATCAAAGCTTTAATTGATGATTTGAAACAAAGAGACCTAGCTTATGAAAAAGATGGTGCTCTTTGGCTAGCTCTTACAAAACTTGGAATGAACGAAGACAGAGTCATCGTCAAATCTACAGGCGAACCTACTTACAGACTACCCGACATTGCTTACCACCGCGAAAAATTTCTTCGTGGTTTCGACCAATTGATTGATATTTTCGGTGCCGACCACATTGCAACTGTGCCTGATGTTCTTGCCGGAGTGAAAGCTCTAGGCTTTGACGAATCAAAAGTGCACGTGATTATTCACCAGTTTGTTACCTTAACCGAAACAACAGCCGACAGTTTGGAGAAAAAACAAATCAAAATGTCGAAACGTTCAGGCAAAAGCTATACCTTAGATGATTTGCTTGATGAAGTTGGTGCCGATGTTGTCCGTTTTTTCCTTTTGATGCGATTGGCAAATACTCATCTTGAATTTGATTTGGGGCTTGCCCGCGAACAAAGCGAAAAAAATCCTGTTTTCTATCTCCAGTATGCTCATGCACGGATTTGTTCAATTCTGGACAATGCTAAATCCAAAGAAATTGAACGGCTGAACGAATTTGATTCAACTTTGCTTACACATCCGAAGGAACTTGATTTAATCAAATTACTTCTGAAATTCCCCGATAAAATTCAGGATTCTGCCGAAAAGTACGAACCGCAGATGTTAGCTGAGTATTTAAGGGAACTTGCGGCGGCTTTTCATGTGTTCTATCATGAATGCAGAATCATCGGTTCCGAAAGCGAATATCAGAATGCCAGACTCAATCTTGCCTACATGACAAAAGTAGCCATGAAAAACGGCTTAACCATTTTGGGTATAAGTGCCCCCGAAAGAATGAACAGGGAAGAAGCAAGCAGTTAATACCAAGTTTGAAAAGTTATTGAACCTGGGCTGTATCAAATAACGAATTTTCAGCCATTGCATCATTTACACTTATGAATGAAAAAGATGCAATGTTATTTCATCTAACCTATTGATATTATTCCAAATAGCGAAATTTAACTCATTGCATCATTGGATGCAAAAAGATGCAAAGATGCAATTTGGAGAAGATGTCTGAACATGATTTACTTGATTTTGAGATACACACGATTTGAATTCCTAAAACCATATTTTTCCTAAATCTTCACCTTAGTACACTGATATTACCCACAGACACATCTCTTACCTTATTAAACCCTGCCAAATAATGTAATAAGGTTTGGGTCAATGTGTTTACTCCGAGCTACTAAGGTTTGCTCTCCAACCAGAATGGCAATTCAATTTGTTTAAGCATAATTGTTGCATTTCCGCAATTCACCATTCCGGTTCCAATTTGCATTGCATCTTCAAAATAATTATTCAGAAAATGCAATATTTGTCTAACCTCTTGAGATTATTTCAAATAACGAGTTTTTTTCTATTGCATCTTTGAATGCAAAAAGATGCAAAGATGCAATTTTTGTTGTTTTTCATTCTTCCGATTCCCAGAGGGAATGAATATCTGTAACACAACGAACCCCCCAAGATTACTTAAC
>CAZSHX010000095.1:0-15126 GCA_964606895.1 uncultured Hyphomicrobiales bacterium
AATCCTTATGTCATTGCTCATATTTATGACATTACAACATTTTTGTGATATAAGAGGTCAGATGGGAACTCCTGACTAAAGACAAAATCGGAATTTGTCAATCCTTAATACACCTCACCGAAAATCCATGCCCTTTAAAATTGCCGTATTTTCCTAAAGCGGCTGTGCCGGAGCCAACGAATCGGTACCATGCAAAAGTTTGATAGTAATCCGTTGCAGACCACCAAGTGCCGTTAGTTCCGCCCTCGTTGAAGTTTCCTGTGTAACCGTCACGCCAGCCGGACGGAAGAGCGGAAAAACCACTTTCATTCGTTGCTCCTGTGTTCGGACTCTGCCAATGAGTTGTTCCTGATTCTTTCATCTTTCCTCCTGCGACAGATGCACCACCCAAGAAATTTTCAAGCACCGTCCATTCGGAATCAGAAGGAATATGCCATCCTGCTGGAGCTAAGCCTCTTGGGTCTTTAATGGCATACCAATTATAAAGCTTTCCGTATATCTTGCCGTTTGACGGATCATTGTTGTAATAGCACCATGCACCTGTTGTAAGATTACCCCATTGAATCGAGTCAGTTACCTGAGGAATCTTTTCTCCATTGCGGTATTCAGTAACTTCGAGATTATTGGACATCCAAACCTGAGAATTAATAGTAACCGGTACTGCTTTATTTGAAGAGTCGTCAGTTGAATTTTCATTGCAACTGCACAACCAGAAAGACATTACTATGGTTGTCATTAACAAAATTCTGTTGTTCATAATTTTTCTCAATTTATTTTTTAAAATATTTTTCAATTACATTGCATCTTTCTATTTTTTTCTGTAAAAATACAATGCAATTCTCATCTAACCAATTGATATTATTTCAAAAAACCAACATTTTTCAATTGCATCTATGTGCTGAAAAAGATGCAAAGATGCAATTTTTGGTTGTTTTTCAAGGAACGAGTTCTTGTCTTATACACCCTCTATTAAGAGGGGGAAAGGGGGTGTGTCTCCTTATCCTGTGCATGGTTCGAGATATATTCCTTAATGATTTTTTCAACATAATTCCAATTTCCTAATACTTCATCATCTGTAAACCGTAGAATATTTAAGCCAAGACCTTGATAATATTCACTTTTCCTTTTGTCATTGTCCTTAACTTCCTCCTCTTCATGAGAAATTCCGTCAACTTCAATTACTAATTTCAAATCGTGACAATAGAAATCTGCAATAAAATATCCTATTGGTTTCTGGCAATGAAAATCAAATCCCTGCATCTGCCTGCCTCTCAGCATTCGCCAAGTCGCTTTTTCTGCATGAGTCATATTATTTCGAAGTTCTCTTGCATATTTCTTGAGCTTTGAGTTATACGCTATTTTCATAAGTAATAATTACTCCTTGTTTTTGACACACCCCCTTGCCCCCTCTTAATAGAGGGGGGATAAGAAGCCCTATTTCAAATTCTAATAACGTAAAATATCATTATTTATTGCTATATAAATCAAGTAAAATCCCCCTCTTCTAATAAATGAATTTTTTTATAACAGTTTGTTTAGTGGTCTTTATTTTTACGAGTATTAGTCTGGATTCGATATAATTTGATGAATTTAGCGGTAGTTGGATTTTTGTATCATTAATATTATCTAAGGTTAGAAGAATGTTTCCTAATAAATCAAAAAATGAAATTTCGACTATTTCTTCATTTGAAAATGATTTTATTTCCAATGTGTTATCATAAGGATTTTTAAAAACAATAATACCATCGGCATTTGCATAGTTCTCTGCTATGTCAGTATGAAGTAAATCAATCATAACAAGAAAACCAGCGTAAACGCCTGGGTTTGTATTGTCTTTCTGAAAACAGTTTTGAGTAACAGGGAAAAATGCACCTTCAGTTTCTCCAGTAACAATAAATTTTGAACTTTCTATTGATTTTATTTTATATGCAAAATCATTTCCTGAATCGGACAAATAGTATGATGACCATGTTGGATAACCTGATGATGAAAATTTGCAAAAAAACACCTCTGGTTCCAACCTAGGTGTCATATTCTTAAATATTGCATCATTTGTTGTTGGAAAGTCTGTACTCATAGTATAACCGGTTATCCAGATATTGTTTTCTGAATCTGAATCAATGCTATAAGAATCTTCTCCATGATTACCTCCAAAAAATGTTGAGTACTCTCTTTTCCCTAAGTTGTCGGTTCTTGCCAAAAAAATACTTCCTACCCAAGACATCTTGTTTTGATATGAGTTTTCACTAATTGGGAAATCAGTACTTTCAGTATAACCGCAAAAAGATATTCTTTTATCTTGTGAAATAGTAACGCCAAAAGCCATATCAATAGATTTCCCTCCATAAAGTGTTGACCATTTTATCCAACCGTAAGAATGGAATACTGCTATAAAAGCATCCCTATCGCCAGTAGTATCCTTTTGAAAAGCATCTGCTGTTACGGGAAATTTTATATTCTGACTGTTTTTCCCAAAATAGGTATAACCGCAAATTGCTATATCTCCTGTTGTCTTGTCAACCGCTACTCCTGTTCCAATGTCATTATTTCCACCACCGAGATATGCACTCCAGATTCTATTCCCGTCTGTGTCAAATTTTGCTATAAAAGCATCAAAATTACCTGAGTTGCTTGTTTGAAAGGCATTTGCCGGAAGGTCTTTACTTGAAGTGTAGCCTGTTATAACAAAATTTCCGTTTTCAGCTTTAGCCATTCCCTGAGCGGATTCATAATCAGAGCCTCCAAAACATTTCGACCAATTCATTTTGCCTTCTGAACTGAATTTTGCAATAAACACATCGCTAATAGCATTAAATTTACCTTCTGTAAAAGGAAAGTCCGGACTCTCGGTTCTGCCAACTATTATTATATTATCAGAATCGTCAATTATGCAGTCCATAGCTACGTCTATTTTCGAGCCACCAAGATATGTTATCCAAAGTGATTTTCCTTTGTTTGTAAATTTAGCTATAAATGCATCATGTTCGCCATTTTTTACTTTCTGATAGCTACTATCTGTTGTTGCAAGGTTTGTCGAACCCGAATACCCAACCATGTATATATTTTCTTTACTGTCATAAGCAACACTATATCCGCAGTCAGCACCATTACCACCGAAATAGGTAGAAAATATTACCCTTGGGTCAGAAATCGGTTCACCTAATATTCCCGATTCATCACCTTTTCTGAAAGGAATTTTTGGCTGAATATTTCCCCCTTTGGCAAAGGGGGTAGGGGAATTTTCTTCATTTCTTATTTGATTCTGCTGTTTGAATTTCCCAAAATGATAAAATTTCGATAAAGTATCCGCACCTTTCCATTCTATTGGGGTTGTTATTGGAAGTGAGGTTTGGGGAAATAGAGGAATAGAAAACAAAATTAATAATGAAATTAATATTGAGAGTTCACGAGAAAAAAGTTTCATAAATTCTCCGCCAAAAAAGCAATTTTTTGAAATTCAAATAATTAATTAACAGAAAGACACATTAGAACACTATAAAGTTACAAAAAATATTTGAATTTGCGGCAAAAACACAAAAATATTTTGAATGCGATTAATGTTTTAAGCTTTATTGCAGTTAGAGTGAACAACAGTTATGCAGGTCAAGACCGCGAAGGCATTTCTTTAGTCACAAGTATTGCGTTATCTGAAATGATGTGTTCTTGCCAATTCATTGCATCACCAAATATTAGTTGTAAAAATGTATAAATGTTTGAAATTCAAAAATATTTTTTAACCACTAAAAATATTTTTTAAACCACTAAAAGTCAATTCATCCCGGCAATCAAAATCTACTCTGTTTTAATTATTTATACCCTGCTTCTACAATTATTTCATGGAGTTTTTCTTCTATATATTCTTATTTATTGCGACAACTAAAAAAGATTAAATAATGAGCGACGAAGTTAGAAAAATGTTTGCCGAAATTGCAGGCAAATACGATTTGATGAACAATATCCTTTCGCTGGGCATTCATCATCGTTGGAGAAAACGTGCCGTCAGGCTTTCCGGGGCAAGAGCAGGGCAAAGAGTTCTGGACTGTGCCTGCGGAACGGGTGACCTCTCCTTTGAGTTTAAAAATGCTGTTCGTCACGAAGGTTACGTTCTGGGAACTGATTTTTGCAAAGAAATGGTCGTTATTGCTTTGGAAAAAGCCCATAAAAAGAAAATGAACGTGGATTTTGAAGTTGATGATGCAACAAATTTGAATCAGCCGGACAATCGCTACGACATTTCTTCAATTTCATTCGGCATTAGAAATGTGGATGACCCTGTCAAATGCCTTAGCGAAATGGCTCGCGTGGTGAAACCCGGAGGAAAAGTTATTGTTATCGAATTTGGTCAGCCAAAAGGAATCATTAAGTTTTTATATGATTTTTATAGCTTTACCTTTATGCCCATTATCGGAAAGATGTTTGCAAATCATAAATCTGCTTACCAATACCTCCCTGAAACAGCGGCAAAGTTTCCATGCCGTGAGGACTTTCTTAAACTGATGGAAAAATCAGGCGGTTTCAGTTCTTCGGGATATGTTACCTTGTCCTTCGGCATAGCCTTTATTTACTTCGGAACGGTTAAATAATGGCAGAAACCAAGCATTGGCTGTCGGCAACTCGTCCGAAAACGCTCCCGGCAAGTCTCATTCCGGTTGTTGTGGGCTCATCGCTGGCTTTATATTTCGGTTATTCAAACTTGCTAATCAGTGCGATTGCACTCGTTTGTGCCGTTCTTATCCAGATAATTACAAATTACATAAATGAAATTTACGATTTCAAAAAAGGTGCAGATTCTGGCAACAGACTTGGTCCTCAAAGAATGGTTGCCGCAGGAATCATCTCGCCGTCCTCGATGAGAAATGTTACTTTCATTTTAGTTGCTCTTACCTTTTCATTAGGAATGTTCCTTGTTTTCAAGGCAGGGTTTGTTATCCTGATTTTGGGGATTATGTCATTGCTTTTTGCCTACTGCTACACAGGCGGACCTTTTCCTTTGGCATACAAAGGAGTTGCCGATATTTTTGTACTGATATTTTTTGGATTTGTTGCTGTTTGCGGAACATTTTATGCGTTGACCGGATATGTGAATATTCCTGTATTTCTTGCCGCCACAGCCCCGGGGCTTTTCTCGATGAATATCCTTGGAGTAAATAATATACGTGATATTGAATCCGACAGAATCGCTAAAAAAAATACACTCGCCGTAAGGCTCGGCAGAGATAGAGCAATCATGATTTACGTTATTCTGAATTATCTCGCATTTTTGAGCTCAATTTTTCTGGCTGTTTATCTGAAGAATGTTTTTGTCTTATTGCCTGTTTTGTCAGTTATTTATTCGATTAAAATTATTAAAGATTTGAAGAATAAAAAAGGAAGTGAATTAAATTCAGTTCTTGCAGGCACAGGGAAGCTGTTGCTGATTCATGGTTTCCTTACTTCTTTGGGTATAATTTTAGCAAGATTTTCAGATGCCTTATAATAAAAGGAAAATAACTTTAGCCCTGATATTTTCAGTTACTCTTGCTTCCGCTTTGGGTTTGGCTTCAGTAACTCCTGCTTTGCCCAAAATTGCTAAGGCTCTGTCGGTTGGAGAAGGTAAAATCGGGCTGGTTTTTGCAATTTTCGCCTTGCCAAGCCTTATCCTTACGCCAATCCTCGGCGGGTTAGCCGATAAATTCGGAAGAAAGACAATCCTGATTCCATCACTTTTGTTGTTCGCAACAGCGGGTTTTGCCTGCACTTTTGCACCTGATTTCAACACACTTTTGATACTTAGATTTTTTCAGGGATGCGGAGCTTCATCGCTGGGAGCATTGAATGTAACTTTAATCGGTGATTTGTTTGCTGAAAAAGAACGCCCGACAATCATGGGTTTCAACAACAGTGTTTTGAGCATCGGGACGGGTATATTCCCTATTCTGGGCGGAGCATTAGCAGGGATTAACTGGAACTATACTTTTCTACTGCCTTTGCTTGGACTGCCCGTAGGATTGCTTGTAATCAAATATCTTGAAAATACTAAATCCAAATCTTCAACAAATTTCAGGGATTACAGCCGTTCGGTTCTGACAGGCTTGAAAAATCTTAAAGTGCAGGGGATTCTTCTGTTCAATTTCGGTTCTTTCATGTTGCTTTTCGGATGCTTCCTGAATTACACGCCTTTCGTGATTAATTCAAAATTTACAAGCAGTTCATTTAAAATCGGACTTATCATTGCGAGTATGTCGGTTTTTCAGGCTTTAATTTCAATGATTTTGGGAAGGCTTGTTGGAAAATTCAGCAAAAAACTGTTGATTGTTGCATCATTTATTTCTTATTCTATTTCGATGATAATGATTCCTTTTATGCCGTCACTCATTTGGCTGTTGGTTCCGACATTTTTCTTCGGATTGGCACATGGCATAAATATTCCCGTTCTTCAGTCAATATTGGCAGGAACCTTCGGGACTTCAAACAGAGCGGCATTTATGTCGTTGAACCGAATGGTAGCTCAATCTGGTCAGTTTTTGGGACCGCTCATCATGGGTTTGATTTTCAGCCGTTTCGGATTGAATATTGTGTTCATAACGGGCAGTATTGCATCCTTAACAATGCTTATTCCTATGTTTTTCTACTTTAAAAGAAATCAGATTAGAGCATAGATTGAAAATGAAGAGATTAAAGAAAGCAATCGGGGATTTTGTTCTAAATCATTTAACGGGCGAAGACGGTCTGCTCGATATTAAAATATCCCTGGATAGCAATCCAGATGCAACGAATAAAATAATTCCACTTTTTAACCTCTCGGAGAAGATTCGGAAAGGATTTCAAAATGAAATTCAGCTTAGAGAAGGCCTGAAGATAATAATTAATAATTACAATATAAAAAAGGCAATCACTGTTAAATTTGAGATTAAAGAAGCACCTTTGGAATTTGCTTTTTGCCTCTCGGGAAATTTCAGAACAATTATTGAAAATGACAATATCCCGATGAGTGATTTTTCTATTCGTCAGGGTTCAAATTCCATTTTTTTTCTGCCGAATTGCAATGGACGGTTGGAACTTTCCGCAGGTGAACCTTTAAAAATTGTATCACTGCATATAAACCCCGATATTCTGAATGATTTTATTGATTCCGATTTTAAGAACTTGCCTGATGCTCTTGTAAATTTAATCCGCCACAAACGAAATCTGCCGTTTATTTCTATCGGAATAATGAATTTGCAGATGTTCACCATTGCTAATCAAATCATGGATTGCAATCTGAAAGGCATCTCCCGAAGAATGTTCCTCGAAAGTAAAGCTCTTGAGCTGATGTCGTTGAAAATTAATCAATTGCAGGAAATATACGAGGACAAAGCCGACAATATCAAAGTAACGGAAAAAGATATAAAGATGGTAGAAGAATTGATTGAAATTCTGAAAACTAATCTTCAAAATCCGCCAACTCTCGAAAAATTGGCAAGAATTGCAGGAATGAACCACACAAAACTCAATTTCATTTTCCGAAGCGTTACAGGTCAAACTATTTTTTCCTATCTGCGGAATTTACGACTTGAAAAATCCAAGGAAATGCTTGATACCACCAACTTCAATATTGCAGAAATTTCTGATATTAACGGTTTCAGCAATCCGAGCCATTTTTCGCGGGAATTTACCTCTCAGTATAAGATATCTCCCAAAGCATACCGCAAAGCTTTGAATAATCTTCTTTAAATGCAATTATTTTATCGTCAAATGTAATTTTTTTACACTGAATTGAATTATTTTTGTTTCTTTTTATTATTCCGATGGAACAACTATGTTTAGGTTGAGTACAATTTCAATTATATTCGTTATTTCACTTTTTTCATCTTTATCTGCAAGTTCAAAGGCAGAAAATACCGAAAGTTCTGAAGATTCATTAAAAACATATAACAAGTCTGAAGTGATTGTTTACGGTGCTACCAAAAGACCTGAAAAAATCACAGAATCCCCTGTGGCAGTTACAGTCATTCTGCCCGAAGACATTCAGAAATCGGCAAGAGGCGGACAAGTCGGCACAGCCCTTATCGGCACTACAGGACTGGATATTCTTCAAAACGGAGCTTCTGACTTCATCGTTAACACCCGCGGTTTCAACAGCGGACTCAACCGCAGATTACTTGTTTTACAGGACGGAAGAGATGTTTCGATGCCGTTGCTTGGTGCTATGGAGTGGAATTCTTTTTCACTGCCTTTGGATGAATTTGCAAGAATTGAACTTGTTCGCGGTCCGTCTGCTTCGCTTTACGGAGCTAATGCATTTAATGGCGTGCTGAACCTGACGAGCTATGCCCCTAAAGAAATTCTCGGGACTAAGGTCTCGCTTCTTGCCGGTGACTATGGCACACTTCGCGGCGATATCCGTCATGCGGGTATGTTCGGAAATTTCAGTTATAAGCTAACGCTTGGTCATTCTCAAAGCCTGAATTATTCTAACAGGCGTGATTCTACTCAATTTCTGGAGTATTCAGGTCTGGCATTGGAAAAGAAGGTCCTGACAAAAGACGACAGGAAAACTTTTTCGACTTACGGCACATTACGAATGGACTACGATTTGGATGAAAATTCAAAACTCGTTGCCGAAGGCGGCTACTCCCGTTCAGGTAATGAATTGTACGTTTTCGGACTTGGACGTACTTTTGTTAAAGATGTTGAAAAACCTTATGTGCGGCTTGCTTATAATTCATCAAATATTAACGTTACTGCCCATTATATGAAACGGAGCGTAGGCGATTCGATGTGGCTTATGGTTCCTAATTCGCCCTTGCTTGATAATTCAAGTGATATGATGATTGATTTTCAGCATAATTTTTATGCTCTCAAAAACCTCCATGTTGTGTGGGGTATCGCCGAGCAGTATCAGTTAATCAGGACTTCGGGAACCAGTATTCCGAATGATATTGACGCAAGCTACACAGGTGCTTATGCTCAACTGAAATATGAATTCAGCAAAATGCTGAAATTAGTCGGTTCGGCTCGCGGTGATTTTTCTAATCAGCATGACGGGCAGTTCTCTCCAAGGCTTGCACTTGTTTTGTCGCCGTCTGAAACCCAGCAGTTCAGAATCTCAGCAGGAAGAAGTTTCCAAAGACCGAATTACTCGGAACTATACAGAAGCACTCCGGATGCTCCGGCATTTACCCTGCTTCCAAATGGGAAGTATGGTCCTCCGGTTGATTTCAAATCTGTCGAAAAGAAAATTGCCGACAGCATTGCTGTTTTGTCCGGCAAATCGGCTCCAATGCTAAATCTTGGTTTGAATGCCATGTCGGCAAGAGCATTGGGGAATTCAAATCTTGAAGTTGAGAAAAATATCGGTATTGAAGCCGGATACAAAGGCGTTTTCGGCAAATCGGTTTACGTGACGGTTGATGCTTACTATAATATTCTGAATGATTTCATAACAACATTTTTGCCCGGTGTTAATCCGGCAATTCAGAAATGGTCACCAAATCTTCCTGATTCATTGAAACAATACCAAAGCCTTTTTCAAAACATGGTTTATGCTCCGTTAGGTGCCCGCGACAGGCAAAGGCTGTCGGTTTACAACGGTGTACCCACGTTCGTTGTTTCAAACGCCAACGTAGGCAGAGTGGAGCAATTCGGCTTCGATGTTGAATTGAACTATTTTTTCAATAATGATTTCGTTGTTTCGGGCAACTATTCCTACTACCATTTCAATGTGCTTGAATCGGGACTTAATCAGCCATTATATGCGAATACATCGCCAAGTAAAGTGAATTTGAAAGCAACATATTCTTACGAAAAATTGTTTGATATTACGGCACACTTCGCATTTTCGCAGGAATACGACTGGCTTGCGGGAATTACTTTGGGCAAAGTTCCGGCTTACAGCGTTGTGAATTTGAACGGTGGAGTGAATATCACCGAAAAAATGAAACTCGGATTCAACGTTACGAACCTGCTCAACAATCATCACTATGAAATATTCGGCGGGACATACCTCCCAAGATATTTTACGGTAAAAGCTTCGTTTGAGATATAAAATTCTTATTTCTTCAAAATATGATGCCGCTCTTTCAGGATGCAGTAGCCGCCGACAGCCATCATGATGATATACCATATCGCATGACCGACAGTTGTGTAAGCAATTGCAAGATTGTCATTTACTGCCCAGAGAGTCGTCAGGATATACCTTGAGGAAGCATGAGTTACGCCTGTTCCGCCGGGAACCGGCAAAAAGTACAGCACAACACCATTCAGGACTCCCATAAACATCAAATCAAATATACTGATATGGTAAAGCTGAGGCAGGTTAAATGCGGTCGCGGATAAATAACTTGCACAAGTGCCTACTATGGAGAATGAAAAAGTGAGTAAAAACCCCAAAGCTAATATTTTCTTGTTCTTAACTACTGCCATACCGTTTTGCAACAGCTGGATTTTGTTTTTCAAACCTGCCTGAAACTTTTCGGATGTGAAGAAAAAGAAAATACGGATTAGTTTCACGGGGTATTTGGTGAAAGCCATAATATAGAGCAAGATAATAAGTCCGACACCACCCGCTATTGCTATATTAATTATCCAGTTTAAAGAAACCGAACCATACAGAGTACCGATTTTATCCTGATACAAGAACAAAAATATTACGGTAATGGTTAGAAAAACCAGCAAATCCATGATTCGTTCAACGACCATCGTACCTATTATGCCCGAAATGCTGTAACCTGAACGTTTCCGAAGCAAGGGGGGCATTAATATATCGCCGCCGCGTGGTATAAGGTTGTTCAAAGAACTGCTTATCATCATATTTTTAAACAAGACGCTAAAAGGTATTTTCTGTCCTGTCTGGTCAACAATTATTTTCCATCTGTAAGCTCTGATAAAATATGTTGATGTTCCGATTATACTCGCTAAAAGGATATATAATATGTTGGCATTTTTGGCATAGTTCAATACTTCCGAAAAAGAAATCTTCCTGAAAGCAAAATATAAGAATATGGCTACTATGGAAAATGTAACAATCAGTTTAACCACATATTTGAGATTTTTGTTCATTGATTGTTCTTGTGCTTTCTTTTCTGAAAGAAGTAAAATAAATTAACCAGCGAGTTCGCCGGAAGAAGCAAAAGACAAACTTCAGCAAACATATACAAATAGTTGCCGATAGTAAATTTCAACTGTTTCCGGTAGTGCCATTTAACTCGGATTGTGTTTGTGAGTTGCTTTGTTGCATTGGTATTTTTAATGTTGAAATCAGATTGGTAGTACTTCACAAGCACTTCATCCAGATTGTGAATCACTGCCCCCTGAATATACCATCGAATAAGCATTTCGTAGTCCTCATTATAACGGCAAAAATCAGAATTGTTAAACAAACCAAATTTATTGAAGTTCACTTTTTTTGTCATCAATGAAGGATTACCTACAGGGCTGTATTTATTTATGTCAATTCCCGGAATTTTCGGATAATGTCTTTCGAAAATCGCTTCTTCAGTGTGGTAAATATAAAGCAGAGCAGTTCCAAGAACATCAACTTCAGGATTTTGTTTTAAATATTTAATCTGTTTTTCAAATCTCGAAGGCAATGAAAAATCATCAGCATCGTGGAAAGCAATGAATTCACCGAAAGCCTCTTTTATTCCTCTGTTTCGGGAGCAGACACTGCCAAGATTTTTTTCGTTCTTAAAAAATCTGAACCTGTGGTCATTTTGGGCTAAGTCTTTAACATAATTCTCAGCCAGGGAGTTATCAGGATTATCAAGAACAACAATCACTTCAAAATCTTTGAAAGTTTGATTGTTTATTCCGGATACAGTTCTTCGAAGAACTTCCAAAGGCTCTTTGTAAACAGGAAATATGACAGATAGTTCCGGATTCATTTTATATTGGATTCTCTCATAAATAAGTAATTGCCAACTTCATGATTTATATTTTAGGTTTGCAAATAAACCACTTAGCGATAGCGACACGACCTTCAGCAAGAATTTGTTTCCTTTCGGATAAGTCAAATTGTTCCAAACCTTTAAAATCATAAGTAAGTGCTTTCTCGATATCATCAATGCTTTTAATAACTGATATGTCATGGGTTTCGTTAAAAACATCTTTTAGGTAAGTTGAAATTGTAATATCAAAAGCATCGTGAGTTTCAATAACCAAGTCGCAATTTTTTAAATTCAGAACATTGTTTTTATTAAATAACTCTTTTTCGAAGCCCTCACAATCGCAAATTATTAATCCTTTTCCAGTAAATTTGAATGACTCCAATACTTTTGCAGTACATTCAGATTTAACAACCATTCTATCGAATACATTATTTAATCTTGCCATATCTTCACATAAGATACGTGCTCTTTTGCTTATGTCATAAGCATAATGATTTGCATTAACTAAGTTCATTGCTAATCCAACAGCGTAGTAACCTTCTGCACACCCTACATTAATAACTTCAGAATAATTATTGCCTTTCACTTCTTCGAATACTTCCCAAAGTTCTTTCTCGTAACATCCTAAAAGTTTAGGATAGACACTACTCCCTACAGAATCTATCTTAGGATATTTCATTCCTTTGAATGGACCATTTTGAACATTAAGTTCCTGAAAAAGTAAATTTTCAATTTTCTCGTTTGGTATTATTCTTTTTATTGACCTTCTTATATCGAAAAGAAAAACACCTGATATTGCAAATGGTTTTAGAAAAAACCATATAAGGTCATTTTCTGCTAATAAGGTTAGTATCTTTTTGATTAGTTTTTTCATTTTTAATAGTTCAAAATTATTGTTCTTTTTGATAGTAGAAATTTCATCCCCACAAACTCCGGATTTTTTTAAGTATCCTATTAAGTTTCTGATTGTAAATAAGTCTTCCTAATACCATTATTGCCAGATATTCAATAAACCCCTGAAACGTTTGGTAAGTATATTTTATTTCGTAATTTTCCAGAATTATTTTTAGCATTGTTAATGCTTGCTTTCTGACATGACTAACAGTTACACCGCTATCATTTATTTCATACTTTACAAGATATTGAGCTATGATAGCAACTTTATATTTCTTGATAAACCGGAAAAAATATTCAAAATCCTCGCATTTTTTATATTTCCCTGAATAATAGCCAATCGAGGGAAGAGCCTCGGTTCTGAAAAAAGCTGTAGAGTGAACAATCACAGCCATTTTATGTGTCTTTTTGACGATTTCCTCATGTTCTGTGGGAAAAGTATTCCAATACAGATGATTGCCAGCCATATCAATTGATTCGGTGAAACTTCCGCAAAGATAAACTTCGGGGTTCGAGTCCATGAACTCTTTTTGCACCTTGAATCTTTCCGGAATGCATAAATCGCCGGCATCAAGAATTGCAACATATTTATAGATGTTTTTCTCTAAAATGTATTCAAGTGCCGAATTTTTTACAATCTCTGCACCTACATTTTTTTCATGATATATGCAATGGATGGAATTGATTTGATGGAATTTCTGCCTGATGAATTCAATATCCGGTTTCTCACGGCTATTGTCGTCAATGATTACAACATCAACAGGTTCAATATCCGAAATACTTTCCAGAGATTTGTACAATCCTTGCAAATGATTGTAATGCGAGATTATAACAATGATTTCAGATGTCTTCATATTTTTATTTATTTTCAATCGCTGAAAGACGGACTCAGAAATTTTGCGAATGGTCCTGAAATTTTTCTTAATACTTTTCCGGTTCTAATCAGAAACATTCTTCCAAAAATCAATGCTAAAATAGCTTTAAACGTACCCACCAAAATTGGGATAATATATCTGAATTTGAAATTCGCATAAATTATTCTTAGGATGCTATATGTCTGTTTCCTGAATTTTTTGCCTGAAATGCCATAGTCAGCAACTGTATATCTGACCAGAACCAATGGTATATTAGCAACCTTATGATTTTTTATGACATTATAAACAAAAGGTACATCTTCGGCACATTTGTAGTTTGTTGGATAATATATCTGCTCATTCAATAATTCATATCTGAATATCAATGCACTATGAACAAACTGAAAACTCGAATAGATTTTTTTTCTTATTCTATCATTTGCAACTTCCGGTTTGAAATCTGATATTTTCTCTCCCTTTTCATTCTCCATTCTTACGAAGCAACCTGCCAAAGCAATATTGGGATGGTCATCCATGAAATCAACCTGAATTTTGCATCTGTTCGGTATATTCAAATCACCGGCATCAATTCTTATAATAAATTGATGTTTGTTAAGGTTTTGAATGAACCTTAATCCATGATTTAGTGCGAATTCCTGACTAACTGCCTCCTTATCATGTTCCTTTAGTTCAAGATAAACGTTTTCAAATTGTTGGAATTCGGCTCTCAATTCATTATAGTCGGGTTTGACTTTACTGCCATCGTCAACTATCAACAAATCAATTGGTTCTGATTCGACAACACTTTTTAGTGTTATCTTCAAATTTTCTATGTCATTATGCGTACAAATTAAAATTATTGCTTTGCTCATTTAGGTTTGAATTTATTAAATTAAAAAATAATCATTTAGATGGTGTCAAATATTCTTTTATTCTTAATAACCTTTCTGCATTTCTAATGCCAACTATGACAATAATAATGGTTTTAATAAAACTATAATTCCAACATAAAATTGCAGTTCTTGTTTCGTAAGTAAGAAATTTGAGAAAGGCAATTTTCATTCTTGTTTTTACTGAATATCTATCATCATTTTTAATGAACCAAGGCGTTGTCTGAAAATATTTGTTAAAAACTTGAATATAGTAGTTTAAACATATTGGATCCGTAGGTTTACCATGAGTAAAGTGAATGATAACAGGATTCTCAATTGCAGTTTGAGTGTCGGGTCTTTTCCGTAATTCTTTGAAAACCTTGACTTTTGACAATAAGTACTGGTCAAAAAAATTAAATTTAATTTCTAAAAATATTATATCGTTACTAATTACGAAATTTAGAAGATCTTGATCCTCAAATTTTTGATATAAAGGTTTATTTGATATGTAGTTCAACACTTGATTCGGGATATCATTGTCTGACCATTTTTTTAAATTGATTAACATCACACCTGAATTAAAGTAAATATGATCTCTAGGTAACCCTAGTGTAATAATTCTTTGAATAACTTATAATATTTCGTATATTTGTATTTTAA
>CAZSHX010000096.1:0-14955 GCA_964606895.1 uncultured Hyphomicrobiales bacterium
AAGTGTCTCTATTCTTTAAGAATTTAATGGATAACATTGAAGATTTAAAACGTTTATTGACTCTGAATTTCGGAATTATAAAAAAAAATTAGTATAAATTGTTTTGTTGGCATAAAATGTCAAATTATTATTGCAAGAATTTTATACAAAATTACGAAATTCTTGCATAAAAAACAAACATCATATATCCACAACAATTAAATATATCAATTACTTACTGACATTTTCACCGTCAACTACATAGAAAAATGAAGGTGCAATTTGGGAAATAAAGGAAATTTGTAGGGGCTGAAAATATATAGACCCCAAATTTGCTCTAAACATTTCTGGTGACATTAATTCACTTATTTTTCTGATAATAGTGTCAAATGCGTTTATTGAATAATTAATTTTTTGATTATTTGTTGACCATCAGATAATGAAATTATCAGTATATATACTCCTGAGCTTGCAGAGTTTAATGAAAATGTTGTTGCGTCGAGTTTGGTAAGATAGATTTCATTTCCAAAAACATTGTAGGCTCTAATATTTTTTATAGAATGAGATTCAGTAATGTCAAATTTCCCATTTGATGGATTTGGAGATATTTCAAAAGAAGTTGAGTTTTCCAGTTCATTTACTGAATTGGGAGTACACAGGGTACTCAAATTCAGACTGTATCCCAGACAAAAGTCAGCAATTGCTTCTGCGGCATTATATCCTGCAACATTGGGCCAGACATGTCCCATTCCGACAATCTGTATTAAACTGATTTTCTTTGGTTCGTTGCAATAAATATGTTCAATAACTCCCGCAACAATAACATTCGAAGAAACATAGGTGTCGGTTTTACAATTTGCACCGCTGAAAGCAGATAAGGGCCATTCATAATTTGGTTTGAAGTCCGCATCGGGATATTCGACACCGTCTTTATTGTTGTCGGCATCGCCATGAATATGATAAATTGGAACCGGAGGATTTACAGCTAAAGCATTGTTCATAAACTTCTCCTCACCACACAAACTTGCTGATACAGGTGCAAAAGCGGCAATTTTACTTGTCAGCTGAATTGCTAAATTATATGCCATAAATCCTCCTGCCGAATGGCCTGTGGCATAAACTTTATTAATATTGATGAAGTAAGTGGTACATAAATAATCTATTAAATCAGATATAAATAATACGTCATTATAGGGATTATCTGAACCAGTACAAAGGTCCCCGGGGGCATTATCAGCACCTCTGTTCCAATCGCCGCCAATGGCATCAGGGTAAATTGCTAAGAAATTCTTCCAATCAGCCACAGCATCAAAGCGAGTAACTGCTTTAATTCCTTCTCCTGTTCCACCATCTCCATGCATAACAATCATAACAGGTAAGTTTGGAGCAATGCTTGTTCCCGGAGCATGGAAGTCAAATGTACGTTTAACTCCGTTCGATATAATTGAACCTTTGCCATCAAGTCCGAATAATAAATTGGTGGATAATATCAATACAATCGCAAAGATTACTGTTTTTTTATAGTTAAAGTTTTTCATATTAAAGTCCTTATTGAAAATTTAAAGAATATCATCGCAATGCTTACTGGACTATCAGTTTTTTATAAGCATGCTGTCCATTAGCAAAGTGAACAATAACTAAATAGACACCAGAACCTGCATTATTGAACGAATAGGAAGTAACACCGATTGAAGATAGAGAAACTTCATTTCCGAGTATATCTAAAAGTTTCACGCTTGCTATTTCGAAATTTGAGTTAACTGAAAATGTCCCGAAAGTAGGATTCGGGGTTATAGAGAAGTTAAAATTATCATTAATTTCTGTTATATTGGTTGCACAATTGCCGTCAATCAACAAACGCGGTTTGACAGAAGTTTTTTGAATGGAATTTGGGTCTGTAATTGCCACTTCCAAACCCTCATACTCTAAATTTTTGTAAAACCCTGATTTAGTCATGCTTAAGCAATTATTCGAACTTTCATTGAAAAAACCCCACCACCAATACAAATATCCAATTCTGTACTGCTGGCATAAGTCCATAAGCAAAGTATAATTTATCGTATTTTTACAGGAATCACCAAGGTCATAAGCAAATTCACCGATTAAATAAGGCAAGCCCGAATTATACATATTTTTAAACCGAGAGGTCATTTCAGAATCATTAACGCTGTTAGTCCGCCAATAAGCATGAACAGAGAAGAGCAGTTTATGTTCGGGGTCACCCGCCAATAAATTTGAACCGTATCCTTTGTTTATAAAAAATTCATGGTCACCTCCCCAGTGCATTCCGTCGAGCATAATAGGAACTTTCAATCCCTTAGCTCTTATTGATGCAACAGCAGAAGAACAAGCATTATAAAAATCATCTTCGGTGTCTTCATAATGTTCGGGTTCGTTAGCAATATTAAGGATTAGAAATTTTGAATGTTTTTTCAGTACAGTCAATACATCAGGTTTAGTCCAGAACATGACGGCACTGTCCAGATTGCGTTGAACATGAGAATGCTCGACCGAACCATCTGTAAAATCATGAAGCTCCACAATCGGTATCATTTTCAGGTCGAGAGCTATTTGGATAACGGTATCAATTTGGCCAGCACGCAAATCTTCATAAAGAGGTTCACCAAGGTCATTATATTTGTAAACATGTTTTCTTTCGAGGCAAATTCTAACACAGTTAGCATTTGTTTTTGCCAGTTCAGGTAACTCGGGAATTCCCATATCAACCGACCAGATACTCCCGTGATTTATACCCCTTAGCATTATTGTCTCGCCGCAACTGTCCTGCAAAGTGCGACCATTTATGAAAAGGGAACTATTCCCATTTTGGGAAAATGCAATCGAAGCCGTGAATATGAAAATACATATTGCAGTGATAAATACTTTTATATTTGAAAATGTAATTTCTGAGAACATAATTAACCCGATATAAATTTAAAATTAAACTTTAGTAAAATAACGTAAAATTTTTGCTTTACCAAATAATTATTTTAATATGCCCTATATTTTTTCGATTATCTATAAAATCATAGAATTAATATTTTCATTTTTGTTGAGATTTCAGATAATTCAGGAGAAGTTGAAACTGATTTTCGGATATTTAGATTAATGGATGTAACTCAAAAGTTACCTTGATGATTGTATAGTCATCAACAAGTGCTTTCTTGCCGGAATAAGCTATACCTTGTTCGTATAGAGATTTAAGAGGTTGTTTTTCGGTTTCGATATTCTTTAGTACAGCACTCTGAAATTCTTCAAAAGAATATAATTTCCTATCGGGATTGTGGATTTCAAAAACACCGTCAGAGAAAACATACAAGTTAGAAGTGTCGGAAATTTTCAGTTCGTCATATTTGAATTTGAAATTCTTTTTGGCACCAATAAATATATTCTGGCTTTCGAGCAATTGAATGTTTTTATTCTCTGAGATAATCATCATTTCAGGATGACCTGCGGAACCGTAACGGAGGGTTTGAGTTGAAAGATTATAAACACTGTACCACAAAGTAAAGTACATTTCATTATGGTCTTTCATCTGGAATATGGCATTCAATGCCTCCATAACTTCATCGGGTTTTGTGAAATCAACATTTGGCAGGGTTTTGTGCTGTAGCACATTCAGAACCTGTACAGAATGCAAAGCGGCTCCAACACCATGGCCGCTAACGTCGAGAAGGTAAACAGCAAAATTGTCATTATCAATCCAATTATAGCCGAATGAATCACCGCCAAGGTCTTCAGAAGGAATAAAAAGCCAGTCGGTTTTAATTCCATTTTTATTAATAGGTTTCGGAATGAGTGAAGTTACATATTCAGCGGCATTATGGAGTTCGGTATTTATAATTCCCAGTAGGCTGTCTTTTTCATCATTCAAATCAATTAATTGTTCATTTTGAGTTTGAAGTTTAGAATTCACTTTGCTTAATTCTGCGCCGAATTTTTTCTTCTGCCTGTAACCTCTAAGCAAGACAATGGTGATAGTAAATATCAAACCTATTGTAATAATAAGTAATACGATCACTCTTAGAAGTGAATTATATTGATTTTCGCTGTTTTGAAGTTCCTTTTCAAGCAATGTCCTGTTTTTCTCAAGCCCTTTGTTGTGATTCATCAGGATATTGTTGTATGCCATTAAACTATCAATTTCGAGCATATATTTATTGACTTTGTCCAAATCACTTGTACTAAGATTCATTTTCTTTAACTCATTTTTCAAGGATTCGATGTTTCCCTGATTTTTCATAACAACGCGATTATTGCTGTCAATTGTTCTTTTGCTTGCACTGATGTTCTTTTTAAGCAAATCTATGTAATCTCGGAAATTACTTAAATCAAAAATTGAATAAACATTCATTGGAGAAGCCAATTCGTAGTAAGGAACGGGAAGTCTGCCCCTTAAAGAATCAACAATCAACTTTTTTGAATTCGAATAATTGCCATTTGTACCATCTGGATTTGCATTCCGTTCTTCTTGTTTTCTTACATTTTTTAAACTATCAACAGTACTTCTTAAAATACTGATTTCTTTAAGTAATTGTTCATTTGTCCGTAACTCGATAACATATTCATTGTCATTTTTTCCTGATGAATAGGAAAAATAAGTATATTCGGGTTTAATATCCGGTCCGAGGACTAAGGAAACTTTTTCACTATTTTGAACTACTTCCTTTTGTCCTGTTTTGTTGAAAATCAAAATTTTGGTATGAATGCCTTTGTCCTGCTCGGACAATAGACTTTGCATAAAAATAAGAAACAGCGATATATAAAGCAGTCTTTTCATAGATTTGATTACTTATCACAAATAATTTGCGGTTTAATGCTTAACTGATTTAGGATAGGACTGATTGTATTTTTTTGATTCAATGCTTCTGAAGGTGAATCATAGCATTTTGATTTGATTCTATAAAATCTCTGTTTCAGCAATGCATCAGTATATTGGGAAAGTACAACATCAGCAATTCCTTTTAATTTCAAAGAATTCAAAATTTTATTTGCTTCCTTTTTGTCAGATGAAGAAGAATAGAGAATAACAAAGCAAGTACAATTTTTCCCGGCAAGTGCATTTTCTGAATCAATCTGATTATTCAAATCCTGTTTTTCTTTCTCTGCTCTTTCCTTTTCAAGTGCAATACCTGCCAGATTGTCGCTGATAATTTTTTCTTTGGCATTTAATTCTTTTTCGATTCTGTTCTTTTCTTCCTGCTCTTTTAAAAACTTACTTTCCAGTTCTTTTTTCTCGGTTAAATGCCTGATATTATCCACTTGCAAACTGTCATTTTTCAGTTTAATAGTCTCTAACTGTTTAGTTAAGGCTATATCAGATTTATTTTCTGTCGGCAATATTTCATATTTTGCATTTGTGAATAAGATGGAAACTCCGAATTTAGCTGTAATAACTTTCCAGGAAATACCTTTTATCATGTTTGAAAAGCCATACTCAATCCCGATTTCAGGAATTAACAACATAGACTTGTCTATATTCAAAGGCAATTCATAACCTATTCTGGCATTTGTATAATACTGCAATTTATTTAAATCGGGTATTTCACCTGATTTTTCGTTACGAATAAATTTATGGGAGTCGTTTCCTTCTGCATCCAAAAACGTTGTTTTGCCCTCAGGTTTTACGATTTTTTCATATTGATTATACGATGATGAAAAATAAAAATACGAATCCAATCCGATTGACAGATGAATCCTATCCAGCAAAATATACTTAAAATCAGCTTCTAAGTTCAGGTTTTTCAGATTATAATTTAATTTATGCTCCAGTTCTCCTTCAACAGGTTGTCCGTTTATTCCCAACAATATATATTCATTGGAAGTGAAACTGCCGCTGTTGAAATTCAATCCGCCACGGATTTCAGCACCAATACCATTCGAGAAATAATCAAATAATGCACCAAAGGAATATCCGCTGGCTGTACCTTTGGTGAATTCAGGACAACAATTCGGAACACCGGGTAGTTTATTGAAGCTTGCATTGTTGCTCACGTTATTGTAATTAATAAACAAACCGTAGCTCTGAAAGCTGTCATTAGTTCTAACCAACTGTGAAAATGCTGTATTAAAACCTATAATGTATAATAACAGTAAAAAACCCGAATAACGCAATTCGAGATATCTAAGTGATGAATTATCTTTAGTCTTTTTCATAAATTTATCTATTTATTATTAACCAGGTTTCTAATTTTTGTGATTGTGTTTCCATCACCAAATAATATGTTCCGATAGGTATTCCCTGTACAGAAAAGCTCTCGTCATGTTGCCCGTTTGAAAGCTCTTTTTTAAGAAATTCTTTAATTTTGATACCCAAATTATTTACAAGATAAAACTTTGTTATACCGGATTCAATTGTTTGGAAAGATACTTTTACCTGGTCTGACGCAGGATTAGGAGTAACCGAAATGAAACTTGCTGTTCCCGAACCGGCAATTAATCTTGCTCCGCCTTCACGACATATATCGTTAAATGTAAAAACTCCGGGCTTTACCTTCACATTTGCATCGGTATCATTGATTTTAACATTCTGAAATGTCATCTGCGAACTTATAGCATCTCCGAGCATCGCCCTGAATCTGATTGACCGGATGATATTGCCCGTTATATAATTAGTATCAATATCTATAGGAATAAATCTTTTTCCGTTAGTGATAACTCCCTGAGGAATGTCTAACGGGAAAAGAACTGAGGCATCCAAAACAAGAACGGCTGTAAACGTTTTGATATTAAGTTTTGCAAAATCTTTGTTCTTTATCAATTTTATATTTACGCTGACTATATCGCCAACAGCCGCAGAAGCATCATCAATAATCAATTGAATAAGTTCTTTGATTGATTCAAAACTATATGGAGCTGATATATCCGATATGCAACCTTCATCGTTTGTAACCTGAACAGAATAGCTTCCATTCGCTTTTGGAACAATTTTTTGTCCGGTTTCATCACTAATCATTGAACCATCCAGAAACCATTGATTTCCCGTAGTCGAGCTCGAAAAGAGCGATGAATCCTTGGCAGTTATTGAAGGAGTTAATGGTTTTGGTAAAACAGTGATTGCTAAATTGGCAGAATCAGTACATGATGCACCATTTTCCTGGACAACTGATACTTTACCTAAGCCTGAAGAAGTCCAGTTGACAGTTATTGAACTCTTAGTATCGTCACCAATTATTATCCCCTTAGTTACAGACCATTTATACCTAAAACCCGGGTTAGCATTAACATTATAACCGGAACTCGTACCCTCACAAAATCTTTGGTTGCCGGTTATAGTGGGAATATTTCTTTTCAGAATTGACAAATCAGTTAAATTATCATTACTGATTAATTGCGGATTGGTTGATACCACCCGGATTCTATATTTTGTACTAAATGGCATGTTATTAGGAATCTTCACAGTTATTGAACCGGAAGTTGTATTGCTTATTGAACCGATAATTGTAATATTTGATTCAAAATCACCATCCGGATCGGAAATTTCTGCGATAAATTTATTATCGGATTTGAAGTTAATAAGTTTATCAGTTGTATAATCAACATTAAACTCCATATCAGAGCAAAGAACATTAAAAGGTAATTCAGCGATAGTTATCCCAAACAATGAAGAAATACTTGATTTATAAATCGCATCCCCATAAAGAAATGAATAAACAGTATTACCATTACTGGCAAATCCGAATATGTTATTGTTTTTCAAGCCTTTAGTAATATTATCCCATGAAGTACCTCTATCGGTAGAAATATAACCTTCATTATCGGTTGCACAAAATATATATCTCCCAATTGCATTCAAACTGTTGATTATTTTTGTTGGTAAGCCTGTATTTGATTGTACCCAGGTATTTCCTTCGTCAGTTGACAAATAAATGCCATTATATGTACCGCAAACAATACTGTTTTTTGAACGGACAATTGACATTACTGATTTGTCTTTAGTTAAAGCCGGATTTGTATTCACCCAGGTATCACCTTGGTTGGTTGTTTTGAATATTCCGTCAGATGTTCCGATTAATATAAAAGTAGTATCAATATACATAGAATATGCAACGGGATTGCCTGGGATATTTTTAATTGACCAGGATTTGCCGTAATTATCCGAAACAAAAAGATGCCCCACTTGAGTAGAATTGCCGACAGCAAATAATTTATCGGGAGTAGCCGCCACATCAAGAATATAATAATCTGTCAGACTTAATTCTTTCCAACTTAAACCGTCGTCCTGCGATATAAAGATTCCACCTGAAGTAGCTGCAATAATGTTCGAAGCATCAACAACAATTTTCCGGATATACCAAAATACTTCTTTGTTTGCCTTAGGACTTGTTGCGATGCTGGTCCATGTTGTTCCGTAATCATCTGAAAAATAAATGCCGTTTTCGGTTGTTCCTGCTAATATTATATTATCTTTAAAGGCGAGAGATGTTACCTGTATATTAAAAATTCCATTATTCGCATCCTTTCTGTTTGTACCGTCAATATTATATCTCATTATGCCATTATATCTTTTGGCGATAAAGACATAATTATTGCTCAAACACAACCCGCTTTGCAAATCATAAGAATAAACTGTTGGATTCTCGTAAACTATATTCCAGTTTCTACCATTATTTGATGAAATATAAACCTGCGAAACTAAATTCGAATCTATTGCTTTTTCTAAGCTTATCGAAGCTATAGTATTCAATTCATATTGTTCTAAAATTCTTGCGTTTTTGAAAGTATTAACTTCATAAGCTTTCCAGTTGCCGCCGTCGTCGGAACTTTCAAAAATATTATAGACAAAACCTCCTTTGCCTGTACTATCATAAACGCAGGCATAAATCCTTTTGTTCATTTCAAAAACATTATAGACTTCACCAAAGGTCATTAACTCAGTCCAGTTTTTTCCGGAATCATCTGAAACAAATAACCCTTTTGAGGTTCCTGCATAAAGTCTGCCATTAAAATCTTTCAAATCAATTGTATTCGTGTCACGAAATCTTGGATTGGCATCCCAGTTATTACCGAAATCAGTAGATTTAAATAGACCAATTTTTGTGCATAAAAAAAGATTTGAATTAATTTTGATAACCCTGTTAATCATCAATTTGCCGGGTTGGGCAAAGCCATTATGTATCTTTTGCCAGGTTAAACCCAAATCGGATGTTCTGTAAACTCCTTTATCAAAGGTTGATGAATACAAATAGTTCGAATCTGCTTCTAAATAAGTTGCCAGCCTCAGATAATCATTACCTTTTGATATTTGGTTCCAATTATTTCCATAGTCATTTGACAGATAAATGCCTGAACCGGGAGCAGTTGCGAAAATATTATTATCCTTGGTTAATAAATGAAGGATATTTCCTCCGGTGGGGGCATTGATTGGTTCCCAGAAGCAATAAATATTAAGCGTATTGAGCAGAAATAATACAAAAAAAATTAACAGTGGTTTTCTGTAGATTTTTTTGATGAATCGAATATTTGAGTTTGCCATATCTATCTCATTAACTATTTTTATAATATAATAAAAGCAAAAAATAAATATAACAAAATTTCCATAGAATTAATAGAAAATAATGGAAGAATCATATATTTCGGCACGATAGAATATTTAAATGAAATGGCTAAAGATTTTTTTAAAGAAAATTTACATTTCGGCATTTCATCTTTCTATTTCATCCTTGGGCAGAAAAAGATGCAATGGGTCGTACATCATTATTTGTGATATTATTAATGTGTAAGGTGGATTTACTTACTGCGACTGCTTAAGAAAATAAAAGATGTAATTTGGGAATAAATAGTATAAAAATGGAGATGAAAAACAGCAAAATGCAGATAAGAGAAGCCCACAACCTCATTTAAAAGAGAGCTTAGGGTTTGTCTCCAGGGAGAAATAATTGAGACAATTTTAAAATCTTTTTGGATTTATTGAAATCATTGTTGAGAATCAGAACATTCTTCCTTTGAAAAAAAGTAAAGAACTGCATCAATTGCATTCAAAATTTGTGAGAAAATCGGTATAAGTACAATGAATTTTTCAGGAAATTGGGCAAAAAAAAATATTTTTGTAACTTTTTTTCAATTTTGTTGTTATTTCTTTATGCTAATGTTGTTTATTAGCTATGAATATTTTAATTTGCAGAATTATTTTGATAATATTTTTATAGGGATTGAACGATGAATAAATATTTTAACATTTTTTTACTTTCTGTATTCTTTTTTTCTTTAGGAATGAACGCAAAGGAAAGCCAATTCGTTCAGCTTAAAACTACTGAAAATAAGACTAGGGTAAATAGCTTAACTACTGCTAAATACATTTTTTTCAATAATATGGATGCAGTTGCAGATTCAGCTTATTACATGAATATTCTCAAAATGTCAAAATACAAAGACAAGTTTGTGAGCGTTCCATTTAGTGTTGCAACTTTTCAGAACAATAAGATTACAGATTTCGACCTTGCGATTTTCCCGATTGCGGACTTTCAATTGAATATCAGCCCAGATGGTTCTGTTGAAAATCAGATAATAACAAAAATCAAGGAAATGATTACTGCCGGCAAGAAAGTAATAATTTTCGGCAGAAAATCACTTTGGTGGGCTTTTAATCCTTCCACTCAAGCTGCCGACGGCAAAGATGCAACCACAATTGATTTTTTGTCGAATTCATTGGGTATCCAATATGCCGGAACAATTCCGATTTTTACAACACAGGGGTCAACCAATACATATTCCGGTTTTACATCAAAAGGATCACCAAAAGACCCAATCGGACTTAATATAATTAAAATGTGTAATATTAAAGTAGGAAACCAGGTACCTTATCAGGAACCTTTGCGTTACTATACATATTTAGACATTTTTAAATCTAAAGATTTGACTAAATTCGTTGATGTTGACCATTTCATTTCCGGTGAAAACGGTCCAATGGGAGATACTCTCCTTGCTGTAAGAACACAAATCGGTGATTCACGAATACTCTTTGCTTCTTATGGATTGGATAATGTTGCCGAAGATTTTCAACGATCCGGTTATCTCGAAAGAGCTTTGGATTGGTGCCTTGAATCAGCACCACAGCCGGGAGCACAAATTGAAAAACTTCAATCTGAACTTCAATACGGTAATATAATTGTTGATAATAGTCAGCCTCTAACAGCAGATTTCAAAAATTCAGGAACAAAAAATCTTATTATTGATTCAATTTATATTGATGACAGTCTTTTTGGCATGGGTGGTTTTTCAATTGATGGAAATTATACTTTTCCAATGACTGTTCTGCCTGACAGCACTTTTTCATTTAATATTCGATTTAAACCTACAGAAAAAAGTACATATTATGCTCTTCTGACTGTTGTCTCGAATTCAGCAGTTTCACCGACTGAAACAGTAGATTTAAGAGGTACAGGAATTGCAGGAACCGGTCCGAGAATATTTACAAATATTCCACAAAACAAAATCACATTTCCAAAAACCAAACCGACCCAAAAAAGTGACAAAGAATTTAAAATTTACAACAAAGGAACTCAAAATCTTATTCTGACAAATGCAGATATAACCCCCGCAGGCATCCCTGTATTTTTAGAAGGGTTCACAAAATTAGCAGTAATTAAACCCGGAGATTCTTTATTGCTAAATCTTAAGTTTTCTCCTGTTAACGAAAATAAAATTTATGACGGTAAATTAACAATATCATCAAATGCAACTGATATGGCGGCACTTGAAATTATAATTCATGCAGAAAGCGACTTTCAGGGTGATGTTTATGAATCAAGCACCCAAGATGGTATATTTTCGATTACACTTTTACCAAATCCCAATAATGGATTAGCCACTTTGTTAATAAACTCAAAATTGCAAATAGATGATTTAAACATTAGTTTATATGATTTAAAAGGAAATTTCATTAAGAATTTAGCTAAAGCAAGTATTTCTTTGGGTGTAAATAATCTGGATCTGGTTTTTGATAGCATGAACAATGGCAATTATTTTATCTCAATCAGAACAAAAAAAGGTGCTATTTCTTTACCTGTAATTATTCTTAAATAAGAAAGATATATTAATATTTATAAATTTATGGAGACAATTATGAAAAAAGCTTATTACTCATTTGTTTTATTTCTCTTTCTGTTCTTAATTGTTCAGTCAGGGAAACTATCAGCAGGCATGGATCTCAAAGAATTCATAGAATTAAAGAACCCAAATCTGCCTGTCCTTTTGGACGAAAACTCTATTCAGGCAATTAAAGAAAAACCGATTCCTCAGGCAACCAAGATTAAATTTGTTGTTGTCAAAGATTATGACAAATATGCTGATGCTGCATATTGGAACAATCTCAAGAATATGGCGGAGTATAGCAGTTTTTCTAAATTCATTAGTTGGATGGATTTATCAAATGGATTAATTAATATGAATGATCTGCAAATGGTTATTATTCCCATGGGAGCAAACCCTTTGACAAAAACCATCGTTACAAAACTGAAAGACCTTATTCAGAAGAAAAAACGCATTTTATTAACCGGCGATTCAATCCTATTTCATGCATTTGACAAGCAAAGTCAGTTTCAAGATCCAGATGTTCAGGACTTTTTGCTCAATACTTTGGGCATAAGGTATTTGGGAAATACTCCAATTTCGAGTCAATCCGGGAATACAATTACATATTGGTCTTTTAGAGTCCAAGGTGGAGTGAATGACCCAATCGGCAGATCAATAATGAAATTTTGCAATCAAGGCAATAAATCTCCTGAAGGTGATTGGTTCCCATTGAATTATTTATTTTTTGTAAATACTTTCGAAAGTACTGACAAATCCAAGTATTTTCAGTCTGAGCACTTCAAACGCGGCGACATGGATGTCAGGACAGACACCCTTGTGGCTACCAGAACAGTTTTAAACGACTCCGCAAGATTTGTATTTTACAGTATTGGATTTGATGCCTTTGCAGGAGATATTCCACGTTATTATTTGCTTCAACGATGCATAATGTGGTGTGTTGAAGATATGGCACCGGATGGTGCTCAGGTTCAGGTTGACCCGCTCAGATTGGATTACTCTTATGTCGCTCCCGGAGATACTCTGACTCAGGATTTGGTTGTTAAAAACATTGGCAATCAACCTTTAATAATTGAGGAGATTTCATTTTTTGATGATGCCGACGGAGTTTTTAAGCTTACAAAAGGAGGATTTTTATCTGGTTCGAAGACAGTAACTCTGAAAACCGGACAAACATATTCAGTATCGGTTTTGTTTCAGCCCAAAGAAAAGAGAGCCTATCTATGTACATTAACAATTAAATCGAATTCAGTATATAATAATTACAAAGACGTTGACGTTGTTGGTACCGGCTTAAGGGATATTTCAGGACCTAAACTTGCAATCGGAGATAGTGCCATTCTTAATTTCGGATTACTAACAGTTGCAAAAAAAGAACTTCCAATAAGAATATATAATAAAGGTGAATCCGATTTAATTATTAGTAAATTCGAAATCATTGGAAAAGATAGTTCCGCTTTTAATTTCCCATTGGGTATGAAGCTTCCATTTTCTATCTCCGGTGGTAGAGATACAACTAAAATCGTCCGTTTCTCTTTGCGTACCGAAAAAAGAGTATATTCTGCTCAGATCCATTTAGTATGCAATGCCGGTGATTCACCTGACACTTTGATTCAATTGATTGGAGAGATTGGTGACCCCGGATATGTAAGCGACGGCAATACCGGTTCAAACGATGGGTTATTCCAAATGGAAGTTGCACCTAATCCGGCAATTGAGAAATCAATTTTGACTTACAAACTCCTTGGGAACAATAGTAAAGCCTTATCTATCAAATTGTTCGATTTGAACGGACAGAAGATATCCGATATTTACAATGGCGATTTGTTGCCAGGTGAATATTCTTATAATTTGAAGACCTCCAATCTTCCTGCTGGTACGTATTTGATAACGGCTCAGTATGGTGATCAAAAATTAGTTTTAAATGTTATTGTTTTGTAAATCAATAATTTAGTTTTTTTAAAAAAACCTGTCCCTAATATGACAGGTTTTTTTTTGAAATATTAGTCCAAAAGACAATAGAATTTTCACCATTTTTGGGTTTGGGGCTCACCATTAACGCAACTTAAAAAAAATGCTGAAAATTGATTTAAAAAAAACGTGGAAAAAAAGATTATTTTCAATTTCAATAATGACATAAGTTGTTTATAGTTAATAAAGTAAATTTTGAAAAAAGGTAAAAAAAAGGGTCGTTGTAGTAATGTATGGTACTTGCATGATAATGTTTAATTTTCAGGTTCATCCCGACAATGCGTAGTTAGAATTTTGGAGAGCAAAGATTTTCAATTTTAAAAAATTCAATACCTCTAAAACCATAAGCTTGTCTTTTCATGACCTAAATCTTATTAATAAATTCTTCTAAATGACCAGTAGATATTCTATGTTCATTAAAGATGCCTGACCTATTGGCAAGTAAGGAATTGGCAAATTTAATTAATCTTTTATTACCTGAAGCATAAGCTTTTGCAACCTATTGATTAAAGACTTTCTCACATTCATCTCTGCTGTTTTTTGACCATATTCACGCAAAACTGAATCAATTGGATTCAAAGATGCAAAAGAATCAATGGCTAAAATACTTGTTATTTGATTAGTATCAACAAGTTATACCATTTGCTCAATTCATATTTTTATAAAATTATTAGTAGAGCATACAATTATGGCGGACAATTTAAAATCAGCAAAGTTGTTGATTAGGAAGGAATTAAAGTAGAAAAATATACTATAAAAATGATTAAACATTTGTTTCGTGTTATTTCAATAATCGGCGATTTTAGTGTTTTAAATCTGTCCATTTTAAATTATGAAAATTATCAAAATATATCACAAACGTAAGGACTTTAGAAAATCCTTCAAAGACAAATAAAATTCCATTAAATGCATGAATTTAAATGCGTGAATTTAAATTCATTATGGCTTGTGCTTCCTGTGGGACTCGAACCCACG
>CAZSHX010000097.1:0-14137 GCA_964606895.1 uncultured Hyphomicrobiales bacterium
ACAGTTGATAAATTCCATCCATTAAAACCTATACATTCCCAATTTATTCCATCATCGGTTGATTTATATATGCCTGAACTCGCTGAATATATGTTCCCCTTTTTATCAAAGTCAATATTTACAACATCAACAGCAGTAAACCCTTTTGATCTTCTTTCCCAATTTAAACCTTTATTACTGGTAAAATATATTCCATACCCAGAAGATTCAACAAAAATGTTACCAATTGAGTCTTCTGCAAAATTACTTATATAATTCTTACCAAGACCATTTGACCTTGATTCCCACGATTTTCCAAAGTCAGCAGAATAAAAAACATTATTACTTCCATTAAAACTTAAATAAATTTCAAGTTTTGATGTAATAAATATTCCATAAATCTCGAATGGTGTAATAGGTGTGATATTCTTTGTTGTACTTGATTCATCAATAAAAAAAACTTTTTGGTCATTTCTGTAGATTATTCTATCATAATCAATAACTTTAAAAAACATTAAATTAAAATCAAATTTTAAAACTTTCCAATTTGTACCGTTGTCCGATGACAAACATAAGATAGAGTGGATGCTATTATTTTCTCCAATATAATCAGCGGAGAGAAAAAGTACACCATCTGGTGTTACACTGAAATTTTTCAGATAATATTTATATTCAATTCCCTCAATAACTATATTTTTCCTTTCCCATGTGCTGCCATTATCATTACTAAACAAATATTGATTTGTACTATCATTATAAAACCATATATAAAAATTACCTGATGTGTCAGAACCTCCTAAATAAGGACTTTTCGAAGAATACTTACTAAGAGAAGATAGAGCTTCCCATGAAATTCCTTCATTGCTTGATCTATAAAAAAACATTTCACGGTAATTGATATATTCTTTAGCAATAATCATGTTTCTCTTGGATAACGTGATTTCAGAAATTCTCTTACCTAATAAAATATCAAACCATTGTTTTCCATAATTTGTTGATTTAAAAACACCATTTGCTGTAGCTAAAAAAATACTATTATTATTTACATTAATTCCCCAGATATCACCTGCTTCGGGAGCATATAAATATTCCCAAAAAGGTTCTTCCCCAAATACCTTGGTTGAAAGAATAAAAATAAATAATATTAGAAATTTTATTGTCTTCATTGTGTTATTTCTCAAATAATTTCATTATCTGATTGCCGCAATAGACCAATAGCATCATATAAATGCTAAAGAAAAGAAAAAACCAAAAATTGAAGAGCAATTTCCCGTCCTTGAAGAAAAGCCTGAACATCGAAGGTTTGTATCTTACAACTAAATAATACAAAAACAGCGTCAGCAGGCACAATACTGCAACGACTATTACATACATATCTTTCCTCCGAATAGTTGAAAAAATACAGATATCAGGTTCTTGTCATCTTCCTTTGTTCACTGCCATAGCTTTGGCAGAAGTATCTTTGCCGCTCGTGGGTTTTATTTGAGTTTGCTTTTTGGTAGAATCGGGAGCAAAATAAACTTTCAGCAGTTCTGCCGCAATAGGTGCGGCAATCGTTGCCCCGAATCCTGCATTTTCCACCATAACGCACATTGCCACCTTGGGATTGTCCTTGGGTGCAAAGCATATAAACCACGAATGGTCTTGTCCATGTGGATTCTGAGCAGTACCGGTTTTGCCGCAAATATCCAATCCGGGGATTTTGATGGCTGTGGCAGTTCCGCCGGGAGTATTTACTACGTCGAACATACCGCCGATGACAAGGTCGAACCATCTTTGATTGATTGGTATCTGTCTTTTGCCGTAATCGAATTTCTCAATTTTATGAGTCATGTTGTTATTCACCGACCTGACAAGGTGCGGCTGATTCACGAGCCCTTTGCTTGCAATCATAGCACAGTAATTTGCCATTTGCAACGGAGTGGCTCCCACTTCGCCCTGCCCGATACCAAAGTTAACAATTGAGCCTTTGGGATAGCCGTTCTTTCCGTATTTTTTTTCGAGCCATTCTATTGTTGGCAGGATTCCTCTGGTTTCGTTGGGAATGTCAATATGCGTAATCTCGCCGAAACCAAACATTTTGCCATACTTGCCGAGTCTTGCAAGCCCGAGTTTCAACGCCGCCTGATAGAAAAAAACGTTGCAGGAAGCTTGAATTGCTTTCCTGACATTCACCGAACCGTGAGCCCCGTGGCATTTATACTCTCTGTTGCCGTACTGAAAACTGCCTCCGCAGGCTAAAGTAGAGTTTTCTGTGATAATTCCTTCGTTCAGACAGGCAATAGCTATGAGCATTTTCCATGTAGAGCCGGGAGGATAGAACGATTGAATGGCACGGTTCACAAGCGGAGTTGCGGGGTCGTCCCTGAAAGCCTGATACATTTCGGTTGAAATCTTTCCGCTGAAAGTACGCGGGTCGTAATCCGGTTTGCTCGCCAGGCAGAGGACTTCACCGTTCGAAGGGTCAATGGCAACAGCGGCACCGCGTTTGCCGGCAAGAAGTTCTTCGGCTTTAATCTGCATTCCTTTGTGAATGGTTAGATGCAAATCGAAACCATTGCTGACGGGCAAATCACTCATGCCTTTGTTGAAACTCGAAATTTTCTTTCCTGAACGATTTACTGCTATGAAATTGACTCCCTTTGTTCCCCTGATAAACTCTTCGTAAGAAGCTTCAAGTCCCGACTGACCGATTACATCACCCGGGCGGTAATATCGTTTGGTTTCAAGCTGAGGCTGGGAAATTTCACGGGTATAGCCGAGCATGTGTGCCATATTGCAATTAAAATCATAAATTCTTTTGGATTCGATTGAAACATCAACTCCGGGAAGAAGTTCAAGGTTTTCCTCAATCAGTCCGACAGTTTTGAAATCTACATCCCTCGAAACTCTGATTTGCTCAAACCGCGAGTATTTTTTATTTCGTTCCAGAATTTTCATTATATCACCTTGGTCCATCTGCAGAATAGATGCAAGCAATGGAAGCCTGTCCTTACGGAAATCACTCGGTGTGATACGGATAGTAAAGGAGGGTTCGTTGTGCGTCAGCAGTAAACCGTTGCGGTCGTACATATTTCCTCTGAACGGCTCAACCACATCCTGTTTGATAGCCTGAGTTGAGCTTTCGGATTTGTAACTGCTTCCGCGGACCAACTGCAGGTAGCCCAAACGGACAATAAACATTGCAGAAACTGCAATAACGATATATTTAAAGGCAGTAGCCCTTGATAGTGCGGCAAAATTCGGGTTATTCGAATATTTTGTTGTCTGTTTAGCCATTTATTCAGCAATAATAATTTGTAAATTATTCAACTCCAAAAATAATCAATTTCAGTTGATTATAAAACATATAGACGAATAAATTCAGAAAATTGGAAATATATTTTTAAATTGTGCTGATTTCTATTGTTGTTGCTCATCGTAATCGTAACCAAGTCTTTTCACCCAGGATTTTACGACGGAACGTGTCTGGTCATTTATTGTGTGGAGTTTGAGAAACTGGAGGAAGTCAACTCCTGCTTCGGGGTTCTTTCCTTCGGATTGGAAAGCTAACCCGCGGTTTATATACGCAATCGGATTGTTGGGATTGATTTCTATTGCTAAAGTGAAATCTTCAAGGGCTTTATCGTAATATTTCAGCTTCATGAATAAATTTCCGCGGGAGATATAGGCAGAAGAAAACTTCGGATTAACAGAAATTGCTTTTGAATAATCCCTCAGTGCATCTTTGAATTTGTCCATATTCTGATTTACCAGTGCTCTGCCGAAATAGCCTGATGCAATTTCGGGGGCAAGCTCGATACATCTGTTGTAGTCAGTTATGGCATCAAAATACAATTTCAGTTTAGCTTTAGCATTTCCACGGTTATAAAAAACATTTGCAAGCTTAGGATTGAGTTCCAATGCTTTTGTATAGTCATTAATCGCATTGTCGTAATTTTTGGAAGCATAATAAACTATCCCGCGATTGTTGTAAGTATCGGGGGAATTGGGATTCTGTCTGATTGAAGTAGAAAAATCATTCAGGGCTTCGGTATGATTTTTTAACCGGCTGTTAATCAATCCGCGGTAATTCAGCGATGTAGTTGATTCGGGATTTATTTCCAATGCCTTTGAAAAATCTTTATACGCAAGTTTGTACTTTCGGATATTGCTCAAAGCCAAACCACGTGAAAGGTATGTTTTTTCGTTATGCGGATCCAGCTCGATAGATTTTGTGTAATCCCTGATTGCCTGGTCAAATTCCTTTTTTTCGAAATAGCAATTGCCCCTGTAAAGATAAGAAAGCGGGTAAGCAGGATTCATATTTATGGACATATCGAAATCTTCGACAGCATCATCGTATTTGCGAATCGAAAAGAAACAGTAGCCTCGTCTGTAATAGGCAAACGGGAAGTTTGGATTAATGTCAATAGCATTGGTTAAATCTTCGATAGCTTTATAGTATTGACCAACGTCGAGATAGGCAACACCTCTTTTGAAATACGCGAAAGAAAAGCTTGGATTCAGTGCAATTGCATGATTATAGTACATAATTGCATCTTTATGCATTTCCAGATTCAGGTAGCAGTTACCAATCTTGAAATAAGCAAAAGCCGCCTTTGGGTTAAGCTCAATTGCAGATTTATAGAAAGTCATGGCTTCGTTGTAGTTCTCTTTTTTGAACTCATCGTCGCCGAACTCAATCCATTCCTCAGGTGTTCTATTTTCCGCTTTTGTTGCCATTCTCTATCGTTTATTGGCTAAATTTAGCCATAGATTGTAGTTTATGAATATGTAAATTCATATAGAGCAAATATAATACCATTTTACGAAAGAACAAAAAAAGATAACTTAAGGAAACTTATTTCCAAATAATTTCGTACTGATAATTATGAAATAATCTTTTAATTTGCATTCTTGAAAAAATGCATTCAATTAATTTTAATAAAGGACAATTTATGTATAAATTACTGATTATGGTAATGTTTGGAAGTTTCTTTATGCTTACGGTTTCGAACTCTCAAACTGCAAGCCAAAAAATCTTTCCGTTTAACTTTAAAGTTGAATCTTTGGATAACGGTTTGAAAGTGATAATGATTCCCATGCAGACTCAGGGAATTGTTTCCTACTATTCGGTGGTAAGAACCGGAAGCAGAGACGAATGGGAACCCGGGCATTCCGGTTTTGCTCATTTTTTTGAGCACATGATGTTCCGCGGAACGAAAAAATATCCCGGGCATGTTTACGACAGCCTTGTCATTGCAATGGGTGCTAATGCAAATGCTTACACAACTGACGATTACACCTGCTATCACCTTAATATAACAAAAGATAACCTCGAAAAAGTGATTGAACTGGAAAGCGACAGATTCCAGAATCTATCTTATCCCGAGGAAGGCTTTAAAACCGAATCGCAGGCAGTTTACGGCGAGTACCGCAAAGGCAAAACCAGCCCATACACTTGGATTTGGGAGAAAATGTGCGAAACCGCTTTTGACGAGCATACCTACAAACATACAACCATCGGCTTCGAAAAAGATATTATTGCAATGCCGACAATGTACGATTACTCAATCAGCTTTTTCAACCGCTACTATCGTCCCGAAAATGTTGTAATAGTCGTAGTCGGCGATTTCAAAGAAGCGGAACTGAAGACAATGATCAATAAGTACTATGCAGGTTGGAAAAAAGGATATGTCCCGCCCGAAATCAAGCAGGAACCTGTCCAAACAAAAGAAAGAACCGCCGTCATCACCTACCCGGGCAAGACGCTACCAATCATGGGAATTGGTTACAAAGGTTCTGCATTCATTCCCACAGATAAAAATACCACTGCCGCTATCATGATTGGCGAGCTTGCTTTTGGCGGTAACAGCGACTTATACAAAAAGCTGTATCTGAAAGAGCAGAAAATCCAGATGCTCGAACCTGAATTCAACCAGAACCGCGACCCGTTCCTTTGGCTTATTTGGGCTATGGTGAAGGATGCAAAGGATTTGAATTATGTGACAGGCGAAATTAACAAAACAATTGCTCAGTTTATTTCAACTCCGGTTGATTCAAAAAAACTGGATAATCTGAAAAAGCGGATGAAATACCAATTCCTGATGAATCTTGATACTCCCGATAAAGTTGCCGGAACCCTTGCAAGATACATTGCACTAACGGGCGGAATCGGTGCCGTTGACCAGTTCTATGCCACCGTTGCAAGCATCACTCCTCAGGATTTGCAAAATGCGGCAAAGTTGTATTTCGTATCCGAAAAACGAACAATCGTAACTTTAATGGGGAGCAAATAATATGAAAAACTACACAAACAAAATTGCAAAAACATACTTTTTATTAATGATTTTTTCCGGTGCATTAATGATTAATTCATGCTCTAATCTTGACAAAAACGAGACAAAACCTGTTCTGCTGAATGTTTCGGACGACCCGACAATTTCATTTAAAATCTGGTTCAAAGTCGGCTCGCAACTCGACCCCAAAGGCAAAGAGGGATTAGCCGCACTGACTGCTTCGATGCTGACCGACGGCGGAACACAAAACAATACTTACGAGCAGATAATTGAAAAGCTCTTTCCGCTTGCCGCCTCTTACGGTGCAAAAGTGGACAAAGAAATGACCGTGATTAACGGCAGAACCCACAAGGATAATCTGGAGGAATATTACAAACTTCTGATTGATGCCATAACTAAACCTGCATTTAAAGAGGAGGATTTCAGCAGAATCAAAAGCGATGTTTTGAATTCAATCGAAAATAACCTCAGATATTCAAGTGATGAGGAACTTGGCAAAGAGGCTCTTTACGGATTTATTTTCAGCGGAACTCCCTACGGACATCTGACATTCGGTACAATTCAATCCCTAAAAAGCATAACAATTGACGACGTTAAGCAATTTTATAAAAAATACTATACCAAACAAAACTTTGTTATCGGTTTGGGCGGCGGATTTGAAGAAAAGCTGATTAACCGTCTCGAAGACGATTTGGCAAAACTTCCCGACGGCAAAATCGTTCAGCCCGAAAAACCAAAACCTTCGGTCATCAACGGCAGAGAAGTATTACTGGTCGAAAAGAACTGCGATGCAACTGCAATCAGCTTTGGTTTTCCTTTGAATATTCTTCGCAATGATGAAGATTTTGTTGCTCTTGCTCTCTTTAATTCATGGTTTGGCGAGCATCGCAACCAGTCGAGCCATCTCTATCAGGTGCTTCGCGAAAAAAGAGGAATGAACTACGGCGATTATTCCTACATCGAAACTTTTCTTAACGGCGGCAGTCTGAATGTCCCCGACCCATGCAATGCACGCCGTCAGCAGATTTTTGAAGTGTGGCTTCGTCCCGTTCCAAACCAAAACAGACATTTTGCACTGCGAGCCGCTATGCGGGAACTCCAGAACGTGATTACAAACGGTTTGACTAAAGACCAGTTCGAGCTTACAAAAATGTATCTTTACAACTACAGCCTGTTTTGGGCTCCGACAACAATGATGAAGCTCGGCTACCAGATTGACAGCCGTTTTTACGGAGTGAAAGACAACGGAAATTATATCGAATACTTCAGGGAAAAACTGAAAAGCCTTACTTTGGAGCAGGTGAACGCCGCAATCAAAAAGTATATTCAGTTCCAAAATATTAAGTTTGCAATTGTTACCAAAGATGCCGAAGCATTCAGATTAGAGCTTCTCACCGACGGTCCGAGCCCGAATACTTATGCCACTCCGGTGCCCGATGAAGTATTAACCGAGGATAAGATTATTGAGATTTATCCGCTTCAGCTAAAACCAAACAGTGTTAAAATTGTTAAAATTGACGAAATGTTTCAGAAATAAAAATTACTATAAGGAGAAAATTATGGCAGATATAAAGCCAAAAGTCAGCATTTTGATGGGGAGCGATTCAGATTTGCCCATTATGAAAAAAGCCGCGGAAGTTTGCAAAGAATTTGGTGTGGATTACGAAATGAGAGTAATTTCAGCCCACAGAAATCCAATGGATGCAATCGAATACGCACAGAAAGCCCACAAAAGAGGAATCAAGGTAATCATTGCAGGTGCCGGCGGTGCCGCACATTTGCCGGGGGTTTTAGCCGGAAATACACCTTTGCCCGTAATCGGTGTTCCGGTAATGGGAAAATCTTTGAGCGGCATGGATTCTTTGTTTTCAATAGTGCAGATGCCTCCGGGAGTTCCCGTTGCAACTGTCGGTGTGGACGGAGCCAAAAATGCCGGTTTGCTTGCAATGCAGATTATCGGAACGGGCGAGCCAGCAATCATGGAAAAATATCTTGATTACAAAATCAAGCTTTCCGAAGAATCACGGGCAAAGAACAACAATCCCGAATTCACACCTGTTTACGAATAAATTTACTGAAAAATTCCGGCATCTACTCGGGTGCCGGAATTATTTGTAATGAGGGTTCATCTGTGATTATTTCCCGTTACGGCGTAAGTGTAAATTTCAAACTTGCATCAGGGGTAAATTCAAGGACTTCAACAACAGAAGAACTCCTTGAATAAAATGGATAATAAAAACGATTATGCTGAATATCTTCAGAATGAATACTTAAGGAATTATTAATGAATACATTACTTAAAGTATTTTTCTCCAAGATACAAGTGATTCTACCATTTTCTATCGAACTAATTGGTATGTTTTGAAAACCAAAAGTGTTTGATTCTATAACTTTGTAACCTCCTGTCGTATTATTATTAGGATCATATTGGGAATTAACGATTAGTTGTAAATTAGTAATCAATTTGTTCGCAGTATCTATTACACATATAACACTTGTTGTTTTACATGATTTGATAAGCCCATTATCATCGAGTTTCTCATATAGATACTCATAACAAAATGTAAAAGTATCGTTAATGGTTTGAAAGTGGGAACATGGATTACAACCATATGAGAGAAATTGGTCTCGTTTATTATTACCTAACCTAGAATTTATTAGTTCATAAGAAAATGAAAATGTTTTAGAAAACTCAGAATAAGTAGTCACGGGGCCATTAAGGGGATCACTGGTTGTACTACGTTCACCTATTAAAACTCTTAATCCTTTGATTTCAAATTCACCTTTAGAAAAGGAAAAACTATCGAAAAAGTTGAAATTCAGCGTTGTATCTCTAATTGGAATCATATTTTTAATTGAATCTATTGATTTTTTCCAATATCCATAAAAATTATAGGTATCGCTTGTATCGCCCAAAATCTCAAATTTATTTTCTACTGCTTTGGTATTTGGGATAGCAACAAGGTCTTTTTGATAAAACATCTCATTTATTTTCAGGAGCTTGATTGTTCTATTTAATCTTGAGGTTTTAATGTTCATCAAATAAAAGCCAATAGGCATTTCCCTACCCTCAAAATCCATTTCAGTTTCACCTTTATTTAACTCAATATTTTTATTGAAAAGAATTTCCCCTGTCAGATTATTGATTGAAACCTGAATAATCTCATGCTCATTGCTGTAAAATGTAATGAAATTATTAGTTACTTTCGTTATCAGACCTTCATCGGTATAGTTATAATTGACTGTATCAACCGAGGTGAAAGTAGTCAAATTGAAATCATATTTATTGACCATCACAAACGACTTTTTTTGATTAACATTAACAATCCTGATGCTATCGGGGTTTACAAATGAATTATTCGTGAGGTTTTTGCCGGTAAAGTGAATATTGACCGCATTCACCGGAATAATGGAAAGCAGTAGTGCAACAGATATACTGAAGAAAAACATCGAAGACTTTATTGTCGTTTTCATTTGGTTCCAATCATAAATATATTCTTCAACATCAGAATAAATAAACTTACGAAAAATACAAATAAGAACCAAGAGAAATAAATTTTAAAATTATTAAAAACCAAAGAATGTGTAAAAGAACTTAATCGCTATCCACAACCCATTGAGAATATTCAATCATGTAGCTCTTCTACATGAATTCAATTAGATGTATCTCTGCTACGCATTTGATTATTTACCTTCACTCAGTAATTTTCTGATGGCTTGCTCCAATTCCACACCATGAAGATTTTTAGCAATGATAACTCCTTTGCCGTTAATCAGCAAATTGTAGGGTAACTCCTGTAAATTATAAGTTTTGGCAACGGGAGAACCCCAGAATTTCAAATCGCTCACCTGTGTCCAGTTAATGCTGTACTTTTTGACAATACTCTGCCACTGTTTCTTTTTAACATCCAATGATACCCCGAAAATTTCAAACCCCGTCCCATCGGAAAAAACTGAGTTTTTGTACTTCTTGTACAATCCGGCTAATTCCGGTTGTTCTTTGACGCAAGGGGCACACCAAGAACCCCAAAAATCAATCAATACAATTTTATTTCGCAGTGAAGATAAAGAAACAGTATCACCCTGAAGATTTGGAAGTAGTATTTCGGGTGCTGTATTGCCTATGCTTAGTTCTTCGGATTGAGAAAAAGCAACGGTAAAATATAAGAAAAATACCGTTACTATTAAAATTATTTTTTTCATTGGATAAATCCCTTTAAATTACTTTTTGACGGCATATCCTTTATCAATCCAGTCAACTTTAATATTTTGCGGAAGATTCAAAAGCTTATGGTTTTTGAATCCCATTTCGTTTAGCATGAGAAATACAGGTCTAACATTCGGGCATCTGCTAAAGGGACAGCAACCGCAATAAATAACGATATTGGCATCTTTGGGTAATTTACTGAGTTGTTGTTTCAATTTCTTTTGATTTTCCTTTTCTCCGCCGGGTCCAATATCAATTGAATTCTTGATAATTGCCTGGTAGCCAATGCTGTAAATGTACGTTTTAGGTGCTTTGGGATTATTCAATGTTTTATTCAAATCAGCAGGGGCTAACAATTGTTTTGCCGTCCATGGGTCCTGAGCCTGAGCATTAATAATTTGAAAAGCAAATGCCATTATTGCAATTGCAAGAAATGAGACAAGGTTAATTCTTGTGTTTTTCATAGATTCCACTCCAATATTTATAAATAATCATTATCAATTTAATTCTAATTCGTTAAGTAAACAAATTAATTTTGCTGTTCAAATTTTCAATTAAAACCTCACGCATGATTTTGCATGCTGAAGATACTTTCCCGGACGATAATCTGAAAAAGGAATTAATTCCTTCTTTTCTCGGCAGAACTAATCCGTTGGAAACCATCACAGTCAAATGCTGAGACAGATTGGACTTGGAAATATCAAGAATTTTCAAAATATCGCCAAAATTCATCTCGCCTTTATTCAGTATTTCAATGATTTCAATCCTGATAGGATTCGCCAGTGCTTTGCAAATCCTGGAATGTAACTCATATATTTTTTTATCATCCATTGTTTCACTGTTCATAAACTTCTAAACTACAAATTTACAAAATAATATTCAAAAAGCCAAGAAATATTCTGTGGATTTTTTTATTTTACAATTCTATGTCATTACCTCAATTAAATAATAATCCTCAAATTTGTTCGTGATTATATCCTTTAATACATTATTTTAGTTAATATTTTAAAAGGATCTAAGATGTCTAAAAATAAAATAGGAGTTATCGGCTCCGGTATGGTTGCACAAACACTTGCAAACGGTTTCCTGAAACATGGATACAGCGTAATGCTGGGTTCACGCGATTTAACAAAACTTCAGGACTGGAAATCCCAAGCGGGGGAAAACGGCAGTCTTGGTTCGTTCAGCCAAGCCGCTGAATATGGTGATATTGTTACTCTTGCCGTTAAAGGCGGTTATGCAGAAAGTGTACTTGAACTTGCCGGATCAGATAATCTGAAGAACAAAACCGTCATTGATGTTACAAATCCAATAGCACATGAACCCCCTGTCAATGGTGTTCTGAAGTTTTTCACTGATTTGAATCAATCGCTTATGGAAAAACTCCAGGTACAGGTTCCATCAGCAAATTTCGTAAAGGCATTCAGTTGCGTTGGTGCTAATGGGATGGTAAATCCGCAATTTGAAGAAGGCAAACCTACGATGTTTATTTGCGGCAACAGCACCGATGCAAAAATGGAAGTTCAGCATATTCTCGACCAATTCGGGTGGGACATTGAAGATTTGGGAATGGCAACAGCGGCACGAGCAATTGAGCCATTGTGCATGCTTTGGTGTATTCCGGGTTTCCTGAATAATACTTGGTCTCATGCTTTCAAATTATTGAGAAAATAGCCTTTAAGTATGATTAACCAATTTCCTCTTAACTAAAATGGGCTGAGGACAAGTGACGAGAGACTGGGGGAAGAGAAGAAATAACAGAATATTGAATATAGAAAAAGAAATTTCGAATTTCGAAGTGGGGAATTGGATAATAATCTTCATTTCTCCCTATGTAAAAGCCGATTAGGTTGACTTCTTATCAGATTTAATAAATTCACCATTTTCTTTCATCAAGACGGATTTATAAATGACACAAAATAAATTAACCAATAGCTTAATAAATCAGAAAAGCCCGTATTTACTTCAGCATGCACACAATCCTGTTGATTGGTTCGCATGGGGCGATGAGGCTTTCGAAAAAGCAAATAGAGAAAATAAACCGATCTTTTTGTCTATCGGCTATTCCACTTGCCACTGGTGCCATGTGATGGCACATGAATCCTTTGAAGATGAAGATGTTGCCGCAATTTTAAATGATTCTTTTGTTAGCATCAAGGTTGACAGAGAGGAACGTCCAGACGTTGACTCAATCTATATGTCGGTTTGTCAGATGCTCACCGGTAGTGGCGGCTGGCCCCTGACAATTTTTCTCACTCCCGACAAAAAGCCATTTTATGCGGGAACTTACTTCCCGAAAGAATCTAAATGGGGTAGGATTGGGTTTACAGAACTTCTTACGAAAATAGATGAAATCTGGAAAACCGACAGGCAAAAACTTCTTGATTCATCAGTTGAAATCACAAAGATATTAAAAAGTGAGTCTGTAAAACCAAAAATTCAAGAGATTTCGGAACAAATTCTTCATTCTGCTTACGAAGGCTTGAAGTCATCTTTCGATGTTCGCAACGGAGGATTCAGTCAAGCTCCGAAATTTCCTATGCCTCATAATATTTCGTTTCTATTAAGGTATTTCAGGAAAACGGGGAATCATAAAGCACTCGAAATGGTTGAAAAAACTCTTACCGAAATGAGGTTAGGCGGACTTTACGATCAACTCGGATTTGGATTCCACCGCTACTCTACCGATGAGAAATGGCTTGTTCCCCACTTTGAAAAAATGCTTTACGACCAGTCATTGCTTGCTATCGCATATACTGAAGCTTGGCAGGTAACCCAAAATGAACTCTTCAAAACAACAGCTCAGGAAATTCTGGAATATATTCTCAGGGACATGACTTCTCCAGAAGGCGGTTTCTATTCGGCAGAGGATGCCGACAGCGAAGGAGTTGAAGGAAAGTTTTACCTTTGGTCGGCAAAAGAAATTAATGCTATTCTTGCTGAAAATGCTGAATCTTTCATAAAGGCTCTTAACATTAAGCCCGAAGGAAATTTTGTTGATCAGGTGAATCCCTACCTGACAGGTGAAAATATTCCTCATCTGAAGAATGAAGCTGAAATCGGAAAACACGAAAACCAGCGAATGAAACTTTTCAAGGAACGTGAAAAACGGATTCATCCATCAAAAGATGACAAAATCCTAACCGATTGGAATGGCTTGATGATTGCCGCCATGTCAAAAGCTTCCCAAGTTTTCCATGATGAACGCTATTCTAAAGCCGCTGAAAAAGCGGCATCGTTTATTTTTGAGAAATTGCTACTTCCCAATGGCAGTCTACTGCACCGGTATCGCGGCGGAGATGCATCTTTCACAGCTAATCTCGATGACTACGCTTTTCTTGTTTATGGTCTGCTTGAACTTTACTCTGCGACTTTCAAAGCTGAATATCTGAAAAAGGCGATTCTTCTAACGGATTATATGATTGAACATTTCGAGGATAAAGTCAACGGTGGTTTTTACTTCACACCCGATAACGGAGAAGATCTGATCGTCCGGAAAAAAGAAATTTATGATGGTGCTATTCCTTCGGGTAATTCCATAGCTTTAGGCAACTTACTGCGATTATCAAAAATTACCGAAAATCCCAATTATCTGAAATCCGCTGAAAAGATGATTGGTGGATTCTCTGCTCAGCTTTCATGGAGTCCGTCTGCTTTCAGCCAAATGATG
>CAZSHX010000098.1:0-13564 GCA_964606895.1 uncultured Hyphomicrobiales bacterium
AGAATATGCAAATATAACACTTCTTATATGTTTTTACAACATTAATTTAATATTACCTATTGGAGTTTATTTCTGTGAACTTCAGATTAATAATTCACGATTCTCTCATAAATTTCAAATTGGAGAATGAGGTGAATTATGAAAATGAAAATATTTGTTTTGTAATTTCCTGAATTGACTTATCTTGCCACTACTATCGGAAAAACGGACGAACCCTGATTTGTGGTTAACCTCAGAAAATATTTGCCCTGACTGAAAAAGCTCAATGAAACTTGATTGAAGAATAAACCGGGAGTGTAATACTCATTTTTAAAGATTGAATATACTCTTTTTCCGAGTGCGTCAAAAATCTCAAGAGTGGCTGAAGTATTATCCGTGATTGCAAATTCAATGTTCAGCATTTCTCTTCCGCTGAGCGGATTTGGATAGGCAGTGGTGATTCCGTCAGATTTTGGCAGAGGTTTGAAGTAAGCATCTGAAATTTTCATCTCGTCAGCCAGAGTCTTTGAATTTTTGGCGGCATTAATCAGAGTTTGATATTCCTTTCCTGCAAAAATGCTGAATGTAACGCGGGTGGTATCGCCTTTTCTAAGTCTGATAGGACCTGCTGAAATCATTTGCGAAACGTCGGTAACACTCGATTTTGCTCTCTTTGTTCCCGAAGAAAGCATATACCATTTTTCACCCTTTGAAAATCCGTTGTAAATGCCCGGATTTGTTCCTCCGCTTCCGTTATTGTCAATAGCGAAATAGTTCATTTTTTGAGATGAAAGAAGTTTAACTCCGACTTCAGGTAATGATGTATCCCTGACGTTTTTCAGGAAGCCGAAACCGTTCTGAAAGTCAAAGTCAGCCTGATTGTAACTTCCCGATGGACCAATATCCCAATCGAAGAAAAGCCCGGCAAACAGCGAATCGAAATCAGTACCGGAAGTATTGACAATATCATAAGATGTAATGATAAAATCTTTATACGGTTCATTGGTAAACTGGTAAATTTCTTGAGTAACCGATACTCCGGCTTCGGCTTCTTTGTTCGAGTCTTTGAATTTTGTTCTTCCGTTCAAATAAGTCATATCGCTAATGTATGCCTGAGCTAAAATTTGAGTAGTTACAAATGAATTATCCTTTTCGCTCTGGCTTCTGTCGCGGGCAACACTCGAAACTTTATCGGAGGCAGTCCCAATAACGAGAGCACCTTCGAAAAGAAGATTTGAACTGTTCTTGTAAAGCAATCCTATGCCTTGGGTATTATTCGGATAGTCGTTGTAAGCTATATTTCCGTTACTATTCATCGTTACCGAAATATTATTTGCCGTAAAATTCTTATATGATGGATTCACAACAAGACTCATCTGTTCGGTATTAAGAACTCCGGTTGTATCGTAGATATTGAAAGTCAAAGTCAGCAGATAATTTGACGGCAAGCCTGATGGAATAACGAATTCAAATTGATTTTCAGTTTTTCGCAGTTCAAGGGTAGAAAGATTTCCGAAATAAACGGTTTTTGTTTTTATTGTTGGAGGATACTGAGAATCAGAGGTCAGTTCAACCTTTGTACCTTCGACAGGGGAAAGTATATTTTGAAAAGAGGCACTGATTTTCACAGTTTCGCCTGCTTCATAAAGCCCGTTTTTGTTTGCATCAGAAAAAGAATAATCCAAAAGAAGTATAGACTTGGCATTTTTCACGGTAACGGCTTTCAGTGCATTGACTCTTCCGCCTCCGAGCAAGCCTTTGTAGGTTGGATTAACAGAATCAATATTATCGCAGGTAGCTTTCATTTGTTCGATAACCTGAAGGTTCGTGTAGTTCGGAAATTGTTCCTTAACAAGTCCGGCAACACCTGCGGCAACGGGGCAAGCCATTGAAGTGCCATCCATAAAATCGTACCAGTTACCTGTAACCGTTGCATAAATGCCTTCTCCCGGAGCCATAACATCAACTGTTTTCTCGTAATTGGAAAAATATGCTTTTCTGTCGTCGCTTCCGACTGCACCCACGGACATAACTCCGGCATAACCTGCGGGATAAAAAGTCAGAAGTTTGCCATTGTTACCGGCGGCGGCGGAAACGACAGAACCCTGCTTGACGGCAGTATTAATAACTTCCTGCTCGGATTCAGCTCTTGTCGGGCTTCCCCATGAGCAATTAATTACGTCGCAACCCATAAGTGCGGCATACAGAACACCTTCGTAACTGTTATCAACTGAAGTGCTGTTCGGGTCGTCGGCTCCAACTTTAACAGGCAGAATTTTCACTCTTTTTACTATTCCTGCAATGCCAATAAAATTATTAACAGATGCACCGACAGTTCCGGCAAGATGAGTCCCGTGTTTGTGTCCGGGTTTGGGGTCGTTGTCCTGACCGGAAGAATCGGAGGAAGAGAAGTCCCATCCGTGCCAATCGTCAATGTAGCCGTTGTTGTCATCGTCAATGCCGTTTGTACGTTTGTCTTTTCCGTCTTTGTCCAAACCATCTTCGCCGGGATTGACAAAAATATTGGCTCTCAAATCGTCGTGAGTATATTCAACTCCCGTGTCAACAATTCCGACAAGAGCAGTTTTATTTGTATCGAGAACATCCCACGCTTCAGGTGCATGAATCGTATCAAGATAATACTGCAAGCTGTATTTGGGGTCATTGGGTTTTTCCAGAAAAGTATGATATGGCATAGGCTCTGCATATTCGATTTCAGGATTCGAAGAAAGTTTTTTTGCAACAATTATCGGATTTATTGAATTCCGGTAAGTTATAACGCAGATTCTTTGAAGGCTGACTGCATCGTCTTCCTTTGGAAAAAAAGAGTTACTTGTGCTTTTTATTCTCAAAAATTTCAGAGTTGCATCGCTGATAAATGGTTTTGTTGTATGACTGCCAAGAAGAGTTTCAAATTCTGCAAAAGGTGTTTGTCTGTTGCCTTTGAGCCAATTTTGATATGTGACTGAATTCTGTCTGAATTTAACAATTACTTTATCCGGATAGATTGCAGGCTGGGCAATGGATTCGGAGCAAAAAACACTTATTGAAATGAAAAATATCAAACAAAGAAAAATAAATTTTCGTGAGAATGTTTTTAACGATGTAAATAAATTTAAAGTCATATCCGTTTTAATAATTGCGAAAATTACATTGACTAATGATTAAAACAAAAATTGTCACCAAAAAGTTACACAAATTCTTAGAAATATGAATAATTAATTTTTTTGTTACCAAATTTTCATGTAATTTTAAGGTTGAAATTTTTAGAATTTGATAATAAATTCGGGGAAAAAATGAAAATAGCTATTTTAACAGGCGGGGGCGATTGCCCGGGAATGAATGCTTATGTACGTGCCGTTGTTCGGAGTTGTCTCAATATCCGTCCGTCAACTGCCGTCTGGGGAGTTATAGATGGTTGGAAAGGTTTGGTTGATAATAATTTCAGAAAGCTTTCGAAAAGGGATACTGCCGGAATTGCCCGTTCGGGAGGAACAATTCTTGGAACTTTACGAGTGCCTGAGTTGAAAGATGACCTTGATATGCAGGAAGCTATGGCGATGAATCTCCACGATAATTTTTTTGATTATCTGATGGTCATCGGCGGAAACGGAAGTCTTGCCGCCGCAAATGTTGTGGACAAGATTATCCAAAAAAAAGGTTTAAGAACCAAAGTGTTGGTTACTTCCGGTTCGATTGATAATGATGTCTGCAATCATTACGGATTTTCTACCGGTTTTTACTCTGCGGTGGATAAAAGTCTGGAGATGCTGGAGTGGATTCGCGACACAGCGAGTGCTCACCGAAGGGTTTATATCATTGAATCAATGGGCAGAGATTCGGGCTATCTTGCTTTTTATGCCGGAATAGCAACCGGTGCCGAATATATGATTCGTCCGGGTGAAGATGTGGATTTTGAAAGTCTTGCAACTATGATAAGTGAACGTGACCGCGATACAAGAGTGATTGTATCCGAAGGCTATGAAAAAACTGTAAGTGAGATTACAGAAATACTTGAGCAACTTTTCGCAAAAAGAAATATCAGGCACGAAATCCGCCATGTGGATATGGGATATTTTCAGCGTGGAGGCAAAGCGGCAGTCAAGGATATTCTTTTGTCAAGCTGGATTGGTTACAGTATGGTTGTAGATGCTTTCAGGAATTGCGAGAGCGGATTCTATACATGCTTTAATGTTGGTCAGCAGCTTTCCATTCTTCCTTTGGATGTTGCAGTGGATACGGATAATGTAAACGACATGAATATTCCGAAACAGATAATTGATTTTGCTTTGGCATTGAGATAATAATAAGGACAGAAATGAAAAGAAATGTGTTTTTGATGAGTGTTGTATTTGTGTTCGTTTTGTTTGCAGTTCAGCTTACTTCACAGAATCAGTATAATGCGGCAAGAGGTGATAAACTTTTTGTGGAGCAGTGTTCGAAATGCCATAGAAAAGATGGTTCGGGAATCAAAATGGTCTATCCGCCAACGAAAAAATCGGATTATATTCAGAAGCAAGATAATATTGAATTGCTCAGAGGTATGATTTACGGCAGAAGCGGAAAAATTGTCGTTAATGGGTATTCCTACAATGGCGTTATGACTACTGAAATTGATAAATCACTTTCCGAAGAAGACATTGCAAATATTCTGACTTTTGTTTTGCAAAAGCAAAACGGCATAAACAAGTTTGTATCTGTCAAAGATGTTAAAGAAGCAAAAAAAGCAGGCAAATTACCGGTACACAAATGAAAAAATTATTTTATACATTATTTATAATTATAGCCTACACAGCATCAGCCACTCCTGAGTTTTCGCTCTGGACGGGCAGTAATTGCTCCACCTGCCATGTTAATTTTCAGGGCGGCGGCATGAGAAAAGAGTTCGGCTGGACTTTTGGCAGAGATGCTTCGTTTTTTGGTACAAATGAACCGGCATTTAAATGGCTCTATTTTTTAGATAAAGAAAAATTCCGTAAGTTCGACAGTGTTTTTACAATCGGAACAGATTTCAGGCTTGAGACTTTCCGTTCCCACAAAACACCTGATGCCGTCCGGCGTGTAATTCCCATGCAGGCTTCGATTTATGCGAATTTTAATCCTTTAAGCTGGATGAGTTTAGAGGGACAATATAATGTGGCAAAGCAGGTTTTCCCGGGACAAACTTTTTGGTCTGCTTCAGTAATTTTTCAGCCGCTTTCTTATCTTCCTGCAATACGAGCCGGAAGATTCCAGCCTTCAATGGGATTGCGGGACTGCGACATGACGTCCCTCGACAGAAGAGTACCCACTCCTGACGGTTCGGAGGTTGTTATTTCACCTGATTATGCCGAGTATGGCGTTGAAATGATTTATCATTCTTTGGATTGGCTTCAGGTAAATGTCGGAGCATTCGATTCAAAAAGTATGCACGAAGTAAGTTCAAACGGTGTTTTTGGATTTCAGTCGGTTGTGGCAGTTGAAAATAATCCGTCATTCAATGCAAGATTTGTAATCTTTCCTGAGCTTTTATGGAAAGAATCTTCCGAATCATCAGAAGAATCCACAAGTTGGTTTTCAAGATTATTGGCAAATTTCCCTGCATCATATATAGGAGCATCAACATTCGTAAACGGCAGATTTTTGTATAATAATGCATATCTTGGATTTGCGATTATGGATAATCTCCATTCTTATTTTAAATTTGCATATACAAATATGCCTCATGTCCGCCATACCAACGCTTATATTGCAGGACTGACCTACATGCCGATTAAAGGGCTGTTACTGGGTGCGAGGGCAGAACATGGAATTTCGCACTGGTTTTTGGATAACGACAATGCAAAGCTGACTTTTACAACCAACCAGTATGTTCTGAATGCAAAGATTTTTGTTCTTCCATATATTGAATTGATTCCCGAATATAGATTTGTAAATTCTACAGAATATAATTCATTGAGATGGACATTGCAGTTACACATATATTATTAAAAAATTTTAAAACTAACCTTAAATATTTTTCGTCTAAACTCCCGATTGTTTAAGATAGGTATTGATTTATGTTCAGAATTGAATATTCGTATTTATTATACTTGCTTTTATTGATTCCTGTGTTTACATTCTTTTTTGTAATAATCAGGAAGCAAAGAGTCCGCCTGTTAAAAAAATATGGCGAACTTAATATCATTTCACGTCTCTTTCCAGACGTTTCCGGATACAAACCGGCTATTAAATTCAGTATTCTGATGGTTGGTCTGGCAATTCTTATTTTTGGAGTGGCAAACCCTCAAATAGGTTCACGTCTTGCAGAAATCAAAAGGGAAGGCGTTGATGTTGTGATATGCCTCGACGTTTCAAACAGTATGAAGGCAGAGGATGTCAAACCCAACAGACTTGAACGTGCAAAACAAATGGTCAGCCGACTTGTGGATAAACTCATGGGCGACAGAGTCGGAATAATTGTTTTTGCAGGAGAGCCTTATATTCAGCTTCCTATGACAACAGATTATTCTGCGGCAAAACTGTTTCTCGGTTTTATTGATACCGATTTGATTCCTGTTCAAGGTACTGCAATCGGCAGTGCAATTGAACTTGCACTTGAAAAATTCAAGGTTGAGGACAACAAACGTAAAGCAATGATAATCATAACTGATGGTGAAAACCATGAGGACGATGCACTCAAAGCCGCAACCGATGCCGCCGCCAACGGTTATGTTGTTCATACGATCGGTATGGGAACGTTAGCCGGCGGTCCGATTCCCGTTTATAACAACGGCATGAAAGCCGGTTTGATGAAAGATCAGGATGGAAGTGTCGTAACAACCAAAATGGATCCGCAGATGCTTCAGCAAGTTGCTTCAGCAGGCGGTGGACAATTTACTCTTGCAGGCGATTCTGACCCTGATTTATCAAAAATTGTTGAAAAAATTGCTAAAATGGACAAAAAGGAATATGAATCAAAACTGTTTTCCGATTATGAAGACAGATTCCAGTTTTTCATCGGAGCCGCTTTGCTTTTCCTTATCGCCGAACTATTTTTCTCTGAAAGAAAGAATAAATATATTGCAGGATTAAAACTTTTCGAAAGTAAAAAAGCTATGAAAGTATCTGTTATTATTCTTGCTTTCCTTTTGCCGGTGTTTGCTTTCGGTCAATCGCCAAAGACTTATATCCGCGAAGGAAACAAACTTTACAAACAGAAAAAATATAATGACGCTGAAGTTCAATACCGAAAAGGTCTTGAAAAAGATGCAAATTCGAATAAAGCAAATTATAATCTTGGTAACTCACTTTACAAACAAGAAAAGTATGATGAAGCCGCCGAGAAATATATGGATTTGGGAACAAAGAAAACCGATAAAAATGTTTCGGCAAAATCCTTTCATAATCTTGGTAATTCACTTCTGAAATCTAAAAAATATCAGGAAAGCATCGCGGCTTATAAAAATGCTTTGAAGCTCAATCCGGCTGATTATGAAACGAAATACAATCTTGAATATGCAAAACAGATGATGGTGCAACAACAGCAACAACAAAAACAGAAACAGCAAAATCAGAATCAGGATAAGAACAAGGATAAAGATAAAGACAAAAAGCAACAGCCTCAACCTCAGGATAACAAAAAAGATGATAAGAATAAAGATAAGCAACAGCAACCTCTGGAGAAAATTTCAAAACAGGATTCCGAGAGAATGCTGAAGGCTTTGCAGGATGAAGAAAAGAAGGTTCAGAAAGATTTGAAGAAAAAAGCCCGTTCGGCAGGACAAAGGTCTTCCGGCAGGAATTGGTAAGTTGATTTGTTCGTTTTAATTGATTTGTATAAGTATTATTTACGTTTATAAGTTATGAAAAAATTAGTTTTGTTTCTTGTGCTAATATCATTCAGCAGTAGTTTTGCTGATGTTTCTTTTGTTGCATCAGTAAACAAAAATCCTGTAACGGTCGGTGAGAGGATACAAGTCGTGTTTGCTCTCAACAATGCCTCGGGAAGTGGTTTCAAGGGACCAACTTTCAAAGGGTTTTCTGCACTTTCCGGTCCAAGTCAGTCACAAAGTACCCAATGGATTAACGGACAGACTTCCAGTTCGCAGTCTTTTATCTACTTGATTCAGGCTGATAACGAAGGGAAATTCACTATTGAGCCTGCTTCGATAACCGTTAATGGCAAAAGGCTTACTTCCAATTCAATAACTATAACCGTCCAGAAAGGTTCAGCGAAACCTCCGCAGAAAACAAACGACGAAAAAAACCTGAGTTCTCAGGCAGATGATATTATCCGCAAGAATCTTTTTATTCGGGTTGAGGTTAGCAAAAAAGATGTCTATCAGGGCGAACAACTTGTGGCTACATATAAATTATATATTCACCCCGATTTGAACATTGCAAGCATGTCCCCTCCGAAAATGCCGTCTTTCAACGGCTTTTGGATGCAGGATCTGGATATAAAAGAATTGAAATTTACAAGGCAGGTTCTTGATGGCGTTGCGTACAAAGCCGCAGACCTGAAAAAAGTCGTTCTTATTCCTCAGCAAACAGGAAACTTGGCAATTGACCCTATGGAGATTGATTTTGTTGTCAGATTGCAGGTTCAGGGGCAAAGGCAGTCCAGAGATATGTTTGATGACTTTTTCAATGACTTCAGAGGGAACTACAAAGATTTCCCTTTTACTGCTAAATCCAGAAATGCTTCACTTAATGTGAAAGCACTCCCTACCGGAGCACCCGCAGAATTTCGCGGCGGTGTCGGCAATATGCAGATGAAAGCTTGGCTTGACAAAAAAGTTACCAAAGCAAACGAAGCTGTAACTCTAAAAGTTCAGGTTTCCGGCTCGGGCAATCTTAAACTCGTAGAACCTTTCGCATTGAATTTGCCGCCCGATATTGACAGCTACGAACCCAAAACAGTTGATAATATCTCGGTTAGTGCGTCAGGCGTTAGCGGAAGTAAAACTTTTGAGTATTATCTGATTCCCAGAAATCCCGGTGAATATAAGATTGACCCTGTGAAATTTGCATATTTTGATTTAAGTTCAAAAAAATATGTCACACTTTCTTCCGAACCTTTTATTCTTAAAGTAGAGAAAGGTTCAGGAACCGCTTCATCCGTAGTATCGGGAGTGAACAAGGAAGATGTTAAGTATATCGGGAAAGATATAAGATTTATCAAAACCAGAAGTTCAGGGTTCAGTCGCGAAGGGTTTACATTTTTTGGTTCTGCTCCCTTCTATTTATGGTCACTTTTGCCAATGTTTATTTTTATTCTGTTCTTCCTTTACAAAAAACGGGATGAAAAACTAAGCGGAAATGTTGCCTTGCTGAAAAATAAAAAAGCAAACAGTGTAGCCAAAAAGCGTCTGACAAGAGCAAAAAAATATCTTGAAGCAAAAGATGAAGTCAAATTTTACGAAGAAATTTCGAAAGCACTTTGGGGATATACAAGCGATAAACTTGGTCTGCCTGTTTCGGAACTAACTAAAGATACGGCAAAAACAGCTTTGATTAAAAGGAATGTGAGCGACGAAGATATTAATTCATTAATGACCACTTTGGATTATTCTGAATTTGCACGGTTTGCTCCGTCCGATGAAAAACTTGAATTGAACTTGGTTTACAGCAATGCCGCTTCGATTATAGCAAGCATGGAGGGGATACTGAAATGAAAAAATACATTCTATTAATATTGATTTTCGCATTTTGTTTTTCGATTTCAAAAACCGAGGATTTTGATGCGACATTCAAAAAAGCTAATGAATTTTACCAAAAGGGAGATTACCTCTCTGCAATTGATAATTATAAAAAAATCGTTAAGCAGGGATATGAATCGGCAGATGTTTGGTTCAATCTCGGTAATTGCTATTATAAGCTGAACAAAACTGCCGATGCAATTATCAGTTTGGAACGGGCAAAACTTCTTTCACCGAATGATGAAGATATTGACTTCAATTTGAAAATTGCCAACTTGAGAACAGTTGACAGATTCCAGACAATTCCGCAAGTATTTTTTGTTGAATGGTACGAATCAATAAAGAATATGTACTCATCAGGTACATGGTCAGTTTTACTTGTAGTTTTCCAGTGGATAGCGGCTATTTCTGCGATTATATTTTATCTGATTTGGTCAGTCTCAATCAGAAAGATGCTTTTTGCAACAGGGCTTGCAAGTTTGGTTATTGCTTTTTTCTGCTTGTTTTTTGCAAGCCAGAAATACTCAATTGAACAGGCTAAAGACACAGCAATAGTTTACCGACCTTCGGTTTATGTGAAAAGCTCACCCGACGAAAAGAGCACAGATTTGTTCATATTGCACGAAGGAACAAAACTGAAGATTTTGGATTCGGTAGGCGGATGGAAGAAAATTCGGCTTGCCAACGGAAACCTTGGCTGGCTACCCGAAAAGACAATTGAGATTATATAAAAATAAGTAAATTCTATTTTATCCACATAGCAGTTTTTGTCTGCCAGCGTCAATCATTTTTAATCTTTCGCAATTCAAAAATTAAATGTGAATTGAGGAGTTTGATTATTTATTAAATATTGAATTAGTAACATGAAAAAAAAGGACAAAATTGATACTTATAACAATTGGCTACAAAAGCATATTGATAATAAAAATGTAGTTAAAATCTTTAGAACATTTCGCGGCAATGAAATAAATATCACAGGATTTATCTTATCTATGACCAAAGATTTTCTACTATTACAGGTAATAAATGAATTTATGATTGATGGTTTTTCAATCATTAGAAGGGATCAATTTGAAGGTTCAAGATGCAATAAGTTTGAGAAAGCCTGTAAAAAGATTTTACAAGCTGAAGGTATTATTGACAAATATTATGGTATTGGCAAATCAATTTCTTTAACGAGTTGGCAAGACATTTTTTTAAAATTAAAAGAACTTGATTATCATATAATTTTAGAATGTGAGAATAAGCGAAATCCCAAATTCCTAATCGGTCCAATTCAGGAAGCAACAAAAAACAAAATTAGTATTCAGTATTATGATGCAACAGGAAAATTAGATAAGAAATTTAGTGATGTCAAATATAAAGAAATAACAAGAGTTACATTTGGAGATGGGTATTCAACAACTTTCAGAAAATATTTAAGAACAACTAAAATGAAAGAACAAGAAATCATTTAATTCATCACCGTGCACAATTTAGTGTTTTATACTTCTGTCAGGAGTTACCTCCTGAATGCATAACAATAAAGATGGTAGGAGGAAACTCCTGCCCCGAGTAAAAAAAACAATGTTTAGTTTTCGCAATACAATAATTGAGTGAGTTGCAGAGATTGTTTAAAAAAGGGTACGAAGTAATAACATGACAGACAAACAAGTAATAGATTTAATTGAAAAAGAATTCAAGGAAAAGACTTTTGGAGTCACAGAACAATATCTTGAAATTCATAGCCCGATATATATTGACGGCAGATTAAAAGTTGAACGCATTGACAAGGAAAGAAAAGACGGATTAATTATTGCATATCTACCAGTACTTAACGAGAGATTTTATTTTGCAGTATATATTGATTCCGAAACTAATGAAATTACAAATGTTGGTACAGAAGCTGATCATAGAGTTTATTTTTGGGCAACATCTGAAACTTTATCAGTGGAAGAATTAAAAGAAATAACTATTTTAAAACCAACCGAATTTTGGAATAAAGGCGATCTTAGAAAAGATGGAATACCAAATCGTAATTTTAGCCATTTTAAAATTCGACCTAATCCTGAACCAGATGAGTTTGAAGATAAATTAACGAAATTACTTGACCTATTGGAACAAGACAAGGAAGGAATAAAGCAATTAGTAAATATAGCAGATGGTTATATACAAGTTGCAATGGATATTCATAACGGCAATGGAATGCTTGGTGGAGAAACAATTAACGCAGACAACATTAGAAAAATGAGTGAACTTGGATTATCCATAAACTTTGACATTTATGTTGGTGGAAATAGTTTTAAAGAATAAAAATAAAACTGCTAATCAACAACAATCTCTTTTCTCTTCGGTCAGGAGTTCCCCCCTGACCTCTAAATAGCAAAAATGGTAGAAGTAACCTTCTGCAGCGAAGTAAATTCATCCTACTTTTTTATTTCTTCTAAGTTGTTCAAGTTAATTATTTTAAATAAGCCATTATCTCCATAGAAATAAGCTGTATCAGATTTGAAGTCTACTTTCATTCTATTTGAAGGTATAGAATCTTTTTTATCAATAAGATATGTAATATCACCAATATCCTCTTCTTTGATTAACTTCAAACTATCGTTTGTTATCTGGTATTTACTTATATAAATATTAGATATTTGAATTGTTTCAGGTGAGCACAACTTAAAAAGATTCATTAGCCAAAATCTTATTACTCTATAGTATTTATTCTTATAAATATAATGATATATCTCCTTTAGTCCAGCATTTAGTTCATACTTGTAAATAGTATCCCCCGTGAATTTTTTACAAATAATAAAACCAATTTTACCGTAAAACTCAATTCTTGAACTATCTTCCGGAAATTGGAAAAAAAAGGTATTGGAATCATTTGTCTTAACATTATCATTTGAAAAATTCGCAATTCCAATATATTGATTTTCCTCTTGTGAACCATAAATTGTATTCATTAGAAATAAAATTGAAAATGATAATAATATAAATATGATTCTTGTGTTTTTTCTTTTCATTTTTTCTCTGTTGATGAAAAAATTCATTCCTTCACTTACTGCAGGAGTTCCATCCTACCGTAACCCAAATAGATTGCAAAATAATCATATCTTAACAAATTTCCCAACTTATTCTCCAATCCGAACAAAAAGAAACTCCCGACGGCAAACACGAACAATTAGCATTAGTGGTTTTAAATTTTCAACCATTTAATTTCAAACCACTACATTCATTTACTCAATATACTTTAATAAATCAAGCAACTCTAAATCAGTTAAGTCTTCTTTCTCGGATTTATCATAAATAGTTAGCAGATACACTGTTTCTTCAACAATATATACATGAGTTATTGCCCGTGCACCTCCGGATTTACCTTTTCCCTTTGAAGCTATTTTAAGTCTGATTTTATAACAGCCTTTACCAAGTGATTCGCCTGAGAATGGCTCTTGCTCTAACATATCGATTAATTCTGATAATTCACTCTTCAGCGAAGGATACTTCTTGGCTAATCTTTTGGCTTGATTATCAAAAATTCTGATTGTAAGTACATTATAACTCAAGGAGTAGCTCCCTCGCCGGACGTGCTTTTAATTTACCTTGCTTTATCATATTTATCTCTTTTACTGCCCGAAGAATCTCTTCTTTTAATTCATCATTAGAATTTGAAACTGAATCAATTTCAATTCCAATATCTTTAAATTTGTTTAGTTCACCTAATATATAAGTAAATTCAGCATCCGGAATATGAAGTGTTAATGTGTGCATATTTATCTTTCAAATTATTAATATAACTTTAAACGAAAATAAAATCATTTAAACGAAAATAAAATCAGTTTATTTAAAAATTCTTCATATCTTCACCTATGATAAAATATTTTAAACCACTCGAAAAAAAAAAGGTCCGGCAAAAGAAAAGAAAGAAAATCCCCTTAAAATTACTTCTA
>CAZSHX010000099.1:0-13294 GCA_964606895.1 uncultured Hyphomicrobiales bacterium
CTGTGGTTGTACAAATAAATTCACTATCTCCGGGCATGAAGTGCATTTCTTGTATGCCCCCGGCAGAATCAACGAAACTCCACCCAAATTTGAACTGTCCGGCAAAAAGATTGGCATCAAAGCTTAATACAAATACAAGCGATAAGCCAAACAACAAAATAATTTTCATAATCCGATTCCAATAAATATATTTAATGTTTTCATCGAAAGTTTTGTAACTTACTAAAAAATATTCAAATGCAAACAAACTTTTTCAAAATTGTCACTTCAATTTCTATAAGACACATGAAACGAAAAAACGTCTCAGGTTTTTTTTGAAAATATTTTAAAAAAGTGAAAATAAATATTCTCAATAATTTATCGTCTATGATTTGGAATTTTTTAAATGGAGATTCATATATGAAATTTAATATCGAATACGAGCAGGAAGATGATGGAAGATGGATTGCGGAAATACCGTCCATTCACGGAGTCCTTGCTTATGGGCAAACAAAAGAAGAAGCCGCCTCAAAAGTTATTTCTCTTGCATTGACTGTTATGTCCGAAAAAATTGAAATTAGTAATTTTCCTGCATACTTAGAAGTATCCTTTGTAACTGCATGAGTAATTGGCCATCTTCAAAAGCTAAGAGAGTATTCTCTGCCCTACTAAGTATTGGATGGGAAGTTAAACGAATCAGCGGTTCACATAAAATTTTGAGTAAACAAGGATGGACTGATTTTGTCTTTGCATTTCATGATAATGAAGAAATCGGACCCAAAATGCTTTCAAGAATTTCCAAGCACACAGGTTTGAAGCCTGAAGATTTATAAGAGAAGAAAATCTATCCAAAATCCTCTTAATCCCAAAAATCCCTATAATCCCGGTTCAGAAATGTGCAATGTAACTTTCGAAATTGCCATATCGGGACATAAGGAATAGATTTCTTTAGCTTTCCCAAAATATTTATATACGTGAAAAGTCAATAATAATAGTTGTTCAGGTTTGCATAGAGCAAACAAATTTATTAATAAAGACCGGGAGGAATATATGGATATAAATGCAAATGCTATAAATTGGTTTGAAATCTCTGTCGCCGACATTGACCGTGCAACCAAATTTTACGAAACTATTTTCGAAACAAAAATGATTGTTGTGGAAATGATGGGGGCTAAAATGTCAATGTTTCCCATTGTTGAAACCAACGGAAAAGTCGGAGGTTGTTTGGTGCAAAGCGAGAGACATCAGCCAGGTACAACAGGAACCGTTATTTATTTGAATGGAAATCCTGATTTACAAATTATACTCGACAGGATTGAAAATGCAGGAGGCAAAGTCAATATGCCGAAAACTTTGATTAGCGAAGAAACCGGCTATATGGCTTTCTTTGCCGATACCGAAGGCAATAATATCGGTCTGCATTCCAACAAATAAATGTTTTTTGATTCCAAAAAAAAGGGATTCAAACTTTTCGTTTGAGTCCCTTTTTCATTAAATATCTAATTTCTTGCCTGCTATTAACTGAAAATTCCTGCGGCTCTTTCTTCGCGTCTTTTGTTTGAAGCTCTTTTGTCAGCATCCAGAATCATTTTGCGAAGGCGAATATTTTGGGGAGTGATTTCCACAAGTTCGTCTTCGGCAATGAATTCGATAGTCTGGTCCAGCGAGAAAGGTCTTGGAGGCCTGAGAGTAACAGTAGCCTCAGAGTTGGAAGCACGCATGTTAGTAAGCTTCTTTTCTTTTGTGATGTTTATATCCAAATCGTCGTTTTTATTTCTTTCGCCGACAATCATTCCGGCATAAACATCAGTTCCGGGTTCAACAAAAAGCTCGCCGCGGTCAACCATTGCAAGACTTGCATATCCGGTAACTCTTCCGGTTCTGTCGGCAATCATTGCACCTTTGGAACGGTGAGGAATTGCACCAGCCCAGGGTTTGTAAGCTTCGAATAATGAATTCATAACTCCTGAGCCTTTGGTATCAGTAAGAAAATGACTTCTGAAACCGATTAATCCGCGTGAAGGAATGACAAATTCAAGGAAAACACGACCACTGCCTTTGTTCACGAAATTTTCCATCAATCCTTTTCTGATGCTGAGTTTTTCGGTAATCACGCCTGTGAACTCTTCGGGTAAGTCAATGAAAATTCTTTCGTAAGGTTCGTGAGTTTCACCATTTATATTTTTCAAAATTACTTTTGGTTTTGAAACCATCATCTCGAAACCTTCGCGTCGCATAGTTTCGATTAGAATAGCCATTTGCAATTCCCCTCTGCCGCAAACTTCGAAAGCATCTGCTCTATCCATAAATTTAACCTGAATGGCAACATTTTTGAGCATTTCTTTCTCAAGTCTTTCTTTCAAATGCCTAGAAGTAAGGAATTTTCCTTCTCTGCCTGCAAATGGACCGTCATTAACGTAGAATATCATTGAAAGAGTCGGCTCGTCCACATGAATTCTTTCCAATGGTTCAGGATTCTCTTCTGAAGAAATAGTATCACCGATATTAACATCAGGAACGCCTGCAAGTGCAATAATATCACCTGCTTCAACGGAATTGACCAATGTTTTTCTTAAACCGTCGAATGTATAAAGAGCTGAAAATTTAACGCCTGTAATAACTCTGTCTGCTCCACACAAAGAATAAAGTTTGTTCATTTCGAGTGAACCGTTTGCAAGTCTTCCGATTGCCATCTGACCGACGTAAGAATCATAATCCAGATTAGTTATAAGAAATTGAGGATTAATTGATTCATCGTCAATTTCGGGTCCCGGGATATGAGTCAAAATAGTATCAAAAAGCGGTTTCAGCGTTTCAGAACCGTCATCCAAAGAAACGTGAGCAATTCCTGCCTTAGCATTTGTGAAAAGAATCGGGAAATCAATTTGTTCGTCGTTTGCATCCAAATCAATAAATAAATCATAAACCTCAGAAATCACTTCATGAATTCTCTCATCTTTTCTATCAATTTTGTTAATAACAAGAATAATCGGGAGCTTTTTGGCAAGAGCCTTTTTAACTACAAAACGAGTTTGGGGCAGTGGTCCTTCGCTTGCATCAACAAGGAGAATGGCACCATCAACCATATTAAGGCTTCTTTCCACTTCACCGCCAAAATCGGCGTGACCGGGAGTGTCAACAATATTAATTTTAACATCTTCGAAATGAATTGCAGTATTTTTTGCCATAATGGTAATGCCGCGTTCTTTTTCTAAGTCCATTGAGTCCATGACGCGGTCGTCCACAACCTGACCTTCGCGAAATATGCCGCTTTGTTTGAGCATGTGATTAACGAGTGTTGTTTTCCCATGATCAACATGGGCTATGATGGCAACGTTTCTAAAGGAGTTTTTACGCATTGAAATATTTACTTTTTGGTATTTAAAAAAGGGTATGACGTACAACATACAATAATATTAATAAGATGTCAATTTGTCAGGATAACTGCCGATAATAACATGATATCAGGATGAATTATAAAATATAAAAACATAAATTCGTCTTAATTTTCTCAATATATTGGAGATATGATGTCAGTAATTGTAATTTTTGGAAACTCAGACTGCAAAAAAAATAGTTTTGAGTACGAAACTGCCGAGATACTTGGGAAGTCTCTTGCGTCTCATGGTTTCGACATAGCTACCGGTGGATATGATGGTGTAATGAAAGCCGCTCTTAAAGGTGCTTCGGGATTCCATGTTCAGAGAATCGGAATAACTTTTGAATCAACCAACAGAGCGGGGAATAATTATATCACCCAAGAAATGGAAGTCGAAAGCTATTTCGAAAGATTGCTGAAGCTGATTGAAATCGGAGATGCTTTTGTTGTTCTTCCCGGCGGTACCGGTACTTTGCTCGAATTTGCAACGGTGTGGGCTTTGAAAGAACGGAAATTACTTAACAGACCTATGATTTTCATCGGAGAGCAATGGATAGAAGTGATTCAGACTATTGGGTTTTATTCCGAAAAATCTCTTGATTCTTCCAATTTACTTATAAATGCCGACAGTGCCGAATCGGTCATAAATGAATTATTGAAATATTTTAAAAAGTAGAAATGGGACAAATTTTTAACAGGCTGGTAAACTATGTGAAGTCAGAGGTCGGTTCAACCAATACCCGCTCTACTCAATCAGTTATTGACGAAAAGGATAACGATCTTAAGCGGATAATTGATGAACTCAATAAATCCAAAAAAGATTTTCGTTCTGAACAGAAGAAAGAGTCTTCGAAAGGGAAAGCTTATAATCCTGAGCCTCAGACTATGAGTATCTCCAAGGCTTTCGAGATACTGGGAGTTCAGCAGAATTCAAGTATTGATGAAATCAAATCTGCTTTCAAGAAAAAGGTTATGGAATATCATCCTGACCGTGTTGCCGCTTTGGGCGACGAACTGAAAGAACTTGCAGGAAAAAAAACTTTGCAGATAAATGAAGCATATTCACTAATTAGAAAAACAAGGACTTTTTAATATGATGAAAAAATACAAAAAATTATTAATTGAAATATGCGTAATCGTTGTTGTATCTTTTGCTTTCGGCATAGTTTACAATCTGTTTGCCCCCAAACCGCTTCCGTTTTTACGTGAACAGAAGAAAATTGAAATAGTCTCTGATTCTTTGCTTCAGATTCCCGTCAAGCATGATACTATCCAAACCAATCAATTCACAGGTTCCGAAATTCCTCAAAAGGCTAAGGTTGAAGTAGCTGAGAAAGCGAAAGTTGAAACCAAGGGAACTAAACCCATTGCAAAAGAAGAGCCTAAAAAACCGGACAAGCCAATAGCTCAGTCCGAACCTGCAAAATTGAAAACCCTTACTTATGAACAGCTCATTAAGAATTTGAGCAAACCCGAATTTGTTTTCATAGATGCACGTCCGATGGAAGAATTTACCGCCGGGCATATCCCCAAGGCAGTAAGTATTTTCGCTTATGAATCGGACCAGAATGTTTATTTCAGCAAAATCAATGCACTTCCCAGAGATAAAATTCTTGTCGTTTATTGCGATGGCGGAGACTGTGATGCGAGCCACAAACTTTCGGCGGATATTATGAGTTTTGGCTATAAAAACGTTTTCCTTTATAGCGGCGGATGGGAAGAATATTCTAAAAAGAAAAAATGAGTTTGATTAAAAAACTAATGTTTGCATAAAATGGACTCCATCGCCGAGAAAAATCTTCTTAATCTGATGCAATTAAAATATGGAATCATCGGTACTTCAAAACCGATGAGGGATGTCATTGGAAAGCTTGTTCAATCCGCACCAACCGATTTAACAATTTTAATCACGGGTGAAACCGGAACAGGCAAGGAAGTTTTTGCTAATGCTATACATGGCTTGAGTACCAGAAATAAATTCCCATTGTTAAGTGTAAATTGTGCCGCAATTCCTGAAACTCTTCTCGAATCGGAACTTTTCGGCAACGAAAAAGGTGCTTTTACAGGTGCTACCGAGCAGAGAAAAGGTTATTTCGAAGTGGCTAACAAAGGTACAATTTTTCTTGATGAAATCGGCGAAATGCCTTTTGGAACGCAGGTTAAATTACTTCGTGTACTCGAATCGGGTGAATTAATGAGGCTTGGTTCTACTGAAAACCGAAAAGTGGACGTTAGAATTATTGCCGCAACAAACCGTGATTTGGAGACAGAAGTTCGCAGAGGGAACTTCCGTCAGGATTTATTATTCCGCCTGAATTCCGTCCATTTGGTTCTTCCACCGCTCCGCGACCACACAGAAGACATTCCGTTGCTTGTTGAACATTTTGCAAAAAAAGTCAGTACCAAGCTTGGTATGAAGTACGATGGAATTGCCCGCGAAGCTACCCTGATTTTGCAGGGTTTGGCTTGGCCCGGAAACGTCAGGGAGCTTAAGAACATGATTGAAACTCTTGTTACTTTGGAACAGGCTACTTTCATAACTCCCGAACTGCTTAAAAGATATATCCCTCTTGCATTGCCCGCACCTGATTATGACCAGATGAGGCAATCGGCTCTTGTCCCAATGCCAAGTTACGAAGAAAAGAAGTCACTCGAGCTTGAGCTCATTTTCAGGACTTTGCTCGAGCTTAAGCATGATATTAATGATGTAAAAAATATGATTTTCTCCCTTCAGGGCGATATGGATTCCGTCAAGGCTGACGTAATGGACATACAGCCTGAATCAGCCCATAGGATTTATTCCGAGGATACACCACAGCTAAGTGAAGACAATCTTGACCTTGGCACAATCGAAAAACAACTGATTGGTTTTGCTCTCCGCAAGCACAAAGGCAATCGCCGGAATGCCGCTAATGCACTCGGCATCAGCGAACGAACCCTTTATCGCAAAATCTCGGATTACGGGCTGGAGTAAAAAATTTCAAAGGTATGATTCAGTTGAAATGATTCAACTCAATTAACACCGTTCTTTGAATATGGCTTCAGAGAATCAATAACGGTAATTGCACTGTCTAAACCAGAACCAATACTATCAATTTTGGTTTCACCTTCGTAATATCCTTCAAGATGCAAAATCAAATAGGCAGTATTTAGATTTTTTAATAGTTTTTTATCCATATTTGCAAGAACGCTTCGATAGTACTCTATTGACTTCCTGCCTTTTTTCTTTTGAACATTATTAATATCAAAAAGAAAATCAAGAGCTTTTAGTGTACCTGCGTATGCAATACCACAGGCAGTCTTAACATATTTCTCATCAATATAATATTTATCTTCCCTGCCTGCAAGCTTCAAATTTTCTCTTGCATTCTCCACGTATCGCATTGCTTCTTTATAAGGATTTTCATGTACCATAATTATCTTTCTGTAAATTATATCTTATAATACAAATTTACAAAAAAATTATTTTAATCAATAAACAATAATATTGATATCTCAAAAATAGCCGGATTAAGTTACATCATCCGGCTTTTTTTAAGATTATTTCAGCGAATTATTAAACCCATTCAAGGTAATTGTCAAGTTCCCAATCGGTGACGGAAATGCGGAAATCATCCCATTCCTTTTGTTTGGCTCTCACGTATTTCTTGGAAAGCTGACCTCCCAATACTCCACTGATGAGTTCATTATTTTTGAATGCATTAACTGCATCACTGAGAGAATAAGGAAGAAATTCAATATTTCTTTCTTTCAGTTCATCGAAATCAAATTCGAAAACGTTTTCTTCAACCGGGTCAGGCGGAAGCATCTTATTCTTGATTCCGTCCAGTCCGGCTTTGAGAAGAACGGCAAAAGCAAGATATGGATTACAGCTCGGATCAGGATTGCGGATTTCGATTCTTGTGGCTTTGTCTTTGCCTTCGCTGTATCTTGGGACGCGAATCAGAGCCGAACGGTTCGTTTGTGCCCAGCAGATATACGTGGAAGCTTCATAGCCCGGAACTAATCTTTTGTACGAATTAACAAGAGGATTCAAAACTGCCGACATTGCTTTTACGTGGTGCATCTGCCCTGCCATGAAGTGATATGCAATCTCTGAAAGTTTGTATTTGTCATTAGCATCAAAAAAGAGATTTGTTTCGCCGTCGGTTGTGAAAAGACTTTGGTGTACGTGCATCCCGCTTCCGTTTACGCCGGTAATAGGTTTTGGCAAAAATGTGGCATAAAGTCCATGCTTTTCGGCAACTGCTTTAAGTGTGGATTTCAGAGTCATGACTTTGTCTGCCGATGAAAGTGCATCGCCGTATTTGAAATCAATTTCGTGCTGACCGGGAGCTACCTCGTGATGGCTTGCCTCCACATCAATTCCCATTTGAATTAGTGCTTCCATCATGTCGCGGCGGCATTCATAACCCAAATCGAGAACCAAATCGAAATACTGTCCGCGGTCGTGAGGTTCAATCAGTTTATTGCCTGCTGTTTTAATCTTTCCGTTTTCGCGTTTGAAAAGGAAAAACTCACATTCGGGACCTGTGTTGAACATATACCCCATGTCGTGAGCTTCCTGCAATACTTTCCTGAGAATATAACGCGGGTCTGATTCATAAGGAAGTCCGTCGGGAGTGAAAACGTCGCAAATCACACTGGCAATATTGTAAGTAGCGGTTTTCATCCAGGGGATTATGGCATAAGTATTCAAATCAGGTCTCAAAAGCATGTCACTTTCAAAAATGCGGGTGAAACCTTCGATGGACGAACCGTCGAACCACAAGCCGTGCTTGAGCGTGTCCGGGAATTTGCTCGTCGGAATGGTAATGCTTTTTACGACACCGTACATATCTGAAAACTGGAGGTTAATAAATTGAACATTGTCCTGCTTGAGGCGTTCGAGGATGTTTGAATTGTTTGGTTTTTCGGTCATAAGGTTTTGTCCGCTCAAAATATTAAAAAAATGTTGAATAATTGCTTGCACAAATAAGTTTTTTAGTTCCGTCTAATAATCCTATGTATAAAAGAACAAAGGCAATAATTATTTTTGATGAAAAATAAATTATTTTGATATTTCTTAACAAAAAATACTTCTTTTATTTCTAAACTAAAATAAATATATTGTACTTTGTTGTTCAGTCAATGATTTATATTTATGTCAAAAAGAAAACAAAATAATTCAAACAGAATTAGTTCTTCGGTTCCAAAGAATCCGCAATCGAAACAAACTGATTCTGCTCCTATGAAATTCGTGTTCAAAATAAGCAAAGACCAAAAAAAATCTTTGATTCCTTTAGCCGCTGTGCTTCTGCTTTTCGGCTTTATATGGATTGCACCGCAGAAACCAATAATTCAGCCTTGGTCTGAAGCTGTTTTGATGGTTGATTCTTCCGTAAAAATCAAAGACCCTGTTCAAAGGGAAATACTTTTGAACAAAAGCGGAAACCACCTGAAAGAATTGATTGAGCAATATCCTTTCCATGCAAGGATTCATTTTTTTTACGGGCACTATTGGTTGAAAAAGAAACAATGGGATTCTTCAATTGTTTATTTGAAAAATGCAATTAAAATGGATAGCGGCGGCGAGTCCAATCAGGTTTGGGTTGATGCTATGGACGAGATAGTTTTTCCGTTTTATCAGAAGTACTTGACAGCATTTTCGGACAATCCCGATAAAGCACACTGGAAATTACTCGAAGCATTCAGATATAATCCCAACAAAAAGGAATTGAATCTCCTTCTGGGTAATGTTTACAAAGCCAAAAAAGAGTACGACAGTGCTATTTATTATTACCGCAGATATTTGAAGGTGAGCAAAGATGACCTCAATATCCTTAATGATGTTGGTGTGCTGTATATGTTGAAAAATGATTTAGAGCCTGCACAAAAGATTTTTGAACATATTCTTCAGCTCAAACCCGACCATAAAAGTGCAAAGATTAATTTGGAATTTATTGCAAACACAAAAAAGCAGAAAAATGGACTTTAAACATAATTTTAAAATTAACGGGTTTCCGCTGGAAATCATTTTCGTTCTCTTAGGTTTAGTTTTTGGTATTTTGCTTATCAACTACAATCCCCCTTTTCATTCTGCCGACGAAAGTCAGCATTTTATTAAGTCTTATGCCTACTCCAAAGGCGAAATATTGCCGAATAATCCTCAAAAACAATGGGGAACTAATCTTCCTAAATCCATTCTTGATGTTTTGAAGGGTATCACTGTACAGTTTGAAAAAGGGGTTAGAATAAGTCGTCAAAAATTCAATGATGCCAAAAAAATTCCTCTCGAACCCGACAAATCCATTTTCTATAAAGTTACTATTCAAAATATTCCCCCGATTCCTTATCTCCCATTCGCAATTGGAATTTTTGTCGGGCAGTTCATTGATGACAATCCTATTTGGCTGGTTTACTGGGGAAGATTGTTCGGGCTGTTTGCCTGGCTGGCAATTATGTATTTCGTTATCAGGCTGGTTCCAATCGGCAAAAGTATTTTCTTCTTGTATGGTTTAACCCCGATTGTTTTGTATCAGGGGGCTTCCATCACCTACGACATGATGAATAATGCCATGTCGTTTGTTTTGCTTGCTGTTTTTCTGAAATTTGCTTTTGATGACGAATGGAAACTCACCACCCGAAATCTAATCCTGATTTTCTGTTTGATAATCATTCATCGTTTTTCCAAGGGTGGCTATCCGTTCCTGCCGTTTTTATTCTTCCTGATTCCGATGGAGAAAATAGGCAAACCCTGGAAAGCCGCACTAATCGGAGTTGGAATCCTTTTCACGTTTTTTCTGCCATCCTACACTTGGGATAAGGTTGTTTCGGCGCTCAACTATCAAGTCCTGATCGGCGGGTCCAGGGACGTAGTGATGAGTTCGGGAATGCAGATGAAACATATAATGTCGAATCCTATGAACTTCCTTGATGTCCTATTCAGGAATATCTTGTGGCAGACTGCCGAATGGACAAGGGGAACAATGGGCAGGTTCGGACACTCATATTTTAATCTGCCCGATTGGTTCTATGCAATGCATGGATTTGTTTTGATTTTAGTTGCATTTTTCGATTCGAACAAAGATATCTCATTGGTAAAATTTCAGAAATGGCTTTTGTTCATTGTCGGCGGAGGAACTGCGGCGTTGATTATTGTCGGATTCTATCTGACAGGCTCTGCTGTGGGAGGCAGTGTTATATTCGGGCTACAGGGAAGGTACTTCGTGCCGGCGGTTCCCGTAATGCTGTTTTTGCTTTACAACAACAAATTCTACAACAGAAACCGGCAACGCCACAAATGGATTTTCCTAACCGTTTATTCGGCGTTTGTTCTGACTTTTTGCGTTATTCAGTTCAGCAATTTCTTTTGGGTGAAGTGAGGGGGATTTGGAAAAGAGAGAAATTATGGTTAAGTTAATAATTTAAAAAGAACTTTAGTTAAATTAAAGAAAATAATTACATGTCAATAAATATTACATACGAGACTCTAGAAAAATTACAGGTTCCAAAACCTGTTTACCGAGTCCGGTACATCAGTGATAATTGCTTGAATAAAACAGTTCTTGACATCGGATGCTACGATGAAACTGCACTAATTAAAAAAGAAACAAAATTTTGGCTACATGGAGAAATTCTAAAAAAAGCAAGTTTTGTTGTTGGAATTGACAATTCGGATAAAATTCCCACTGAAGGAATAAAAGAGCAGGAGAACGCAATTATTTTTAAAAGCGATGCAACTGATATTGATGAAAAGATTTTAAATCTTAAGGATTATAAACTTGTTGTTGCAGGTGAGTTTATTGAGCATATTGAAAATGTATCTCAATTTTTTAGTCATATTAAAAATAAATTCCCGGGTAAAACAATGATACTTAGTACTCCCAACGGAACCTCGATAGGAAATGTTTTTATGGGGATGATAGGCAGAGAAATTCAGCATCCGGACCATTTACATTATTTTTCTTATAAAATACTAAACACACTTTGCAAAAAAGCAGAATTTCAAAATTGGGAGATTATACCGTATCATTTTTCATCAACCGAAATGATATTGAAGTTGTCAGGAATAAAAAAAATCATTGTTCAATTAATAGAAAAGTCAATTAGCTTTATTGAGAAGCTATTCCCTTTATTATCTTTTGGCTATATTGTTAACATCAAAATTTAAATGACTTAATTATGGTAATTGGCAACGGATTAATAGCATCAAGATTTTCTGAATATGTAAACAACAAAAGTGTATTAATATTCGCTTCGGGTGTTTCCAATTCTAAAGAGACAAAAGATGAAGAGTTCGAGCAAGAAATCGAATTAATTTATCGCACATTTGAAAATTATTGTAAGAATTATTTGTTTGTTTATTTCAGCACTTGTAGTGTCTATGATAAAGAAGAAATTAACTCTCCTTATGTTCAGCACAAAATGCGGATAGAAAAAATCATTGAAAGCACAGTCCCGGATTTTAATATTTTCAGGGTCTCACAGGCAGTTGGTTTTTCTGAAAATAAGAATACTCTTTTAAACTTTTTATTTGATTCAATTTCCAAAGATAGACGTTTCAGTATTTGGAATTACGCATACAGAAATCTGATTGATATAGACGATTTGTTTGCAATTGTGAATGAAATTCTAAAAAAAGGACTATTCCGAAATAGTAGAATTAATGTAGCCAATAGAGAAAATATTCATATTTTAACAATTGTAGAACAGATTGAAAAATTCCTTGGGAAGCAAGCAAAGTACGATTTGATTCCAAGAGGGTCAAATTTTGAGGTTGAAATTGATAAGATTGAAAAATTAATTGATAAGCTTGAAATAAGATTTGATCATAATTATTTAATGAAAATCCTTTATAAGTATTATAAATAATTTCTAAGAAAAACTATGGAAAGAAAACTATTATCAATAATTATCCCGGTTTATTATCAGGAAAAAGGTCTAAGTGAATTGTATCGTCGGCTTAAAAACGTTGTTGATGGAATAAATTCAGAATTTGATTATGAAATCATTTTTGTAAATGACGGGAGCAAAGATAAATCAATAGATGTTTTGTTTGACCTTCATCAAAAGGATGAAAAGGTAAGGGTCCTAAATTTTTCAAGGAATTTCGGACATCAGATTGCTGTTACTGCCGGAATTGATTTTTCAAAGGGTGATTTAGTAGTGCTGATTGACGATGATTTGCAGGATCCTCCAGAAATAATAATACAGATGATTGAGAGGTGGAAACAAGGTTATCAAGTTGTTTATGGAGTTAGAAAAATCAGGAAAGGAGAGAATTTCTTTAAAAAATTTTCGGCGAAAATGTTTTATCGAATTCTTGGAAAACTGAGTACAGTTAAAATTCCTTTGGATGTCGGAGACTTTCGTTTGATGGATAGAGCAGTTGCAAATAATTTGATTATGATGAAAGAAAACAATCGGTTTATTCGAGGTATGGTTTCATGGATTGGGTTCAATCAAATAGGTTTACCTTATGAACGTGATGCCAGATATGCAGGTAAATCTAATTATAGTTTAACCAAATTGATGAAATTTGCTATAAACGGCTTAACCGGATTTTCAGAAAAACCACTGATTTTCTCAAGCTATTTTGGCTTTCTAATTACAATTTTTTCCTTTATTTTAGGGGTTGATGTTATAATTAACAAATTAATAAATCCTACTATGATTATAACCGGTTGGACATCACTTATTGTCATTACATTATTTTTCGGTGGGATTCAATTACTAACAATAGGTATATTAGGAACATATGTAGGCCGTATTTATAATGAAGTCAAAAAACGACCTCTTTATGTATTAGAAAGCAAATTAGGATTCAATTTTAACGAGACTAAAAATGATTAATCCTTTGATTTCAATATGTATTCCGGTCTATAATGATGAAGAGCATATTGCTAGTGTAATAATTCTTTGAATAACTTATAATATTTCGTATATTTGTATTTT
>CAZSHX010000100.1:0-13241 GCA_964606895.1 uncultured Hyphomicrobiales bacterium
TTATTTGTGATTTGAAATCACAAATAACCAAATGATGAGTTCGCTTGACTTTTTCTTTGCTGAGCCCCTTGAGATTGTGGTCGTTGGTAATAACAATGATTCATCAGTCATCGCTGTAACAGACAAGTTAAATGAACTCTTTCTCCCCGAAAAAATTATCATTTTGAAATCATCGGATTCGAAGGATATTTCCGAAATTTGCAAATTCATAGAATCTTACAAAGCTATAGACGACAAACCAACAATTTACCTTTGCAGGAACTACTCCTGCAGTTCGCCTGAAACTGATTTGGACAGGGTTATTTCGTTGCTCAAAAACGAGGAGACTTCACCAATTAAATAGAAAGAACCGACGATTAAAGTCGGCAAGTTATAGCTTAAAGCTGTTTTGACTGCTTCATCGGAATCCTCGAAAGTTCTTATATTCTCAAAACCTTCGCGATGAGCTATTTCCTTTAGTATTTCAGCAGAAACCGCCCTTGGTATATCAAGCGAAGTAAAGAAAAAGGAATTGGATATTTTAGATAGCAAGTGAATTGATGTTCCGTAATCTTTATCGCTCATTGATGCAAAAACAATATTCCATTTTTCGTGATAGCCGCATTTAGACAGAGTATCAACCAGTGAAGATATTGCTTCGGGATTGTGTGCCACATCAACCACAATCGGCGGTTTTTCCTTGAGTAATTCAATTCTCGAGGAAATTCCGGTGTTCTGTTTTGTTTTCGAAAGTCCTTGGTAAATAGACTTTTCGGGTATTACATATTTCTTCCCGATTATTTCCATGACCTGCAAAGCTATGAGTGTATTGCCTTTTTGATGTTCCCCTGCGAATGGAATATTTAAATCTCTATAAAATTTTGTCTTTGTTTTGGCGTTTGCTTTCATTGAAAAGTCGGGATTCCAAGAAGTTATATCGTATGAATAATCTTCATTAATTAAGAAAAGTGGACTGCCGATTTCTCGAGCATGCTTTGCAATTATATTTATTGCTTCGTCAGGCATAATACCAATAACAGCGGGAACACCGGCTTTTAGAATTCCGGCTTTTTCGAATGCGATTTCCCCGATTGTATTTCCAAGGTATTCCTGATGATCAAGTCCGATGTTGGTGATAACCGAAACCAAGGGTTGCAGAACACTTGTCGAATCGAACCTGCCACCCATTCCGGTTTCAATAACTGCAAAATCAACCGCATTTTCGGAAAAATGAAGGAAAGCCATAACCGTAGTAATTTCAAAGAAAGTACAGCCGATGCTCTCAGCATAAGGAAGCAGAAGTTCAGAATATTTGATAAGTTCTTCATCTGAAATTTTCACACCGTTAATCCTGATTCGTTCATTGAAATCAACGATATGGGGTGATGTGTAAAGTCCTGTTTTGTATCCGGCAGAGGTCAGAACTGACGCAGTCATGGAGCATACTGAACCTTTGCCGTTTGTACCAGCTACGTGAATGGTTTTCAATCCCTTATGAGGGTTTCCAACGGCAGACAGAAGAGCAACAGTTCTTTCAAGCCCGGGTTTTATGCCGAATCTTTGAAGTTCAAAAAGCTTATCAAGTATTTCTTGTTTTGTATTTTTCATTTATTTCAATTAGATTTTTATTTACAATCCAAAAATAGTCATAATTTCACAATTTTTCATTTACAACAGGTAATTATATTTCATCCTTTCCCAAATTGCATTGCATCCTCATATAAAATAATGCAAAAGATGCAATGCAATTATCGCATAACCCATTGATATTATCTCAAATAACGATTTTTAACCATTACATCTTTGTGCTGAAAAAGATGCAAAAGATGCAATTTTTGGTTGATTTCAAAGAATGATTTCTTGTGTTCCGTAGGAACAACCTGTTTGTAGAAAACCAAAATATTTTAAACATCAAGCTCCGTAGGAGCGGTCTGTAAAAATTTTAGTGTGATAAATCAGGTCGCTCCTACGGAGCTTAGTATTTATTAGATCTGCTTTTCTACAAACAGTTTGCTCCTCTGGAGCAATTCTCACTTCATCTTCCAAATTGCATTGCATATTTAAAATAAATGATGTCAATAATGCATTATATATTCATCTAACCTATTGATATTATGCCAAATAACGACATTTTGCTCGTTGCATCTTTGAATGCAAAATAATGCAAAAGATGCAATTTTTTGGTTGTTTTTCAAAGAACGGTTTTGTTGGAATTTTGCAAATCATTTTCAGAATGCAGAATAGTTCCAAAACTTAAAGACGAAAAAAACAATAAATATTACATAGGAAAGATGTAATAAATAATAATATTTTCTACTTTGCCAAAATTAATTTAATTGTTTGTTGAAAACCAACAGCTGAAATCCTGCAGAAATAAACACCGGAAGGTATTGTTCCGGTATCCCAATTAAGAATGTAGTTACCTTTTTCTATGAACTTGTTTTGTTCAGAAAATTTATTTGAACCCGAATCATCATTAATAACTATATTGTAAATGGATGTAATTGGTATATCAAGAGAAATTATTGAATTCCCATTTGTTGGATTAGGTGAAACTATAATTGATTTTATTCCAACATTTTCAGACAAAACGTTGTTGGGTTGCCAATGTGCATTAAGTAAGGTTACATTCCTACTGTCAGTTCCCAATAAGTAATTACTATTTGCTGAGCTTTCTAACCTTGTAAATGCGGTATTGTACTTATAAACAATCTTCTTTTCATTAATTTTATAAATATATGTATAAAATGGTATTACGCTTGGAATTGTGAAAACTAAATACTTAGAATTAGGCGAGAATGCCAAAGCCCAAATATCTGAATATCCATCTGTTTTTATTGTATCCAAGAGCTTTTGATTTTCCAAGTCCCAAAGCATGATTGTATTATTTTCTCCACTTGAAGCAAGATATTTACCGTCATTTGAAAATTTGAGGTCTGTGATTTGGTTAGGATGTCTGTAATTGTTGATAAATTTGTAAGTTACAGCATCGTATATGCTAACCCACCAAGTGGTATTTGTTCTGCAAATTACTGCCGCATATTTGCCGTCCTTTGATACTTTTACACCTTCAGAACTAACATCTTGATTGAAATAGTTATCAATAGTAAATGTTTCTAAATTAAAAACGGTTATTCTATCATCAAAAATATTAATAAATGCTTTTTTATTGTCTGGTGTAATCGTAATACTATTACTCCAAGAAGGAAACTTATATGATTTAACAGTATCTCCGGTATTTATGTCCCAAATAACTGCCAGCCCGTTATCAGTGATAGCCATTATTTTTGTGTTGTCATAAAAAACATCAAAACTCACGTATAAACCGAATGATTTAACGTTACTAAATGATTTTAAGAATTTTCCTGTTTCTGTTTCAAACATATAAATTCCTTTTGAACCAAGTACAAAAGCATACCTATCATCCGATGAAAATCTTACATCCTTAACCTGAGTTTCGCCATACTGGTTCATATCTTTTACCCAAACCGTATCTGACTCAACAGCCTCCAGCTTTAAGAAAGCAGTCACAAACAAAAATAGCAACAAAAATATTTTCATAACACCCTGCGAAAGATAATAAAAAGTAATTTAATAAGGATAAACTATTTATCACCAAAACAACAATAAACAATTCCTATTTTTTATGTAAATTTTCTCTATAAAGATACCTATTATAATCAAAAAATTTATCAAGGATAAAATAACAAATTATTTTTTGATTCTCAAGTTATATTTTAGAATAATTCCATAGTTGTGCTGAAGCAAAAAGAAAAACAGGAAGAATTAAATATTTTCCACTCCTCCAAATACCACCCAAAACCCATAAGTCATTGATATTAAATGTTGTTTAGCATAATATAACAATGCCGAAATGTGTTTCGAAATAACCTGAATTCAGATTCAAACAAAAATATTATATTGATTTCTTTTATCAAAGAATTATTATCTTTAAATTAGTATTTATTTGATTTGCAAAGGAATGAAAAATGATGACATTAAATATTAACATTGACCATGTTGCCACCCTCCGACAGGCTCGCGGCGGAAAAGAGCCCGATCCGGTTACTGCGGCTGTTAATGCCGAACTTGCCGGTGCCACCGGAATTGTATGTCATTTACGCGAAGACCGCCGTCACGTTAACGACCGCGACGTACGAATGCTCCGCGAAGTTATTCAAAGCAAAATGGATTTGGAAATGTCCGCCAATGAGGAAATTATTCAGATTGCTCTTGATGTTCTTCCCGAACTTGTTACGATTGTTCCCGAAAAAAGACAGGAACTCACCACCGAAGGCGGACTTGACCTTGCAAGCGATATCGAAAGATTCAAAACACTTACCGAAAGAATGCACGACAAGGATATTGAAGTCAGCTTTTTCATTGAACCCACCGAAGAGCAAATTGAAGCGGCTTTGAAATGCGATGCCGACATGGTGGAGCTTCACACAGGTTCGTATGCTAACGGAATTAAGGAATACGATATTGATTTTGAATACAGAAAAATTGTGAATGCGGCTGTTTTTGCTTCAAAAGCCGGACTGAAAGTTGCCGCAGGGCATGGATTAAATTACATAAACACACACCAAATAGCAAAGATTCCATGCATCAATGAACTCAGCATAGGACATTCGGTTATGGCACGTGCAATATTTGTAGGAATTGACAAAGCTGTCAGAGACATGCTCGACATTATTCACCTTGCAGGCAAAACGGCGAAATGATGAGGTTCTTAGGTGTTTATTTGATGTAAGAGGAAGAGAAGAAAGTTATGAATTATGAATTGAAGGTCTATGAAATCTATATCCCAATAATCCGTTAAATCACTAAATCCGTTTAATCCGCGGTTCAGACCATTTTCTGAATCACGAATTTTTGGGATTATAGGATTAAGAGGATTTTAAGAACTCATCTTCCAAAATCTTTCTAATTAAGCAGTCACATTATTTGAAATAGTAAAAAATTCAATATCCCAATAATCCGTGCTATCCCTAAATCCGTTTAATCCGTGATTCAGACCAAAAAAAAAGACCATCCTTAATCAGGACAGTCTTTTTAAAACTAAATCTTAACCTCTTAATCAGCAAAAGGATAGTCGGTGTAACCTTTTTCGTCGGCTGTGTAGAATGTATTGAAATCCAGATTTTCGGATAAAGGAAGATTGTTTTCTAATCTGCGAACCAAATCGGGATTATTTATGAAGGGTCTGCCGAATGCGACCAAATCGCCTGCTCCGGTTTCGAGAATTTCTTCCGCTTTGGCTTTGTCAAGTCCGCCACTCATTATAATAGTATTGGTGAATTTATCTCTAATCGCTTTTTTGATTGTTGATGGAACCGCCGGAGCACCCATCGCAGAATGGTCAACAAGGTGGATATATAAAATTCCGATTTTGTTCAATTCTTCGGCAAGGTAAGTATATGTTTCATCTATTTGGTCGTAGTGCGGCATATCGCTTGCAACTCCGTAGGGCGAAAGCCTGATTCCGACTTTGTCTTTTCCGATTGCATCTGCAACTGCCTGAGCAACTTCAATCACAAATCTGCAACGATTTTCAACACTTCCACCGTAATTGTCAGTTCTGACATTGGCAAAAGGAGAAAGGAACTGTTCGAGCAGATAGCCGTTAGCACCGTGAAGTTCAACAGCATCAAATCCTGCTTTAACTGCATTGATACCTGCCTGGACGAACTCATTTTTTGTCATAACAAGCTGTTCGGCTGTCATTGCTTTTGGAACTGCATTGTCAAGAAGACCTTGCTGGTCAGTCCACATTTTGCCAGCCGCCTGAACAGCAGATGGAGCAAGTACTTCCGCACCTTCAGGAAGATTTAGCTCGTGCCCGATTCTTCCGGTGTGCATGAACTGAGCAACAATTTTACCGCCTTTTGCGTGAACGGCTGAAGTAGTTTTCTTCCAGCCTTCAACCTGTGCCTCGCTGAATATTCCCGGGATTCTTGAATAGCCCAAACCATTTGGTGAAGGGGCGATTCCTTCAGTTATAATCAAACCGGCGGTGGCTCTTTGACCGTAATATTCTGCAATAAGGTCGTTTGGAATATTGCCGATAGCCCTTGAACGAGTCATAGGTGACATTACGATACGATTTTTCAGCTCGATATTTCCGAGCTTGTAAGTCGAGAATAATTTTGAATTTGTCATGATACTTTCCTTTAAAATTTTTAATAATACATTTCATTTTTTGCTAAAGAAGTATAAGAACAATATATGTTGTAACATTAATTGCTTTTGGAATAATATTTTTTTTGCTTTTACAACTTATTTTGAGTTAAATTGCACTTCAAATTAGATTTATTATTCCAATAATTGAGTATTTTCATCGTTAAAGATAAAGTTTTTTAGCCAATTTAAATAATATATTAGGAGCAACTAAGAATGATTATCAAAAATAAATTAATTATATACCTTGTATTCATAGCCCTTTTTTCCATAAATATATTTTCTCAGACGAAAAGCGAAACATCTGAAAGCACCGGAGTCATAGCCGGTTTTGTTAACAGCACCATGAACCAGAAACCCATTCCGGGAATAACCGTTTCGATAAACGATACACTCAAGCTCGGGAAAAAAATCGGTACTTATACAAATGCGTCAGGAAAATATACTTTGAAAAATATTCCTCCGGGGATTTATTCAGTTAAATTTTCGGGTATCGGATATAAAACCTATGTTCAGACTGATGTAGTGGTTAATCCTGCAAAACCTGTTGACCTCGATATCGAATTAGTTGAGAATGTCGTTGAATTAGAAGGCGTTGAAGTGCGTTCAAGTTATTTCGTGAAAAAGCTGGAAACAGTTACAAGCACTCAAACATTGAACTCAGAAGACATCCGCAGAATGCCCGGAGCACAGGAGGACGTTATCCGAGCCACGGCTCTTCTCCCAGGAGTCGGAGTAACATCGGCAGGGAGAAATGACCTCGTTGTTCGGGGCGGTGCTCCATTTGAGAATCTATTCGTTGTTGACAATATCGAAGTGCCAAATATCAATCATTTCGGCTCGCAGGGTTCTTCCGGCGGTCCGCTATCCATTGTAAATATTGATTTTGTTAAAAATGTGTCTTTTTCTGCCGGAGCCTTCGGTGCACGCTACGGCGACAAAGTATCTTCGATTTCAAATATAACTTTGCGTAACGGAAACGAAGAGCAATGGGGCGGAAAAGTTGTTCTTTCGGCTACGGGTTTCGGTGTTAATGCAGAAGGTCCTTTGGACGGTAAAGGTTCGATATGGGTGAGTGCACGCCGAAGCTATCTGGATTTCATTTTCAAAGCCGCAGGATTTAGTTTTATTCCCGAATACTGGGATTTTCAGACAAAGGCTAATTATAAGCTTTCTGAAAATAATACTCTGACTTTTCTGACAATTGTTGCTTTGGACGGCGTTAGTCTGAACAACAGTAACGTAGATAATAAATTTGCAAACAGTATGTTTTCTGTTTCGAATCAGAATCAGTATTTTTCAGGTTTAACCTGGAAGCATCTTTTTATGGATGGCTTTTTTACCTGTACTTTGAGTGAAACATGGACTCAGTATAAAACTTTTCAAAATGATTCGAATTTGGTTAAAATTTTCCAAAATGATTCAAAAGAAGCCGAAACTATATTTAAAACCGATGTTGATTATATGATTAGCCCGCATACTGAAATCACTTTCGGAAATCAGGTGAAATGGGCAACAAGTCTTGAGTATAACGTTTTAATCCCGGGTTATCTTCGGAAAGACAACTTTGGGGTTCCGCGTCAGCTGGCTGTGGACACAAGTTTAAGTGCATATAAAAATGCTACTTATGCGGCTCTGACGATGGGTATCGGTCAGCATAAGTTCACACTTGGCGGCAGAATGGACTATAACAATTTTCTAAGTGAGAATTTAGTATTTTCTCCGAGATTATCGTTTGTTTATCAGCTGAATGAAGTCTCTGCATTTGTTTTCAGCACGGGTAGATACTATCAGTCGCCATCCTATATCTGGCTGATTGGTTCCGAACATCAGGATTTGAGAAATATCCGCACCGACCAGATTGTTATCGGCTATGACCATACACCAAGGGAGGATGTTAAGGTGCAGGTGGAAGTATTTTACAAGGTTTACGATAACTATCCTGCCAGGGTTTACCGACCTAATGCAGTTCTTGCTCCTTCCGGTTTCGACGATTTATCGTCGGATATTCCCTTCGGTTTGGAGCCGTTAGCAAGCAAGGCAAAGGGATTTTCCCGCGGATTTGAAGTATTTATTCAAAAGAAATTAAGCGAAATTCCCGTTTACGGTTTGTTCAGTATGTCCATCAGCGAATCAAAATTTACTTCGCTCGAAGGCGGTGAGCGTTTCGGACCGTTTGATGCCAGATTTATAGGAAATATTGCTTTAGGTTGGAGACCAACCGACCAATGGGAAATTGCATTTAAATTCAGGGCTTCAACAGGCAATCCTACTACACCTTATGACAGTCTTGGAAATAAAATATATACCGAATACAACCAAGGCGAGCGGCTTCCGTTTTTTCATGCACTCGACTTGAGAGTTGACAAAAGATGGACAATTTATAATCTGTCGCTAATCACGTATATTGACATTCAGAATGTTTACGGGCGGAAAAATGTGTCGGGAACCCGCTGGAATCCCAGAACAAAATCTGTCGAAAACATGAGTTCAATAGGTATTTTGCCGAGCATAGGGGTAAGTGTTGAATTTTAAAATATGATTGGGTTCAAAGCCCAAATAAAATAAGACAACAACATATTTATTTTGTTTCAATTTAGATAAATATTTCGTAATTTTAGAAGTTTCTGAGATACAAAAAAATATTCATTTACGTATAGAGACGATATGAAAAAATTTGCTTGTTGTTTCTTGTTGCTTTTCATGACATTCTTGTCTTCATTGTTCTCCCAAAAGGAGTCGAACAATTGGTATTTCGGTAATTTTGCCGCAATAACCTTCAATACTAAATCCGGCTCCCCCGTTGCATTGCGGAATGATAAACTTAATACCTGCGGAGGTTCGGCTACTGTTTCAGATAAAAATGGCAACTTGTTGTTCTATACCGACGGCAATTCCATTTGGAACAGGAAGCATCAAATTATGCTGAATGGGACAGATCTAATCGGAAGTGGTGTTTGGTCGGAAATTGCTATAATTGTTCCCTTTCCATCAAACAACAAATTGTATTATATCTTTACCGTTGATCAAACATGCGTTAATTATTATAATTTTGATTCTTCACGCATGGCAGGTTTTGTTTATTCTATTGTTGATATGAGTCTCGATAAAGGATATGGAGGAGTAACCGAAAAGAATATTTCGATTCACAAGAAATCAACAGAAAAACTTACAGCCGTAAAACATGCGAACAATAAGGATATTTGGGTGATGATTCATGACTGGGGTTCTAATGATTTTCTTGCTTATTTAATAACCAAAGACGGTATTCGGACTCAGCCCGTTATCAGTAGTGCCGGTCTCCTACATTCAAGAATTCGTTTCCCCTCTACTTATGACCTAAATGGAGTTGGCTGTATGAAATTCTCTCTGAACACTAAGAAATTAGCTGTTGATATTTTTGGGCTGAATACTATTGAAATATTTGATTTTGATAATTCCACTGGCAAGGTCTCAAATCCGATAACTTTAAAGGATTCAACTGATAATGATTTGACCGGTCCGATAGGTGTTGAATTTTCTCCTGATGCTTCGAAATTATATGTTACTACTTTTGACTCGTATGGCAAATTGCTTTTTTTTGATTTAGCTTCAGGGTTGGCGGATACTATCGTAAAAAATAGAAAATTATTATCTGAAACATCAGGGACTTACGGGCAATTGCAAATGGGACCAGATAATAAAATTTACTGTTCTCATTATGGTATTTCCTATTTGGGTGTTATTAATAAACCAAATTTTCTATCAGATGGATGTGGTTTTGTTGAGGATGGTCAAAGCTTAGGAGCTAATCGCTGTGGTCATGGCCTTCCGCAAACGATTCAATGCTATCCAAAGATTGATTTTATAGGTATTAGTTGCAACTCGCCTGTTTGCGAGGGTGACAGTATCTTATTTTTTGTAAATAATATTTTGGACGATTCAATAAGCACGTATCAATGGACAGGACCTGATTATTTTATTTCCGGCGATAAGAATCCTAAAATAATAAATTCTACGATTAAGAATAAAGGATGGTATTATTTTACTTATGTTTCTTCGGACACTTATTTTTCTGACAGCGTTTTTGTAGATGTGTATTACAAGCCAAATGCAGAAATGACGATTATTGGAGATTCGGTTCTTTGCCGGGGTGACTCAGTTATCCTAACTGTAAAAAACATTGATTTGTTAAACAATTCTTACGAATGGTCAACCGGAGAAACTTCAACCTCTATTGTTGTTTCAAATTCGGGCAATTTCAGACTCAAAGTAACGAGTAATCTCGGATGTAAGGATTCGTCCACCGTTAAAATTAGTGTTTTACCCATGCCAAAAGTGAGAATTTATGTTGATGGCAGTACAAACTTATGCATGGGAGATTCAACCATATTAACGGCAATGCCTAATGACAACAGAAAATATTCATACAAATGGTCCAATGGTGAAACTACACAACAGATTGTGGCAAAATCGGCTTTAATTTATAAAGTAGTTATGTCTGATGAATGCGGGAATGCAGATAGTTCCGAAGTACAGATTCTGAAGTTCGATTTCATCGCATTAATTAAACAAATCAGCAAACTTTGCAGTGGTCATGAAGCATTCCTAATTGCTTTGCCAAATTTAACAGGGTTCAAATATCTCTGGACAACAGGCGATACAACTGACCGAATAACAATCACTAAACCCGGCAAGTATTCTGTTATTCTAACATGGGACAATTTTTGCTCCGATACAGCTGAAATTGATATCGCAAAAATTCCAACACCTGTACTGACTTTAGCAGGAGATTCCCTAATTTGTCCCGGAGTTGCATCCACTTTGTCTGTTCACCAGGATTTCGTTTCTTACTTATGGAATACAAAAGAAACCACTAAGCAAATTTCAATTACACAGCCCGGCAATTATTCTGTTACGGTTACGGATACAAACGGCTGTACCGGAACAGCAAATTTTGAGGTGAAGGAATTTATTTTCAAATTGAGTGGTTTAACTGATTTGGACTTCGGCAAGCAAGTGAAGGGTACTTCCATTTCAAAAACTCTGACTTTGAAAAATGAATCGAATGCAGAAATAAATATTTCAAGAATTTTTACAAAGTCAAATTCTCCCGAATTTCAAATTAAAACCGTTACGGTTCTTCCTTCAAAATTGAAGCAAAACGAAACAATTGAAATCGAAATTGCTTTTACTCCATTAGAATTCAAAGAATTTCAGGATAGTCTGATTGTCGAAACAGATGCACCCTGCAAAAATGAAATCAGTTCACGGCTTTTTGGCAAAACAGGAGCAAAGACTCTTGTCTTCCTGCCCGACACAACCGGAGCTGTGGGAACAAAGGATTACTGTCTGCCGCTGTTTGCAGTTCTGTCCGAAAGCACAAGCGAAACGCTCAGCTACTCTGCAAGAATAAAATTTTCTGCCGGATTATTCGAACCCGATAATATCTATTCATCTTTTGTACTTGGTTCCGAACGTTTTGTAGATTTGAAGGGCGATAACATCACAATTACAAACCGGCATACAAAACTCGGTGAGTTCTGCGGAACAATCCTTCTTGCTGACCAAGACCGAACTCCATTAATTATTGACAATTTTGAATGGTCGAATATCGGTATTGAAAATGAGAAACGAGACGGAAGCCTGACAATTTTAGGAATTTGTGCCAGAAACATATCAAGATTAAAGCTGTTTCAATCCGACGAAATAACCCTCTCGCCAAATCCTGCAGGAGATTTCATCGAAATCTCTGTAGGGGCACAAGGCTCTGTGCCCAATAACTCAGATATTCTCATCTTCAACGTCTTCGGGGTAATTGTTTCCACCTCCGTCTTCTCCGCAGACACCTCCGCCAGCGGAGGACAAAGAATTGATGTTTCAGGTTTGTCGTCGGGAATTTATTTTGTGAGGATTGGGAGTAAAGTAGGGAAGTTTGTGAAATATTAGGGATTCTCCTTTGACAGAACCACCAAAATTCAAGATAAAAAAGTATATGTAATAGCAGTAATATTTTTATTTTTTTCTCTGAATTTCTTTCTCTTTGTCCCCTTTTTTATTTTAAATAGCACATACTGTTGTGAAGCGAAACAAAGAATATAAATGGATTTTTTATGAAAGATAAACAGGATTTATTTTTAGAACTTTATGAACCTCAAAGGGAACGGCTGTGGCGGTATTGTTTGTCAATATCTTTTAATTATGAGGATGCAAAAGAGCTATTGGCTGAAACAACTTATCAATCCTATATCAATTTCGATAAAGTTCGTAATGAAAACGCTTTCTTAAGTTACATGTTTACTATCGCTTCCAGGATAAATAACAATCGGACAAAAAATTCAAGGATTGAGTATTGGAGATTTGAAGATTTGGATAATTTGACAGGAAATTCAGAAACTCCTGAAAATTTACTGGAATATAAGGAAATGTATTTGTCACTGAAAACTTTACCGAACGATCAGAAAGAAGCAATTATATTATCTGATTTGATGGGATTCTCACGAAAGGAAATCAGTGAAATTCAAAATACGAACATAGAAAATGTCAAAGTCAGATTATACAGAGGGCGGAAGAAATTAGCCAAATTACTGGGCTTAGAATTAAGCAAAGATAATCTAGAAGTAAACGAATTTATTTCTCTACCAGGGAGTATTATATGAAAAAAGATTACTATGAATTTATGAATAAGATTCAAACTAAAAAACTGCCAGCATTCCCATTTTCGAATGATGAAATCCGGAGCATCATTGCAAGTAGGAATAAAAGCACAAATCAATCTTTTAAACTAAAAAGAGGTATCAAAATGACATCCATAATAGCATCAATCTTAATGCTGGGTATATTTGGTATAAACTATTTATCCAATGACCAGCAACCAGCCACAGCCAAACAACAGACTGCAAAAGTGCAGCAAGAGAATACAACTAAGGAAGAAAAGAGAGAGGTTACTTCTGCAATTGAGAGTGAGAAAGTTGAACCTGAAAAGAAAAGGGCTGTTTCTTTATCTTTCGATAATGATAATTATGATTATGTTGCAAGTGATACTATGCCTAGTGTTATGATTCATTATAAACCTTACTATATAATTTATAAGGATCATAAGT
>CAZSHX010000101.1:0-12617 GCA_964606895.1 uncultured Hyphomicrobiales bacterium
AAGCATTATTTTAGACTTAACGAAAATATATTACGTGGATATGGGAGAGTTAGGGTTTAAATCACTGAAAGAACTCAAAACAACAAAAAAAACAACGATTAAGTGTCTCATGATTATTTTACTTTCAAAAAAATTATTTAATAACAATCATCCTTTTGAATAAACAAACCGGCAGTCTTTTTGAGGACTGCCGGTTTTTGGTTAAAAGACTATTTTTTTAGTTTATGACGTACTTCAATTTGTACCGTTCGCGAAAGGAATCTCTCTTCGGGTGTTGCATACGAAAAGATTCCCGGAGGATAATTCGTGAACGCAACTCCTGTTGTGCTCGTAATTTTTGCCGAAGGAGCAAGCTTTTGGACATACTCGCGAATTGAGTTTGCCCTGTTTTTCGAAAGGTTCATATTGAAGTCTTCGTTTCCAAGCCTGTCTGTATAGCCGATAATATTAATCTGCGATTCGGCATCCAGATTCTGAATGAATTTCTTGGTTTCCTCGCCTGCGGCTTTTGTAACTTCTGCCGAACCGACGTTAAACACGGTGAGTGAAAGGCGTTTGACTTCAATTTCGGAAGTATCCTTGGTAACGTTGAACTCTTCAGTTGCTGTGGCAGTTTTGCCGTCTTTATCCTTGAGGATATAAGTAAGCTGAAGGGGCATATCTGCTTCCATTTCCATTGCTGTTTTGTTGGAAATTTTATGCTCGAATTTTACGGGAGGTCCGTCTCCGCTCTTGGTGAATATCTGCTTGCTTCCCTGCGAGCCAATCAGCATCCAGCTAACGACACCGTCGGTTGACGAGCCTGTCGGGTCATGCTCAATAATCGGAGGAGTAACCTTAAACGGTTCGTTGAATCTCTTGCCGGGGATAGAAGCAAGAATCTCCTTGTCATTCGAAGATATTTCAACTCTGCGGTTATCCCCGTAGCCTTCTTCTGTCTGGGTTTGGGTAATCGCCGATGGATTGCAGGGGTCTTTCAATGGTTTAAGGGTAATTCTGTCCTCGGCAATACCCCAAGTTTGCACCAGATAATTCTTTACAACCTGAGCTCTTGTTGATGCAAGATTGCAGTCGCTGTTTTCGCTTGTCGGGTCTGATGCACCCATCAGGGTAATTGTTGCATTGGGATTATTCGTCATACGCTTTCCGATAACATTCAGAACATTTCTCTGAATTATAACGGGATTCGGTTCGAGATTATCATAAGAAAACTCAGAAGTATTATTTACCACTTCGTAACGAGTTGGAATCTGAGAAGATTTTTTCTCGAAAAACACATAAGGCAGAACGGGGAAAACTTCCGTTACGAACTGAGTGCTGACGTGAATATCTGTAACTTTTCCTCTTGTGCCGTTATCTGCAATAGCTGTTGTAACCATTTTGGCATACAGTGAAGGAGTGAAAAGTGTATCAACTCTGCGAATTTCCTTAACAATGATTTTTTCATTTTCGGGAGTTGCCTCGGTTCTTTCGTTTGTGAATTCTTCGCCCTCTACAATCGTCGGCATTGAATATTTATTTGAACGAACCTGAACTGTATCAATGATGTAATCTTTGGTTCTGTGAGTGCTTGACGGAGCAAATTTCAGTGCTAAACCGATACGGAGAGCATTCGGAGTCCATGCAACATCTTTTACAACGTTTTGCAAACCTAGAAGCACAAAAGCCTCGGGAGCCAGATAGATTGTTTTCTTTTTGTTTAACGGGAACTCGTAGCTAACACCGCCCATGAAAGAAAGCATCAGATTAACATTCGTCAGGTTGCCCGAAATTTTATTTCTGGTTCTGGAACCGTTTTCAAAAGTTCCGATGTTTGGACTGACTAATGTTTCTTCAGTTGTAAAACTTGAAGTCAGATAATAGCCCATTCTTGCTCCAAGGTGAATCTGGAGATAGTCAATCAATCGAATTGAAAACAAAGGAGCAAATCCGAGCGAGCTGAGTTTTGTATCAAATTTCTGCTCAATCTGTCCATCGAATATCTTATTGTTGAAATTCACTTTCTGGATTTCATTTTTAACAAAAGAAGCATCATCAATCGAATAAGACAATCTTGCTCCAATTGCAAACATTTTGCTTAACGGGATTTCGAACAAAGCACCAATTGCCGCACCCAATCCGTCTCCGGATGTATATTTGTTACCGCAAATCGGACAATCGGGAATATCACGGAAATCGGCTGTGTGGAAATTATACTGGAAATCGCCATAAATTCCTACACGGAAAAATGATTTTAAAGGTGCATCGGCGGCAGAAGCCATGCCAACAGCTACCATAAATATAAATGCGAGGGTTAATGTCAGTTTTTTCATTTTACCACCTCCATTGTGCGAGTGATTGAATTGCCGGGAGTCTGCAAAGTATAATAATAAGAGCCCTGCTGAAGCGGCGAGGCATCAAAAGTCAGGCTGTGAGTGCCTGCAGATTGTTCACCTTCAAAAATTATTTTCATCTCTTTTCCCAATATATCTGTAATATAAAGTTTAACATAACCTGTTTCTGCTACATCATATTCAATTTTGGTTGAGTTTTTAACCGGATTCGGGGCATTTTGCGAAAGCTTGTCTAATAATTGATTTATATAGAACCGGGTTCCGCCCGCCTTACAAAGATTTTTTATGCAGAAGTTAGTATTTGCGGTTTGGATATTGACACTTGTTATAGGTCTGTCGTTCACATCCAGCCATTCAAAGCTGTCTATTGAAATTATTCCGGTTTCCATGTCGCCAAGCAGAGCAACAAGCGGAAATGATCCAAGGAGAGCATTTACGGAATCTGTTCGGGTGCCTGTTATGTCAAAATAACAAACATCACCGACAAATCTATAAGAAGTTGTAGAAACTGATTTAGCCGGCAGAATGATTTTTGCATTGAATTTGATGGTTGCTTTGAACTTATTTGCCTGCAAACCACTTAAACCTGTAGAATTGACAAGAATGAGCGGAAGATTGAATCCTGCACCCACTTCGACACAAGAATCCTGCTTAACAATAACTGTTGCACTTGCTGTTAGAATGCCTGCATTAACGGTTTTTGTAATTGTACCGGTACAGCCGTTTTCAGTTATAACTGTCAGTTTTGCCTGATAATTGCCTGAGTTTGAATAAGTGTGAGAAGGATTTTGAGTAAAGTCGTAATTGCCGTCACCAAATTCCCATAACCAATAAACAAGAGTACCGGATGTTACAGATTTATCTGTAAAACTAAGTGCATTAGTTCCTGATTGAGAAGAAGAGAAATCAGGTGTAAGGTCATCAATTGTTACATCCATTTTTATAGTTTCTTTTTCTCCTGTTCCTTCGCGGGTTACCATACATTGAACGGTGTAGGTTCCGCCTTTTGCATAAGTATGAGTCGGATATGCGAGGGTTGATTTTCCTCCGTCGCCAAACGACCAGTCATAACCGGCAACAATCCATTTTGCTCTTACCGAAAAGGTTGTAGAGTTTCCGGCACAATTGCCAACAGAAAGAATTGATGAAGTATCAATTTTTGAACCTCCAGAATATCCGTAGGAATCATCTACACCGAATCCATAAACATAGGCGTTAAAACCGCAACCCGGTGAGGATTTTAAAGTATGGCTACCGACAGCAACCTGTATCTGGGCGTAAGAATAAGTATTGTCTGAAGCTAATGGCTGGAATGTACTTGCGGCGGAAAGACCGTCAAGTGTCACATCATTAACACAGCTTGTAGGTATGACAACATTGACAAAATTTGATGAAATTGACCCTTCGCCATTTACGTGAAACTGAACTAAATCTCTTGTTTGGTCAATAGGGCTGAGCATAATCATAAAAGGGTCACCGATTTTAGAGTCATACCCTCCTGAATTGCTGTACTGAGCAACTGAAATAGGATTTGAGCCGGAAATTATCCCTGCCGTTGTAATCATTTTTTCAACAAATTGTCCTCTGTTGATGTTTCCAATACTTACTCCGTCAAAAGTTACATTGTTATTGTCAGAATAGGAAATTATCCTATACAGAGCCGCATCTCTGCCGGCAAGGGGACTGGTTATGTAAGTAGAGCCCCATGCATTAGTAGGATAGAGCTGTTCCCACAAGTGGTTGCAGTAACCCTTGTCAGTTCCGACACCAACATTGGTGCATCTGTTACCGCTAAAAACAGCAATAGGTTTTCTTTTGAGAACAATCCCGCTTGCAACAGTCCGAACATAGGAACCGGTAAGGTCGTAAATTGATTTTACCTGATATACTTGGCCTGCATTAAGGGTAACAGTGAAAGGTACGTTTGCGGCATTCCCGCCAATTGTTGCCGCTTTGGGGGTTATTTCAACTTTTGTGTCATTAACAACACCGACAATCAGAAATTCGGAAGCCGCAGATTCTGTATTAGTAGCACCAACTATTGTTGGTTCCATTGATGCCACATAGTAGGAACTTCCTAAACTGCTCGTTGGGAAAACGAGCGTTGCCTCATATACTGTAGGCACATAATTCAGGGCAAAAACGTTAATGTCGTCCCTTGAAGTAATGTGAATACCCCTAAGAGTAATTGTTTCTGTTTCGGTATTTAATCCGGCACTTGTGTCTATTGTTATAATTTGAGTTACATTTGGAACAACTGTGAAATTATATGACTGACCGAGCAATGGTGCAGAGATTGTTCCGCTTGTGGCAACATCAGAAGTTATCATAATTGTCAGAACCGGAGGGGATGCCGGAAGAATATCCATATAGCTCATCCAGAAGTCCTTGCCTTTTGTAGAAAACTGTGCGTCGGCAGGGAATGTCCAAAAGAACAAAAGCATCAGACTGAAGGCAATTGCCGGAATTTTAATTTTGAAATAACGATTCATGAAATTTTTCCTTTCATATACGAAAACATAAATAATAAATTTTTTATCAACAATCTATATTAAAAATTAAATATTCACTCCATAATTTACCTAAAATTATGAATTTAATTTCAAGTACACAAAATAATATTAATGTTTTTTAAATTTTATTTATTCTTTTTTCCCTAATTTTGTTTTTCTTTATTTAATGGAATATGAAATTGAAAGTTAAAATAACACGAGTTGATAATAATTTCAACGACTTGCCTTTGCCAAGATATGCATCCGAGGGTTCTGCCGGAATGGATATATTTGCCGCTGTTGACAATCCGGTTACAATTGAAGCCGGCTCGGTAGCTTTAATCCCCACTTCTGTGGCAATTGCACTCGATGACGGATATGAATGTCAGGTTCGTTCACGAAGCGGATTAGCCATCAAAAATGGAGTGTTTGCACTTAATGCTCCAGGAACAATTGACAGCGACTACCGCGGAGAAATAAAGGTGATTCTCGCAAATTTCGGGAAACATCCTTTTCAGATTGAACGCGGCGACAGGATTGCTCAGCTTGTTGTTGCAAAATATGAAAAAGTTGATTGGGAAGCCTCCGATTATCTGCCTGATACTGACAGAGGCGACGGAGGATTTGGAAGTACCGGTATTTAGGCGATATGAAGTTGATAAAAGAAAATAGGAAATATTGGATTTGGCTTTCGGTTTATGTCTTTGCGATTTTTATTCTAAATATTAATCACATCAATCAACAGGGCGTTTACGAGAATTTCTTTCGTCAGATTTCCGAAAATGTATTGTCAGGAGCAGGATACACTTGCGGCGAGTTTGATTATAAACCCACTTTCTATCCGCTTTGGGGGTACACCGGAATTTTGATAATTGATACATTCTTTGGTTCGTCCAATTTTTTCGTTTACTTGATTCAGTTTGGTTTATGCTTATTCTCGATATTTATATTCTATAAATTATTTGAGATTAAACCGAAATTCCTTCATTTTCCTTTTCTTTTGCCTTTTATTGCATTGTGCTCCGTGAAATGGCCCGATGCAATTGTAGGCTGTCTGCTGATTGGATTCGCATACTTTTATAAAAAGCACATATTCGGGGATAGGTACAAGAACCTGTTGATTGCGGGTGCCATGCTTGGGATAATTGCAAATTTCCGATCGGAATATATTTATCTGCCGATTGTTTTGCTCGCTTTGTCTTTTCTGCCTTTTGCAAAAAATTTCAAAAAGAAGAATATCATAACCTCTGTGGGTATTTTTGCAATTGCTGTTGCCTGCTTACTGCCGTGGAGTTTTCGTTCATATATTCTGACGGGTGAACAACGGCTGAGTGCTTCAAACGGCTGGGCAGTCATGTACATTTCGCTCGGACAATTACCCGGCAACCCCTGGCACATTGCTCCTTACGACAAATGGGCATTTGATTTAACTACAGCAAATAAAAAGCATCCATATACTCCCGAAGGAGACAAACTTCTGAAATCTGAATTTACAAAACTTGTAAAAGAACAGCCTTTGGCTTTTGCAGAAAAATTTGGGTTAAATTCATTAAGATTCTTTACCGGAGGCGTTTACACAGGTGAATTTGCGAATATTATTCTTGATGAAAGCAAGCGATATGAACTTGATGGATTTATTATGTCCAAATCAGGAATTGTTAACAAAATTTTTGCTTTCAAAGACTTTAAGTTAACAGAGAGTCTTCCCCTCATCTTCGAGAAATTTATTCAGTTCTGTTTCGTCCTAACGTTCTTTATTTTGATGATTTATTCAATTAAGGCTTATTTTAAAAACGGGTTCGTTAAAGGAAACGAAATTTTGCTTTTATTGTCAGCGGCAGTAGTGATTTACAAATTTTTGATTGTATCTGCAATTCAATACGAATACAGGCATGTGAATGCAATTTATTTATTCGTTTTTGGAATAGCGGCATTGCAGTTCGAAGGTTGGCTTGCAAAAAGAAAAAGCATTAATGCTGAAGTTGAACATTCGGTACCCGAGTAATAAATAATTCAAAATAAATTTAATTATTAAATTTTAGAAATTAATTAATTGTGATATTATGACTTCAAAAGAAATAAGACAGTCTTTCCTTGATTTTTTTGCCAATAAAGAACATCGAATTGTTCCGAGTGCTCCTGTAGTTCCTCACGGCGACCCAACCCTGCTATTCACTAATGCAGGCATGAACCAGTTCAAAGATGTATTTCTCGGTACCGGAAAAAGAGATTATGTCCGTTCGGCTGATACCCAGAAATGTATCCGCGTTAGCGGCAAGCATAACGATTTGGAGGAAGTTGGAGTTGACACTTATCATCACACTTTTTTCGAAATGCTTGGGAACTGGAGCTTCGGGGATTATTACAAAGCAGAAGCAATAGATTGGGCTTGGGAATTATTAACGGCTGTCTGGAAACTTCCGAAAGAAAGACTTCATGCGACAGTATATCGCACAGATGACGAAGCTTATAATCTTTGGCTGAAATACCTTCCAAAATCGCAGGTTCATCATTTTGACGAAAAAGATAATTTCTGGGAAATGGGAGAATCAGGTCCTTGCGGTCCTTGCTCTGAAGTTCATTTTGACAGAACACCCGATTTATCGGGTGGAAAACTCGTAAATGCAGGCTCTCCCGATGTAATTGAAATTTGGAATCTGGTTTTCATCCAGTATAACCGCAAACTCGACGGCTCGCTTGAAGAACTTTCAGCAAAGCATGTTGACACAGGTATGGGCTTTGAAAGAATTGTTGCTGTTATTCAGGGTAAGAATTCAAATTATGATACTGATGTTTTCATGCCAATCATTAATGAAATTGAAAAATTAAGCGGCAAAAAGTATTCAACTGAACTGAATAATCCCGATGGAATTGCAATGCGTGTAATTGCAGACCATGTCCGCACTCTCTCGTTTGCAATTGCAGACGGAGCCTTGCCGGGGAATGAAGGCAGAGGCTATGTTCTCCGCAGAATTTTACGCCGCGGTGCAAGATTTGCAAGAAATCTTGGTTTCAAGGAACCAATGATAAATAAATTATTCCCGATACTCCTTGAAACGATGGGCGGAGTATTCCCCGAATTAGTTAATCAAAGCTCAATTATTCAAAGAGTGATTAAAGCAGAAGAAGAAACTTTTTTGCAAACTCTTGACAGAGGATTGAATGAATTCGAAAATATTAAAAACCGGCTAGCTGAAGATATAAAAACGATTTCAGGTGCCGATGCATTTCTGCTTTATGATTCTTTCGGCTTTCCGCTGGATTTAACTGAACTTATTGCACGCGAAAGCGGACTTGGAGTTGATATCGAAGGATTCACCGAAAAAATGAAAGAGCAGAAAGAACGCTCCCGCAAAGCTCGGAAAATACATCAGCAGGAAGTTGAAATCCCATTGATTGATGCAGATACTGCGTTTACGGGTTATTCTGAAATTGCTTCTCAGGGGAAAGTTCTGTTTGTTAATGAGAATCAAATTGTGCTGGACAATACTCCATTTTATGTTGAAAGCGGAGGACAGATTTCTGATACGGGTACAATTGTTTTAGCAGGTGAAACCTATTCAGTTATTGATGTTAAAAAATCAGGGAACGCCATTGTTCATTTTTGCGACAGGGAAGTAGAACCATTAATCGGTGAAACTGCTCTTGCGAAAATTGACCTGACGATGCGTAAGGATATTATGAGGAACCACTCGGCAACACATTTGCTTCACGAAGCATTAAACAGAGTTCTCGGTTCCCACATCAAACAGGCAGGTTCTTTGGTCGGACCAAACTATCTTCGCTTTGATTTCAATCATTTCGAGAAAGTTACTGCAGATGAAATCAGGCAGATTGAATCAATAGTTAATGAAAAAATTCTTGCAGGAATAAATGTAGAAACCCGTGTTCTTTCATTGGAAGAAGCACAGAAGAACAGCAAAGCGAAAATGTTCTTTGGTGATAAATACGGCGATATTGTCCGAGTTGTTGTTATTGACGAAAAATATTCGATGGAATTCTGTGGCGGAACTCATGTAGGGAATACAAGCGAAATCGGACTTTTCAAAATCATTTCCGAATCCTCCATAGCCGCAGGCGTTAGAAGAATCGAAGCAATTACAGGCAAAGCGGTAGAAAGTTATATTTATTCTCTGCTCGATAAAATTGAAGAAAAAAATCATATCACAGATGATTTAAACGACAAAATCAGAAATTTCGAAAAAGAAATATCATCAATAAAACTTTCTGAAGCCAAAAAAGGAATGGACGGTTTTCTTGAAACTGCTATAAATTGGAATGGAATAAAAATTGTTTCAGCCGAGTTAGTTTGCGAAAGTCTTGACCAGCTTCGCAGTCTTGGGGAAGAACTGAGAAATGCACTGAAAACAAGCGGAATCGGCTTGCTTGCAACAATCATTGATGAGAAAGTCCAGCTTGTGTGCGTTGTTACAGACGACATAAATAAAAAATACCCTGCAGGAAAAATTGTAGGAGCGGCGGCAAAAGTTCTCGGCGGCGGCGGCGGCGGCAAACCCCACCTTGCAACTGCAGGCGGAAAAGATGTTTCAAAATTGCCCGAACTCCTTGCAACTTTTTCAAAATTAGTTGAAGAGTTAGGATAAATCATTTATGTGCGGAATTGCAGGAATTATTGAAGCAAGTTCTCGTGAGCCCCAAATATCTTACGAAATCCTGAAAAAGATGAGCGATGTTATTATACATCGCGGACCTGATTCGGACGGACAATGGATGTCGCCCAATCGGGATTGTGGTCTTACATTCCGCAGGCTTGCAATTATTGACTTGTCCGAAGCCGGTAATCAGCCGATGACGACAACCGACGGCAGATATACTATTGTTTTCAACGGCGAAATTTACAATCATCTCGAAGTAAGAAAAGAACTGGAAGCCGATGGTTTCAAATATCATTCGATGACTGATACCGAAACGATTCTCTTTGGTTACAGCCGATGGGGAAAAGATGTCGTTAAAAAAATTAGCGGCATGTGGGCATTTGCTATATGGGACGACCGCGAGAAAGAACTGTTCTGCTCCCGCGACCGAATCGGCAAAAAACCGTTTTATTATACCTTTCAGAACGGAAGATTTATTTTCGGTTCCGAAATTAAATCAATTCTTCAGCATCCCGCTGTATCGCCCGAACTGAATGAACGTGAATTACCGAATTATTTGAACTTTGGAATGTCGGGCAACAGGGAAAGTCTTTTTAAAAATATCAAAAAGATTCCGGGCGGTCATTTCCTTGTCCTAAAAAACGGTAAAATTCATATCGAAAGATATTGGACTCCATTAGCTCAGGATTTGGAATACAAAAATATTACAGAGAAGGAAGCTACCGACGAAATATTAAGAATCCTTCGTCTTGCCGTTAAGGACAGGATGATGAGTGATGTGCCGTTTGGTGTTTTCCTTAGCGGCGGAATTGACTCCAGCCTTAATGTTGCATTAATGGCTGAACTTATGAACCGTCCGATTGATACTTATACCGTTGGATTCAAGGAACTTGAAAAATATAACGAACTTCAGTATGCCCGCCAAATTTCAGATTTATACGGCACAAATCACCATGAAATTCTTATTGATGATAAAGATGCTTTCCCGATACTGCAAGACCTGACATGGCACGAAGACGAGCCTAATGCTGACCCTGTCTGCATTCCATTATGGTTTTTAAGTAAATTAACAAGGGATTCCGGGACAATCGTGATACAGGTTGGCGAAGGGAGTGACGAGCAATTTGTGGGCTATCCCTGGATGATGAGGGAATATAATTTCTTCCAAAGCTATTGGAAGTTTTTTGTTTCTCTGCCTCAAAGTGTTCGAAAAGCTGTATTTTATTCAATAAAGCCACTGCTTTCTGTCATTAATTTGCAGGTACTTGAGTATTTCCGAAGAGCTACTTTCGGAGAAGAGCTCTACTGGGGAGGAGCTTCAATTTACTCTCCATCACATTTTGAGCATCTGTTCAGTAAAAACTATCAGTATCTTAATGGAATACCGGCTGAGTTCGCAGGCGGACTGCATCGCGAAGCAATGTCATTCAAAAAAGATGCTGACTTTTTGCAGAGAATTCTTTTTGTTGAGCTTTCCGAACGGCTTTCGGAAATATTACTGATGAGAGTGGATAAAATCGGAATGGCACACAGCATCGAAGCCCGTGTTCCTTTCCTGGACTATCGCTTGGTAGAATTTTCTATGTCTCTGCCAGCTAAACTAAAAGTTCCCAATCGGACAACAACCAAACATATTCTGAAAAAAGCAGTGGAACCGATTCTGCCGCATAATATCATCTATCGCAGAAAACAGGGATTTTGGGCACCTGTTAACGAATGGCTCAGAAATCAATGGTATGATTATGCTTATCAAACAGTGCTGAATGCTCCGATAATTAATAATGGAATATTCAACAAAGATTACATCAAAAATCTGTTTGAAAACCACAAATCAGGCAAACAGCAAAACGGATTGAAAATATTTACTTTACTCGAATTGTCCCTTTGGCACGATAGATTTTTTAATTAAGGAATTTCATGAAGACATCACAATTTATCATATTTCTCTCGGTTGTTTTTGTAGTTTACTTTTCGGTGAACTACTATATTTTTATAAGGGGCTTGCAGGCACTTCCGCAGAACTCCAATCTCCGGCTCGCTTACAAACTCGCTTTTCTTTTTCTTGCTTCAGCTTTCATTGTCAGCAGGTTCGTCGAAAGAATTGCCATAAACACAATAACTGAAACTCTCGTATGGGTCGGTGGGTTCTGGCTTGCGGCTATGCTTTACTTCATCCTGTTTATTGTTGTTCTTGACATTATCAGACTCGGCAATCATTTTTTCAGTTTCCTTCCTGCTTTAATAACAGGCAATTGGGAAAAGACAAAGCTATATACATTTCTGTTTGTTAATGCTTCTGTACTGATTATTCTGATTTCCGGATTTATCAATGCATCCCATCCGGTTCTAAAGGAAATGGATATCAGCATAAACAAAAAAGCCGGTCATCTGAAAACGCTGAAAATTGCGATGGCTTCGGACATTCACCTCGGAACCATGATAAAAAATAGCCGTCTTGAGCATTTGGTTGAAAATATTAATGCCGTGAAACCTGATATAATTTTGCTTGTCGGCGATGTTGTGGACGAAAGCATCGAACCCGTGATCAAATACAATCTTGGTGAAAATCTGACAAAATTCAAAGCAACTTACGGAGTTTTCGCTGTTACCGGTAATCATGAATATATTGGCGGTGCTGAAAAATCTGTTAAGTATTGCGAAGACCACGGAGTGAAATTCATTCGCGATAAAGCTGTTTTGATTGATTCATCTTTCTATCTGGTTGGCAGGGAAGACCGCGACATGAGTAGATTCGCCGGAAAAACAAGGAAAGCACTTTCGGAGCTTCTCGCCGGAGTTGACAAATCCCTCCCGGTTGTTACTATGAACCACCAACCCTTTAACTTCGAAGAAGTAGAGCAAAACAGTGTGGATTTGCACCTTTCCGGACATACCCACCACGGGCAGATGTGGCCCTTCAGTTATATTACGAAAGCAGTTTATGAACTGAGCTGGGGTTACAAGAAGAAAGGAAACAGCCAATTTTATGTTTCATCAGGTTACGGCACGTGGGGACCTCCGGTAAGAATTGGCAACACACCGGAAATTGTCATCTTCAATGTGAAATTTGCAGAATAGATTTTCAAGCTGGTTTCGGAAAAAATTTATCCCGTTTAGCAATTATATCTTTGAAAAATCCAATTTCCCAGATTTCTTTTTCGACGAATTGTTCTTTG
>CAZSHX010000102.1:0-12215 GCA_964606895.1 uncultured Hyphomicrobiales bacterium
TTCCCTCCTGCTGACTTCAACTAGCTGTATTAATATTCAATCAATCTAAGAGGTCAGGAGGCATTTCTGACTAAAGAAAAGCAATATTTTACCTCATTCACATAGCAATAAATAATCTATATATTCGTTTATATCTTGTGTTCGTACTTTGAAAGTTAGTCAACCTCACCCCGACCCTCTCCATTCTTGGAGAAGGCGGTAAGAATTTGCATCTTTGCATCTTTTTGAGTCCAATGATGCAATGGCTTAAATCTCGTTATTTGAAATAATGTCAATGGGTTAGGCGAAAATTTCATCGCATTTTTTACATTAATTATTTTAAGGATGAAATGCAATTTGGGAAAATTTAGGAAACCAAAATCTTAGTCCTCTTAATCCCTTTAATCCCAGAAATCCCAGTTCAAGACTTTTGCCGAATATTCACCAAATTGCATCTTTGCATCTTTTTGCATTCAAAGATGCAACGGGTTACTTTTCGTTATTTGAAATAACATCAATAGGTTAGGCGAAAATTGCGTTGCATCTTTGCTGAAAAATAAATAAAAGATGCAATTTGGGAAGAATGATTTAAAAATCAAAAAAAAAGACAAGCCAAGCGGCTTGTCTTTTTTTGAAAAATATTTAATGATTTCTATTTATCCAAAAACCATTCAATTCCCATGAAGATAGAACCGATACCGACTTTAAGTCTTGTCGGGTCAAGTCCGAGATTCAGGAACTGAACTCCGCCGTAAACACCAACACTGGTATAGGGAAACCACTCGCCTCCAACTGAAATTTTAATTGCGGTTTCTGTGAATGACCTTGAGTTCTGATTGTTCGGGTCATTCGGGTTAGCAACACTTTCGGTTCCTGTATTCAAAACGAGCTTTACTTCACCGAAAGGTTTCAAACTTTTGGCAATTTTTGGCAAATAATAACGCATGTAGGGCGCGAATAGCAAATTTGTTGTTGAAGTGATGATGCTTGTTCCGCCATCATAAACAAATCCAACGTGGGCACCGATGTGGATGTCGGCTGTGAGGGCATAAATACCATGAGCACCAATCCAATTTTCGTTACCCAATTCAATACCGACTCCGAGTTGTTCTTCGGGAACTTTTTCCTTCTCCTGTGCATAAAGAGAAATTGAGGAAAATAATCCGAACATGACTAATGCAACCAATGTGGCAAAGTTTTTAACTTTCATTTTAACTCCTGTTATCAAATAAAATATGAATTATCATTTCAAGAAAGCAATATATAATAAATTATTGATTTTTTCAAGTATTTTCGGGAATTATTTTTCATTGGACGAAACTAATGACAATAACGACCTTTCTTTTCATCAGTTCTTTGATATTTCCTTCATAAACACCTTTACCCTCAGCAGTCCACATAATTCGCTTTTTGAGGGTATTGAATAGAGGAAGTGAGGAGATTCTCTTCTTCAAATTCATTCCTGCTTGATAGGCTCTGAGTTTGGAAAGAAGAATGTTGTCAATCGGTGTTTCCTGATTCAGCAAAAAAGTAAAATCCTTGTCGGATATTGATTCTTCAACATATCTTGCTTCTTTGGCCATACCGCGTTGGTCAGCAAAACCAACAATACGGATTTCGATACTGCCCTTATCCTTTTTGGCAAGATAATCAAGCCAATTGCTGATAAAACCAACGGCAGAATCAAGAAGATTCTCGATTTTGGTAGTATAAATGCTGTAGTCTATCTTTTGTTTGTTCTCGTCATATTCATTGTCGGGGTCAGCTATGTATCGGGAAGAAGGGCTATTTCTCAGCTTTTTTGAAGAAATTTTAGCTGAAAGTTCGGCAAGATTCCTTTTGGTATTGGGGAAATAATAACCCGTTACAAAAAAAGGAATTGAATCGGAAAATTCAAAATATTTTGATGGTGCCGATTCAGTTTTTTCTTCGATAAAACCGTATAAATCATATCCTTCCTGATTCAGAGGGTCAGGACGGTCGTAAGGTTTCAATCTGTCGGAAGCAACGATAATGAGAGTATCCTTCCAAACAGTGGGACCAATTTCGTTGAACTCAGTGTTGTAAGGCGGCGGCAAAAGCTGAGGATTTTTAAAAGGCAATGACTTGTTCCCTGTCGGTTCGGCTTTGATGATATTGTAATTCGGTTTTTCAACGATAATAAATATATCGCTTTTATTGGCTTTTGAAGATTTAGCCTGACCTGAAAAAACAATGTTCACACTATCGCGGATAAAGCCCTTGGATGAGTAAAAAAGGATTCCGTCGGGAGCTATGAAAGGCGAAATATCGTTTTCTTTGGTGTTAATATCTTTGCCAAGATTTGTCGGCTTCGACCACGAATTATCGTTCTGACGATAAGTGATGAATAAATCCATATCGGGCGATGACTCTGTCTGTCCTGCTTTTTTCGGTCTGTCCGAAGAAAATACTATAAAGGAGCCGTCGGGCGAAAGTGCAGGATGCATGTCGTTATAGGTAGTGCTGATACCGCCTTCAATTCGTTTGGGTTGAGCAAGCCGGTGCTGATTCAGTTTGTCAATCGAGAAATTGTAGAAGCTTGGAGTAGAAGGATCGAAGGTCACCGGAGGAAAAGTTGAGGCTTTGTCATCAATTCCGGGATTTGAGTTTTCGTAATCCTTTGTCTTGTAAATTTCAATCGGCATAACCCCTTTGAAATCAGCCGAAAGGTCGGAGCAGGCAATCTTAAAAATCCTGAATTCGGCAGGATTTTTATTAACTGTTCTTCGGAAATACAAGGTGTCGCGGTAAACCACGGGAAGAAATTCGTCTTTGTCAGTATTGATTTTCGGTCCAAGATTCTTGAAATCCATTGACCAAAGCTGACAAGCCGCTAAAATTGAAATCGTTAAAAAAAGTAATTTTTTTTTCATCTGAATCCTTTCATTAATTATCCGGATTCAAAGATATAAAAAAAATGTCAGTAAAAAAAGAATTGAATTAAAAATATTCACCACCTGTAAAAATCATAATTTAATTTAAGACTGAATCCGCCAACATAGACTTGAAGCAAAGAAAATGAATAGGCATCTGCCTCAATTCCGATACCGAAATTTTTTGATAGGTTGAAGTTGTAACCAAGACCGAAATAATATGTATAAAACCAGTCGCTGACTTTGGTTTGACTGTCGAAAACGCTGATTGTAGAAGTAATTGAAGTGGCACCTAAACCGCCGTAGAGACCGATGCCGTACAGATTCATGTTGAAAAGCAATATGACGGGAATACCTTTCATGGAACTTCTGAAATTTGTTGAACCGAATTCAGATTTTGATTCATTTTTCTGTACGTCCATAATGTTGATTCTTGCGGTTTGAACCCCAATGTTAAGCCGATGGTTCGGTTTCCATAATAATCGAACAGATGGCGAGAAATTCTGGGGCTGGATTTCGGTTAAAAGCGTTTTTGCTTCTGTGTTATAGCCCAATCCAAGCTCCAAAGAAAAGCAAAATGTTGAATCAATAATTTTGGGTTCTTTTGAATAAAGAACGGAAGTACCCAAAAGGAAGCAAATCAGAAGCATAAATATGGTTCGATTATTTAACATAATATTCAAAAGCAACTTGCGTTGGATAATTAGTTAAAATGCCGTCAAATTGACCTTCGGTAACGAAAGTATGAATAAAATCAGGAACATCGAGTGTCCAGACGAAAGCTTTTTTTCCTTCGGCATGAAAACTCTGAACGCGGGAAGTCTGCAAACCCAATGACCAGCGTGGAGCCCATACTACTGCTGATGACTTCTGCAACAGAGAGCTGTCAAGTTCACATAAGGCAGGGTAATTCCGGTAATCAGCAAGCTTTAGATAAGCATTCAGAATGCCTTCGTCCGGAATGCCGATTAAAATATCAAGCTTTCTGTTTCTGCCTTTAGCATCATCCATATATTTCTTTTGAATTGGAGCAATAATCGGCATAAGTGCTGGGTCCTTCACGTCGAGCCATACAAGTTTCAGCGAAGTATTACGGACGACAGTTCTGAGAGCGTCTTCCAAAGTAGGAATTGTTTCGCCGTTTTTGAGAGTAACAAAAGTTTTCAGCTGAGGATAGGTGTAATCTGAAATTTTACCGATAAAGTAATCTTCATTAATTAATCGCTTATTCAAATATTCATCGTGGAAAAGCACCGGCACACCGTCTTTGGTGAGTTTTAAATCAATTTCAATTCCGTTTGCTCCAAGCCTTTGACAATAATTAATCATCTCGAGGGAATTTTCTGAAACAGGGAGCCTGTCCACATTCCTGCCACCTCCGCGGTGGCTGATTATAAAGAAATCTGTACTTTTGTTGATAGGCTTTTCGTATTCCAGCGAGATTTTTCGAGATTGTCCGTCAATATTATAAGTACCAGTTAAAAGGATCTTTGTGGGAACTTTTCTATTTAGAATATCAAGTGCACCATTTTCAGGCGTTAGGGATAAGGACATACTTCCTGTTGCACTGTTTTGAGCAAATCGCCAATAGCCTTCAAAATAGATGGTACCTTGTTTTTCGCCGGAACTGAGAATGAAATATGAAATGCTTTTCCCACAAAATACAGAAAAATACTGACCGCTTTTTTTTATAACAGTTTTTCCTCCAAATTCATCAGCACCGGGTTTGACTTTGTAAACCCCTTCGAGCAAAGTATCGGCGAAAGCGGGCAATTCCTTGGTTCCTTTTAGCATTTTTTTCTCATCAACAGGAATGAGCGGGGGGCTCATGTCGGGAGTGCAGGACGAGATTATAAAACCCATTAGAAAAAATATGTTAATCCATTTTCTCATAACAGAAATCCAAAAGAAAATTCAGGATAAAGCAAGTATTCGTCAATTGTAGAAAAGCTTAGCCAAGACTGGTAGTAGAATTTGGAGTAATTTAATTTCAATCCGAGATTCACCCAATGGTTGTTCCAGAGTGGCTGTTCAAGCGATAGTTTCAATCCGAACCCGGAAAACGGTGTGAACCACTCACCCAATTTGATTCCTTCCGAAGTATAATATCCATAGTTGCTTTCAGCTTCTGCTGTTCCGGAAAGAATGAAATCCCCGAAGTCTGCTCCAAATGATATGATTGGACTGATTATCATTCCTGAAGCTTTAACATTTGTGAAACTTAACTGCGGATGACCGAACCATGCAGAGTATTTAAGTCCAATGGCTAAAGATAAATCTTTATTCAGGAAGGAATGCTGAAAAGCAAGACTGCCCAAATTTGTTAAATAATTTGAGTTAAATTCAAGTGTGGCAGAAATTTTCCATGGTAAACCAATTCTAAAGCCACCGTTAAGTATGGGGGCACTGTTGATTTCTTCCTCAACAACTTCGGTTGGAAGCTTTGAAAGACTGATACCCGTTATAAATTTGTATTCCCACAACTTAAACTCTTTTGGAGAATAGTAAGAATTCGCATCGGGAATACTATCTTGAGCAAAGATATTGCCGACAACGAAAAATATTAATATGGCAGTTTTTAACTTGATAATTTAAGTGTCATAATTGTTATTACAAATGTTATCAAAGATACTGAATATATCATTAAATCACAAATTCAATGCCCGATTTTATACCAAAAAGGTCATACAAAACTGCATGACCTTTAAGTTTATTCAATTATCAAATTTACTTATTGTCGGGCTTTTTACAGCATTTTGGAAGTTTCTTGTAAGCTTTGGGGTCAGCAGGCTTGTTGTCTGCATCATATCCAATATTGTTCAAAGCTTCGCGAATTTCGTCCGGAGTAATCTTGCCGATAGTGTATGTAATGGTCAGGTCTTTAGTATCCAGGTTAAGAACGGCATTTTCGATGCCTTTTACTTTTTTCATATTCTTCTGAATTCTGTCCTGACACATTTCGCACTGAGCTGATGTTTTTATTATAAGTTGTTTGTTTGTTCCTTCTGCTTTTGCTGAGTTAGGCAACACAAATATACCGATTACCAAACCAAGCAACAGAGCGGAGACAGCAACCAAAAGAATTGTTTTTGCCGAGATGTTCTTTTTCATTTTACTTTATCCTTTAAAGTTAATTTATAATGTTAATTTTATTTTTTTATCAATATACTGTATATCTCAAACCGAAATATATCATTCTACCCATAATCGGTCCCCAAATCATTGAACTGTCGAAGTATTCACTATAAGGTTTCATGTGGGCTAAAATCGGGTGATGCTGCATGAAATTACCCAGATTCTCGCCGCCAAGGTAAACCTCCAGCGTACCAAGATTTTTAGTTATCTGACCATGATAAAGACCGTAAGCAGGAAATTCGCTCGGCTTCTGATACTGTGTCGGATTCGAACTCGTGTTGGGAATTCTGCCTCTTCCGTTGTACTCTGCAGTAAAGTCAAATTTCCAGTCATTTTTACCTATTGTATAAGCAACATTCAAAAATGCTTTCTGCCGGCTTACTAACGGTTTTGTAGTAAATTCATTGTTAATTGTCATCCGGACATCATTCAATCTGAAAGCAGTGGTAATCTCAAGTTTTTTAATCGGTTCAAACATCAAATCCACCTGGAAGCTGTTGGAATAAGACTTCCCCTTCAAATTATAAAAATGAACTGCATGAACATCCTGATCCATGTCAATGATTATCTGATTAACAAAATCAGTCCTGTAAAACTCGGCATTTGCTGTGAAGTCCAAACCGAAAAGTTCGAACTGGGCGGTTCCGTTCAATCCGGAGTTCCATGCTTCCTCCGGTCTGAGTTTTTCATCAACCGAAAATACTCTCGAGCTTGCAAGTAAACTTGAGTTCTCGGCAAATATTGAAGGTGTGTGATAACCTTTTCCCGCTGAAGCACGGAAAGCAATCTTATCGGTAAGATTATATCTTAAGTGAATCCTTGGTGTCCAAAAAGTACCGTAAAGATTGTGATAATCAGCTCGGAATCCTCCGATAACTGACAGATTCGTTATTCCGCTGTAAACGTATTCAATATAAGCACCGGGAACGGATTCCGTTCTTGAAAAGCTTGAATCTTTAAACCTTTCCTGATATTCATCATATTGATAGGTGGCTCCGACAGAAAGTTTGTGTTTTTCCGGTACAAGCTCGGCATCATAAAGTACTTGCAACATTCCGTTTGTCTGCTTGCCGTTATATATATTCCTTCCGTAAAGCGAAGCCTGGTCGTGATAGAAGCCTGAAACTATAGTTCCAAGCGAAGTATTATTATTAAATACGAAACCGTTTTTAGCAAAAAAATCGTATCTTTGAGTTTTAATGTCAATTCCAAAGAGATTTGGTTTGTCACCGCCTGTGTAATATGCTTTCTGACCGCCCTGACGATCTTCATAAAGTGCTTTCACGCCGAATTTCGATTCATAACCGTCGCCATGATAATTCCATCTGTTGAAAACATTGATTTGGCTAACCATTGGTTTATCCAAAAATGAATCGTTATTCTCGTCAAGTTTGTTTTTGAACATATTTCCATGCACAAAGAGCATAGTCGTAAGTTTATCGGTAACGTTTACCCCTGCATTAAAGTTTCCTTCAACTCTGCCATATTGGTCGCCATAAACATTAGCAAAGAATTTTTCTGATGTTTCAGGCTTTTTGTATTCAACATTGATTTGACCGGTAATTGATTCATATCCGGTAGAAACCGAAGCGGCACCTTTAGAAATCTGAATTGATTCCATCCATGAACCCGGCACGTAGTTCAAACCAAATGTTTGAGCCAAACCGCGGAAACTCGGAATTTTTTCATTCAGCATCTGAATGTAAATTCCCTGCAATCCTAAAAGCTGAATCTGCTTTGCACCCGTCAACGCATCGCTATAAGAAACATCAACCGACGGATTTGTTTGAAAGCTTTCCGAAAGATTACAGCAAGCCGCTTTCAGAAGTCCCTTTTTGGTTATGGTTGTTGTATTGATTTCTGATTTGGATATAAGAAGACTTGGCTGGTCTCCTTCAACAATAACATCAGAAGTCTTCAGGCTTGATTGAAGTACAATTTCCAAATCGTCCTGATTCTCCGGAATGTCCAATGTGTCTTTTTTGTATCCTGTGTAACTTACAACCAATTTAGAAGTTGATTTCACTCTTTCAAGTTTGAAATCGCCGTTTTTATCGGAATAAGCTCCTGCCTTAGTTCCGAGCCATTGCAATGTGGCATTTGGAAGAGGAATTTTCTTGTTCTCGCCTTCATCCCCAAACACAACGCCTTTAATCTGTGCGGCGTTCAGGCTTAAATTCGCCAGAATTGCAATAATCATTATATATAATATTCTTTTCATTTTTCCCTCAAAATAATTGTGTTCACAATCAGCACCATACTGACTATAAATAATTGTCAATAAACGGTTTACACCGCTGAGGGAGAATCCGAATCAAGATTGGAAGTTGTCTGAATGTAATGAATAATCTGTGTGGGTGGCGAAGCACCATAATATACGATGTCTTTAATTTTGGAATTAATTTTAAAACTTGTTGATTTCTGCAAATCAATATGATAAACAAATCCCGAAAGAACAGAAAAATTAATTTTAATAATATCAGGATTGGTAAATGTATCCTCAATTGCAATCCTTTGTACTGTATTAGAACAACAGCTTACCTGATTGAAACCTTCGCCATCAGATTCATCGTTACACTCTGCAACTTCATCTTCACAGCAGGACTTTGGTGCAACCTCAGTTTCACAGCAAGATTCCTTCGGCTCAGACTCATGTTCGCATTTCTTTTCGACAAACAGAGAAACATTCTCATTGTTCGAAGATTTGCAGATATGATAATTGATGTCAATCCCTACAGCAGTCAGGGGAAAAACAATCAGTAACAAAACTGAAACAATATTTAAAATTATTCTTTTCATTTTTACAAATTAACGTTTTTTAGTGTATTTTGTTGCATTGACAAACGGAAAATCAATTTCTGTGTTTATTCTGGTTTTTTTAATCTTGTAACCATTATTCAAATTGCATCTTTTTATGTTTTCTGCAAATGATGCAAATATTTTCCACCTAACCCATTGATATTATTTCAAATAACGAAATTTGAGCCATTGCATCTTTGGATGCAAAATGATGCAAAGATGCAATTTTTACCGCACTCTCCAAGAATGGAGAGGGCTGGGATGAGGTTGACTAACTATCATTTCAATGAACGAATTCAAAAGCAATAAACGAAAATAATGATTATTTATTGCTATGGGAATAAGGTAAGATATATTAATCTTCGGTCAGGAGTTGCCTCCTGACCTCATAGATTTATTGAATTTTAATACAGCAAGTTGAAGACGGCAGGAGGGAACTAAAATCAGGTCGCTCCTACGGAGCTAAATTGTTTTAAAATTTAGTTTTCTACAAATAGTTTGCTCCTACGGAGCATATAGGATTTGATACGTCTTGCCCCGGATGGGTTTGATACTTGTATAATAATTACCTACGAAGCATATAAGATTCGATAGGTCATAATCTTGCAATTTAATCTTTGAATGGAGTTATTGCTATTTATTTTTAAAAATGAATATTTTCTATTGCTCCGTAGGAGCGAACTGTTTGTAGTAATTTTCTCACTGCATATTCAAGCTCCGTAGGAGCGTCCTATTCAATCCATTTAAAAAGATATTCATCCTTATATTCAGTTTGAAATTTTTTTAATAAATCTATATATTCCTCTTTGAATGTCCTTTTTTTGTGGTGTTTTTCCTGATTATTGATATATTTTATGACTTTGTCAATCTGACTTCTTGAATATGAAAATGCACCATAGCCTTCCTGCCAATTGAATTTTCCGACTATCCATCTGTTTTGATTAATAAATTTTGATGAAGCGGCTTTTACATCTCGTATTAATTCTGAAATTGATATTGTGGAATTGAGACTTATCAGCAGATGCGAATGGTCTGGCATACAATATATTGAAAGCAATTTTTGTTCGCGGTTTTGCACAATACCTGTTATATACTTTTGCAATTCTTCGCGATATTTCTCTGGAATCAGGTTTTGCCTGCCTTGTACGGAGAATATTAGATGAATAAATATTTGTGTATAAGTATTTGCCATAATATCAGTCCGCTCCTACGGAGCTTAATTGTTTAAAATTATTTTTTTTCTACAAACAGTTTGCTCCTACGGAGCATTTCCTACATTTCACCCTTCCCCCTCCACTATCTTAATTTCGTCTTCAGTCAGTCCGTAGAGTTCGTAAACAAGGGTGTCTATTTTTTTGTCTAAAATTTTAATACGTTGATTGATAAGCTTTTTATCAATTTCAGTCATACTTATATTTGAATGGACTTCCTTCTGTGCTTCAATCATCTGCACGACGAGAGAAACCATTCTGTCATGGTAAGATTTTTCTAATTTATCATTAAAGTTGATGGTTCTGATAGGAAGATTCCTAACATCATTCACAATAATCTTCGGAAAAACCCCTTTGCGTGCTTTTGGCGAAGAATTAAAATGCCAATATGCTATTAATTGTGAGGCACAAATTCCAAGTATGTAAAAAAGGGAATACTTGGTATCACGTAATATACAATTGATATTTCCAGGATTGTTATAAAATTCTTCGTCAGTATATGCAACATGCAAATAACCATTTTTCGGATCTGTTATTTCCCTAAATAGCAAACGTGGTTCAGTAAAATATTGAGGTTTTCTTGGAGCGGCTAACCAAGGACCATAACTAATCCACTGCTTACCGTTCCAAACTACAGAGTAACGAGTTACATCGCCGCCACGTAATTCACGCTTATAAGTATCATCTTTCTTCGTATCGGAGTGCCATATCCGATTCTTGATTGTAAATTCATCGTGACCTCTATATTTGTCATACGGAATTAACCCCTGAGATATTTGTAAGATTTGATTGAGAGGCTCGGATATCTTCGAAATTTTATTTTTGAGAGGTGAAGAATCATTATTGCCCAAAATAGTAACCCAAGTGTTATCATCATCCTCAAGTTGTATTTGTTTAATTGAGCAAACTGAACTAAACAACTGTGGTGATTGAAATAACACAACGTTTACAACCGGATCATTTTCTTTGCCTTTTCGCAAAAACGGAATCACAGTTCTAACGGTCGCTCCGTCAAAGACATTAATTTCCGATAGATTTGCAATCTGATCAATTATATAAGAATTAGTTACGAATTTGCGGAAATTTTTCGCAAAAAGATTTAGGAACATTGTATTTGGTACGATGTAGCTAACATTTCCACCTATTTTAGATATTTCGTTAGCTTTTGCAATGAAATATTGTGCTGTTTCGAAATCAGATACAAAATGATATTTCTTTTTCAAATATTCCTTTTCGTCGTTTAATAGAAATGCACCATACGGCGGATTACCGATTACTGCATCAAAACCCCCTTTTGTGAAATATTCTGTTTTTGGTTCTGATACTAAATCGAATTTCTTGGCATACTCGTAAGCTTTGTTGGTGTGTTTGTAGGCTTCACCTGCAATTTCGATTGCTTCTTTTGCTTTTTCAACACCTTTTACTAAATGTTCTTCGAAATAGTCTTTGTCAAATTTTTCTTTTCTTCCTTTAAAAATATCCGGAAATTCATCTTCCCAATCGAAGCAATTAATCTTTCTTTGCACTTCTTTGCCAAATAATGTCAGATCTTTATCATCATAGAAATCTGTTCCAATCAAACTGTTCCCGCTCTTAATGTTGTTGTCCAAAGTCGGCAGAATCCGTTCATGCAGAAATGCCAACTGCTGATTGATGGATGCGGAAGTTTCGCCTTCCATTGCTTTCAGCATAAGCGAGAGTTTGGTAACTTCCACAGCATTCGTGTCAATATCAACACCGTGTAGATTATTGAGCAGGATTTGTTTTTTGATTGCCGTAGTCAGAAAGCCATCGGGTGTGATGAATTTGTCCTTATTCTTAATATTTGCATTCATGTAATATTCTCTGTGCCATTCGAGCAGAAACTGAAATGCACCGAGCAGAAACGAACCGCTTCCGCAGGCAGGGTCGCAGATTTTTATTTTGCTGACTTCTTCGGGCGTTTTGTTTTCAACCAATTTTCCGACAGTATTTTTTACGATATAGTCAACAATGTACTGGGGCGTATAGTAAACTCCTCCGGCTTTGCGGACTTCTGGCTTTTCTTCTATTTTAATTCTGTGTCCGGGAGTGATTCTGATTACTTTTCCGAGATATTGCTCGTAGGAATGACCGAGAATTTCAACAGGTATAACCGAAAACTCATAAGGACTTCTGGGATAGAACATTTCCTCTATGATTGATTTCAGGGTTTTGT
>CAZSHX010000103.1:0-11498 GCA_964606895.1 uncultured Hyphomicrobiales bacterium
TCCACAATTTACGAATCGGTGAACAATGGAAAATTCAAGCCATCTCAACCAAAACTGAGAAACTTCTGAAAAATATCAACATAACTCTCCCTATTACGTGCATTAGGGAGAGTTAGGGTTTAATCATATTTCATACTCGATCAAGATAATATTGAAAAGAAAATTTCAAATGGTTATCTTTTTTATTTTCGAATTTGTTAATATTTTTTTCTATTAATTTTTATCGAATTTGAATTGGTGCTATTTCAACTACGACTGATTATTCATTTTGGATTTGTCTATAATTAATTGATGAAATTCTATTTCTTTTCAATTATATTGAATGGATGTTCCTGATAAGTAAAAATCCGGAAATTGATGAAGATTTCAGTTTTTTTACAGTCTCTGAAATAAAAATGGGCTAACTCCACCGAGACTTTCAAGCTGATTAATTTTCCTGAGTTTGTCATTCTTTCCTGAGAAAAATCGAAAAAAACTTTTTTCCCTCAACTTTTTTGTCATCACAATTAAATGACATTTTAATAATTTATGAATTTCACTTATCTTTTTCTTTAGTAAAATTCATGTTAATATTTAAAAAATACACTAAAGTTGGAGATCTAGTTAAAATAAATATTCTATATTTTAGTGTATTGAAAAGTAATTGTAATAAATACTGTTTTTAGTACATTTTTCGATGGGAATTTTATTAAACGTTTATACTCAATGATAAATTCAGTTCAATCGCTTTTTCTGACTGTTTTGTTGACTTGCTTGTTTATTATTGCACCAAGTCACATTTTGGCAGCTGATAGTACTGCTTATCGCATAGGGATTAGTGCAGGTGCTGATTTCAATACTCATAAATCCGATATTCCTATTATCTGGGATGCTTCTGACTGTGGTCAATACAGCAACGGGAAATCTTTGGGTTATCATGCAGGAATTAATTTTTCTTATTCGATTTGGGAGAATTTTCTCCAGGCTGACTTTAGATTGGTTTATCGTTCGCTACCTGTTAAACTCTCCACCACAACAGCTGATTTTCAGGTTTTCAATCCCCTAAAAAATGATTATGAAGCTCTTTCGATTGGTCATGAATTTAATTCTACCATGAACTATCTATCTTTGGAGCCGGGAATATTAGTAAAGCCTTTTAATGATTTCCCTTTCAAAATCAGAATTTCTTTTGATGCAGGTAATCCCTTGTTTGGAGCTGATTACGAAACTACTGACGAAATTCTTTCTCCCAAAATATATACTTTCCCGGAGAAAACACAAAAGCATACAACCCAAAACGGTACTCTTGAAGGTGCCGGAACTTCTTATGGAGTAACCGGTGGAGTTATTTACGAGTATCAATTAGCTAAAAACTGGTACTTTCTTGGTGAACTGAATTATCGTCACCCACTGAATTCTGCGTTAACAAATAACCGTTTAAACACCTCATGGATTGGTCTTAATGCCGGTATTCAATATGCTTTCGGATTTAAAGAAGAAAAAATTCAGGAAAAGCCTGTTATAATTGACACTCCAAAAATTGCACAACCGGTAATAGTTGAAATTACGCCTAAAAAGATAGTTACTGCCGACGTTTTACCAACCGGGTTGGATGTTATGGAAACTGTTGTTACCCAGACTTATCCAATTTTGCCTTATGTTTTCTTCGATTGTTCTTCTTACGATATCAAGCCTCTATATCAAAGAAATGAAAAAGCTAAATTTAGTGAGCAGAATCTTCCAAACGAAACACTTCAGATTTATTACTCAATGCTGAATATCATTGGGTTAAGGATGACTCAGAATCCATCAGCCGAATTGACAATTACCGGAATGAGCGACGGTAGAGAGGAAGCCACAAAAAACGAACGGCTTAGTCTTGCTGAAAAAAGAGCTAATTCTGTATCTGATTATTTAATTAAATTCTGGAAGATTGATAAGGATAGAATTGCTGTTAAAGTTAGGGAAACACCTGAACTTGCAACCAGTACTACCTACCAGGAGGGTTATGACGAAAACAGAAGAGTTGAGATAAATTCGCAGGATTTCGAGATTCTGAAACCTGTCATTTATTCAAGATTTAAGGAATATGAGTTATTATCTTCTGAATTTAAATTAGATGTTATTTCAGATAGTCTCGAATTAATCGCCGATAGAAAAATCACCTTGTTTGCCAGTGAAATACCTATAGTTGTGAAATCTATGAATACAGCAGATAATACTTTAAAAATAATAATAGATGATTCTCAAAAGCAACTAATAACAACGGCTTTGACTGCGAAGAAAGACATTACCATAAAATTCGAATATTCATCAGATGGAAAAATCTTTGAGAATGAGAAACATTTGAAAATTATCAAAACAGAAAATAATTTTGAACTGGGCAGATTAAATCTGATTGTTTTCGATTTCGACAAATCAGAAATAAACAAAATGAACAAAGATTTGATTAGAAATTTTGTCGTCAATTCAATTGCAGATAATTCAACGGTTTCAATTGTCGGTTCTACTGATAAACTTGGTGAGCACAAATATAATCAGTCTCTTTCAGAAGAAAGAGCTCAAAGTGCTTTCAGATTCATTAAAAGCATAAAACCAAAAGCCGAGTTTAAAGAAATAATCGGAATTGGAGATTCCAAATTGTTGTACAGCAATGCAATCCCGGAAGGGAGATTCTATTGCCGTACTGTTTTAATTGAAGTAGTAACACCCATTAAATAACTTTTATAAACTACAATCGAGGTAAATCATGAAAAGAAGAGACTTACTTCTTAATTTGTTGGGAAATAATGAAATACTTTCGGGTACTTTGGATGAGTACACATCTCAGCTGGACTATTCCAAAGCACTTCATCTGCTACGCAGAATAACATTTCATCCAACACCGGAGCAGATTAATCAAATTGTCGGGAAGACACCTGCAGAAGCTTTCGAAATAATTATCGGAGGCGGAACTGAAACACTTCCCGAACCATCCCCATCAATGAAAACATGGCTGGACGTATTAGAAGAGGACCCTCTCTCGAATCTGCCCCAGGACATTAGAAGCGAAATTGAAGGACGACACAAATCCAGATTTGCTGAGTTTGCTAATTGGTGGCTCGATAAAATGAGAGAAGAATCGTTCCCTGCTGTTGAAAAACTAACTTTATTTCTCCATACTATCTGGTGCAATGAATTTACTTATGATACTCTTGCACTTATACCTCCTCCACTGATTTATAGGAATAATGTAAGGCTTAGAAAAAACAGAGTTGCTAATTACAATCTTCTTGCTGAAGATATGACTCTGGACGGAGCAATGATTCTGTATCAGAGTCTGTTTTATAGTGATAAGTCAGCTCCGAACGAGAATTATATGCGTGAGTTAATGGAACTGTTTACAATGGGAATCGGGGACTTGCAAACTGGCGAATCCAACTATACTGAAGGTGATATCCGTGAAGGTGCAAGAGCTTTAACAGGTTGGAGAACGGTAGTTTACCTTGGACAGAATGGTGCTCCTGCAAACCGTCCATTTGAAACTTTTTTTGTGAAGTCCCAGCATGATACAGGTGCCAAAAAGATTATGCAATTTGGTGAGATTGCACCTATTGCTGATGATGAAAATACGGAAGACCTTGTAAAAAACAAAGAAGTTAAAGGATTAGTAAATATACTATTTACTGAAAAGGGTCTTTCAATTTCGAGATTTGTTTGCGAGAAAATGCTTCGGTTCTTTGTTTACAGTAACCCGGGCTCTATTAATATGACTATAATAAATGAACTTGCTAATTATATGAAGGATAATAACTTCAACTTGAGAATGGTTTTCAAAAAGTTATTTACCAGCCAGTACTTTTTTTCTGATGAGGTTATTGGCTGTCAGATTAAAACCCCACCTGAGTTTATTATAGGTTTAGAAAGGATATTGGGTATAGATTATGATTCAATTGCCGCCGGAAGTACAAGAACTTCTGTATTTTCACTTGAACAAATTCTTTACGATCCGCCAAACGTAGGCAGTTGGAAAGCATACAGAACTTGGATTAGTACTACAACTTATCCTTTACGAGTAAAATATGCCAAAGAATTAATTGCAAAAGTGTCGGATAATCAACTTATTTCTCTTGTAAAAAAAGTTCCAGACTATAATATCAATTTTAATAATTTGGTAACATTTCTTGTAGGTTATCTTCTGCCTGTTAGTTTGAATAAGGCAAGGGCAGATAAATACAGTGTTGTGCTATTAAACGGATTAACCGAAAGTGAGTGGTTAACAGGTATTGATGCAGGAAATGCGAAAGTTGCCGAAGGAATCAGACTTTTTCTAAATAACATTATTTTGTCACCCGATTTCCAATTATGTTAAGGAGCTAACCATGAAAAGAAGAAAATTTATCGGTATCACTGCATCTACAACTGCAGGTCTATTGCTGGCTCCAAAAGTGCTCAAAGCCAAGGGAGATTTCAGTATTATTCCGAACGATAGAATCCAATCTCTTGAGGATGATAATATAACTATTATAATTGAACTTTTTGGCGGAAACGACGGAATCAACACGATTGTACCTGCCGATGACGATGAGTATTACAAGCTTCGTAAATCAATAGGTTTACCAAAAACAATTGCAATAAAAGTCAATGATATTTATATGAATCCTGCTCTAACCCAGAATCAAAAAAATGAAGGAATGAAAACAATGTTCGAAGATGGCAGACTTGCTATTGTCGAGGGAATTGGTTACGATTCACCGACTTTGTCTCACTTCCGTTCAGAAGATATCTGGCTTAGCGGCATCAATCCTAAAACTAATAACAATATAAAGCTTTTAGAAGGTTGGCTTGGACGATATTTTGCACTCAAATTACCGAATTTCCCGATAGAAATTCCGGAACATCCCCTGTCAATAGCTATTGACGGTACAATTCCCCTAACCTTTAAAAGCGACAAAGGTCACATGGGTATTGCTCTAACTGACCCCGACAAATTCTATCAGCTTGGTGCAGGCTTAACTCCTTCCGAAGCATTATTTCCGGGAAATGACAATTATGAAAAGGAATTCAATTTCATTCATGCTATTGCCAAGCAATCAGAAGTTTATTCAATTGCCGTTAAGAATGCTTATGAATTAGGGAAAACTAAGATAAACGGTAATCTTTACAGTTCTTCGACTCTCTCTCAAAAAATGAAGCTTATATCGTCATTAATCGCCGGCGGACTGAAAACCAAAGTTTACTTTTTGAAAATCAGTAATTTCGATTCTCATGCCCAACAAGCAACTGCCGACTTCACAGGTCAGCACTATACCTTGCTTAACGAAACTGCAAAGGCAATTACAGAGTTTATGGAAGATGCTTCAGTTGTTGGTTTTTCCGAAAGAGTAACCGGTATGACAATTTCTGAATTTGGTAGAAGAGCTTACGACAACGGTAGCCGTGGAACTGACCATGGTGCCGCATCCATGCAATTCATCTGGGGTCATGACAAATATATTAATGGCGGCTATTGGAACAACCGACCGAAGCTTACCGATTTGGATATAAACGGCAATTTAAAGTATCAGACTGACTATCGGGTTATTTATAGTGAATTTTTGGAGAAAAGACTGGGGGCGACTCCGGCGGATATAACGGCAGTATTTGGAGAGTCATTCCTGCCTTTGAATATTCTGGAAAAGAGAACATCTTCTGTTGATGATTATCTGAAACCGCAGTTGAATGAATATGTTAAGGTTTATCCGAATCCTTCAACAGGGAATGGACTTATATCTTTTGAACTTCATACTCCTGGGATTGTTAATATAACAATTTACAACACTCACGGCAGAGAAGAGCTTATTATTCAAAATAATTTTCTTACCTCGGGAATCTATGAAATACCGTTTACTTTGAATAAAAATGGTTCATTCATTTGTTCTGTATCCGTAGGTAAAAAGCGTTACAACTCAAAATTTGTTATCACTAAATAGTTTTTTTCTTAATTTCAGGGTTTTGTCTTGATGAATAGATATATAAAAATAGTGCTTATTCTTTCTTTCGTACTGCTTTTTGCTGAACAAGAGGCTCGAAGTACTGAAGTCTGCGATTCCAATCGTTCATGCGTTGGCAGAACCCTGAAATTTAAAGTATCATCAGGGAAAGGTGCTCATTATGCAGATATTGAGAACAATGATCTGCTAAAAAAACTCGGTGAAACCATGACAGTGGAAATGTGGCTTAAACCTGAAAAGCAAAGTGGGAAACTGCAATATATTTGCGGACTTTGGGGACCCGGTGAAGATAAAAATGATTCATGGATTGCTTATATTTCTCCGGATGATTCACTCACTTTTGAATTAAACGGATTAAATAGTCTCGGACCAATTGACAACACAGTTGTTAAAATCTATGCAGGTAATCTCTATAATTCCTGGAACCATTATGCTTTTGTTTTCAACGGAAAAACAGGCTATGCTTATATACTGATTAATGCAGAGGTTAAGGACTCATCAAGAAACTCATTTTATCCTCTGTCTCGGTTAAAGAAAATTTCTAACGACGAACTTTCAATTCAGCTTGGAAGTACGAATGCAATTTCCAATGACCAAAACCAAAACAGAACTTTCAAAGGAGATATGGATGAAATCAGGATATGGGGTAAGGCTTTAAGCCCGTCAGATTTATATTGCCTGAAAGACAAAGCATTAGGAGGAAAAGAAGATAGTCTGCTCCTTTACTACCGTTGCAACGATCCGGGATATGTCTATACTTTATGTGATGCAACAGGTCATAATAATATTGGTTATATTCGTAGCGGACTTTCTGCAGATTGGTCAAACCGTAGTGATTTTGTAAAAGTTCTGATAACACCAATGTCAATTGTTGATACTGTTTATTGCGACAATGAAAAGATTTATGATTTTGTTATTACTGATACTTCAGTTTGTTCAACAGGTGGTTATCTAAGAACAACAACTGGCTATCCCGACAAATTCAAGCTGATTTACAACAACAAAGAATATCCATTAATCAACTGGAATTATATCCCACTTATTCCAAAAACACCGATAACATTTAAAGTTAAAGCAAAATGTGATTTTATCGGAACTGTAACAACACGATTTGAAATACGAAATTCGAATGCCTGCGGATGGGGAATTGCCAATATACCAATTTCTATTACAAGGCTCACTGAACTAAGCATGTCAAAGCTTCAGATTGGCTTTGATTCTTTGAAAGCCAGATGCATTGAGAGACCTTATATTGATTCTACAATTAAAATCTGCAATAATACTAACGGTTCGGGAACACCAAGAAATGTGACAATCAATAGTTTTTCAGTGAAAATGCCGAATGTCTATTCTCTTACTTATCCTGCATTACCGAGAGTTTTAAAACCCGGTGAATGTATTGATGTCAGTATCAGATTCTTTTCCAAAGATACCACAGCTACTTATTTTGATACTTTGAAAATACAATCCGATGACAAATGTGCTCCACTGGCGGCAATTCCGTTATATGGCAAGGTCAAAGAAGTAATTGGCTTGTACCAGCGAGGTTCAAAAATCAAAATTGATTCGATAAATTTTGGTAAGTCTTGCTTAAACTTTCCTTCAGATGCAGTAGAATATTCCTGGGAAAACTTAGTTGAAAGGGATATCACTGTAACTAATATTATAATTCCACCCAATTTTTTGGGCAAACCATTCAAATTCCCTGTTACTTTAAAACCTGTTACAGGTTATCAGCCGAACTATTTCAGATTTCTTCCAAAGCAAAAAGGCAATTTTGTTGATTCTATTGTTTTCGAAATAAAATCAGAAGGATGTACAATCCGCAGACCTATTTATATAAAAGGAATCGGATATGATGCGGCTATAAGTTTTGCAACTCCATCAGTTGATTTTTCTACTGTGATTGTTGGTCAGGAATCTACTCTGAATGTTCAAATAAAGAATGAAAGTGACGACCCGCTTGCGGCATCAATTTATCTCAAGCAAGGAGATCCTTTTTATTTAACAGGAGCCAAATCAATTAATATCCCGCCAAATAGTACCAGAACATTTCCTATGACTTTCAGACCTGCCATAGCAGGCACTTTTAAGGATGAAGTCTGTATCTATGAGAATTCCTGCTTCCAGTCATTCTGTGTTCCCGTAACAGGCAAAGCGATTGTTCAGAGATTTTCATTTATTCCTGAAATTATGGAACTCCGCAATGTGCTTGGATGCCAGACCAGAGATACAATTCTGGAAATTAAAAATATTTCGGGACAGCCCCAAACATTATCCAACTTCTCAATAACGCCGGCTGTGAGTCCGTTTTTACTTTTGGAACCTGCAGTTTTGCCACCTTCGGTTGTACTATCATCTGATGAATCCATTAAATTCAGAATCCGATACATTCCTAATGACATTGTAAACGACAGAGCAGACAGAGCATTCCTGAATTATCAGACAAGCGATAACGAAAAATGGTCAGCTAAACTTTATGGAACATCGGTTATTCCAAAAATGTTTTTGACTGAGGAAATATTATATGAAACAATTGAAGTTGGAGGAAGCAGAAGAGACACAATTACTTTCGAAAATATATCATTGTTTGATATTTATGTGGACAGCATGAAAGTAAGTCAGGGATTTTCTATCGTCAATCCCGTTGGTTTTTCAGGAAAATTAATGAAGCCAAGAGACTCTATAATGATAATTGTTGATTTTCTGCCTACTGAAGATAAACAGTATAACGGGAATTTGACAATTTATTCAGCTCAGCCTTGCCTGTCGGTTAAGCAATCCAAACTTACCGGTAGGGGAATAATAGTTCCATTGGATGCTCCTCTGAAAGTTATCAGTTACGGGTTCATAAAGCCCTGCGAGTGCGAAGTAAGAACAATTCCAATGATTAATAATTCGTTTAATTTCAATATGTCAATTGATAGTATATGGATAGATACTGCAAATGTCGCCAGTCCGGCGGCTGAGTTCTACAGCTGGTATTCGTTTTATTCACCGAAATCAACTGTTCCGTATAATATACCACCAAGGTCAACAGATACTTTATCAATAAAATACTGCCCCAAAAGACCTTTCTTGTACAGGTTTGTTGATAACGATGCAAGACTCCACATTAGAGCCAGCGGTTCGGGATGGGCAAATGATTTTACAACTTATCTCGGGGGAAAGCAAACACTACTTTTTGCGGCAGATACTCAAAGTGTAATTTTCTCGCCAACGAGAGTAGATACTTTTTCGCGGTCACAATATTATCATTTGAAAATTCCCGATTTTAAATACAATCCTCAACGGGCTGTTGTTAAAATATCGAAATTGACTTTTACACCTGACGAAAGAGTATTTTATATTGCAGATTCTTTAGGCATAGGATTGCCGATAATGCTTGATACAAATGGTGTACTGACACTGAAGCTTGACTTCAAACCGCGTGCTGTCCGGTTTTACGAAGCAAAGGTGAAAGTTGAAATTGAATCCCCCTGTTTCCATTTCGATACTGCCGTCGCAGTTAGCGGTAGCGGGTTTGCTCCCGCATTCGGATTGAATTTTAATTTTGATAATAAATTGAAATCACTCGATACATTCAGAATTGTTCCTTGCGATACATTGAAAATTCCGGTTTTCACTTCAAGGGATATTCCTGCAAATATTGTTGATATATATTGCAGACTTGGATACGACACAACTAAACTCGAATATTTAACTGCAGAATCTGATTATCTGAATACTCCTTGTACGCCTTATACTCCAAATATTTCACACTCTTTTTCAAAATTTGGAGGTAGTGAATTCCTGCTTAAAAACTTTTGCCAAACCGATTCGCTTAAACCACTCTTTATTGCAAAATTTCTAACTAAAAATCAGGGCAGAGATTTTTTTGATATTACCGTGGACAGCATCAAATTTGACACAGAGGAGGTTATACTATACCATCTTATTGCTGAAAGTGATATTGGAACTGTCGTTATTCAGAAACCCGAGCTAACTGCACTAAATGCAGTAAATTTCGATAGTGTAAAAGTTTTGGATTGCACTCAGAGGACTATTTTACTGAAAAATTCAGGAGATGTTCCCCTTAATATATTCTCCGTACTTAACCTTCCTGCAGAAGTTAAAGTTCTGTCTTCAACTCCACCACTAATTGCAACACTTGCCGTTGGAGACACTATAAGTATCGTTCTCGAATTTTGCCCGCGGAGGAAAGGAAATTTGAATCAATGGGTTAATACAACCGGCTCAAAGCCATGTTTGGTACTTGATTCGAATCAAATTTCAGGAATCTCTTATGCCCCTGAGTTCCATGTGTTCTTTGATGTATCGCAAATGTTTTACACAACTGATACACTAAGTGTTCAGCTTGGAGATACAATCACAATACCTGTATTCACTGAAAAAGACTTCTCCGCTGTAATTCAAGGAAGAACAAAATGGATTGAAAAGCTCAATTTTAAAACTGATATTGATTACAATCCATTTACTCTGAAATTTATTTCTGCAAGACAATTTGCAAATACTGAATTTTCTACAAGTTCGAGTCCCGGCAAAGTAGTTTTGGATTATAAAAATACCGACCAACTAAAATCGGGTAAAATGGCAGAACTTGACTTTTTGTCTTTGGTTCCTGACAGTAATATCAGCACAATTGATATAAATGCTCACGATTTCACTACCGATTCTGTTATGTTTCTTGATATTATTCCATTTCAAACTCGCAGTATTTTAATTTCTTCCGGAAAATGCAATGTTACAAACCTTGTCTATACAGGCTTTGAACCTTTGCTTGAGCAGAACAGTCCAAATCCATGGGAAAAGACAACTGAGATTAAATTTACTATTTCAGAGAAAACGCCAGTTTTCCTAGGGATATATTCAATTGGTGGTAACCTTGAAAAAATGATAATTGACGGAACTGAATACAATCCGGGAAATTACAGAACAATAGTTTCATCCGTTGGACTAAACTCGGGAGTTTACTATTATATTCTTCGTACAAGAACTAATTATCAATGCAAAGCAATGATTTTTGCACGGTAGGAAATGATAAAATTTTATTATCAGTCCTTTCGGTGGTTTGTCGTATTATTATGCTCCAAATGCAAACCGACAGAATAATTTGATCAGCTACATGATTTTTCAATACGGTTTTGTTCTTCATATCCCTTTGAAAAAGGTAGGTTAGCCAAAAGATACTTTTTTTACCCATTTTTCAATAGGCGAAACAGACTTTCCTCTCTTCAATCCATAACTCATAATCCATAATCCATAATTTCTTCTCTTCCACCATCTCACCACCTAACCAACTAACCACCTCAACTCTTCTAAGTAGTTTCACGTAGGCGTTCTAAGTAGTTTTTGGTATTTTTCCAAAATACGTGTTTCTTGGTATTGTAACTCCGTTGCAAGTGTCGTAATTTTGCAAATGCGAATCAGAATAAACGGTTCTGAAATATTGAAACTGACAGGATGTCGAAATTTGATATAAAAAAAAGCCCGCTAGTGTTATGATTCATTATAAACCTTACTATATAATTTATAAGGATCATAAGT
>CAZSHX010000104.1:0-11236 GCA_964606895.1 uncultured Hyphomicrobiales bacterium
TATTGATATTATTTCAAATAACAAGATTTAACTGATTGCATCATTGGATGAAAAATGATGCAAAGATGCAAATTTTATCGCCCTCTCCAAGAATGGAGAGAGTCGGAGTGAGGTTGACTAACTATCATTTCAATGAACGATAACAAAATAAATAAACGAAAATAATGAATAATAATTGCTATAAGATAAGAGTAAATATTCTAAATCTTAACAAACTTCCCAACTTTATTCCCCACTCTTACAAAATAAACTCCCGACGGCAAACCCGAAACGTCAATTCTTAAGCCCTCTCCTTCGGGGAGGGTTTGGGTGGGGTTCTTAACTGTTTCACCAAAAACATTGAAGATGCGAATATCCGTGTTCGTCACAGTATGCTGTGACCCTACGGAGATTACGATGAAATCTTCGGCAGGATTTGGAAATATAGTAAAAACTTGATTTATTGAATTTTCTTCATTTTCAACGTCAGTAAGATTTAAAGTGCGTTTAAGTAAGATATCATTTATTAAATCTCTAATTCTTTTCTTGAAAGATATTACGGAAGATTGATCAGGTATTCCAAACTCATTTAATGGATTATAAATTAACCCATTTTTTATCGGGAACATATTATATACGCAAGAACCAATACCCATGAATGGCCACAAAGTATAATAAATGTCGGTAGAATCTCCGCAAACCCCGATAGGAAAAAGAAATACTATATATTCATTGCCTGAAGTTGTCCAGGGAATTCCTGCTGAATCAAATAAAGGTCGAGAATCAGGACAATATCTTAATTGGTCAAGCCAATAAGAAAATTGAAATTTCGAACCGGGTAAAGCTTTTTGTGTCCGTGGAATGGGGTCATTGTAATTTTTTGAGTCAACAATATCTGTGTTTTTAAAAGTAGGTATAACCTTTCCTTTTATTGTATCAATTATAGTACAAGATACTATAAGTTCATCCCTATCAACTTCAGATAAATATCTTTTTATAGTGCTATCAACCATAATGTGAACAATAAGCCCTGATTTCATTAATGATAATATATCAAACGGAGGACCATTCAATTCTTTAAGTCTATCACTTAAAAGAAAGTCTAAATTAGAGATTTGTATCGGGGGCTTTGTTGGTTCAATATGAGAAGGATTATAATCTGAATAAATGGAAGTTAATTTAGCCCTAATCTGGTCATAGTCCCAAAATTGATAAAAATATTTAATAATTTGCTTTAAAGAATCGTCAAACAAATTTGAACTTTTTATGAAATTTTTATAATAATTATAATTCGAATTCTTACACATTGAGTCAATCCACAAATATGAACGAATGACATCTTCAGGCATATCCAATGACAATGGCAGAACATGGTCTAAATTATTTGTTTTAAAAGTTAATCTAACTGTACTTTCACGGCATGGTGGATTTTGAGCAAATGAGATAAAATAAGAACTTAGAATAATTGCAAGAAGATAAAAAGCATATTGATGTTTGAATATTTTATTCATTTTATTCATTCCTATCTAAGAATTTCATAATACAACTTTCTAATATATTCAAAATAAAATACTAGATAAAGTTAACAATTTGAAAGGTAATATCCAAATTATATTTTTTTTACTTCTGCTTTGTATCGTATTTGTTGTTGTTTTTAGGTGGTTCCTTGCATCACAAATAAATCAATGTCTGATTACCATATTTATGAAATACTTACTTTATCTCCCAAACATTTCCATTATCTTCTCTTCAACTTCTATGAAATTTTCAAAGGAAGGGAACAAAGCAGAAGGATTGTGTTCGGCAAGCTGTTCGATTGAATAACCGCCGGTGGCAACAGCCAAAACCTTCAGATTATTCGTTTTTGCACATTCAATATCCCGCGGTCCGTCGCCGATTATCAAAGTATTTTTTCTGCTGAAGATTCTTTTTCCCGCATACTTATTTGCACGTGCGATGGCGATTGAAGAAAGTTTGTTCCTGTTCCGGTGGTCACTCCCGAAAGCTCCGAAAGGAAAAAACTGAGCAAGATTATACGTAGCTATTTTGATATAAGCATTATCCCGAAAATTTCCGGTTAAAAGTCCCAACTGTATTTCTTTGTTTTTGCTAAGATTATTAATCAGTTCGATAACTCCGGGCAATATAACGATATGCTCTTCATTGCAGAAATTCCTGAAAACGTTGAGCAGTTTCTCCCAGACAACATCAATTTTGCCGAGTATTTCGCGAAAAGGAACTCCAATTAGGACGGATAATTCACTGAGGATTTGCAAATCTGTCATTCCGGCAAAATTCGGAAGATGAGCCGGATGAATATTCTTGCCGAAAACATCAAGCATGATTTCAGAAAAAATAATCCTCGACCTACCATCCTTCAGCTTGAGGATTGTGCCGTCAATGTCGAACAGTGCAAGGATTTTCATCAGGCGAGAAGTTTGAATATGACTATAATCAGAATGGTCAGCAAAGCCAGATATATAGCAAATTTAATGAACTTTTTCAGGATTGCAAATACAATTGCAATCACAAAGAATAGAACCACAATCTTTCCTATTGGCGGAAGGTTGTAGAAAAAGTTGATTATATCAGCAAAAGCCATTATCTCAGCCGGAATGTAAACGTTATTATGCCATACATTTCTTTGTTGTCTTTAAGCCGGTTGAACCGCCACTGCCGGAGAGCATCCTTAGCCGATTTTTCGAGAATCGGGTCGCCTTTCTGCAATGGAATCATGCTGACTACGGTGCCATCCTGCGAAACGGTGAATCTAATTCTGATTTGAGCACCCGTGTTCACTCCCTGAGGATATTTGGGAAGAACTTTCTGCAGAACAACCCTGTTGCCTCCTCCGCCCCATTCAATATCGCCGAAGCCAAGTCCTGAACCCGGACCAAAACCTTTATCGCCCAAACCTTTGCCTTCGGGAGTTCCGCCGGGTTTACCGATATTTTTGGAACCTGAACCCTGCAAATCCTTGGTGTTTTTGTCGGTTGAAGAAAGTGCGTTAACGGGATTAAGATTCAGTGCGGCATTTGGGTCTTCAGTTGCCGCATCTTTGTTGAATTTAGTTTTAGAGGCAATAGTTGCATCTTCCAAATCGGAATTAACAAGAGTCCCCTTGTGAGCCATACCTTCCTGCGAAAGATTGCCCTTACTCATTCCGGTTCCGTCGCCGTCGCCGAAATTAAGCAATTCGAGAGGAATAGTTTTAGATTCGTATTCTGCAAAAGTAACTTTTTCCACTTTCCAGAAAGAAATCAGAAAAATGAAAAGTATAGTTAAAGCAAGAGCAAGTCCAAACCCTCTCGCTGTATTGTTATCCCAGGGAAGCTTGAAATCAATCTGAGTTTCCTGTCTGTACGGAACATACATTTTTATCCCCCCTTTTGATAAAATGTAACGCCATTTATTAAAATCATTTTATTCTGTCAATCCAAGTCTGTGCAAATCCATGTTCGTGGGCGGCTTGTTTAGCCATATCCCTTGACGTATAATTTCCGAATCTGACTTTGTACCAAACAACATCTCTAATCTTCTGGGTTTTGATTGAACCCGAAAGATTTCGGCTTTTCAATTTTTTCAGCCAGTCATCCGCATCATCTTTTGACGGTGTGGAATAAACTTCGACTGTGTATAGTTCACCTTCTTTAACAGACGGTTTCGCGTTTTTCTTATTATCAGCTGTCGGCTTTGGAGCAGAAACCCGGTTCGGTTTTTCATCCTTTGCAATGACGGGCAATTTCACTTCCCTTTTAACAGTCAGCTTCACTTCGGGTTTCTTTTCAATCTTGAGTGCAACCAATTGTTTCGGTTTCTTTTCAACAGGAGCCGGTTTTGGAACTTCCTTTTTTATTTCGGGTTGCTTAACTGCCAGGTCCTTGCTCGGTTCAACTGTTTTAACTGTAGAATCCGGTGCTTTTGGTCCGGCTTTCTTCGGCTCAGCTTTTTTCACTAAGGAAGAATCAGATTTCCCTGCAAGTTTCTTTGCTGTGTCAAATAATTTATCTTTTTTAAATAAAAAGAAGTAACCAATTAAAAGCGAAGAAGCGAGGAAAACAAGAACAGCCGCGGCACCTATTTTGGTCCATAGCGGTATTGGTTTCTTTACTTCCTTTTTCTCCCTGGGAGTTTTAGGCTCTTTCGGCGGAATATCTTTCTTCTTTTCTTTTTCAGCCTTTTTAGCTTTCTTTTCGGCGGCTTTTTGAGCCGCTCTTTCTTCTTTGATTTCTTCAGCTTTTGCCTGAGCAGGAGTTTGAACCTCAAATACTGCAAGTTCGGCTTCGGGTTCTGCCCCAAGCGACTGCAAGCCTGCAGTTGAAGGATGCTCAGCATCTATCTTGGTTAAATCGAAATCAGTTGTATCGCCCAAATCTTCAACCGCAACAAAAGCTTCATCTGAAACAGGTATCGGCATAGGAATAATGGCAGGTTCTTTAGCAAGATTTCTCTCTTTGCTTTTTGCCATGTCATGTTCAAGCATTTGCTTTAGGTCGTCATCAAGCGAAACCTCTTCCTCTTCATCAAGTCCGTCTTTTTCAATTTCGGATTTAGGTTCTGGAATTTCAGCACCAATCAATCCGCTTTTTTCATAAGGAGGAATTGCCTCTTCGGGCTCAATTTCCATTTTTTGGGGAGGAGGAATTATTTCGGGTTCGGGTTCTTCTGCAACACTTTCAACCGGTGCAGTCTGCTCACCGTCGAACATATCCCAAACGCTTGTTCCCGGTGGAATATCAAATTCACTCGAAGCATCTTCGCCGGTGGCTGTGGATTTAACCGAAGGAACATCAGCATCTTCAATTTCATCAGGAATTATTTCGGTTGTGGGTTCAATTTGAGGTATTTCAGGGATAGCCGTAACAGCTTCAATTTCTGAATCATCAATCAAATCAGGAACAGTTTCAGGTTCGGTTTTGGGAACTTCATACGGCAAAACACCCGGGTACTCTTCTATGTTTTCCAACAGAAAAGTCTCGTCGTCGGAAGAGCCGGGTGTGAATCCGCCTATGGCTTCTTCGTCTTTAAGGTTATTTGTAATATTTGGATCCACTACTTAATTAAAAAGCCAAGTAAGTCCCACATTAAAAAACAAATTTCTTTCCTTGTAATTACTCCAGATTTCAATATCGTTATTCAAAATATTATTCAAATTGACAAAAACCGTAAAATCCTTATTCAGCTTGTATGATCCATGTAATTTAAAGTCATAATAATTTGGCAAAACATTTTTATTCATTTTGTCAGAATATCTATCACCAATATAAACAAAAGCTATCTCCGAACCAAGATTTTCAGTCCACATTCTTTGGTATTTCAAAGAAATATTTGCAGGTGATACAAAAGGCACACTTTTTGAGTCGGGCAGGGTGGCTTTAATTACATTTAAATTAAATGCCAAAACATCACTTTTCGTGAATTGCCACAACGATTCAAACGAAAATCCGATTTTCGTAACTCTTTCGTAATTAACGATGTAAGAGCCTGAATCAGCCATTGAGAAATACGGTGAACGAGCACCGACTCCCCAGTTAAACCCGATTCTGAAATCAAAATTTTCAGATGGTTCGTATTTCATTTCAAATTTGAGTGCAGTCAGATTTCCGAAATCAATATCAACGGTATCGGACAAATAAGGATTGCGTTCCATGAAGTCCATGAAAAAGCTTTTTTCGAGTTTACTCGACAATTCAGCTTTCAAGGTCATTTCTTTATTCATGAAATAATCAATATTTCCCGAAAGCAAAAGATTGCTTCTTGTTTCCTGTTTGCTGTTATGAGCAATCTGGAATCCTACAGCGGCTTTGAGCATAACATTATCAAGCAGATATTTGCCGTCGGCAAAAGCATCAATTGAATTTACCGCTTGTCCGCGAAAAGCATGGAAATCCATCAGAACATTACCACCGATACCGTAATCTTTTTTGTTTCGGTTAATCCTAAGCCATGCTTTGAGTGAATTGTCCGAACCGTCGGCTCCGCTCTGGTAAAGTCCCAGCGACTTGTATCCTGCACCCGTAACAAAGTTTACACCTTCGTAAGCACCGTCTGAATTGATATTAACATCAAAAAGATTAACACTCCTTCTTGGAGCTTTTGAACTACCGTAAAGTTTGTAGTTGTTCGAGCGGAAATTCAGGTTAGTCGTGGTTTTACTTCCTCCGAAAACAAGGAATTTATCTTCGGCAAGATAGTCAGAATTTAGTTTGATGAAGAATTTCGAATAATCGGAATTAGTAACATTTCCGCCTGAATACTCCACTCCGCCGTTTCCGAAAAGATTGAAATTATCCCATCTTTTGTTATATCCGCCTTCAATTTCGGGAGTGATGAAACTGCCGAATTTTGCAGTAAGAAATCCATTCCTTGAATCGAAGGACATCAGGCTGTTTGGCAATTGCTTTTGGGGCAGGAGCAAAGATTGCTGTTTTTCGAGTGAATTCAGTGAATCGAGCAATGTTTTCGAAAGATACGAAGTCTTATCAGTAAACTGTTTGATACCTGACTGAACATTAAGCTGTTCCCTGCCTTCGATAATAAAATTAGGAAGCTCAAGGGGCTTCGTATCTGCATTTTGCTGAGCAGATGCAATCCACGGCACTAAGCCTGAAAACGCAATAACAATAAAAATATATTTTTTCATTTTTCTCAAATAAAATATTGCCGTTAAAAAATTGTATTTATTCATAACAAATCAATCATTTATTTTCTAAACCCAAAATTCTTCTTTTGGCAGTTTTGCCGTAATCGTCATCAGCCCTTAATGTGATAAGTGCCTGATATGCTTCAATCGCTAAATCTTTTTTCTCAAGTTTTTCGTAACATTCGCCAAGGTTTAAAAGTCCGAGCGAGAACCAATCCTCATACCCCGAAAATTTCTCCCGTACTGCAATAAATGCCTTCACTGCATCTTCGTATTTATTCTCTCTCATTTTTATCTCGCCGATGCGGTACTGTGCTTCTGCGGCAATGGTCGGATTCTCAATTCTTGCGGCAAGCACTTCAAAAACGGCAAGTGATGAATCGAGCGGTCCGCTGATGCGGTAATACATCGCTATCCGATAAAGACTTTGGTCGGCATAGTCCATGCCTTTGTATTTTTCTGATACTTCGCGGAAAATCCTAAGCGAAGAAACCGTATCGCCCATTGAAAGTTTGATGACCGCTCTTTCAAATCCAGCCTGAGCCGAGCTCTGACTTTCGGGATAAAGTTCCTGCGTTTTCCTGAAAAGAGAATCGGCGGCAACAACATCAGTTTTCATTTTTCTGATTAATGCCACTTCGAGCATACTTTGCGGAGCGTAATCGCTTTTTGAATATTTTTTCTGAATATCTCTGAATGTCTGCTCTGCTTTGTCGGGGTCGTTCAAGTTCAGATAGCTTTTGCCCATCCAGAAAAGAGCCTCGGCATTTTTATCGCTTTCGGGATATTTTTTGATGAAGCTTTCATATTCGGAAACTGCATCTTTGTAGTTTTTGCCTGTATAAAACATCTCGCCTTTTTTGAATACAAAATCGGCGGCAAATGGTGAAGTAGGATTAGTTTCAACAAATTTATCTGCTATTTTGATTGCCTCTTCGTTCTGACCGAGCGAAAGGAAGCAGTCCTGCATACTTTTCAATGCTTCGGGAGCAAGTGCATCGCTCGGATAGCTTTCAACAACATGCTTGTAGGCTCCGATTGCTTTTTCGAAATTTCCCTGATTGTAATAACAATCCCCGATTGCATAGAATGCTCTCGGCACAAGTGTCGAGTTCGGATAAGCCTGAGTAAGGAACTGGAAATCATCAACCGCTTCGCCGTATTTTTTCTGCTGAAATCTTATCCAGCCCGTCAGATAAAGAGCATGTGCCGAATATGAAGATTTGGAATATCTTCTGACGAATGCCAGCAGAGACGTTACGGCTTCTTCCATCTGCCCCATTCTGTAGTAAGCATGGCAAAGCTGATAGGCACTGTATTGTCCTTCTTCACTGCTTGGGGCTCTTTCGGCGGCTCTTTTGTAGCAGGCGGCGGCATTTTTATAGTCGCGTGTGATGTAATATCCGTCTCCCTGACGGGTTAGTACCTCAAGTCCGTATTTAGAATCGGGAAATTCCATCAGCATTTTATTAAATGTTTCGGAGGATTGTTTGAAATTCTTAAGTCTGAAATTTGACCAGCCCAAACCATAGTAGGCTTCCTCGCGAAGTTCACTTTTCGGATACATAGTAATCAGAGATTCATATTTTTCGGCTGAATTATTCAGCAGATCGGAACGGTAGTAAGCCTCGGCAAGCCAGAAAAGTGCCTGATCGGTTCGTGAGTCATTTTTATTATCCCCGATGAAAGCAAGAAGGGGAGGCACAGCCTCGGAATTTCTCAAACTTCTGACGAGCGAAATTCCCTGTTTCAAACGGCTTTCGGAAATGAACCAGTTTTTTTGAGGCATAAAAATAAATGAGCTTTTCAAGGCAAGCTGTTCGGCTATTTTGTACTCGTTCACTGCCTTATCCCACTTTTTGAGTTCGAGCAAAGTGGCACCCAAAAGCAGATGAATTCTGACCGAAATATTTGCGTCGGGCGATTCGCGGTCGGCTCTTTCCAAAGACCTGCGTGCATTTTCGAAATCTTTGGCTTCGTAGTAAATCTGTCCGAGTTCGAGCAAAGACTGTGCAAGAAACGGGAAATTAGCCTGAACCGAAAGACTCGAAAATTCTTTCTGAGCAGATTGAACGTCGCCGCTTCTTTTCAGTGCTATTGCCCTGTAGAGCTGTGCAATTGCAGAAATTCGCGAATTATCATCTTTAATTGATGCTATTATGGCATCGTAAAATTTTATGGCTTTGTCAAATTCATCTTTGTTGATTAAAGCCCAGCCTGCACCCAAGCGAACATAGTTCAGCAGGTCGGATTCGGAAAAAGTCGAAAGAAAAGATTCGAACACAATCAAAGCTTGGTCGTAATTTCCCTGAATATTGTATGATTCGCCCTTCAGGTACAAAATTTCTTCGCTGGCATGCTCCACATAGCTTTGCTCCTGATACTTCGAATAAGCAGTATCTTTGGAAATCAGTTTCTGCCAGAGGTTTTCCGTGAAGTCAAGCACCATAAGTGCAGAATTGAAATCCCTGAGAATCAGGCAATTATTCACTTCGCGGATTTTTGACGCAATCAGGCAATTCGAATAAGGATAAACTTTAGCAACTGTTCTGAAATACGTGAGGGCATTATCGTACTGCCTGTTAATTTCCGAAATCAAACCGAGGGCAAAGAGTGCATCGTCTGAATATTTTTGGGAAGGATATTTCCTGTAGCACTCTTCGAAAAGAGGCTGTGCTTCCTGATATTCTCCTTTTTGGGCAAGCGTTACTGCACGCCAGAAAAGAGCATCCTGTGCATAAATGAAATAGACAGAATCCATACGGACAGCAAATTCTTTATCTGAAATTTCCTTGGCTTTTGCAAAAAGCTTTTCGGCTGTAGCATATTTTTTTGTTTCGAAGGCAATGTAAGCTCTGAACAAAGCAACTGACGAAAGATAGGGAGAATTGGGATTGTTATTGATGAAATCTTCCAGCCGCCTGTCGGCAAACTTGAAATTTCCTTGAATATAGTCCATTTTGGCAGAAAGCAGAGCAGTCCTGCCGTTTTCGTCCAGTTCGGGGAACTGCAAAATGTCAGCTAAGAGCGATTCTTCAGCCTTTTTCAGCAAAAGATTGTCATATAGCTTTTGAGTGACCAAAAGGTTCGAACCGCTAAATTCATAAAGCGGCTGAACAATCTGCGAATTGCAGTTGAACGAAAATATTATTATCAGCGATACAAGTAAAATCAGTCTATTCTTCATATTTCTTTTAGATTTTGTTTATAATTCATAAACTTACGGATGCCGCAAAAAAAGCATCTAATCTAACTTTACAGCATAAATAAAAACAATGGAAACCAAAAAGATAACTGACTCCCCCCGAAGTGAAGTTATTTTTTTCAAAATAGTAATTATGCCGCTTTTAAAAATAATCAAAATTTGCAAGAAAATCAACAATTTAATAATATTTCATTCATAATTTCTTCTTTTTATAGTAATGTATAGTTTTTCTTGCAGTTTTGCCGTAAAGTTGTTAAGTTGTAAAAGATACTGTTAATTATTTTAAAAATGATGGGTCACAGCCTATGAAAAAGCACATTTTTGTTTTTGCAATCCTGCTTTGCTTCCTCTTTGCAGGAAAATTATTCGCTGTGAATGACTCGTGTTTGAAACTACTATGGCCTGACGACGGTCAAAATTATAATCCCGATTTTATCTGCATTGACACCTGCAAAGATTCACCTTCTTATGGCGATTGGTTCCAGAGCGGGACTTGGACCATTGGTTTTAAAAAGTTTATATTTAAAGATTCGTTAGATAGAGGAGATGAAGCTTACATTAAAGACATAGACTCAGTCAATTTTCCTGAATTTTATATCGCTTTTAAAATAATCGAAGAAAAGTTCGGGTTTCTGACTTTCCACAGAGACCCATATGTATGTGCCAATCAAGCTGATTATTTTTTTTACCAAGCACCCTGCCTTAATGTGTTTTTTAATAGACTAAGCCGAACAAAAGACATAGAGTCTTACTTGTGGAAATTACCAGACATTAAGTTCGTTTGGATGACTAATTGGCCTGTTCAATCAGAGGTTTACGAAAAAAATGATAATGACTGTTTAACGATTAAGCAAACCACGGAAGATATATTGCACGTCAATTTCTGCGACAAAATAATTGAAGATAATAAAATTTCGATTTATAATGTACTTGGAGAATGTGTTTTAAATATGGTAATACAAAGTAGAGAAATTGAAATTGATGTAAGCAGATTGGAAAAAGGAATATATTTTGTGCGGCTGGGAAATAAACTCTTCAAGATTGTAAAGATATAAGGAAAGAAATGTTTTTTGGGTGGCAACAAGACTAAAAAGGCAATTGTAGTACAATGGAAAAGTCAAAAATAAATAATGGTTAACAATATGAAAAAGCACATTTATGTTTTTGCAACCCTGCTTTGCTTCCTCTTTGCAGGAAAATTATTTGCTGTGAATGATTCATGCCTGGCACTTTATTGTCCGAACGATGGAGTAAACTTTAATCCTGATTATATTTGCATTGATACATGCATGGAATCTCCAACTTTTGGCGATTGGTTTCAAAAAGGAACCTGGACTATCGGTTTCAAAAAGTATTTTTTTAGAGATTCAATGAACGATGGGACATCCAGGCACTTAAAAGACTTAGAC
>CAZSHX010000105.1:0-10852 GCA_964606895.1 uncultured Hyphomicrobiales bacterium
AGAATATGCAAATATAACACTTCTTATATGTTTTTACAACATTAATTTAATATTAGTTTGATTGATTATTAATACAACAAGTGGAAAACGGAAGGGGAAATACCGCATGGAGAAAATCTTAGTGCAATATTTTCAAAGAAAGGTCAGTAATACATCGTATTAAGCAAATACCAGCCGACCTTTAGGTTCGGGAATTATATCATTGAATTCTAAAGCAGTTTCTATCCATAGACTCTTAGCTTTGCTGACATTCTCAAGTGCCTCGAATTCAGTTACTCCGTGGGCAATACATCCTTGCAGTTCGGGTATTTCGGCAATAAAGCATTTATCTTCACTGCTCCAAAAAAGTATTATTTCATAGTTATACATTTTCTATATCTCCTAATTGATTCTCTAATATTAATTAAAGCACATCCCCTGCCTACTTGAACTTTAAAATAGCGTCTTCATTTCCGAAAACTGTCATTAAAAGACAAAGAAATAGCGAGATGAAGAGGAGGAGCAGTTTCATTTTATTTGTTATTTGTTTTTTTTAGATACATATTTGTCCCATTTTTTTTGATAATAATTGTATCGGAATGAGAGTAACTTAAGACTGTATCGCCTTTTTTGATGACAGAAGAAAAACTTTCACTAAAAAATATCAGATTGACATCGAGTTTTGAATTATCGAAATTCCTAATTGCAATATATTTATATCCATGTTGAGACTCGTTATTGTAAACTGAATCAACAATACCATTAACATAAACTTTCTTTAAACTATTATTGGAATCAAATGAATAGTCATTAGAAATATAATCAGTCAAGATTATTGAAGACAATATAATAATTGCAATTCCAGCAAAAATTGCAAAAATGATAATTGTTCCATTATTCTTAGCCGTTTTCATTTTCTTCTTCCATCAAAGACTTCTCTCCTGCCGTTTTCATTTATTACTTTTCAAAATTGCAATTTCTGCTTTCTTTCTTTTACCCACTATTTATAATGAAGAGCCCATTTTTGTACTATATTTATCAATAATGTTCTTAATATACTTTTTAAATTTTATTCTCTTAATAAATCTTTCTGGAAAATCGCAGCTATAAGGTTCTAAATCACTGTCAATGACATAATAATAAGAAATTTTCTTGTCTATATAAACAACTGAAAATGCTAAAATCCCAATTTCAGCACACGAATATTCTGTATTTTTATAATCACAAAATTCTTCTAAAAAAAGAGCAGTTCCATCTAAACTATCAAGAATCTTTAAATCAAATGGAATTTGTATCGGATTATAGACTGTTTGCTCATCAATGTATATTAGAGTTATTTTAGATTTTTCAATAATAAACAATGATATTAAATAGCATGAGCCATTATTAATCTGATTATAAAAAAAATCTTTAATTGATTTATCAATTACTATTACACATTTCGCATCATGATTTCTAATACAAGAATCAATAATTTTAGTGACAATTTTTTTTTGTTGGTATATCATAGCACTTCCATTAACGATATTATTCTCTTTAGAAACAAGAGGTAACGATATAAAAAATATAATTGCGAAAAATATTTTCATTTTAGTACCTGTAAGTAATTCATAAATCAAAGTTTGAACTCTTAAATCTCATCCCTACCTCACTTTTTCCAGTGCCCAGTTGAAAACTTTCAGGTATTCCAGGGCTGAACGGGAAGCAGAATGGTCCTGAGCCATTGCGTTTGTTCTGAGGATGTCCCAATGCGGTTCCCTTCCGTAAATTGACATTGCCCGCCGCAATGCGTAGGAAAGGTCTTCGGCATTGTACTGGAAAAATGAAAATCCTGTGCCTTTGCCCGTTGCATAGTCATATTCATGAACAGTATCAACCAAACCGCCTGTTAGTCTGACCACGGGAATTGTGCCGTATTTCAGGGCATACATCTGAGTCAGTCCGCAAGGCTCAAATCGGGACGGCATAAGCAGATAGTCCGAGGATGCAAGTATTCTATGGGATAGATGATTGTTGTAACCAATATGAACCAAAGCCAGCCCGGGATATTTCCATTCGAGATACTTGAAATAATCCACATAGCGGCTTTCGCCCGAACCGAGAATTGTGAAACGGAACTCGTTTCTGGCAAGAAATTCTTCGAGCCGCCAGGTAAGCAAATCAATTCCTTTTTGCTCTGCAAGGCGAGTAACCATGCCCACAAGAGGCAAATCAAGATTGTCCTTTTCGGATAATCCATGCTCATGCAGATAGGTAAGTTTGTTTTGCCGCTTCACGTCAAGCGAATTAATCCCGTATCTGAAGTAGATATAATCATCGTTTTCGGGACTCCATTCGGAATAAAGAACTCCGTTTAAAACTCCGATGAGGTCTCCCCCACGTTGATTCAAAGGATTCTGCATTCCTTCGCTGAAATAGGGCTGTCTGATTTCATTTGCATAGTGCGGACTAACGGTTGTAATCTTATCGGCAAACATAATGCCTACTTTCATGGCATTTACTTTTCCCAAATGCTCGAACCACGAACCCGGATAGTACTGCGACATTCCAAAGCCCGACAATTCCATCGCCCTTTGGGGGTCGAACCAACCTTGATAGGCAAGATTATGAATTGTGTAAACTCCAGCTGTTTTCGAAAATCGCGGGTCGTTTCTGTAATGCGATTTGAGGAAAGCCATAGTAAAAGCAGTATGAAAATCGTGGGCATGAATAATGTCGGGAGTGAAATTAATTGCTTTTGTGGCTTCAAAAACCGCTCGGCTAAAAAATATATATCGTCGGTCGTTATCGGGAAATTCATCGGGATAGCCATAAATTCCGTTACGATTGAAATAGTCAGAGTTTTCAATGAGGAAAACGGGAACATTCGAATCGGGAAGAGTACCTTCCCAAAGGTAGCCATATTCGGTCCACCAGCTCATCGGAACATTCAGAACAAGCCCCGTGGGTTTAAACCCGAATTTATGTATGTCCATATCGCCATATTTTGGCATAACGATAATGGGGTTCTGCCCGTGTTTTTCCCATTCGGCAGGCAGTGACTGTGCGATGTCCGCCAGTCCTCCGGCTTTTGCAAAAGGAGCAGTTTCAGCAGTAGCTAACAAAATATTCATTTTCTAAAAATCCTTTATTTTCTGTCTCGTATCAAAAAAATAAAAATATGCAAATATTATCTATCAAATTCAATTCCAAAATTATAAGAAATTATTATCTTTACTCATATTTTGAATTATTTAAAGATTTATGGTAACAAAAGACGGTGTTAGTCGCGAATTATCTTTTCATTCCAACGAAAAAGAGAATCCTGGAAGCTAAAATTAGTATCAAGTATGAAATGACAATGGCAGTAATAATCACAATCAATCTAACAAATAAATGTATTAAATCCCTGAAAAAGCAATGAGGAATCTTCTGCTTCCTTATTTGTTCGGAACAGCCCAAAAACCGTAGAGCCGCTTCCGCTCATCTGTGCATAAACTGCATTACTTGAGTATAGCTTTTCTTTGATTTCTTTAAGAATCGGATATTGAACGAAAACCGTTTTTTCGAAATCATTGAAAATTTCTGTTTTTAATATTTCGGGTTCATTGACAGACTGAAGGAGTATTTTCTTGAAATCAAGAGCTTTCTCAGGTGTTAACGTTCTTTCCAGTGATGAATAAGCCCACGGAGTGGAGACATGCAAGCCCGGAAGAACCAGAAGAATATGATAGGGAAGTTTATAACTGAAATAACTAAGTTTTTCACCTCTTCCTTTGCCGACGGCGGTTCCTTTTTTCAAAAAATATGGAACATCCGAACCAAGCTTTAAAGAAATATCATGAAGTTCGCGGTAGTTGTAAGGAATATTCAGAATTTTCCGAAGTCCGAGCAAAACACTTGCGGCATCCGAACTCCCTCCGCCAAGACCCGCACCTGTGGGAATATTTTTCTTTATTGATATGCTGAATGAAGTATCTGTAATGTTATAAAAATCCAAAAACTGCCTTACGGCTTTGAATGCAATGTTTTCCTCCTGAGGAATATTAAGCGAAGGCGAGCAGGAAATTTCTAAATTTTTGCCCGGTTTGATTTCTATTTCGTCAAATAATCTTGTTCCGGTAAATATAGTATTTATGTTGTGGAAACCGTCTTCCCGTTTGTTTAATATTTGTAAACCAAGATTTAATTTGGCATTTGCATTTATTTTTAATATATTCATCTTTGTAATAGATAGATTTTTATAAAAGTTATTCAATATGGCAAATCGTCAGGAAATACCGTTTACTCAGGAATTATTACGAAAAGGAATACATCTTATTTCATTATCAATTCCGATAACGTACATATTTGTATCAAAGCAGTTCGCCTTGTCTGTTCTGATACCGCTTACTCTTGTTTTCCTGGCATTTGATATTTTAAGCAAATTCTATGAACCCGTAAGAAAATTCATTCATTTTATTTTTGGCAAAATGCTCCGCCCACACGAGTACAGCAAGCATACACTAAACGGAGCTACATGGGTGCTTATAGCATCGGTGGTAACGATTCTTATTTTCCCGAAAATCATTGCAATTACAAGTTTTGTAATATTGATTGTGTCCGATATAAGTGCGGCAATTTACGGAAGGAAATACGGCAAGCACGACCTTTTCGATAAAAGCTGGGAAGGTACAACCGCGTTTATTGTTTCAGCTTATGCTGTTATTCTGATTCTCGGTTTTGCCTTTCAGACACCCTGGACATATTTTGTAGCCGGTTTTGCAGGTGCAACACTCGGAGCATTTGCCGAGGCGGCATCCGGAGTGATGAAGCTTGACGATAATTTTTCAATACCGATGAGTGTCGGTTTTGTTATGTGGCTGGCAGGAATGTTCGCGGCAGGCATTGGGCTTCCATATCTGAATTTACTGTAAAAAAGCAATTAGAACCTGCCTTGTGCTATTCTTAATTTTTCTTTCATAATAATTAACCAGCATAAGCTGTAACCATACCGGCATAAAATATCTCATTGGGTGAAGCAACTTTTACTGCTATCATTTGGTAAAATATTATTTTTGGCGAAAATCTTTCAAAAATAGAAATTGCTAATCTAATTTTTTCTTTTTCAACCTATTCATAAATAAATTTTGCGAAATTTACATTTTTTGCTTAATTTTATAAGTTAGTCATTTTGTAAAAGAAATCATAAATAATAAATGAGCTTAAACTACTTACTCTTTTGCATAGCCGCTGTTATTGCTGTGGCAAGCGGTATTGTTACAATCACCAGCAAACATCCGGTTAAGTCCGCTATGGCACTTGTTTTACAGTTCTTCATGTTTGCCGCAATTTACCTGACGCTGAATGCTCAGTTTGTTGCTGTCATTCAGATTCTGGTTTATGCTGGTGCAATTATGGTGCTTGTTGTTTTTGTTATCATGCTTTTGAATCTTGGCGAAGAGGAAAGGCGAAAAGAGAAATTCAATATCAGAATGTTTGCTTCCATAATTCTTGGAGGCATTTTTCTGCTTGTTCTGGTTTCCTTTTTTGCAACAAAAAGTCCCAATATACTGGTGATGTCGCCTCAAAGTATTAATCAGGGAACTGTCGAAGCAATCGGCAAGGAACTTTTTACAAACTACCTGCTTCCTTTTGAAGCTATCGGAATGCTCTTGCTTGTTGCCATCATCGGTGCCGTGATACTTGCAAAACGAAAAATTGACTGATTTTTTTTAACTAACTCAAAAATATTATGTTTCAGGATGTACCATTAGATTATTACATTGTCCTTTCGGCAATACTTTTTATTACGGGAACTGTTGGAGTTCTGACGCGGAGAAATATCATTATTATTTTCATGTCAATTGAGATGATGCTCAATTCCGTTAACCTGACTCTTGTCGCTTTTTCATCTTATCTGGGAAATCAGGCAGGTCAGATTTTTGTTTTCTTCGTAATGGCTGTTGCCGCGGCTGAAGCGGCAGTCGGTCTTGCAATCGTGCTTGCTTTGTTCCGCAAGCATCAGACTATGTATATTGACAAAATCAATATCTTGAAATGGTAAAATAAAGTATTCATCTATTAAATAAGAATTTATGGCAAAAGAATTAAAACAGAGTGCTAATTCAAACGGCACTACTGAAGAAAAAGCAAAAGCCCTTAAAATGGCTATTGACCAGATTGAAAAACAGCACGGCAAAGGCTCGATTATGAGGCTCAGCGATACAAATGTAGTCGCTGTTGATGCTATTCCTACCGGCTGTCTTTCTCTCGATGCGGCAATTGGAATTGCAGGAGTTCCGAAAGGAAGAATCACCGAAATATTTGGTCCCGAATCCTCCGGTAAAACAACAGTTTGTCTGCACGTTATCGCAGAAGCCCAAAAATTGGGCGGTCTTGCCGCCTTCATTGATACAGAACATGCTTTGGACATCAACTATGCCCAAAGACTTGGAATTGACCTTAATCAGCTGTTGCTGTCCCAACCCGAATTTGGCGAGCAGGCACTTGAAATCGTCGAAACACTCGTTCGAAGTGGTGCGATTGACGTAATCGTTATTGACTCTGTGGCGGCACTAACTCCTCGAGTTGAAATCGAAGGTGATATGGGCGATTCCCAAATGGGTTCGCATGCACGCTTAATGTCGCAGGCAATGAGAAAACTCAATGCCTCAATTGGGAAATCCAATACCTGTGTTATTTTCACCAATCAGCTCAGAAGCAAAATCGGGGTAGTTTATGGGAATCCGGAAACTACAACAGGCGGAAATGCCTTGAAATTCTATGCTTCCGTCCGTATTGACATTCGCAGAAAAGAAGTTATAAAAGAAGGTTCGGACATCGTCGGAAACCGTGTTCGCTGTAAAATTGTTAAAAACAAAGTTTCTCCTCCATTCAAGGAAGTGGAATTTGACATCATGTACAACGAAGGAATTTCCAAAGTTGGCGATATGATTGACGTTGGAACCGAATTCGGTTTAATTCAGAAAAGCGGTTCATGGTTTACTTTCAAAAACGAAAGAGTTCAGGGCAGAGAAGCCTTGAAAAAAATGCTGACCGACGACAAAGAACTCTTTGCGGCTCTCGAAGCACAGGTGAAGGCAACTCTTAAAGCCCCGACTGCAAAAGTTGTACCGGTTGAAGAATCAGTCATTTAAAGTTTTATGTTTTTGAAACTACTGTCAAAAATGTTCGGTTTTGCGGTTAATCGCCGTAACCGGCATTTTGACAGCGGTAAATATCCCGTCACTCGCCTTAATATCCCCGTAATCAGTATTGGCAACCTTTCCGTTGGAGGAACCGGCAAAACTCCTTTTGCTAAAATGCTTGCCCGCGTACTTCTCCAAATGAACCACAAACCTGCAATTGTCAGTAGCGGCTACCACCGAAAAACAAAAGGTGAAATCGTTGTTACCGACGGGAAAACAATTTTCTGCAAACCCGAAGACTGCGGAGATGAAATGCTCATGCTTGCAAAGTCGCTTTCGGTTCCAATTCTTGTTCACGACAAAAAACATCTTGCCGCCAAAGCCGCCTCAGAAAGATTTGATGTTGACTGCATAATCGTTGACGACGGTTTCCAGCACAGATGGCTCCACCGCAATCTCGATATAGTTCTGATTGATAACAGTATTTTCCGGGATCCGAAGTTGCTACCTGCCGGGAAGTTGAGGGAAAACGTCAGTTCATTGCAACGGGCGGATTTGATTTGTATGATGAACGGACAAGTTTCCTCCGATTTAAATAAAGAAATTGAGCAAAACAAACTGATTCATGCCGAAACCATTATCCTTGAGCCATATTGTTTGAACGAGCATAAGCATGATATTGTTCTTAATGCTGTGGTTCTGACGGCAATTGCCAATCCGAAAAGATTTTCCGAATCGGTAAAATCGCAGGGAATTGCTGTACAAAGGGAATTTTTCTTTCACGACCACCACTATTTTTCCTCGAAAGACATTGAAAAGGTGATTGATTTTGCGAACAGAAACCGTCACGAAGATATTATTACCACCGAAAAGGATGCCGTCAAGCTCAAAGGCTTTCTTGATGATTTTAGTTCTGCAGGACTTTCGCTTTGGGTTCTGCCGATTGATGTAAGAATCACTGAATCGGAAGATGCTTTTACGAAAAGGCTTATGGAGATATTTGAGAAATAAAATAATATGAACAACAAAGGTGAAATAATAATTTATCAAACTGAGGATTTCCAGACGCAAATTGATGTTCGGTTGGAGGAAGAAACTGTTTGGCTAAACCAATATCAGATGGCTGAACTATTTCAGACAGATAGAACATCAATTCTTCGTCATTTAAAAAATATCTATAATTCCGGTGAATTGGATGAAATTTCAACTTGTGCAAAAATTGCACAAGTTCAAAATGAAGGAACCAGAATAATTAAAAGAAATATTCATTATTATAATCTTGATGCAATTATATCGGTAGGTTATAAAGTCAATTCGATCAGGGGTACCCAATTCAGGATTTGGGCAAATAAAGTATTGAAAGAATATCTTTTAAAAGGTTACTCTTTAAATGAAAGATTGTTAAAAGAAAAAAATGAAAAAATCAAGGATTTGCAGAAAACAATATCTTTAATCTCATCAATTTCTAAACAAGGATTCCTAACAACTGATGAAAATGAATCGTTAATTTCTCTCCTTGAAAAATATTCTACTGCGTTAAATGTTTTGGATAATTATGATTATCAAAAGTTGAATGAAATAAATAAGTCTTTCGAGGTTTCTTACAAACTGGAATATGATGAAGTTATGGGTATAATTAACCAAATGAGAAATCTTATCGGAAACTCTGCATTATTCGGAAAGGAGAAAGATTATTCCCTGAAAAGCTCAATATCCGCAATTTACCAAACATTCGACGGTAACGATTTATATCCGTCCTTAGAAGAAAAAGCCGCCCATCTGTTGTACTTTTTGGTTAAAAACCATTCATTCGTTGACGGGAATAAAAGAATTGCCGCGGCTATTTTTCTCTATTTTCTTGATAAAAACAATTTTTTCAAAGAATCGCAAGATACAAATATTGTTGATAACAGTACGCTCGTTGCCCTAACATTAATGATAGCAAATTCAAACCCGAAAGAAATTGAATTAATTATCAACGTTGTCACATTTTTGCTTCAAAATAAGTAGAGGTATAATTTCCTACCGACCGCAAGTGTCGGAAGTGCAAAAAGAACATCCTTTCTTCAAAATAATTTAATATTATGTTAAGTAATCGAAGGGAATTTTGATATGAGATTTAAAGTAGTTTTCGAGGAAGACAGAGACGGCGGTTATACGGTGTATGTGCCATCTCTGCCAGGAGGCATCAGTGAAGAAGACGATAAAGAATCTGCATTGCATAATATAAAAGATGCTATAGAACTATATTCTGAACCAGTTGATGCCGAAATGGTCATGAATGAAAACTCAACTCAGGAAGAGGTGGTATTTTGAGTGAGATACCCGAATTATCTTTATTCAAATAATCAATGTTTGGCAATGATTAGGTTCCATTCCTGTTCTACACAAAGGAAGCCATATCCTCCTTCAAAAAAGAGTGGATGACATAATAGCCGTTCCCGCTCTGAAACTCGTACGGAGCAACACATTAAGACAAATTCTAAAGCAAGCCGAAATATCAATTGACGAATTTAAATTGAATCTTTAATTTTTTTCTTTCATTCGTTAACTTCCGGAAGAAAGAAATTTACCGATTTGAAAGACAGAAAAACCAAATTTATATCAGAATTCGGATACTATGAACAACAAAGGTGAAATAATGATTTATCAAACTGAGGATTTCCAGACTCAAATTGATTTGTGTTTTGTGCGGAAGAAGGCAAGAAGCAAAAGAAGTAAAAAAACATTCAGTTTAATTCTGGCACTACAAGAACAATAAATCACTTCGAGTGACTGAAGTGTGCAATTTTGGAAAAGATTTGGAAGATTGTGCATTTTACAAGACAAGTAAATTAAAGAACTTTTGGTAGTTATGCAAATTTTATTTATTTTTGTAGTTATGAATGTTAACTAATTATAAGAAAAACAGTTTATGCGTACTCCGGGCACCGTAAGAAAAAGATCACGCAGAGCTAAATACATAACGCTCTATTCTCCGTTTTTAATGAGAGAAACAAAGCATGAATTGATTGGCGAACCAATTGAGACCGAAAAAGGCAGACAGCAATGGGCACGTTGCACTCGCAGTCGCCACTCTCAACTCGTCAATCTGGATACAATCGAGGCGGAAGCTGATAAATCGAAGGCGGTTATCCATATATCACGTGAAGATGCCATGCGTTATTCTCCAAAAGAAGAATTTCAGATTGGTGACGTAATCTTCCATGCGATTTGGGATGATGTCGGGATTGTCCGCTCCAAAGAAGTTACAAGCACCGGCGGTAAATCTATCGTCGTTCAGTTTGAAAAAAATAATGAAAAAAGACTCATAGAAAGTTTAAAATAACAGCTAAAGCTTAGCGAAAGGTGGTGAATTAGTTTGATCGGCGTTACACTTCAAAACAATGAAAATATTGACCGTGCACTTAGGCGTTTCAAAAAGAAATACGAACGCAGTGGGATTCTACGTGAATACAAAAAACGTACTGCTTTCCTAAAGCCTTCAATCGAAAACAGATTGTCCAGGCTTAAAGCGGCACGTCGCCAGCATAGAGCCACAATGGAAATGGAATAAACCACCATCCCGAACGAGAAAACTTAAAAGACTGTCCCCCAAAATGGACAGTCTTTTTTTTTTTAACGTTGAAACGAATTTGAATCCACATGGCACAATTAAAGCTCAGCTATCTGCAAAAAATCTGGCAACAGGAGTTTATGCTTTAAATTGAATTAATGTTGTAAAAACATAAAAGAAGTGTTATATTTGCATATTCTTATAAAAC
>CAZSHX010000106.1:0-10099 GCA_964606895.1 uncultured Hyphomicrobiales bacterium
AAAACCAAAAAATTTTTCATATTCATCTTTTCAATTGATTTATGAAATATGTCACACCGGAAAATTACGATATAAATTTGAATAAAAAAAGAAATGAAATGAATATTTTTAACTTTTTCCAAACTCAATTGTTTGAATCGGGATTTTTGGGGGTTTTGGGGATTAAGAGGATTGAAGAATAAAAATTCTTAAAAATCCTCTTAATCCTTTAATCCTATAAATCCGTGATTCAGACATTTCCAATTTCTCTCTTTGATAATCAGTTAATTTTCTTTGTCCGGTCAGGGACAAAAGGTCGGTAGAAAAAAACATCCCCTCATGATGTTCCGTCCCGTACGGGACGGTAGAATTATGTATTTCAAAGAGTTGAGATGTTTAGTCGGTTAGGTGCTTAGTTGTTGAAGACTAAGAAATCCCCCTACCCCCTTTTTCAAAGGGGGAAAAGAACAATCTTGCCCTGATTCCCACTTCTTAATTCAAAATTTCTTGTTCGATATTCGATATTTCATAAATTTTCTGTCTTCCATCGACGGATTTATCTGCAAAGAAGAAGGGGGGGGGAGACTATTTCTTCAAATGCATTTAATGACATTAATAAATTGCTTTAATTCTGAAGATTCATAAATAATCAAAAAAACGTTAAAATAGTTCTTTGTTTATAAGAAAATATTTACTAAATTATAGCATTAATTTGAAAGTAATAGGATTCTTTAGCATTTTTTGGAAAACGATATACTTTCTTTCATGTTATATTATTTTTGTTTTAGGAGAGAATATGAGAAAGTTTTTGTCAGTTATCACAGTCTTATTTTTTATTTTATCATTATCTCCCTTTTTGTTCTCACAAACTGTATCCTTTAAGGGAATAAATGAAAAAACTAAAAATGTAATTCTTTTGGATAGCGTTAAAATATTCAATCACTTTAGCAATAGTGATACAACCATCAAATCAAGTTTTAATATTGATTTAAAAAATATTCTGTTATCTATAAGTAGCTATGCAAAAGCTAATAATATTCCCCTAATAACTGATTATTCTACCAATACTAATCTGTTCAGAGTGAATTTAACGAATAATTCATTAGCCAAGATTATTGTTTCTAACTATTTGGGCGAAATTGTTTATCAAAGTAGCATTCAAATGCCTGAAGGTTCAAATTTACTCAAGTTTACAGGCGGGATTTTGCCTATTGGAATTTATTTTATAAATATAGCAGTGAAAACAAAACAGAAGTTGTTAAGGTGATACATAATTCATCAATTGGTACTTTAGAAGACCCAATTTTATTCATCAACAATACAGAACCAAATTTAACACAAATACATGAGGCAATAGACTTATTAAACACATCTTATGATTTTATAGGATTTGCCAAAGGTTTTGTCCCTGATACTATTAAAAATTCAGTTCCTACAGATAATTCTATTATTGAGTTTCAATTAATTCTAAAAGTAATAGTTAAGGATTCCGTACAATTGGGAATTCACTTAACAGATTCCAGAGGAATTTTCGATAATTACAGTACTAATACCGACCCTTTAGATCCTCAAAGACACTATAGTTCAATTGATACTACTTTGTTTAACATTGATTATACTTTTGCGAAATGTATATCAGACACTATGTATAATTCAGAAATATCTATGTTTTTTTTGAAAGAAAAATGTTCTCGATGCGATAGACAAAGAAAGGAATTTGGCGATTCTGTATATCTATGTTGTGATGGGGAGGAAGACATGGGATGTTTTAATTTTTCTGCAAGTTTTTTAATAGATTCAACAAATGGAAGATTTAAAAATATATTATTATCCTTTATGAAAGGAAAAAAACATATTGATTTTGCCACCAATTTGAATTGGGGAGAGTATATTGAATGGGAAATAGAAATCAATGATTTAGAATATTCAGTTTCATCGGACAATGTATTAATATCTGAAATTGAAGGTGATAAAATTAAAAACAATATTACTATCAACAAATACTATACAACTCAGGAATCTGATCATTTTGATTATATGAATTATCAAACAAGCAAATTAAAGCAAGTCCTTGATAAATCTGCAAATGCCAGCTTGAAAATTTCACTTAAGAGTGGGCCCGATTGATAAGGCATATAAAATAAAGCTATTTATTTTATTAGCTCGAAAATATACTTCTTTTCTGGTTACGAATTTCTTGTAGCCAAGTCAATTTCATGCAAATAAACAGGAGGCAACTCTTGACTGAATGAAAAAAAAATGACTTATTGAATAAGAAGATAATAACCCGACCCCCTTTATTAATTTTCACTTTGTAAAAAAGGAGGTTGGGGAATTATCAAACTGTTTCAAAAGCAATCGAAAACTGAAAATTAATAATTATCGCCTTCGACTTCGAAATAACTTGCCGGATGGGCACAAGCCGGACATTTATCGGGAGCGGATTTTCCTTCGTGGATATAACCGCATTCACGGCATTTCCAGCGAACTTTTTCTTCTTTTGCAAATACTTTGCCATCCTCGATATTTTTTAAAAGCTTTCTGTATCTCTTCTCGTGCGCTTTTTCAACAACGCCGACAGCACGGAATGCCATTGCCACCTCCGGGAAGCCCTCTTCCTTGGCAATTTTTGCAAATTCGGGATAGATAATGGTATGCTCTTCGTTTTCGCCGTCAGCCGCCGCTTTTAGATTTTCAACTGTCGTACCGATAACTCCGGCAGGATATTTAGCGATGATTTCAACCATACCGCCTTCTAAAAACTTGAAGAAAATTTTTGCGTGCGATTTCTCATTGTCAGCAGTTTCCAAAAATAATGCTGAAATTTGTTCATACCCTTCGGCTTTTGCAACCTTGGCATAATAGGTGTAACGATTTCTTGCCTGCGATTCACCGGCGAATGCCGCCAGTAAATTTTTCTCTGTTTGAGTGCCTTTTAAACTTTTCATAATAGATTCTCCGAAAAAATTACAATATTTGAAGTTTTAAAAATAAGGAAAATAAAAATAATAATTGAAAACAATAATTTAAATATGTCAGATTCACGAAAAATATTGAAAAACATGTTCTCGCTTTCACTTGCGGAAGTAGCCACTAAAGGTATTGCACTTATTACTGCAAGCTATCTGAGCAGGGCAATACTGGCTGACGGTTTTGGTATTATTGGATTTTCAAATGCTATTACTATTTATTTCATGGTTCTTATATCTCTCGGATTCAATACTGTCGGCATCAGAGAAATTGCAAAATCGCATGATGAAATTCCCAAATTTGTAAATGCGATTATTTCAATGCGATTGATCATAGCGATTGTTTGTTTTGTGGCTTTGGGTTTTGTAATTATTGGCTTGAACAAGCCCGATATTGTAAAACTGACTTTACTGGTAGCAGGGCTGAATTTTATTTCTCAGGCTTTTCTGCTGGACTGGGTTTATCAAGGTATTGAAAAGATGGAGGTTCAAGCAGTCAGACAAGTCATTACCGGAATTCTGACGCTTGTCGGAACTGTACTTCTTGTTCATAGTCCTTCGGATGTACTGATTGCAATGGCGGTTGTTGTTGCATCGGCATTTTTGAATTCTTTCTGGATGCTTGCTTATTACGTCAAACGCTATGGGATGATTAAGTTTACTTACAACAAAGAGCTTTGGCTGTTTCTGCTAAAATCTTCCATTCCAATCGGACTAACAAGTTTGATTATTGCAAATTATAATTATTTAAGTACAATTTTGCTCGGATTATTCAGGAATGATTATGAAACAGGAATCTATTCTGCGGCATATAAAGTTCTTGTCGTGACAATTCTTCCCTCAACGGTGGTACAAAATGCTTTTTTCCCTGCACTTTCAAGAGCAAAATCTACTGAGGAGAGAATCAGAATCATGAAGAAATACACTTCTCTGATGTTTCTGATAGCCGCTATTCTTTCAGGATTAATTTTTACTTATGCCGACCATTTCATTGTTGCTTTATTCGGTGTTGGCTTTATAAGTTCAATTCCGATTTTGAAAATCATGATGCTGACATCTTTGCTTATGTATGCCAATGTTTCGATAACTGCTCCATTAATGGCTTGGGACAAAGAAAAAGCGGTTATGTATGCAATTGGGTTAAGCGGAATCATAAGCACAATTCTGAATTTGATTTTCATTCCTGTCTATGGTTTTTATGGAGCCGCTTACATAACTATAATCAGCGAACTTGTAGTATTCATAGGTGTTTCGGTAGTGAATTACAGATTAATCCATAAATTCTTTTCTCTTGATTTGATTAAATTTGGTTTCTTTTCGTCAATTGCTTGTACCGCAGGCTATCTGGCTATGATTAACGGTGTCAATTCAATAGTTTCGCTGGTAATTACGTTATTAATATATGCAGGAATTAATTTTTTGTTTAAAACTGTTACTGTTTCTGAATTAAAGGGATATATTGCCAAATGAAATATGACTATCTGATTGTTGGTGCAGGCTTTGCAGGGGCTGTTATTGCCGAAAGAATAGCTAATGAACTGAACAAAAAGGTTCTTATTATAGACAGAAGAAATCATATCGGCGGGAATTGTTTCGATTATATCAACGAATACGGAATAATTGTTCATCAATTTGGTCCCCATATTTTTCACACAAATTCAAAAAAAGTGTGGGATTATATCTCGAATTTCACAAAATGGAACATATATTTCCATCATGTTCTTGCAATGGTTGACGGCAAGAACATTCCTGTTCCTTTTAATTTGAATTCAATTTATCAGATTTTTCCGAAAAAATATGCCGAAAAGCTGGAACATCTTCTGATTGATAAATACGATTACGGCGTAAAAATCCCGATATTGAAACTGATTGAAAATTCAGACAAAGACCTGAAATTTTTGGCTGATTTTATTTACAAAAATGTTTTTCTCGGCTACACCATGAAACAATGGGGATTGAAGCCCGAAGAACTTGACTTTTCTGTTTCATCGCGGGTTCCCGTTCATATCAGCAAGGACGACAGATATTTTCAGGATAATTATCAGGGAATTCCGATTAAAGGATATACTTCGATTTTCGGAAAAATGCTGGCTCACGAGAATATTGAAATCAGGCTGAAAACTGACTTTAAGTCCATTTCGGAAGATTATGGTGAATTGATTTATACAGGAATGATTGACGAATATTTTAATTATATCCACGGTGAACTGCCCTACAGGAGTTTGGAATTCGAATTGAAATCTTTCGATTTTCCTGCCTATCAGGAAGTTTCTCAAGTGAATTATCCTAATAATTTTGATTTCACCAGGATCACTGAATTCAAACATTTTCTGCCACAAAAAAGCAATTTCACAACTATTGCCTATGAATTTCCTAAGGCATATCAAAAGGGATTAAACGAGCCATATTATCCCATTCCCAAAGAAGAAAACGATATCATCTATCAAAAATATAAAAACGAAGCATTGAGTCTTTCCGGAAAAGTGCATTTTGTGGGAAGGCTTGCAGAATATAAATATTACAATATGGATCAGGTGGTGGGTGTGGCTCTGTCACATTTCGAGAATAACATTGCGAAAAGAATATAAAAATAAACTGAAGAGTAAATGTGAACGAAAACAGATTAAATATCCCTTTATGCGTTGATTTGGACGGCACTTTGATTGCCACCGATTCTTTACTTGAGTCAACATTAATTCTTGCAAAGATGAAACCCTGGCTCATTCTGTTCATGCCTTTCTGGATATTGAAAGGAAAGACTTTTTTCAAAAACCACGTTTTATCTCATGTACTCCCTAGTCCTGATTTGTACCCCTACCGACAGGATGTTCTGGATTTTATCAAAAAAGAAAAAGAAAAAGGAAGAAGAATTGTTCTTGCAACAGCAACAGTTCAGCCGATTGCAGATTCCATACAAAATCATCTGGGTATTTTTGATGAAGTTATCGGGAGCAGTTCCGTTCTGAATCTGAGAAGCAGTAACAAAGCCGATGAGCTTTGCATGAGATTCGGAGAAAAAGGATTTGATTATGCCGGCGACAGCAAGGCAGATTTTAAAGTTTGGGAAAAAGCCGCAGGTGCAATCGTCGTTCATGCCCCAAATGGTATCCGAAAAAAAGCTGAATCATTCGGAAATGTTATTCAAGTATTTGAAAGAAAACAAAGTTTTCTTAAACTTTTCATTAAGGAAATCAGAGTCTATCAATGGCTGAAAAATATTCTGATTTTCCTGCCTTTGCTGATGGCACACCGCATCCATGAACCTATTCTGTATGTTCAGGCGATAATTGCTTTTTTTGTTTTCAGCTTTGCGGCTTCATCTGTTTATGTGCTGAATGATTTGATGGATTTGGAAGCCGACAGGCTTCATCCCCGAAAACGAAGGAGACCGCTTGCTTCCGGTGAATTTTCCATTCCAACTGCCGTTATAACTTTTCCTTCGTTATTGCTCGCAAGTCTTCTCCTGTCTTTTGTTTTTCTGCCTATTGCATTTTCACTGACACTCATTGTTTATCTCTGTCTGACAACGGCATATTCATTTGTAATTAAAAGAGTTTACATTCTCGATATTTTTCTTTTGTCTGTTTTATATACAATCCGGTTACTCGCAGGAGCCGAATCGGTGGGTGTTCCTGTTTCGAAATGGTTGCTTGCCTTCTCGGTTTTTATTTTCCTGAGTCTTGCCATCGTCAAGCGTTACACCGAACTTAAGGTTATGATACTCGAAAACCGTACAAAAACAACAGGCAGAGGTTACTACGTTGATGATATAGGTTTACTTCTGAATATCGGACCTGCAAGCGGATACCTTGCGGTTCTGGTTTTTGCATTATATATTTACAGTCCCGAAGTAGTTCATTTGTACAAACATCCCGAAGTTCTCTGGCTTGTTGCAATGTGCCTGATGTACTGGGTTACAAGAATCTGGTTTTTGGCTCATCGTGGAAAAATGACCGACGACCCCATTGTTTTCACAAGCAAGGATTACGTCAGCTACATAGTTGGATTGATTATTGGATTATTAGTAATTGGAGCGACTTTATGAATTTAGATAATTATGTTTCGTGGGGTAGATATCCCGATTTGAAACCATCGGAAGCAGTCAGCGTTTTTTGGAACGACCGGATTCCCGATTTAAGCAAATTTGAAAATAGCATTCTCCCTTATGGCTACGGAAAAAGTTACGGCGACAGTTGCCTGAATGAAAACGGAGTTTTGATTGATACATCACATCTGGATAAAATCATCAAATACGACCCAGAAAATGGAATCTTTAGATGTCAGGCAGGCATGTCGCTTGCGGCTATACTTGATTTCATTGTCCCGAGAGGCTGGTTTTTGCCTGTAACTCCCGGAACCAAGTTTATCTCGGTTGCAGGTGCTGTTGCAAACGATGTTCATGGAAAGAATCACCACGTGGCAGGAACTTTCGGCGGTCATGTTACTCAATTTGAATTGATTCGTTCAACCGGTGAAAAACTGATTTGCTCGCCAACCGAAAATCCTGATATGTTCCGTGCGACTATTGGCGGGTTGGGATTAACCGGATTAATTACATGGGTAGAATTCAGATTGAAACCATGCCCAAGTGCATTTTTTGCTATGGAAAGCATCAAATTTGATTCGCTGGAAGAATTTTTCCAAATCAATTCCGAATCCGACAAAAAATATGATTACACTGTTTCGTGGGTTGATACAACCGCTTCAGGAGGTAATCTCGGAAGGGGAATTTACATGAGGGGAAATCATGCCGACCCGAAGGAACATCAGCTTCCGAAACTGCCGGACTTCAAAACTATTCCTTTTCCGTTTGATGCACCATTCATAAATGCCACAACAGTATATCTGTTCAACATTCTTTATTTCAACAAACAGCTTAACAAAAAAGAAGCTAATGTGGTTCATTACGACCCGTTTTTCTATCCTTTGGATGCAGTGCTCAACTGGAACAAAGCCTACGGAAAAAAGGGCTTTCTGCAATATCAGTTCGTGGTGCCGTTTGGAAATGATATTCCGTTAATCACCAAAATCATGAAAAACGTTTCGGAATCAGGAATGTCATCATTTTTAACTGTTTTGAAAACATTCGGGAATGTCCCTTCGCCCGGAATGCTCTCGTTCCCGCGTCCGGGAATAACGATGGCAATTGATTTTCGTTTCAATGGCGAGAAAACACTGAAAGCTTTAATGGAACTCGACAGAATGGTCAAAGATGCAGGGGGAGTTCTCTATCCCGCAAAAGATGCACGAATGAGCGGAATGGATTTCAGAAAATTTTATCCCCAATACGAAGAATTTGCAAAATTCATTGACCCGAAATTCTCATCGAGCTTTTGGCGTAGAGTTATGGCGTAGTAAAAATATTCATTAAAAATAAATCGGAAAAAAATTATGGAAAAAATATTGATTTTTGGTGCCTGCTCTGCAATTGCACAGGAAACTGCAAAGTGTTTTGCAAAGGATGGAGCTCAGCTCTTTTTAGTTGACTTGAAGATTGAACGGCTGTCTGCTGTTCGTGACCACATAAACGCTCATTTCCCAACAACAATTCATATCGAGGAAATGGATGCAAACGATTTTGCTAACCACGGCAATATAATTCAGAAGGCAGTGGACACAATGGGCGGACTCAGTGCAGTGCTTTCGGCACACGGCACATTACCGGACCAGATTAAGGTTCAGCAAAATCCGGAGATGCTCATCCGCGAGTTCAATACGAATTGCGTTAGTGTTATTTCACTTCTTTCGTTTGCCGCTAATTATTTCGAAAGTCAGGGCAAGGGCTGTATCGCGGCTATTTCTTCGGTCGCGGGCGACCGCGGAAGGCAGAGCAATTACATCTACGGTGCGGCAAAAGGCGGCATTTCGCTTTTCCTTCAAGGACTGAGAAACAGGCTTGCTCCGTTTGGAATTTCTGTGGTAACGATTAAACCCGGATTTGTGGATACTCCGATGACAGCTGATATGCCCAAAAATCCGCTTTATGCTTCAGCCGAAAAAGTAGGCAGGGGCATTTACACAGCAATGGTTAAAGGGAAGGACATAGCTTATATCCCCGGCTTTTGGCGGCTTGTAATGTTCATCATCAAACACATTCCCGAAGGAATATTTAAGAAGTTGAAACTATAAAATGAAATTAAGAAAGGGGGCGGTTGGTCCCCTTTTTTTCTTATATCTTTACAAACTTCCTTATTTTATCTCCAACCCTCACAAAATAAACTCCTGAGGGCAAACTTGAAACGTCAATTCTTACCGCCCTCTCCAGCATGGAGAGGGTAAGGGTGAGGTTGGCAAAGCGTTCACGATACATTAAGTTTTTCCTTTATTTTTTCAATAACTTTTTCCCCACTTCCAGAAACTTCATCATCAGTAAACCTCATTACACTGTATCCTTTTGTCTTCGGTCTGGAGTTCCCTCCTGCAGTCTTCTTCGATTTTTCTATAATTTGCATTCTTTTCAAGTTTTATTTGTTGTCAGGAGAAAACTCCTGACATAAGATAATAATTTTCGTTTAATCAATTACCAATAATTTTTGATATTTGCTATCATTGTTCATTTTCAAGATATACAAACCCGGCATTAATTCGGGCTCGAGCTTTATAGTATAATTCATATAATTGAAATGTATTGTTTTGTAAACTTCCTCGCCAAGAACATTGTAGATACTAATAATCAGTTCTCTATCGGGGTAAACAGAAGAAAGTGATAGATTAATAGCTTTATGTTTTTTTACAGGATTCGGGTAAATATGACATAATTGAGATTCTTCACTATTATCTGATACCCCAACTGATGAATCATATCTATAAAGGTCTTCCATTGCCAGTATTGCGTAAGAATGGTTAGAAGCCGGATATTCTAAGTCCATAATCGTGGGATAAGAATTTTCCTTACCAATTTTTTCATTAAACCAGCTTATTCCGCCATTAGTAGTTCTAAGTAACAATTTTGCATATCCCCCTGCTAATCCATTATTCTCATCTGCAAACCTTATTTTGCTGAAACCCGAAGTCCTAGCAAAAGTATCTCTTATTGAAAACCAGGTTGAACCACCGTCAGTTGTTTTATTGATCTTTTCTCTTATTGTATCAGAAAAATGGTTGTTACTATCTTTATTTTGTACTCCTCCGGCTGACCACCCAATCATTTC
>CAZSHX010000107.1:0-10070 GCA_964606895.1 uncultured Hyphomicrobiales bacterium
TCCATGTTCCGGTAACGTCAAATAAAAATCCACACCAAAAGGCAATTACATGCCAACCCTTCAGATATTTTACAATTCTTTCAGCCCAAACACCAATTGAATAAAAGACCAAAGCCAGCGAAATTAAAATCGTAGATAATACAAGCATAATTTTCCCATAATACAAAAAACAAAAATACTTAATATTTATTTATCACAAAAGACATTTAATAATCATTTTTATGCCATAAAAAAGTATAGTACAAAATGGATCAATCGTTAATTTTGGGTAAAGCAAAGTCACCACAGGACTAAGTGCATAGACTTTTTTTGCATTTGTAGCTTTGCATTTCTCTGGAGCAATAATTTGCTCGGGAGTAATCAATAAGATATCTGATGAAGGATTCCATGAAATATTAGTACCATACTTCGATAATTTTCAATTCCATTGTTGAACTTTCCTCCCAAAAAACAGAAAAAAATGAAAGTATTATTGAGTTTTTGAAAATATATTTTGGATAGAAGAAAATTTACTCTTATTTTTGTAGTTCTAATTTTTACGATGGAGCCAGAAAATGATTACAATGGATTTAGTAAATACGATGTCGAAAGAACGGGCTACTGATGCCCGCAAACAAAAAGACGGCGATAACTTTGTAGCTGTTCCTGAATTCAGGGCAGGCGACATAGTCAACGTTGCTGTACGCGTTGTTGAAGGCGAAAAAGAACGTATCCAGAACTTTAAGGGTATCGTGATTTCTCGCAGAGGATGCGGTATTAGCCAGTCGTTTCTTGTTAGAAAAATTTCCAACGGCGTTGGTGTGGAAAGAGTTTTCCCTCTTTATTCACCAATGGTTCAGGGCATTACCGTTATCCGTAACGGAAAAGTCCGCAGAGCTAAACTTTATTACCTTCGCGGGATGTCCGAGCGCAAGATTCGTCAGAAAACAACTTAAAAATAAAAAAAACACTAAAAAAAGCCGCTTCAATTCGAATCGGCTTTTTTGTTATGGGTAATACCTCGGGCCAAAAATAGCCGAACCGACTCTAACCATGGTAGCACCTTCTTCAATCGCCGTTTCGAAATCGCCCGACATTCCCATAGACAAGTCGGTTACCTGACTTTCAGGATACATTGATTTCAATTCATCCCGAATTCCCGACAAAACCCTGAATTCTTGACGATAAATTTCTTCATCAGGAGAAAAAGAACCAATAGTCATCAAACCCTTGATTCGAAGATTATCAAGATTAGAAACGGTTTCAAAAAGTTCAAATATTTCATCGGGTTCGCAACCCGATTTGGAAAGCTCACCTGAAGTGTTCACCTGCAACAGAATATCCATCGTTTTGCTAAGTTTTGCAACTTGTTTTGAAATTTCTTCTGCAAGGTGAAAGCTGTCAACAGAATGAATCATGCTCACGAACGGAACCAAAAATTTAACTTTGTTCGATTGGAGGTGACCGATAAAATGCCATTCAGGCTGAACACAGCCTAATCCCGAAACATCTTCGTACTTTTCTTTCGCTTCCTGAGCATAGTTTTCGCCGAATATCGGGATTCCTGCATCAATACCCCATTTGATAAATTGGGCAGGATGAGTTTTGCTGACTGCAATTATTTTGACATCATCAGGATTGCGTCCGCATGAAGTTGCTTTTGAAGAAACAATTCGTTTTATGCGATTCCAGTTGAAGTTAATTGATTCAAAATTTATCTGTCCCATATTCATTTTACTTTCTTACCTGAAAAACAGATTCAAATTTGCTGTTGCCCTGCTGAATCCGAATAAAATACAAACCCGATGGATAATCATCAACATCAAGATTAATCTGATTTTCTCCTTCGGTAGCCTGATGAACACAGCTATAGAGCATTCTGCCCTGCAAATCATAAGTTTCGATTTCGGCTTGTCCAAATATTGCGTTGAATTTCACTGAAATATTATCTTCAGCAGGATTTGGAATTATTGATATTTTGTCATCATGTAATGTTTGAGTATTCTCATCAACCTTTGATATTAGCGAGTTTACAACCATCAGGGTTCTTAGCGAATCTCCCTGATTTACAATCACATCAATAAAATAGGGGATTGAATCAAGAACAATGGTTTCATTTTTTGATTTCATGGAAATAATCCTGCCGAAATGACTTTTATCTTTCTTTTTGAAAGTCAGTTCAATCGGAAGGTTAGTATATGTTCCAAATTCTTCAGGCTGTTCCTGAGCCAATGAGATGCTAACTCTGGCATACAAATTATCAGGATAGGGCATCATATTGATATAAATCGAAAGCTGGGGCCAGCCTTTGCCATATATCCACTGGTTGAAAAACCAATCCAATTTTTTCCCTGACTTAGCCTCAAGGAATTTCCTGAAGTCATCAGTTGAAATGTTTGAATACTTATATTGCTCAATATAATCTTTTAAAATCTCAAAAAATCTGTCGCCAAGTTCATGCCTTAGCATAGCAACAACAACAGCACCTTTTTTATAAATGGTATAAGGATAATTCGACGAAGGAGAATTACGGGGATAGTCGTAAATCGGGAAAATTCCTTCCTGTGGAGCAAAATTATTTATGTATCTATAAATATTTATATATATTTCATCAAGGTAAGCTCTGTAATTTTTAAACTTTTCAGTCCAAAGTGCCTCGCAGAAAGTAGCAAAACTCTCACTCATCCACGCATCGCGAAAATCCTGAACACTGACCGCATCGCCAAACCATTGATGAGCAAGTTCATGAAGAGCCATCGTATTATTAGAATCCTTGGAAAAATATTGGTCAAGAACCACATCACGCGGGAATGTTACCATGGTTTGATGTTCCATAGCACCTGTAGTTAATGGAGTTACAACATAGCCGACTTTTTCAAACGGATAGGGACCAAAACAACTTTCGAGTACATCCACCATTTGAGGAAGTAAAGAAAACGCATATTTAGTTGCTGTTGAATCTTCGGGTTTGCAAGAAACAACAATCGGATATGTTTTTTTCTGGAAATTAATAGTCGCCAAGCTATCTACAGCAAAAGTAAACATATAAGTCGCTGTCGGTATTTTGCTATACCAATGGTAAATTGTTCTTCCATCTTGCAATTCTTCCACCTTGCATTCTCCGTTTGATTCAACACTAAACCCGGTTTTAGTCAAAAAATTGAAATTAAAAGTGGCTTTGTCCGAAGGATGGTCATAGCATGCCAGCCAATGCTGAGTAGCCGACACGTAATTGTTATGAAATCCGACTCCAACCGAAAAGAGACAGCCGTTCATCGTACTAACACCGCCAAAAGTTTGAGTTTCAGATTCAGCAGTCATCTTGCCATGGTAATAAATCGTCAGCAAAACAGTATCTCCTGCTTTTCCTTTGCTTTGGGCAAGCGAGTAATGATAAGTCGGAGAATCGGGAGTTTCTTTTTCCGAAACTGAGGTTTTGGTGCCATTATAAAAAACAGAATCCACAACCAGACTTCTTAAATGGAAATAGAATCTGCTTGTGTCGGGATTGCCGAGCCACCTGAAAGTAATGCGGCAGACACCCGACATATCTTTTGCAGGAGCTTTTGTAAAATCAATATCTGCATCATAATGAAGGACATCAAAATCTTGTTGAATGAATTTCGTCGGTGACGAAACAGGAACACTTGAAATCTGATTTCCCGATTCGCAAAAAAGCGAAGTAGAAAAAAGAAAAAATAAGAAATACGCCAAAATTATCTTGAACATTTTCAACCTTGAACATGTTTTAAAATCTAAAATTAGCAAAAATATTTTTTATTTATAAGATTTTTAATTTTTTTTCGTGAAAACAGAACTTTTTTTCTTATTTTATATTTTTAAAAATTAATAAAGCTGTGACAATTAGGAGAATTTTTCGAATATGAACTCAATTGAAACATCAGGGGCTAAGTTAAAAACTTTCTACTCTTTGAAAGAGGCACTTAAAGAACCAAATTCAGTTCTTTCGCTTGACTTGCATTTAAAGAATCTCACCGAAATCCCCGAAGAGGTGTATTCTTTAACCAACCTTCAGGAACTTGTTCTTCTTAATAATAAGTTGACCAAGGTTTCCGAACGAATAGTCGAGCTGAAGAATCTTGAAAAGCTTGAAATTTGCGGTAACCAGCTTACCGAATTTCCTGAAATCGTTTATGAACTGAAGAATCTCAGAACTTTGGTACTAAGTTGGAATGAGATAAGAACTCTTCCAGACAGTATCGGCAAGCTGACCAATCTTGAATTCCTTGGATTGAACAACAATCTTCTCGTTTCTCTTCCCGATAGTATTGGCAATCTTACAAACTTAAAAGAACTTGTTCTAAGCAATAATGAGTTGAAATCATTGCCTGACAGTATCGGCAACTTGAAAAATCTTCTCAAATTACGCATTGCGAACAATCATCTTGAGAAATTACCCGATTCAATCGGAAATTTGGAAAGTCTGCTCAAGCTTGAAGCTCACGAAAACAATTTGTCCGCTATTCCCGATTCAATCGGAAATTTGAAAAATCTGGAAAAATTGAGACTCTACAAAAATATTCTGGAGTCTTTCCCTGCTTCAATCGGAAATTGCACAAAACTTGCTAAACTTTTGCTCTACGAAAACGAATTGACAGCAATTCCCGATTCAATCGGCAATCTGGTGAATCTTCGCGAACTCGAATTAGCATGTAACCAACTGATTGAATTGCCCGATACAATTTCAAATCTGAAAAAGCTTACTTTGTTCGATTTAAGTAAAAATGAATTTACAACTGAGCAAGTTAGAAAGATTGATAAACTGATGGGCGAGATAAAGCCTGTTTGGTAAATAATATTTTGAAAAAGCGGGTTCTTCCCGCTTTTTTTTTATTTTGAAATATATTCACATTTCTCAAGCATAATTATTTCATGCTTCGTCATTCCCGTGGGAAAAAGAGAATTCACTCCTATTCCCACGAATCTGCGGACAGAGCGTAGCGAAGAATCTAAATCAACTATACGGATAAGATTACCCATTAAACGCAATCTTTCCAATAAATAACTATCCACTCTTGAAGACGCACATTTGCATCATTGGAAAAGTAATAGGCATCTTCAGTCATAACTATTTTGGGAAAATTCAGAAACTTGTATCTATATTTGCTCAAAAACACTTAATTTTGCATGGATTGATTTTTTGAATTTGAAATTAATTTATGAGGAAAATAAATGTCATACTACATCTCTTTAAATATTGAAAAATTACCTGAAGGATATTTCCTTGCAACATCAGAGCAAGTCCAGGGATTAGTTGCTCAAGGAAGAACTATAAACGAGACTATTGAAATAGCAAAAGACATTGCAAGAAAATTACTTGATGCAAGGAAAGAAATTGCAGGATTAAAACAAGTTAAAAATAAATTTAAATATCCTGTAATTATGGAAATGTAATGGGTAGGCTATCAGGTTTTTCATATAGGGATATAATAAAAAGACTGAAATCGCTTGGTTTTGAGTTTTATCGCAATGCTGCAGGAAGCCATGAGATTTGGTATAACCCTGTTTCTGATAGATTTACAACTATTGCAAGACATAACTCAGATATGCCGGAAGGTACAATGAAAGCAATAATCAATCAGGCTGGTATTAGCGTAGAGGATTTTTTGAATACAAAGTAAATTTATTTAATAATTCAGAAATATGTGTCTGTATTATTCACAAACAGGCACAACCGTGGCAAAATTGGAAGAAGAACAAGGATCAATAGAAAAAAAAATTCGATTTTAATAAATTAAGAGGCCATGAGGGAACTCCTGACCGGTGATAAAAGCACTTCCGTAAGCGTTCAAAGTGATAGCGTAAACTTACGGAACCTCTTTGAAAGGCTACGTTACTTCTTTGAAGACTTAAGTTAGCAAAAAGAAGCAAAAAATCAAGAAAAATTGTAAATCAAAGAACGGAAACGTATTTTTTAAATGAAATTCTTACCGCTGTGCAAAATCAGGTTAATGGGCAATTGTTGAGAAGTTAATTTATTGTTCCTCAAAGAAATCTTCATCAAGTTGTTTTACCTCATAAGTAGCTTTTATTTGAATACCTACATTAAATTCATGCATTAAGTCAACTAATTTATTTCCATCTAATAGAATGATTGTGTGATGTGCATTTTTTGCTTTCTCAATTGCACCACTGTCAAACAATGAAGTTGTTACAAATACTCCTTTATTGGTATCGCCACTCATTGCCCCAATAAAATTTCTAATGTCCTTTTCTCGAACTTTATTCTCATTAAATCTTTTCGCCTGAATATAAATTTTGTCTAAGCCTAATTTGTCTTCATTTATTATACCATCAATTCCGCCATCACCAGATTTTGAAGTTTCTATAAACTCGCCATAACCCATTTTCTTAAGTAAGATTAAGATAACTTTTTCAAAATAGTAAGGGTCTATTTTTTTTAGTTTTTCTAATAAATCATTTTTAACTTCTTTTTCTATTTGTGAAAAACCTTTGTCTATTAAATCTTGAGGAGATGAATGGATGATTTCTTTTAAAACTAATTTATCCGAATTGTCTTTTAAATTTTCCACTGAGAAAAAGTTCTCAATTCCTGAATCTTCAACAACGTCCTTTAAAGACAATTCTGATTTTTGTTTTAATCCTTTCTCTGTTATTTTCACTTTTCCTCTTTCAGGATAAAAAATATAACCACCTTTTTTTAGGTAGGATTTTCCCCAATTAATTCGGTTATTAATTAAATTATCTCCTGATTTTGTTTTCTCAGATAATTGTTCTTCTGTTAAATACGGAAAATATTTCTCAATAACTTTCTTTAGTAATTCTTTGTAATGAATTGTTTCTCCATTACTTAAAATTTCGAGAATTGGATTAAAAGTTTCATTGAATTTTGGTAATTCTTTATTCATCTTGTTTATCTATTCTTTTTTATATAAAATTTAATTTTCATTTGCTATACTAATCAATAAATTATCAAATTGTCTTAATGTCAATTTAATATTGTATTTTTCCTGAATTTCTGTTAAAAGCTCAAAGCTTTTACAAACAAACGTTGCATATTTTTTATCAACATGATCTAAGCTTAATAATTCCTTCATTGGTTTCGGGACAGTTTTTATAAATTGTCTCAATGATTTTACTACTCGACTGTCATAAATGAAAAATAAATCAGGCAAATGAAAATGTAAATACTTTGAGCAAAAAGAACGCTTTTCTAAATTTGTTATCGAATCTGTCAACTCAGTAAGAAAACCATGAGCTTCTAATACAATTGGTAAATTATCAATCGTCAAATCTTTTTGTTGTTTTAATTCTTTCAAATGATAATCAATTTTAGAATTTTTAAATTTTGGTGCTACTATGTCAATATAAAAATTACCATTTATTTTCTCCATTTTTACACCTCTTTCAATCGCCGCGGCATACGATCTACCAATCAACCAAACCTTAGATAAAATCTTACCCGTATCTTTGTGTTCAAAATTATCCCGACACAAATTATATAAAACACTATTACCAAAATCCCAAGGAGAAGTTTCACATTCTTTCAGCATGATTTCGAGTTTGTCGCTTAATACTATTTGATTCATAATAATTCAATTCCATTTAATTTCTTAAATTTCATAATTGACGACCACAAATTAATACAAAAAACGATTCAAAACAATAGCATCTTGAATATTTTCTGAAATAATTTTATTATTCTATTTTTTCAATTTCAAATAGCTCTGTAGGGTCAATTTTAAACTGCAACATATTTGAGGTGTGTCTTCCGCCATCACCACCTTTTCTTTGCATTGTTATTTTGCCAATTTTAAAAACTCCCTTCCTTGTAATTGTAATGGCACTATTCCCAAAAAAATTCAAACAAAAGTTCATGGGTTTTAAAATCCATCTTGAATTAAAATTAACTTTTTGAGCAACTAACATCCATTCAGCAGAAAACTGCCCTCTGCCTTTCAATATGTCAGAAACAATTAATGATTTAAATTCATTTAACCACATTAAAATCTGATTTTGTTCAAACTCAGAAAATTCATTTGCATTTGTCCTTCTTTTATCATTTGTATTTGGCGAAATTGGAGGTGTTTCCCCTGTATATTGTTTAAGAAGAACAACAATTTCAGCAGGAATATTCCACAGTTCTGAATATTTATCAACCCATCTTTTATCAATTTGATTAAAACCTCTCTTATTGCTTACAAGTTTTACCTGTAAATTCTGAACATCAATGGCTTCTTTTAATTTAACTGTAACCTGCACTTGTACATCAGTTTTGCAACGTGTCAATTTTATTGCTTTAACAAATTCAATATCATCTAAATTATATTCCATAATTAGTAGCCATTTCCGGGCATCTTCGTCAAGTAACCAGTTATTAAATTTATTAACTATATCATCTTCATTTCTGAAACCATTCTTAGCTGTTTGAGAACCAAGCAGTTGTGCATTATTCATTTGCTTTCAATATCCTTTCGATTTCGAAGAGTATGTTTTGTAAAACATTTATTGAGACACTATTTCCAAATTGCTTGTAAGCTTGAGATGATACTCCATTAATTATAAAACTATCAGGATAGCCTTGTATTCTGGCACATTCTCTAACAGTTAATTTTCGAATTAAACCATCTACGAAATATAATCCTGTTTTGGATCCAACACCGCCACCATAAGCAGATAAGGTAATGGCATGTCCTAATGGATGGTATATACGTTCGCCTTGTCCACCCTTGTTGACTATACCAATTTGAATAGGTTTATTTAATAGTGTGGTCTCATCAAATAGAGAATGAGTTGGAAGATAATCTTTATAGATTTCAATATCATTTCTATCTATAATTTTTGCACCAATCGGATTATTCTCTAAAAATTGTTCAAGGCATATAGGTTCATTTGTTGGTTGAGGGAATGTGAAATTCTCCGAGTTCAAATCATTAGAGAACGCAACAATATAAATTCTTTCTCTGTTTTGCGGTAAACCGAATTGGCTTGTGTTTAATATTTTGAAAAAAACATTGTAATTCATATTTTCCAGAGAATTAATAATTGTTTTTAATGTATGTCCATTATCATGCTTTTCCAAATTTTTAACATTTTCTAAAAACAGCACTTCTGGGTTATGAAAATCAGCGATTCTTAAAATCTCAAAGTATAAAGTCCCTCTTGTGTCTTCAAATCCTTTTTGCTTTCCTGAAATTGAAAATGCCTGACATGGAAAGCCGGCACACAAGATATCATGTTTTGGTATATCCTTTTCATTTATTTTAGTAATGTCTCCAAATACTTTTGCTTTAAAATTTATTTCATAAGTCTTTGCCGCATATTTGTCCCATTCAGATGTAAAAACACACTTGGCTCCAAAAGATTCTAAAGCCAGATGAAAACCTCCAATTCCGGCAAATAAGTCAATAAATGTATAATTGGAAAGTTCCTTATTTTTTATCTTTAACATTCTTTTTTTATCTAAAATTCTTTACAACTAAGACCTAAAAAAGTCAAACAAGAAATAACAAGAATTGCGGAATACATCTTCCGCATGATTCCAAGGTTATCGCCCATTATTAATTGATTCATAATAATTTAATTTCTTAAAATTCAAAATTGACGACCACAAATTAATACAAAAAACAATTCAAAACAATAGCATCTTGAATATTTTCCAAAATAATTTTGTAAACCTTACAACATGTATCTACAGAAATAGGCTGAACTGCGATTTCATGGATTTATGGGATTATAGGGTTTCGTTTCTCATGTCGGGAGGTCACTCCTGCCGTCTTCAACTTGGTCAGGAGGTAACTCATTACCATAAATTAATATTTCTTACCTCATTCCTATAGCAATAAATAATCATTATTTTCGTTTATTATTTTTTTTTAGTTCTTTGATGTGATAGTTAGTCAACCTCACCCCAACCCTCTCCATTCTTGGAGAGGGCGGTAAGAATTTGCATCTTTGCATCTTTTTGCATGTAAAGGTGCAATGGAGTGAAACCCGTTATTTGAAATAATATCAATAGGTTAGGTGATAATAGTATTTCATTTTGTGCAAATTATTTTTTGATGATGCAATGCAAATTGGGAGATGAAAAGAAAAATTGCTCCAGAGGA
>CAZSHX010000108.1:0-9454 GCA_964606895.1 uncultured Hyphomicrobiales bacterium
CCGGAAAGGATAAGCGCTGAAAGCATCTCAAGCGCGAAACCTACTCCAAGATTAGATATCCCACAGCATAAGCTGGTAAGGATCCAGGGAGATGACCTGGTTGATAGGCTACAGGTGGAAGTGTAGTAATACATGCAGCCGAGTAGTACTAATAGTCCGAGGGCTTACCGTTTTATTTTTTTTGGTTTGTTATGCAAATCAGGCTTCATGCGCTTCTTTATGACTTAGTAATGCTAAGTTAGGATATATGGCAGACTTTTCCCATCTCTTTTTCATTAGACATTCGTTCTTTATATAGAATTTAAGTTTATAGCTCGGTTGCTATATCGCAGGAGTCACACCTCTTCCCATTCCGAACAGAGAAGTTAAGCCCTGTTGAGCCGATGGTACTGCTTCTTTCAGATGTGGGAGAGTAGGTCGCTGCCGGGCTTTTTTATAAAAAAGTCTTTCGATTTATTTCGAAAGACTTTTTTTTGTTTATATCTAAACATATATAATTCTTGCTTTTCTCCAAACTTCTCTTTAACTTTGTCTGATTCATGTTGTATAAAGTTATAAATACGAGATTCTCATGTTTACAAAATTTTCTTTTATCTTGATTTTTGCAATTTTTATATTTTCGAGTACAAATGCACAACGTCCAAAATGTATAACAGAATATAACGGGATTGCCTATCAATTTCCAAGATTCTCTAGTTTTCCTCCTTTAACAACGGATATCCCTCTCGAAGTTATAATCGCTTATAAAACCATTGATAGTTTGTGCAGAAGTAACTTAAAACTACCGGATTGGGAAAATTTCATAAAGAATCAATCGTACAATGATACATTGAAATATCTGATGAAATATTTTCAATATATAACTGACTACAATGGATTTAAATTTTATCAATATATAAAGACCGAACCAAATGGCGGACTATTAGCCGACGATATTGAATGGAAGGTTATCAAACAAGTCGGTAAGGTTACCCCAGTATCAGATAGAATGAGTACTTACTCTGTAATTAAATCTTATTTTATTTACCATATTTATGTTACAGATACTATGAGATATCACAACCCTGATGCGGCTATTTGTCAAAACCAAGCTTTGGTTGAATGCACAGTTCTTGATACTATCAAAGGTAAATTCATACCAGAATGTACCGGTGCATTCAGTAGAGATAAAATCGGAAAAATTCGAAATACGCCTCAAAGTAATTCAGGTGCCTGTCTTCAATTCGAATATTGCTGTGAATGGGAGCGAGGCAGGTCGCAACAATTTCTCTCTGATACAGCAGGAAATGCATGGGTAAAAAAAGAAAAAGAATATGTAGTTTTTTTATCGCCGAGATATATTTGCAGGGACTCAATAAATTGTTATTTCAGTTTAACACCTGCCATAAATGAATCGTATGTATTTTCAATGTATCCGATTATTCAAGGTTTTGTAAGCGATCCGAAGAATGAGTTTGGATTAGGCACATCAGTTCCTCTTAATGATTTTAAAAATAAAATCAGGTTTATTATTAGTGAAATAAAGAATTATTAATAATATTTATGAGAAAAAAAATGAAAAAGCTAAATATGTTCAGTTTTTATTTCCTTTTTATGTTGTCTTTGTTTTTCAGTCACTTCTTGTATGGACAAATTATCAAATCTCCAACTGAGATTCAAGGTAATTGGAAAATTTCCGAAATGAAACTCCTTTTTTCTGATCGAGTCAATATAGATAGTCTAACAGAACATGAACGTTATTCCGAAAATGGATTCAAAAAGGAACTCATTGGTAATATAGTGTCCATAACAAAAGATAACTTTTATCTATATAAAAATGGACAGATAGATGATACTATGAGTTATGTAATAAATAATGACTCTATTGTTTTTGAAGCCACAAAGGAAAAATGGATTTTCAAAAATATTATAGGGCATATCGTTGAAAAACAAAAAAAGGAGTTAATCATTGAATTTTTTACAAGAGACATCCCAAACATAATTCTCAGAACAACTTTTAAAAAACTGAAAAAATAATATTCAATCCTATGTAAATTCGTCTCTTCAATAAAGACGATTAAAAAGTACTCTCATATCTTAGCAAATCTTATAATCTTACCATCAATTTTTATAAAATACAATCCTGTCGGTAGTGATTGAACATTTAATTGCCGATTTATGTTGTAATATTGTGATAAAACCGATTCGCCCATTACATTGAATACTTCTATTCTTGTCAATTCGCTTTGTTTGTAGCCTTCGGGATATGGAATTGTTATGAAATCATTTGAAGGATTAGGAGAAACATTTTCGGAAATCTGTGCTTGTTCATCAGTAACTGAATTTACTCCACAAGGACTTTGAAGATAATTGAATTGTACAACAGGCTTTTTGTTTGTAATAGCTTCAAATTGCTTTTGTGCTACTAATATCAAGGTATCTTCGGGATAGATGTACTTCTTCAATTCCTGCCTGTAAAGGTTTAACGTATATTTCCCGGGAGAAAGAAATTGAATCGAGAATTGCAGTTCAAAATTGCAGTAGCATTTGCACTTTATGGTTGAAGTATCAGTTTCAGTTACGTTAAGTGTATCGCCATTCAGTTCATACTCAATTAAAAATATGGAACAGCAGTTCACATGTACATTTTTGTTTGTGAATGTAACAATATCCTCCTGCGAGTTTATCTCTAAAGTCTCAGCCGGAATTTGAGCATTTATCGTAATAAATGAAAAAAAGAAAATCAGAATCAAATATTTCATAATTATATTCCTTCAAATTGTTTAACTTCAAAATACTAAAACAAAAATAAGGGAAAAAAGTTACAAAAAATCGAGTATTTTTTAAAATATTATATTGAAATTTTTAATTGAAATAGAAAAGGTCGTAGTGTAAATAAAGAAAAATGTTAATTTTGTAGTTTATTGCTAACAAACAAAATCTAACATCATGAAAAAACTTTTTTATATTTTCATTAGTGCCATATTGGTTTTCTCGTTAAACCTTAATGCTCAAATCAATTCCCAAAATACCGATTACACCAAATATGTTAATCCATTTATTGGTACGGGTGCACTCGACAGTTTCAGTTTGTCCGGAAGCAACTTCCCCGGTGCATGCTATCCGTTTGGTTTAGTGCAACTTAGCCCTGATACAAGAGAGTATCCCGATGACCCATGCAGTGGCTACGATTACAATGATAAAACTATTCTTGGTTTCAGTCATACGCATTTGAATGGAACAGGTTGTCCCGATTTGTACGATTTTCTCTTCATGCCTTACGGCGGAGACGTTAAATGGTTCGCCGGCAGTGATGACGGAAAAACTCGTGGATTCCGTTCCAAATTCAGACATGAAAATGAGAAAGCCACAACCGGATATTACAGTGTTCTGCTGGATGATTTTCAAATCAAAGCAGAATTGACAGCAACTGAACATTGTGGAATGCACAGATATACTTTTCCAGATGGTAAACCTTACCGTTTCATAATTGACCTCGAGCACTCGCTTGTAAAAAACAGTCCGACAAGATATGTGAAGATTATCAATTCCCAGGTTCGTATTATTGACAATAAAACAATTGAAGGTTTCAGAATCATTTCAGGCTGGTCAAAGCTCCGCAAAGTATATTTCAGAGCAGAGTTTTCCCGTCCTTTCAGTTCTCATATCGCAAAAGCAGGAAAATATGAATTTCCTGATGTCGGCATTGCAAATCATGCCGACTTGAAACTATTATTAAATTTTACTGATAATAATGCACAACCCTTACTTATTAAAGTTGGTTTATCATCTGTTTCTGTAGAAGGTGCAAGAGAGAATTTAAACTCCGAGATTAAAGATTTCAATTTTGAGAAGATTTCCGAATCGGCAAAGAATGCATGGAACAAAGAACTTTCCTGTATTGATATCGAAGGAACCGAGAAACAAAAAAGAATATTCTACACAGGTTTGTACCATCTGTTTATTCAGCCTAATAACATTGCCGATGTTAACAGCAACTATCTGACAACTGACCATACAATTGCTAAAGCTTCTGATAATAAACATTACAGTACATTTTCACTTTGGGATACTTATCGTGCGGCTCATCCTCTTTATACATTAATTCAGGAGGAAAGAACGGCAGGATTTATAAATTCAATGCTACGTCAATTTGATACTTACGGTTATCTGCCAATATGGCAATTATGGGGTTACGAAAACTATTGCATGATCGGAAATCACGCTATACCTGTAATTGTTGATGCATTCTTCAAAGGGATTAAAGGAATAGATTACAAACATGCTTATAAAGCAGTGAAAGCATCTTCACTCGTTTCTCATAAAAATGCTCCAATGGACGTTTTGAATAAATACGGGTTTTTTCCCGAAGACGTGCAGTCCCAATCAGTTTCAATAACTCTCGAAATTGCTTTCAACGACTGGTGTGTTGCTCAAATGGCAAAAAAACTCAGTCTTGACGAAGATTATATTTTCTTTTCAAAAAGAGCAGAATCCTATAAAAATCTTTTTGATAATACAATCGGCTTCTTCCGTGCAAAAAACAGCAGAAATGAATGGATTACTCCTTTCAATCCGTTGGCTTATGGCGGTAATGGTGGATATCCGTTTACTGAAGGTAATGCTTGGCAATACTTATGGTATGTTCCTCAGGATGTCAATTCCTTTATAGATTTATTTGGCGGGGAAAAGAATTTCAGACAAAAATTGGATACATTTTTTACTTTGGAAGCTAAAGCCGCAGATGTTGACGGGAATGCCAGCGGTTTCATCGGACAGTATGCACATGGAAACGAGCCAAGTCATCACATTGTATATCTCTATGATTTCACAAACGAACCATGGAAAGCACAATTATACAGTGCGAAAATTATGAATGAACTTTATAATGACGAGCATTCCGGATATTCAGGAAATGAAGATTGCGGACAGATGTCGGCATGGTATCTGTTCAGTGCTATGGGCTTCTATCCATTGAATCCGTCAAACGGTGTTTATTGTTTCGGTTCTCCGCAATTGGAAAGTGCTGTTATCAATATTGCTGACGGCAAGCAGTTTAAGGTTATTACTAAAAATGCAGGAACAGAAAATGTTTATATTCAGAAAATAATCCTTAACGGGAATAAATACGAAAAGAACTACATCACCCATAATGATATAATCTCAGGTGGTATCCTCGAATTTACGATGGGCAAAACTCCGAATAAAAAAATGGCAGGTTATGAAAAACCATTGACTTTTTCGAAATAGAAATGAAGTATTAAGTCATTTTTTTCATAATTTCTCTGGCAATAACAATTTGCTGAATTTCAGATGTTCCTTCGTATATTTCCGTTACCTTTGCATCGCGAAGCATACGTTCAACCTGATATTCCCTTACATATCCATAACCGCCATGAATTTGAACAGCTTCCAGAGCTACTTCAACAGCAGTGGCTGAAGCAAACAGCTTTGCTTCAGATGCCGACTGAATATGGTCGAGTCCATTGTCCCTCAGCCATGCGGCTTTGTGGACAAGAAGTCTTGTCGCATTAATCTTCATGGACATTTTAGCCAATTTTTGCTGGATTAGTTGGTGCTCGATGATAGGTCTTCCGAAGGTGATTCTTTCGGATGCATACTTGATTGAAGTTTCATACGCACCCTGAGCAATACCGAGAGCTTGCGACGCAATGCCGATTCTGCCGCCGTTCAGTCCTTCCATTGCTATATAAAATCCTTGCCCGGCTGTGCCGATGAGGTTTTCTTCGGGTACTTTTACGTTTGTTAGTCCCAATGAACATGTGTCACTGGAGCGTATTCCCAATTTGTCTTCTTTTTTACCAATGAAGAAACCTTCGGAACCCTTTTCAACAATAAAGCAGGCAATTCCCCTGTGTTTAAGTTCAAGATTTGTCTGAGCAAAAATAATATATATGTCGGCATTTGTTCCTGAAGTTATCCAGTTTTTTGTTCCGTTCAAAATCCAATGATTGTCAATCTTTTCAGCAGTTGTATGCTGGCGGGTTGCATCTGAACCGGCTTCGGGTTCACTCAGGCAATAAGCCCCGAGAAGTTTGCCTTCTGCAAGCTGAGTCAGATACTTCTCTTTTTGGTAAGCAGTACCGAATTTTTCAATTATCCAATTGACCAACGAATTATGAACAGAAAGAATAACTCCAACACTGGCATCAACTTTTGAAATTTCCTCTATTGCAATGGAATAACTTAGTGCATCAAATCCACTGCCTCCCCAGTCGGGGCTGACCATCATGCCCATAAATCCGAGTTCGCCAAGTTTTTTAATGATTTCATGTGGAAATTCTGCATTAATATCACGCTCAATAACGGAAGGGGCAATTTCTTCCTTGGCAAATTTACTTGCCATTTGGCGTATCATTTCGTGTTGTTCTGAAAATTCAAATGAAATCATTCTCTACCTTAAAAATATATTCTTATTAGCTTTGTAACTCTATTGGATTTGTTTTGTATTCTGTTCGAAACTCAAGAACTCCAATATAATAAAAATAATTCCGATAAACCATAAGAATATGAAAATTCATCAATATTTCTTAAAAATATTAGGGTTTTAGTTGGTTTTTTTTCTTATTTTTGATAATATCCATGTTGTTTTTTGAATAATTGGAATGAATATTATGGAACAAGTAATTAAATCGTTAAATGATTTTGAATGGAGCCACCTTGGCGATATTGAACAAGGCAGGAAAAATTTAGGTCCGTTGACTTATGTTGCCGTTTATCGTCTTATGCAATATACTTTAAGGTCAGTATTAAATAAGCAAATAGGACTTGAAGAAACAAACAAAGCATTTATTACGGCTGGGGAACTTGCAGGATTTGAGTTTGCTCGTCAACTGCTCAACTTGACATTGGAATTCAATGAATTTATAGCCGATCTTTATAATAAACTTATTGAATTTAAAATTGGTATTCTAAGAATTGAAAAAGCCGATACCGAAAAACTCGAGTTTGTTCTTACTGTAGGAGATGATTTGGATTGTTCGGGTTTGTCATTTTCTAATGAAACAGTCTGCGAATATGACGAAGGGTTTATTGCTGGAGTTTTCAGAGCATATACAGGCAAAGAATTTAGTGTTAAAGAAATTGACTGCTGGGCATCTGGCGGCAGAACCTGCAGATTTAAAGTTGAACTGAAAAGTGGGGAGTAAATTGTGAATAATGATGATGATTTAACTTTAAAAAAGATTAAAAATATCTTTGATAATCTGCTTCTTGGAGAATATCCTGAAAGTATTGAAATTATGCGAACAGATTCTCCTGAAGTGCAGGAATTGTGCGTATCGGCAAATAATTTTATTTCCAAATTCAATGAGGCTACCGCCTTTATTAACGCCTTAGCCGATGGCAATCTGGAAGTCGAACCACCCGCAAAAAATCTTTATATCTCCCAATATAAAATGCTTCATTCAAATTTGAAACACCTGACTTGGCAAACTCAGCAAGTTGCAAAAGGTGATTTAAATCAGCAAGTACATTTCCTTGGTGATTTTTCTGCGGCTTTCAACGAAATGATTGAAGCATTGAAAGAAAAAAGAAGACTTGAGGAGGAACTAAGAACCAGTGAGCAAAAACTTCGAGAATCCAATGCAACCAAAGACAAATTTTTTTCCATTATTGCTCACGACTTAAAAGGACCTATGGGAGCAATGAATAGTCTGGTTGAAATATTAGCTTCGGATTTCGACTCATTTTCAGAGGATGAAAAAAAAGAATTTATTGGTTTGGTTTATGACTCTTCATCAAGCACACTATCCCTTCTCAATAGCCTTTTGGACTGGTCTCGTCAGCAAATGGGAAAAATTCCGTTCAGTCCTGATGTAGTTTTTCTGGATTCAGTTATCCAAAGTAATTTGAACCTTCTGAAATTGAATGCCGATAAAAAGAAAATCCGTCTCTTTGCTGAATATCCTAAAGAAATTACTGCCTATGGTGATGCCAACATGATAACAACAGTTTTGCGAAATCTGACATCAAATGCAATCAAGTTCACTCCCGAAAATGGTTATGTGAAAATTTCTGCTTCAGTTACAGACAATTTCGTTTTGATAAATGTTTCGGATAACGGACTTGGTATCAAACCCGATGACATTGATAAACTTTTCAGAATAGATGTTCATCATACCACCAAAGGAACAAACGACGAAGGCGGAACGGGCTTAGGACTTATCATGTGCAAAGATTTCGTTGAAAAAAACGGTGGAAAAATTTGGGTTGAAAGTACTGTTGGCAAAGGTTCTGATTTCAAATTTACAGTACCTTTAGCATGATTACAATTTGGATTAATAAAAATGCAAAGTAGAATTTTTGTTTTGACTGCCATTGTTTTATCTTTTTTGCTAAGCTGTAAAAAGGATAATACTTCAGACCCAAAGCCTGATAATATTGACCCAAAGACATGTACAATTAAATGGATGACAAAGAATCTGAATGTTGACCACTACCGAAACGGCGACTCAATTCCTGAAGTACGAGATAGTGCCTTATGGAAAAAATTGACAACAGGAGCATGGTGCTACTATAATAATGACTCTTCTAATGGAGCTATTTATGGGAAATTATATAATTGGTATGCTGTTAATGACCCTCGTGGGTTAGCCCCGGCAGGTTGGCACGTACCAACAGATTCTGAATGGAAAATACTGGAAATTTGTTTGGGGATGGCAAAATCTGAAACTGATTCGATAGGTGCTCGTGGTTCTGATGAAGGGGGAGAATTGAAAGAACAGGGAGTTGCGAGATGGGCTTACCCCAACTCGGGTGGTTCAAATTCAAGTGGTTTTTCTGCTCTTCCCGGTGGATATCGAAGTGGTAGCGGTAAATTCTTTAATTTGGAATACTATGGTTTTTGGTGGACTTCTGTTGAGTTAAGTTCTTCCATTGTATGGATAAGATACTTGCACTACAGTAGCTCGAATTGTTACAGAAACACCTATCATGCAGGAAATGGTTTATCTGTCCGTTGCATCCAAGATTAAAAAGTTATAAATAATATTGTGTTATTACTTGAAAGTTAATTGAAAATTTTTGAATTTACACTTCTTTCAGCATTTTACTTGCAACATTCAAATTTTCTTCATTTTTTTTGAATTATTTTTCAAAAATTAAATTTATTTCTTGACTATTACAAAAAATTTCCCTATTTTTGCAAGCTATAAAATTGGGCAGGTACCGAAGTGGTTAAACGGGGCAGACTGTAAATCTGCTGGGCTACGCCCTACGGAGGTTCGAACCCTTCCCTGCCCACAATTTTAGAGAATAGAAAGCAGAAATAGGAGAATAGAAAGTAAAAAAAGTTATGCCGTCAGCTTCAACAGCAAAATTTTTTTTAATCTGACACATCTATATTCTATTCTGTCAACCAACTTTCTAACTTTTATATTTTGTTTTCTAAAAAATAACCGCGGGAGTAGCTCAGTTGGTAGAGCATCAGCCTTCCAAGCTGAGGGTCGCGGAG
>CAZSHX010000109.1:0-9007 GCA_964606895.1 uncultured Hyphomicrobiales bacterium
ATACGACGAAAATATCGGCAGATTCACGAGCATTGACCCACTTTGGGAGAAATATCAGGGCTGGTCTCCGTATCAATATTCAATGAATAATCCTGTGAATATGAAGGATGATAATGGTTTAAGGGCTTGGGAAGCAACGAATGCATGGAATAATGAGACCAAAAAAGGTTTTTCTAATTTTGTAAAAGAAAATTTCAATAAATATATTGGAGTTAAATTAGATTGTGCAGACCTTGCAGTTGTTTTACTAATTGATTATTCGAAAGCAAATAGCCTACCTCTATCTATTAATACTAAAAATGGAACTCTTGATGCACAATCAGATAAGTTTAATACATTAGAGGACTACACTAAATCAGTTAAAGATAATTTTTCTACCAATGACATATTAAGTAATACATTTAAAGCTGATGCTTCGACTAAACAAGAAGGTGACATGAAACTTATGGAGTATAGTCAAAATAACAAAACTCAAAAGCACACAATCATATATTTCGATGTTAGAAAAGAAAATAGTTCTGTAATGTATGGAAATCATATAGGCTCTATAGCTACTCAAGTTAAAAAATCATCTTCAGATTCACCTTTTAGCGATGGCTACCACCAAAATAAAAATGGAAATTACTATATTAAAAATTTACAGGGCAATAATATTATATTAAGATGGAATATTTTAAAACCATAATGTGAGGCATATATGAATCAAAAAATTATTATATTAATAATTTGTATACTTTTAAGTAGCTTTTGCAAAGCCCAATATTATTATCCATGGTCTGAAGATGGATCCGATGGTACTATACATTTTGACTTAATTAATTTTTTTAAGATACGAATTAATTCACTGAACAAATTATTAATTGATCGTGAATCGGAGTTTGTTGTTTTTCAACCTAATCCATTTAAACAAATTTATTATGATCACTTTAAATATCATTACTATGATAGTGATCTAACATTCCTCCTATTTAAAATAAAAGTTAATACTTTTTTGATAACGATCACCAAAGAAAGGATTTATGGTCCAATTCTTTTAAAAAACTCAAATATATTTAATTATCATTTTATTGATAGTACAGCATTCCTAAATATTGAGCATTGCTGTGATCTATGTTTGCCCTTAGATTGTTCTTCTGATTATATTTTGTATTTTAATGAGAATAAAAAATATTTTTTTGAATATGGTGAATCAGCGAACACAAGTTGTGTTCAATTGCACAGAGAGAAATATAGGAACGAATGGTTCTCAATAATAAAAAAAGAAACGGATGGAATACTTGATAGTTTAGGCAATGGTTTTGATTATAATGAGAAATTCTTTATAAATCTTAACAAATTATTAAATTTTCAAAACAATTGAAAGTTTATTATATTTTGTACATTTTCACTCGATCAGTGTGATTCTCTGAAAGGAATTTATTGTCAACAACTTAAAAATTATCAAATAAATTCATGTTCTTTGTTGTCCTTATTTTGTTCTTTTTTAGATTTAAAATGCTTATGAAACTCCTCCTCCTCATATCGCTCTTTCTTTGCCTTTCGCTGGCTTGTTCTGCGAAAGACTTGCTCGTTCCCCAGCAGTTCAACCAAAGCGGGAACGCAATTGAATTTATTGAAAACAAAGGGCAGTTCAAATATTCCGACGGCAATTCAGCAGAGGATGTGCTGTTTGTTGCCAACACGGACTACGGCAGACTCATGGTTCGCAAAAGCGGGGTAACATTTGTTGTTATGGAAAGAATTTTCGAGCAGTCAACATCGAAAAATAGGGACAAAATGCTCGACATTACCCGTCAACCCGAACTTCAAAAATTCAAGACTTCAAGCACTGAAATGATATTCGCCGGAGCAAACCCCGAACCAAAAATCTCAGCCTTTGAACCGTTGGAGAGCTTTAACAATTACTACATTGCCGACAAAGCTGTAACTTTCGTCAAAATCTACAAGAAAATCGTCATCGAAAACGTTTATCCGTCCATTGATTTTGTGCTTTACACCGATACCGCCAGAACACTCGAATATGATTTTGTGGTTCATGCGGGTGGGAATCCTTCGCAGATTGCAATCAAATTCAATAATTACAATGATATTCACCAGGACGCACTGCAGAATCTAATCATCCGATGAAAGAAGGAGAAAAATTTGTATTGTACACTTCATTACTTGATGCGAAAATTGTTAAAGAAGATATAATCCTAAAATATGAAAGCAGATGGGATATAGAAATAAGCATAAGAGAAACGATAATGGATATAAATTTAGTGAGGGCAAAGTCACCGGCAACAGCATATAAGGAGGTAGTAACAGCTTTAATTGCTTATAATTACATAAGACGAATCATGCAAAAGCCACTGAGAACAGTGATTTTTCCCCCGAAACAGATATCATTCAAAAATACTATGAGAGTCATAAGCAAGTATTTGTGGATAAACTTGGAAGAAAGTATTCGAAATGGTCTCCGGGACGCGGAGGATATTCTAACTATGCAAATCCTTAAACATAAGATTCCAACAAGACCAGGACGGCAATACCCTAGAAAAACTAAAGTTGGTAAATACAGAAAATATTAATTCCGACTCTTTCTTCGTGCCATTATTTGAAAAAGTGGGACAGTGGGATTTTCTTACTCTTCAACATCTCAACTCCTTGAAATATCGAACAAGGAATTTCGAATATTGTAATGAAGAGTAGCCATGTCCTACATCCGGCAATTGAAGGACATTTCCCAATTATTTTACCCAAGTTCGATAACATTTTGAGCCATTTCGCGGAAAGAATTGTCATGAGTGACAATAATTGCCTGACGAAGGTTCTTGAACATATCCTGCAATGATTCCGAAAGAGCCGCTCTGCGTTCGACATCGAGATTATTCGTCGGCTCATCAAAAATAGCGAAATTTGCTTTAGTCAGTATTTCCGCCATTGCCGAACGAACTGCAATAGCAACGGCAACCTGCTCCCCACCCGAGAGCTGTTCGAATTTTTTGATATATTGACCAATATCAAGACAAATCATATAGGACTGCTCTTTGTCGTTTTTCCATAAAATTCTTTCGGTTCTGCCGCTAATTCTGCGATAGTTCTCGGTAGCGAGATATTCAATTTTTTCAAGAAGACGATTTGCAACCAGTCGCCCCATTTCGTTCAGATAGCCACGCAAAATACGGGTAAGGTCAATTTTCTTATCCAATTGAATTATAACTTTGTTTAATTCAGCAATTTCTTTTTCTGATTGCCGATTCTTTAACAGAATCTGTTTTTTGGATTCAATATCTGATTTGATAGTTGTGAAATCAGACAGAACGGACTTTTCCTCAGTTCTTTTGTCTGATAAATTCTGTACAATTTTCAGCAGTTCATCTTCGGAAAATTGATTTTTAAGTTCTTTTTCCAATATCTGAATCCGAATAAATTCATCGTTTAAGACTGTTAATTTATCGGCGATTTCGTCAATTTTTGTTTTATGAGTTTCGATTTCTTTCGATTTGCTTTCATTCTCTTTATATGTATTATAAGCTTTCTGGTAAGACTCACGAAGAGTTGACAGCTCATTCTGCTTTGATTTTTTTTCAGGAAGTACAGATAGAATTCCATCAAGAAGTTTAATTGATTTTCTTAATTCAATTTCACTGATTTCCAGTACATTAAACTTCTTTGCATTTAGTTCATTTGAATTGGTGAGAGCTTCAATTTCGGTAATAATATTCGAATGCTCGGTAGTAATCTTTTTAAGTGTTGAATTTAATGAATTAATTTTTTCATTAACCTCACGATAAACGCCTTTTAGTTCACCTGATCTACCGGTCAGATAATTCTCAGCAAACTTGAAATCCTTTGAATCATCAGGAACGAGAAGGTCGGGAATATTGGTTTTAATAAAATCAATAACATAATTTCGATTTAATTCAATTTCATTTTGAGCAATTTTAATATCCTTTGAGAGAATTTCAATCTCATGCAGAAGTTTTTCTCCGTCCGATTTGGTTTTGATTAAAAGTGCATGATTATTTTGGGATTCCTTTAATTGTTTGTCAAGCTCTGAATAAACTGATAATTTCAGATTTTCGGCTGATAGTTCAGCCATCAGATTAACTTCTTTAGCCTTAAAAAATTCATCTGCCGAACTGCCCGAACTGATGTTTTTGCAGTCTTCTTTTAGATAGGGACAAATCCCTCCCGTAAGGACATCTTTTGCATCGCGGTTGTCTTTAATTCTTGCATTTAGCTGACTTATTAAGGCAGATATTTTCTGTTTTTCTTCTTTAGCCAAATTCAAATCAGCAATTTTCATTTCGGCTTTTTCTATGTTTCCGGATATTTCTAAAATATTAACTTTTGAGCTATGTTTATCCGCAAGTTTTTGGGATAGACTTTTTTCATTTGATATCAAATCGAGTAAGGAATTATTTAGTTTATCAAAATCTGCCTGCTGATTGATTAGCAAATTAATTTGAGTTTTTGCTGATTCCTGTTCGCTTTCAGATTTTTCGATAAGTCCGTTTTGTTCAGCAATTTCTGCATTCAGTTTATCGAGATGCAATTTCTTTTCTTCGATGTTTTTCTTGATATTGTCAATAGAGGAAATTAAGCGTGTCTGTTGATTCAGATTCTCATTCAGCTTTTTTTCATTTTCCTGCTTTTCTTCGTTAGACTTTTCAAGCAAATTAATTTCAGATTGCAAAGATTTTAAATCCACTGAAATTTGGTTATATTTCGAATATTCAATTTCATTTGCTGTAACTAATGTCAGAGCTTTTTCAGAAGACTCAAGTCTGTTTTTCGCATCATTCAGATTATTTCCGTAAGTATCGCGTAGTTTAATATTATTGGCAAGATGGAGAACATTACTGTCAATTTTATTTTTAATTTCCTTTAAGTCTGTTTCCATTTTCGCTAAAATTCCAATCTCAGATGTAATTGCTTTCAATTTTTCGGCAAGTGAATTTTGAATTGTTTGAGCCTGAGAAATCTCATTTTCCAAAACTGAAGAATCAAGAAGTTTTGAATTTAATCCTTCAAGAGTTCCCAATTTTGAAATTTTACTATTCTGATATTTACCTTCTGCCGTTCTGGAATAGTTTTCGTAGATATTGCGGTAAATTTCGGTATTGAAAATTTTATTGAAAACTGTTTCTCTTTTTTGTGAAGTCTCAAGGAAAATTCCCGTTAACTGATTCTGATATGCTGTAATTACATGCATATAAATATCGGCGGCATTTTTATCAATTCCTGTCAGAATTTTGATTTTGCTTGAAACTCCTAATTCACCTTCGATTCTTGCCGATTCCTCACCTTTCAAATAAAGCCTGTAGCTGTTTGAAGTCCCCAACTTTCGTTCGAGAATATAATCATTGCCGTCAACCGCTTCGAAATCAACGACAATTAAAGCTGATTTTGCATCAAAATTGATTGCATCTTTAATATTAGTCCTATTGCCGCTACCGAAAAAAGCAAGTCCCAAAGCTTCGAGGATTGACGACTTTCCTGCACCATTTTTTCCAAGAAGCAAGTTTATTCCATCGGTGAAGACGAACAGGTTTTCTCCCTTGTGGCTTCTGTAATCTGTTAACGTAATTTTATTTATTTTCATTTCGTTGCTCCGCTTTCAATTATTCTATCCAGAAGACTGTTAAAGGTCTCGAAGAACAAATCTTCATTTTTTGTTTCCTGATGTTCTTTCATAAGTTCCAGAGAAAGAGCCGTTTGTTCTAAATCATCAGAAAAATATTTCCATTCTTTGATTATTTCACGTTCCACCTGCTCAATTCCAAGAAGCGGATTGTTCAAATCCATGGATTTTTCAGAACCTGGGAGATTGATTTTGATAAATGATTTCAAAAATCCCATTTCATTCAAGAAATTCTCAAGAATGTTCATATCAACAAGATAAGAATTTTCAAGATTCAGCGTCAGGTTAATCATTGTTTCGCCTTTGATGATTTCAAAGTGGCTTGCCTGCCTTGCAAAATCCTCCATAAATTCATCAAAATTGTTTCCCGAAATTTTCAATGTTTTATTAACAGCATGTCTTTTAAATGATTCAAGAAATTCATGCTCTTTGGTTTCAGTATCGAAAATAATCACGCCTTTCGGATTGTCGAATTCTTTTGTATCCCAATACTCCAGCGAACCGGGACGGAAAAAGTAAGGATTTTCTTTGGGATAAGTATTAAAACTGTGGAAATGACCGCCTGCGATGTAAAGAGCTTTGCCGTTGAATAATTCAACGGTCTCTGCTCGAACAGCACCTTGAATCAAATCACCCGATTTAATGGCAGTATGAACAAGGATGATGTTCTTCTCGTGTTTCTTGTCTTCAAGAAATTCGGATAATACTTTGAGGGTATCGTCAACCATACTTCCCGGATAGCCAATACCATAAAAATTAATATTATCAATTTCAATTTTGTTGAAATTATAGCCATCATTGAAAAAAAGATAAGGTCTTCGGAAAAGTCCTTTATTTTCAAGATAAATCAGCCATGAATCGGATTCATTGCCCGTAACAATATTGTCATGATTTCCTTCAATAAGAATGACTGAAATATCTGCATCCTTAAGCTTTTGCAGTGATTTTTCGGTTCTCTGCAAAACTTCAGGAAGGAGTTCCTTTTTATCAAAAAAATCCCCCGAAATCAAGACAACATCAATCTTTCTTTCGATGGCAGTTCCAACAGCCCAATCGAAAGCGGCAAAATAGTCGTCGTAACGTTTACGGGAATATTCACCGATAGCACCGGCAGGTCTTCTTCCAAGGTGTACATCAGAGCAATGTAAAATCTTCATAGCTAATTAGTTTTTCAAAATTTAAAAGAATAAATTAAAGATTTTTTTCTAAATATCAAACTATTTTCCTATTTTTATTTTTTAATTATTTGAAAATTGTGATTATGAATATAAATTTAGAATTAATAAAAAGCAGGCTTCTTCAGCTCCAAACCGAAATTGACTGCTCAATTGATTATTGGGTACCTGATTTAACAAAACCCGAAAGAGAAATAAATCTGAATCCGTTCGACTTTTTCTCAGAAAGAATTTCAAAAATTGATGAGTTAAGCAGATTAGGAAAATCCTTGCTTCCATCAAAAGACTGGACCAAAGATGCCGTTGTTTATAATATGCTCGTCCGCTACACAACTGCTTATGACCATGACAGAAACGGAATAATTAACATTTCACCCAATGAATATGGATTGATGGAAACAGGAACATTTCTGAAAACCATAGCCTTACTCCCGTATTTGCATGAGTTGGGAGTAAATACGATTCATCTTTTGCCAATCACTTCAATCGGCTTTGAATCCCACAAGGGCAATCTCGGTTCGCCTTATGCAATCAGAAATCCATATCAGCTTGATGATAGGCTTTCGGAACCTTTTCTGGAAATGTCACCGGAAGTACAGTTCGGAGCACTTGTCGAAGCCGCACATTCGCTTGGAATGAAAGTTGTTCTTGAATTCGTTTTCCGTACTGCAAGCCTGGACAGCGAACTTGCATTGCAACATCCGGAGTGGTTCTACTGGATTAAAGCAAATATTCCGGATAAATCAAAAAGCACAACGGACGAAATCACCTATTCTGCTCCGATATTTACCGAAGAAGAGCTCGAAGAAATTGAGATTAAAATTAAGGGACAGGATTTCGAAGACCTGATTCCACCACCAAAAGAATATATTGATATGTTTACAGAAATCCCTGAAAAAATTTATTTCAGAGACGGAAGAATCATGGTTGAAACGAAGGATGGAACAGAATGCAGGATTCCATCAGCTTTTGCAGACTGGCCCCCCAATGACACACAGCCTCCCTGGAGCGATGTTACCTATCTCCGCCTGTTCGAGCATCCCGATTTTAATTACATTGCTTACAATACTGTAAGGATGTATGACGATAAGTTAAATCAAAAAGAAAACATTGTGCAGTCACTTTGGAACAATATTGCAGGAATCATTCCTTACTATATTAAAAATTTCGGAATAGATGGTGTATTGCTTGATATGGGACACGCACTACCTGCTGAACTGAGAAAACAAATATCAAACGAGGCAAAGAAAGTAAATCCGAATTTTGTTTTCTGGGAAGAAAATTTCACATTAAGCAAAAAATCCGTTGAGGACGGCTACTCGGCAGTTGTCGGATATGTGCCTTTTGATGAGCATGTTCACTGGAAGCTGAAATTGTTGATTGATATGCTTTCGAAGGGTGAGTCTCTGATTCCGTTTTTCTTGACTCCCGAAACTCACAACACACCACGTACGGCATTCAGAAAGGGCGGAATAGCTTTTTCGAAATTCTGCTGGGCATTGAATTGTTTTCTGCCGGGTGTTCTTTTCATTCACTCAGGCTTCGAACTCGGCGAAAGGGTTCCCGTAAATACAGGTTTAGACTTTACTGAAGAAGAAATTGATATGTTCCCTTCGGATTATCTTCCTTTGTTTTCCTCTGCCGCCATGAATTGGAAATCGGGTGATGACCTGACTGCATTCATGAAGCAGATAATGAAAATCAGAACTGATTTTTTGACAAATAATACTCAAAAGTTCAATAAAGAATTTACTGTGTTCGACTGCGAAAACGAATATCTTCTTGTATTTTTCCATCAAAGCAAACACAATAATGTTGTATTTATTGGCAATATGAACAATGAATATGAAGTTGAAACCGAATTCCAAATTCCAAATGATTTCACAGGATTGGTTGATTTAATAACCCAAAGAAGCTATTCGGCAAATGATAATAAAATCAGAATAAATCTGAAACCTTTTGAGTTTATTATAGGAAAATTTGTTTGATTTGAATGATGATAATGATGGAAAATGCTCAACTTCCTTGTATGTTTTACAGGGATTATTGTGGAATCCTGTTATGCTGTTATTTTTGGATTTTTTTAGTTGCACTTTGTTTCTTGTCAGAATTACAATTTTCTTCACTTTAAGAGTTTTTATAAAAAAAATGGGTCACAGAAAATAATTGGGGATTAAGCAAAAAGTTTGGTTAATCTGAATAG
>CAZSHX010000110.1:0-1251 GCA_964606895.1 uncultured Hyphomicrobiales bacterium
ATCGTGCAAGAAGTAAAGCCGATTTCATCAATAAAATAAAAATCAAGTATATAACCATGTGTTGGTATTCTATCCCATGATTGACCATTATTTACCGAATGAAAAATAAAGGAAGAATCTTTAATATAACCAAAAGCTGTTAATTTATTTTTTTTTGCATATGCAATTGTCGTAAAACCTGAAATATTTTCTTTATATAAAAGGCTGTCCACCTTCCAAGTATCACCTCCATCTGAAGTTTTATACAGATAATAATTGTAGTAGAAATATCCATTAACATATTTGGAGGTATGACCTGTTAACCAACCATAATTTTCATCTGACATAATTACCTGCTGGATGAATAGATTACTATCAAAACGAGAAAAATCCCAATGTTGTCCTGAGTCTTTTGACCTTATAACTAAACCATCCATGGTTACGGCTAAAATTAAATTTGAATTTTTATATTCAATGTCCGAAAAATCGAAATCTCCAAGCGAATCTGATGCTTTGTTAAAATAAATTAAAGTCCAATTTATACCTCCGTCAGTTGTTTTTCTAATAAACCGACCGCCATTTTCATTATATGCGGCAGAGACACAGTTCATTGAATCAGAACAGCTTAAAGCACGATAGTAGCGAACCGGGGATGGATCTGAAACTACCCAGCCTTTAACCTGCCCATAAATTGGTAAATTTGAAAAAATAAAAACCAAAGCAAATATAACAAGAATATTTACCTCTCGGCAGGAGTTCCATTCTGCCGTCTTCTTCGATTTTTCTATAATTTGCATTCTTTTCAAGTGCTTTAAAATGTCAGGAGAAAACTCCTGACATGAGATAACATGATACTTCCAATTACATTTCCAATTTAACAATTATTTTTATACAAAGCAAGTGATATGTGATTGTTTTAGAAAAATACCAAGAACTACGCAGAGAAATTGGGAATTGAGAATTGTGAATTGTTAATGGAAGAGAATAAGTTGAAAGCAAGAAGAAATGAAATCATCCTATAGATAAAAGAATTAATTACCTTATTCTCATAGCAATAAATAATCATTTTTTTCGTTTATTAATTTTGAATTCGTTCTTTGATATTTGGTCACCCTCACCACGATCATCTCCATTCATGGAGAGGGAGGTAAGAATTGCATCTTTTTCATCTTTTTTTAGCCCAAAGATGTAATGGATTAAAAATAGTTATTTGGAATAATATCAATAGTTTATGCGGTTTACTTACTGCATTTTCTTAAGTGAAAAAATTTA
>CAZSHX010000110.1:1351-8978 GCA_964606895.1 uncultured Hyphomicrobiales bacterium
AGATGCAATTTGGGAAGATGAAGCATTCAAGTTGAAAATGAAAGATTGTCTCCACTTGTGAGGTGGAGTACATCTAAGAATTAAATCGCGTTTATTGCAATCCAAAGATGCAAAAGATGCAATGATCGAAAATTCGCCATTTGTAATATTATCAATAGTTTATGCGGTTTACTTACTGCATTTTCTTAAGTGAAAAAATTTAAGATGCAATTTGGGAAGATGAAGCATTCAAGTTGAAAATGAAAGATTGTCTCCACGTGTTAGGTAGAGTCCATCTAAGAATTAAATCGCATCTATTGCAATCCAAAGATGCAAAAGATGCAACGGCTAAAAATTCGTTATATGAAATAATATCAATAGGTTAGACGATGATAACACTGCATCTTCTCTAAAAAAATAATAAAAGATGCAAGTTGGGAAAAGGATATTAATAAAAAATTTTTGATTTCAATGTGTCATTTTCGAATTCAACTTTAGATCAAGGAGTAAAAATCTATAAATAAACGATTTGAAATGACTTTGTTAGAGCAGGAACATTTCATCTGTTACAATATTTCAAAAAAATATTAGTCAATAATTTGATTGATAAATGTAATAATAATGGTCAGATATGGATTTCAAAGATTACTATAAAATTTTAGGTGTCGAAAAAACTGCAAATGCCGATGAGATTAAAAAAACTTATCGAAAACTTGCCAAAAAGTATCATCCGGATAATAACCCGGGCAATAAAGAATCTGAAAATAAATTTAAGGAAGTCAGCGAAGCCTACGAAGTGCTTAGCGACCCTGCGAAAAGAAAAAAATATGATACTCTGGGTTCTTCGTGGAACCAATACAGTCAAACCGGCGGCAAGTCGGAGGATTTCGACTGGTCTGATTGGTTTGGAGGAAGCCGAGGCACAGGCGGAGGTGGAGCAAGACGTACTTCGAGAAATTATTCCGGTGGCGGAGATACTTTCGGCAATCAGGGCGTTTCCGATTTTTTTGAAAAGATTTTTGGTAGTCAGAGAGGTTTCCAGCAGAGAGCATCAAATCCACCACGCCGTGGAGAAGACTATCTGGCAAACATCGAGATTACTTTGGAAGAAGCCTACGACGGTGTAGCAAAAATAATGGAGGTCAATGACCAAAAAATTGAAATAAAGATTAAACCCGGAACTCCCGACGGTCATTCGCTGAAAATTACGGGAAAAGGAATGCCAGGACATTACGGCGGTCCGAACGGCGATTTGCTGATTAAAATCAATATTCCGCAATCAAGTAAAGTTGAGCGAAAAGGAGATGACCTTCACCTTGAAATTTTTGTGGATTTGTACAAAATAATTCTCGGAGGCACATCGAAGATTAAAACATTTGCAGGACTCATCAAACTTAACATCCTGCCCGAAACTCAGCCCGGCAAAGTTCTCAGGCTAAAAGGTATGGGGATGCCAAATTATAAAGTACCTGAAAAGAAAGGCGACCTTTATGCTAAAATCAACGTGAAAATTCCCGAAAAGCTGACTGAAGAAGAAAAAGAACTTTTCAAAAAGCTAAAAGAACTCAGAGGAACGAACTAAGTGTTGAGGTGTTTGATCGTTTAGTTGGTTGATCGGTTAGTTGTTGGAAGATGAAGAGCGTAAGAGAAGAAATCCCCCTACCCCTTTTTCAAAGGGGGAAATGAAGATTCTTATCCAATTTTCAATCCATAATCCATAATCTACAATTCACAATTTTTCACCCTCGTATATTTTCCGCATATTAATTATTTTATTCAAATATTATTTCTCAAATTTACCTTATGTTTATCTGATAGTTACAATCCGGACATTTGTCTGAACCAAGTAGAATGTTCTTTTTAATTTCATAGAAATCTCTTTCAATAAGTTGTTTACTGCAATTCGGGCAGTAAGTATTTAAGGCATTTGGAATATCCATATTCCCAAGATAAATATATTTCATTTTATAAGATTTAGCTGTTTCTTGAGCTTTTAGCATTGTTTCAATCGGAGTTGCAGGAGTATTCATCATCTTGTATCTCGGAAAAAATCTGCTGAAATGGAGCGGTATATCAGTTGAAATTCCTGCAACAAACTCACAAAGTTTATTAATCTCCTCATCAGAATCATTCTCGCCCGGGATTATCAGATTGATTATTTCAAGGTGAATTTGTTTCCGTAAATCATAGATTCTTTTGATGTTATCTAAAATCGGCTGAAGTCGGGCTCCGCAAATTTTCTTGTATTTTTCATCAGAAATAAACTTCAAATCAATATTTACCGCTTGTAACAAATTTTCTTTGGAAACGATATCAAGCATTTCTTTTGAGAAATAACCATTTGAAACAAAAACATGGAACAAATCTTTGAGATGACTGTGTTTTCTGCATTCAAGGATTGTGTCCCTCGCATATTCAAAAAAAATGGTTGGCTCTGAATAAGTATATGCAATACCGTCAACATTATTTTGCTCAGCCATCAATGCAATATCTTCGGGCAAAAAAATTGTTGAGTTATCAAGAATTGGTTTATTTTGCCTAACAGCTTGCGAAAGAGAACTGTTCTGACAATTCAAACAACTGAAATTGCAACCCGGAGTTCCGAAAGAAAGAACACGGCTCGATGGTTTGTAATGAAAAAATGGTTTTTTTTCGATTGGGTCAATAGCAAAACCTGAAGATTTTCCCCATGATGAAGTAAATAGTTCCCCACCGATATTTGTTCGAAGACGGCAAGTGCCTTTTTGTCCAAGTGAAATTAAGCAGTAATGACTGCAAAGGGTACATCTGATAGCATCTGATTCGAGCTGTTCGTAGAGTATGGCTTTGTTGCTCACCATGAGATATCGAAAACCCGTTCGTCCTCATTTTGGATATTTCCTGTGATATGGATTGAGTATTTTGTTGCAGGTAAAAATCCTTCGGCAATTTCAGCCCACTCAATCAGTATTATAGAATCTTTTGAATAGATATATTCATTCAGTCCAATCTCGCCTAAATCATTTGTAGATTTAATCCTGTAAAGGTCAACATGATAAATTGGGATTTCCCTGTCTTTTTTTCTTCCGAAATACTGATTAATAATTGTAAAAGTTGGGCTTGTAACTATTTCATGAACCTCAAAGAAATTGCAGATACCTTTGATAAACTGTGTTTTACCCATACCCAAATCGGCAAAAAGGGCAACGATATCGCCGGGTATAAGTCTTTCGGCGAAATTATCGCCCAGAGCGATTGTTTCTTCTTCTGAAAAGGTTATATGTGTTTCTTTAGCCATAGAAGATCAAATAGTATAAAAATATAATCACAAAATTACAAAATTATTTGAATTGATGTTATCTTCTTATAAAATTTTTCATTTTTCATCATTAAAAAATTTGACTTGGTATTGATCACCCCGAAAAAAAATATTCAACACTTTATCTTACTATTGTCAGTTTGCCTGTTTTAACAACTTCGCCGACAGTCAATCTGTAGAAGTATGTGCCGATTGCGAGAGAATTATTGTTATTATCATTTCCATTCCAATCAACCCTTGTTGGTCCTGCCGGGTTTGTACCATTAACCAAAGTTTTTACAACATTACCAAAAATATCAAGAACTTCAAATCTGACGTTCGATTCAGTTGGCAAAGCAAATGTAAAAGCTGTATGGTCTTTGAATGGATTTGGAGAGTTTTGTCCAAGAACGATTTCCTGGTCTCTGTTGTAAGTCAATGTAATGATTTTCGAGAATGATAGGCATGTGACGGCACCATCATTGTCAACCTGTCGTAAACGATACTGATAAGTTACGTTAGTGTTAACTTCTGCATCAAGATATTTATAACGGTTAACTTTTGATGTAGTTCCGGCACCCTTAAGAAACGATAACTGCACCCAATCTCCGTCGTTTCTACCAACTTTTCTCTCGACATAGAATCCATCATTGTTCAGTTCGGAACAAGTTGACCAAAACAGCTCAATACCGGCATCGCGAACCTGACCATCAAAATAAGTAAGTTCAACCGGGTCCCCAGGATCACAATCCTCATAAATATAATCAGAACCGAAGGAACGAGTACCAAAATATGGACGAATCATTGGAATCCATGTACCGCGTGTTAATGTTAGGGTAGTTCCGTCAGCAGGTGATGTGCCGAAGTGATGCAAGTGAGCGTAAGCCGGGTTACCGATTGTTGGCATGAACTGATTCCAGGTACCGCTACCACGAGTATTTTCAAAAGCGAAGACATTATTATTAATAAGTGAACCACTTGGATTTGTTTTTCTAAAGTTCTTGTCAATCATAAGGTTATATCCGGAACCGCCAACAGGAGCTGAAATGGTTATCGGAGGTGGAATGTAAATACTTGTAGTTCTCATTCCAACTCTTGACTTGGAAGCTCCTAATTCAAAACCTGTTTCTCCAATCTGTGCGATTGCCATCCAGTAGGAACCTGCCGGAAGAACGATCGGTTTGGGCAGAAGATAAGTAACGTATTCATCAAAGAATGGTGCTTTTCTAATTTCGTCATAACAGCGTAGTCTGTAAATCAGCGAACCTGGGAATACAGTTCCCGGCTGGCTTCTATCTGTATAAATGGCGAGTGCGATATCCTCCATAGAACCGTTCAATTGTCCAAAGAATGCTTTGTATCCATAAATTGTATCTGCCTGACTCAACTGGAATTTCATAGCAATCTGACCCGAACTGGAACCACCGACATAACCGGCACCATAGTTGTTTTCATCATATTCGCCAACAGGTCCGGATGAAGAACCCATACCACCATAAGCAAATCCGAATAGGTTCAAACCTCTTCCGTATAGACCTGTAAATGCATTATCCGGGACATCATTTCTTGGACTTTGTACAGGGTCATAAGCAAATACATCACCAAAAGTTAAAGTAAAATCCGTATAAGTTGTATCATTCAATGGCTGAAGATCACCACCGGGAACGTAAATATTACCAAATAATCTGTATCTGCCCGGACCGGATTTTCTTGCATACCAGAAAGGCATTGCAAAATCAACGGTAGTTCCGGGTTTCATGAATGGTAATTGTTCCGTACGGCAATAAACGGGTCTGTTATCTTCGGCTTTATAAATCCTGACTTTAATCAAAAAGCCGGGAGCATCAACACTTGTATTGTTACTAAGTTTAACCCAAACGGGAATTTTAATTGCCTGCGAAGCTGGAGCTATAGTATAGGGCCAAATCGGTTTAACGGAAGAAATTTCAATGTCTGTAATTTCAGAGGGATATAATATAGTTACGTTATCAACAAAGAACGGGTCTGTATCATCAGGAATACATGAAGCACATTTCTTATCGTTATTTGCATAAACTTTAACTCTAAATCTAAAGTTCTTTGCTCCATTATTACGAGATTTGATAAAAGTATCAGGAATTGCAATAAATGCCTTCCTATATTCAAAATCAATACCATCATCGAAAATATCAGGTCTCAATCCTCCACGTAAACGAGCCGCCGGAGGAGCTAATGATGAATCCTTGTCTTTTTCGAGGAATCCCGTCATGTATCCGCCTGCACCAAAAAGCTGATAAGCAGACATAGAGGTAATATCTTTTGCTTTTCCTCTTCTTGGATGAACTCGCCATCTTTTCGGGTCAACGTTTGTAATGTTCTGAACACCGTCGTCACTTGGCTGCATCAATTCAACCGCAATTGATTCCCAAGTTGTTGGGTCAGATACACGATAACCTGAAGGAGAAGAAGCGGCATTAGTAGCCGTAGTCCACTGAGTAAATACATCACCATTGACGATTGTCCGTGGTTCAGGTCCAACTAATTGCTGATCCCCAAAACCTCGGGACCAATTATCTTGTTTTGCTGTTCTTTGGAATGAAAGGGAAAGCATAGCGCCAAATTGGCTTCTCAAATCAATCGGGAATGAACGGATTTCATCACCTTTCATTGGTGCTACAGGTTCTGGTTCTCTATTATCGAGAGTTACTCTATTCATGCGAATAACGGGTGATGCAATCTTATAGTTCGTATAGTCCGGAACTGTAAAAGAGAAATCAATATTGTTGGTTGCTCCATAAGTACCTCTTGGAGGAAGTGGGTAGTTAGAAACTTCGTCACCATTGGCAACATCAGCTTCAATGTTCACCCATTTCAAGGTTGAAGGCATTGGAACTCTGCCAACAATATGAAATTGAGTAACGTCATCATAGAAATCATACAATCTTTTCATAACAAAGAGACGAACACTTGTAGTATCGTCAAAGGGCCATTCATCTCCAAGGCTTTCTTTTGTAAGAGGATTGGTTGGCTCTGCAATGATAGACGCTTTCAAACGACCAATGTGGTTATTCGCGAATTCATTCGGCTCAAATGGCGGGAAGTATATTTGGACATAACCATAAGGAGGAATACCGTTCAATTGACCTGTTCCCGGAAATGCAGGGTATGGTGGAGATACTGTCCAGTTTCCACCATAAAGTGTTGGAACGCAGTATCTAAGTTTAAAATATGGATCGCCATTACACTTAAAAGTTAAAGAATCGGGTAATGCCAAACAAGTACTATCAACCTGAACCAAACGATTGTAGATGATTCTATTAGAAGCCGAATTAATTATTAAAAACCTTGCACGGAAATTTAACTGTTGCGGTTGGAAGTTCTGACCCTGCGGTCCTTGAATATTATTCGTTAGGTTTTGAATAAGTGCCACGGGCTGAATTGCACCAATTCTCTCTTCCCCTGCAAGTAATTCATAATCGTTTGCCTTATTGGAAGGAACGATTTCTGTAAAGTCCAAACTGGCATTCAGATCTGCTTTTCTAATCCTGTATTGAATATCGCACACACGAAGAGTGTTCTTCCATTGTTTGAACTTAATAGCAAGATAATTGCTTGGATAGGTCACATTTGGATTAGCATAATTGCTGAAATAGTGTGTTGTTTGTAAGTATTGATCTGCCCATGGAACAGAAGGGTCGTAGTCCGGTTGACCGTAATTTACGTGACGAGCCCATCCGGACACGCCAACAGTTGTGTTATATCTGAAAACTACCGTTGCCGGAACTCCTCTTGATGAAGAAAAGTAAGCCATACCATCAAAGCGTTCATAAACAATAGTAACACTGCTATCTGTTTTATTTAAAATTACCTGAGCACTTGCGGCAATATAATTGGCATCGCCCGGACGTGCATTAACAGGACCGGTATATCCGCCCTTATTAGTATTTAAAGCACCTTTAGGTGCAATATTTATATAATAAATAATAAGCCTGTCGTTGGCGGCAGTTCTTTTAAAATAAACTTTTCCCCAATCCTCGGATTTGTTGGTAGTAGTGTTAAATTGAGAAAGGTGCATATCTCCAAAAAAAGGAGCAATAACAGCAGTTTTATAAGCAGAGAAGTCACTCTGGTCAAGTGCACCGCCACGCTGACGTAAACCTTTAGTTAAAGAATCAGGTGAAGCATCAAAATTTCCTAAAATTGCGAATTTATATCCCCAATCATCGGGAGTAGTATCAGACAAACCATTACCGGCTCTGCCTCTGTCAAACCAATCATCACTCATTGGGTCATAGCAATCCACGGCACCGGGCAATATTGTTCTCTGACCATCAGTGTCATAGAAATAGCGTCTGTTGGTCAAACCAATGATTCCGTTTGTAGAAACATAGA
>CAZSHX010000111.1:0-8576 GCA_964606895.1 uncultured Hyphomicrobiales bacterium
GAATCTGAAATTTCAGTCATATTCAAATGCTCAATTTATTACCGTGTAAAGTATATTTTTCTATTGGGAGCTACTGCATTAGAAAATTTCGCTGTAGAAGTTGATTCTGTTACAAAAACTCTGCATCCAGTACTTGCGATAATAGCAGGGTTTCATTAAGGAGTTAATAACCTTATTTGCTCAAAAACACTTAATTTTGCATGGATTGATTTTTGAATTTTCAGGATTTATTATAGTTTAGATAGAATAGCATTGGAATTGCAGAAACTCCATTTAATTTTAATAAGAAAATTGAGAGCTCAATTTAAATTGCCTATTCATAAAAAAGGTATCTGGAACGGATTTCTGAAAATTCCCGCAAACCTTTTGTAGCTTCATTAAGTATTTGGAAGTCATCTGTACCATCCATCAGCTTTTTGAAGATTTCATCGGTTCCTGTAACTTTGCAGAACATTTCTTTGGATTTTTTGAAGTTTTCTTCGCGGAATAGCTTGGGGTCAGATTTTCTGATTGTCAAAAGTAGCTTTATTCCAATAGTGTAAGGAGCAAAGTGACTGTCTGCATTAAATTTAAGTTTGTAACCCCGAATATTAGAGGATGTTTTTTTAGGTTTTAAGTCTTTAAAGTGGCAGTTGTGAAGTGTTACTCCTGCGAATTCCTTTGTTCCTAAGAAGATTTTAATGATGTAGTCCGTCAACTTTGGGTAAGCAATAAATTGAAAAGGGAAATCAGTGCCGATACCGATATTGAATTTCCCTAATTCGCCTAACACTCCTACAACAGCCATGCCTCTGACGGCATCAACTGAAGGAATATTCGGTGATGTGGCAAACCATTTTAATTTTGTATCCTCCCAACGCATCCAACGGAACCAATTTTCCATTTTCACCACTGTTAGTGAACATTTTCTTTGATTTCCCCATTTGTCTTTGGTTAGCAAGCCTTCATTATTCACAAGATGAGCAAATTCACCGACTGTCAAGCCGTGAATGTATGGGACAGGTGCAATACCGACGAAAGTTTCTTTTCCTTTTTCAACAAGGTTGCCGTCAACAATATTCCCTCCCAATGGATTTGGTCTGTCGAGAATAATGATTGGCACATCGTATTCAGCACAGGCATCCATCACCTTGTAGATTGTACTGATATAGGTGTAAGAACGAACCCCGACATCCTGCAAATCAACCACAACGGCATCTACCCCGTCAAACTGCCATTTGCTTGGACGGCGGTTTGCACCATAAAGCGAATAAACAGGTAAACCTTTAATTGTGTCGTTACTGACAGCTTTGCCGGCAGGAACTTTTGAATAGAAGCCATGTTCGGGAGTGAAGATTTTTATGAGTTTGCATTTTTTTGTTCCGAGCAAAACATCTAAGGTCAGAACGCCTCTTCCGGTTCTCCCTGAATTGTTTGTCAGAAGTGCTATATTTTTATTCTTAACTTGCGAAAAGCCTGATTCTATGAGCACATCAATACCAAGTTTCATTTTTGAAACTTTGGCAGAACTTGCAGAAAAACAAGCTAATAAAATCAATACAAAAATCACAAAATACTTAAATCTCAAAATTACCTCTGTTATGTCTGTCATCTGGAAAATGGGGTTGTTAGCAATTCCTGTGCCTCTTTATGCGAGTTGTTTATGTCTTTCCATGACAGTATTTTCTTGTATTGTTTGACAGCCAAATCCCTTTTTTTCTGCATATCGTAAATTTTCCCGATTTTAAGATTTGTCTGAACCATAAATCCTGTAACTTCTTTATCAACTTTGCGGGAAGCTTCGTCGCATTTGAAAAAATATTTCAAAGCCAGGTCGTAGCTATGTTTGAGCATCAGTGAATAGCCAATGTAATAAAGGGCTTCCCTTGCTGTAATGTCATCATAACCCAGCTGATTGTCAATATATCTGAGCAAAACATCCCGCCATGTTTTTTCCCATTTTTCCATTTCGCCAACCGTAACGTAGCATCTGCCAAGATAGCGATGAAAGAAGGAATTATTCGGGTAGGCTTTGTTCAGGTCTTCTGCATAAAACAGAGCTTTGGACGAATTATTTTCGAAATCCTGAAAAACCTGAAGAAGAACAACTTTTGCCTCAACAGCAGAGTATTTTGCATGTTTGGCACAAGCTTCAAGCTGAAGTATCCCAAGTTTTTTATCTCCTTTCGGTGCAAAGAGCATCAGGGATTTTAGCCCGGGATATTCAATCGGCAGTACTTCCGCAAAATAGTTATAAATGCCTGTTCCAAGCATTATATCATGATTTTGAGGTGCAGTTTCCTGGCATTTCAGTAAAATTTCGAAAGCTGTGTAGCCGTCACTCGCCGCTTTAAACCATGCTTTCCGATTTACGTAATATCTGCCTCGGTAGCCCAGAGCTCCTCCTTTGAAAAATAATGCTCCGATTTCATATTGATTTGTATCGAGAATCCTGTCGCAAACTTTCAATACTTTTTCAATTTTTTCCAAAAATGCTTTATCGTATTTTTCATTGTTGCGGTACATTGCAATCCGCCACCATTCGACCATTGCATCAAGGAAATATCCTGCCGGGTGCTGTGGATAAAGCTTAATTACCTGTTTAAAACAAAATTCTGCATTGTCGAATTCAACATTATAAATAAAATCAGCACCACGAGTAATTAATGAATCGGCATCCTTCTGGAGTATTGCCCATTGGGAATTGGATGTATAGTAAACCGATATAAAAATCAATAATATAAGAAATTTCTTCATTTTCAATAAATTCATTTAAATATAAAATACAAATTTACGAAAATATTCCTCTTATATTATATGAAGACACAGATAAACAAATGCTATGATTATAAATAAATATTCGATATATTTGTCTTTTGTAAATAGTTTATCGTTGGAAATTGGTTCATAACACAGAATCTGATTCTAAAAAATGAGTATGGAAAAAAAATTGGCAATAATAACCGATTCAATAAGCGGATTTGGATACCAAACCGTTAATTGTATAAATTTTATTATTCATTTAACATTATTAGGAACAATCTGCCATAAATTTAACAATCTCTTTCCTATCAATCAACAGTTGAACAGGACAATTAATTGACCAATAATTCAAATAGTGTTCTTGACAAATCTGAATACATTCATCAGATTAAAGTTCTTACTCAACCAGTGAAACTAAATTTCAATAAATATTTACTTCATTCATGCGATTTGAAAACTGTTGCTGAGCTGATTGTTGAATCAGTTTTGAAAAATAATCCATCAGTCTTTTTTCATGCCCACCTGTACAATTACTATTTGTTGCAAAAACATATAAAAATTTCTAAATCCATTTTACCAAATTATATTTTTTGGTTCGAGGGAATTGCTATGAAACTTGGTGCATTTCTTCTCGGATTAGGGTGGAACAAAGACATTAACGGAACGGATCTTTATCCTCTGGTTTTTGAAAAATTGAGCAATTCAGGCAAATCTGTCTTTTTCCTTGGCTCCAAGGAAGCAATAATTACAAAAGCCATAGAAAAGATAACAAACAGTTTTCCCGATTTAATTATTTCAGATTATCACAATGGATTCTTTCCTGAAAAAGATGATGACAGAATTGTTTCACTAATTAATTCTTCAAATCCCGATATTCTTATAATCGGCATGGGGACAATTAATGAAATTAATTTTTTAAACAGGAATTATTCAAAACTGAAAGTAAAAACGATTTGGCATGTCGGCGGTTTGTTTGCTTTTATCTCTGACGACATTCCCAGAGCTCCTTTGTTCATGCGTAAAATCAGATTGGAATGGCTCTTTCGATTCTTTATGGAACCAATTAAAAAATTTCCGCGAATTTCTAAACTTCCTTTTTGGTTTCTATTACATCTTATTAAATTAGCATTTGGATATCAAAATAATGTTAAATATGAAAAATCAATTGAGCTATAACTTTTTCATTCTATAGCATATGAAAATTCAGGACATAAAAACAGCTCTCATAACAGGTGCAACTTCAGGTATCGGTTTCTCATTTGCCAAAATTCTTGCCGCTAATTCAGTCAATCTTGTCCTTGCATCACGAAACATAGAGCGAATGAAAGAAATAAAGCCTACTTTTGAAGAAGAATTCAAAATCAGAGTATTTACTGTGGAATGTGATTTATCCAAAATTGACGGTCACAAATCGATCACTGATTTTCTCGATAGCAATTCAATTGAAATTGATTTACTTATTAATAATGCGGGTTCAGGTGTTTATGGTAAATTCAAAAATACTTCTTTGATCAGCGAACAGGATTCAATTCGCTTAAATATTGAATCCGTAACAGCATTAAGCAAGTATTTTCTGTTGAAATATTCTTCAAACCATCAAGAAAGAGGAATATTAAATGTAGCATCTACGTTAGCTTTTAGAAAAAGTCCTGATTGGTCGGTTTATTCAGCTTCAAAAGCTTATATCCTGTCGTTTACCAGAACTCTTGCTTTGGAATTAAAAGCAAGCTCCATGAAAATTGCAGTTCTATGCCCTGGAAAAACTGATACTGAATTTGATTTACGTTCCGGATATAATTCTACTTATAGTGGTAAAATGGATTCTTCGGATAATGTTGCCGATTATGCCTTGAAAGCATTGTTTAATGGAAGAATTTTGATAATACCAGGATTCATAAATAAACTTAAATATCTCACATTTAAGTATCTGCCTGATTTTATTACTGATAGAATCATATCAAAATGAGAAAACAGTTATATGCTTTTACGACAAATTCATTATCAAGAGTTTTAAAGACTCCCACCTATTTAATTTTATTTGTAAGCGACCAATGTCCGAATAACTGTACTCATTGCTGGTACACAAAAGAATGGAAATCAAAAAATTTAAAATCCTCGACATTATCATTCGATGAACTTGAAAAAATATCTCTTTCGATTCAATCTCTAAAATTTCTTTCAATAACCGGCGGTGAAGCTTTTCTGAGAGATGATATTGAGGACATTGCCGATTTGTTTATTCAAAACACAAAGCTGAACAGATTTGACATTCCGACATCCGGTTTTGATGCCGACATGATTACCCAAAAGACTGAGAGAATCCTGCAACGGAATAGTACAACTCCTTTTCGGGTTGATGTTTCGCTTGACGGTCTGGAGGAAACTCATAATAAAATTCGACATAATCTTGATGCTTTCAGAAATGCCATTAAAACCATTGAGTCATTAAGCAATCTTATCGGTAAATATCCGAATTTTGATTTGTCAGTAATATCAACCATTTCGCAGGATAATTATTCTGAAGCAGAGCAATTGGGGAAATATGTCCAAAAAATTTTACCAAAAGGTGAATGGATGGTAAACATGGTTCGTGGAAGCCAGCCTAAACATATTGTATCACAAGAGGTTATAACTGCTTATGGGCAAATTAACCAATTAATTTCAAAACGTAAAGAAAACCATGAATTCAGTGGTGACCGCAATAAATTCGGCAAATTTTTAACTGCTAAAAATTCGCTTAGAAGAAACATCATTATGGAAATTTCACACAAGCAAAGAAAAGGCGGCGGTTGTGCCGCAGGCAGTCTTGCAGGAGTAATATTTAATGATGGCGATGTTCGACCCTGCGAAACACTTCCCTATTCTTTTGGTAATATCCGAGACTTTAACTATAATCTTGCAGAAGCATGGAACAATCCACATGCTCGTGAAATACGCAAGCAGATTCAGCAAACAAACTGCATCTGTACTCACGAGTGCTTTCTTTCAGTCAGCATCCTAATTCAGCCATCCTGCTGGTTTGGCTTAATCAAAGAACGAATGAAGGTTTAGAATAGAATTGAACAAAAAAAGCCCCGCATTTTAGTGTGCAGGGCTTTTTTGTTAATCAATTAATTTGATTTATATCTATTCAGCTTTCCATTCCGGCATTCTTCCGGGAGTCCATGGCGAGCCGAGACGGTCGAGTTCTTTGTTCAATTCTTTAATATCAGTTTCGACTATAGTTTTAATTTTGCTCAAAGCCATAGTCAATTCTTCCCCGCCGATTCTGTAAGCATCCTTCTGGGTTTGAGTCGGAGTCTGCGAACATCCCCAAATTCCGTAAATGATGTAATTCAGTCTGTCGTTCACTGATGGCGGCTGATTTTCATTTCTGCGTGCAAGAGTAGAATTGCCATTCAAAATAACGCCGACTTCATTCAAATTGAGTTCAATTTTCCTGACTTTTTCGATTAACGATTTGTCTGTATTCATCGAAGTCATAAGTGCTTTTTTGATAGTTGACAGCTGAGTTCTAAGTTCACCGAGCAAATTCCCTGTTCCGTAAACAGCCCTTTGCAATTTAGCAGTTTTTTGCTGGAAAGCAACGAGTTCGCCTCTGTCCTTTGCCGGCAGAGTAACGTTATTCAGCACTTTAGCAACGAAAGTTACGGTATCCGATAGCTGAGAGATTTCGCCGTTAATTGATTTCATAACAGTAACTTTATATTTCCCGGGCATTACGGGAGTTCCCGAATGTTTATTTATGTCGGTTCCACCTGAAACAGGCGACATATCAGGATAACGCAAGTCCCATGTAATACGGTTAACACCTGTTTTAACGGGAGATGACATCATGCGGATAAGGTTATTATTTTCATCCATAATTTTGAAAATCAAATATGGTGCTTCCTCCAAATCTTCCTGAATCAGGGCTTGATTTGTGGGATATTCAATGGTTTTGCCGTCTTTTTCGGCTTTGGTTTCAGCTTCTTTGCGGATTTGCTTCTTGGTTTTGAAGCCTTCTTTCTGATAATATGTGAAAGTTGCACCAAAAGGAGGATTCTTTGTTCTGAAGAAAGACTCGCCCTGATCATATTTTGCTCTGGATTCATCTTCATTGAACATTAAAGCATCTTTAACCGGGAAAATGTGAAAATCTTTTTTCAAAACTTCGGGATTAACATCTCTCAGAGGCGAGAAGTTATCAAGGATATAAAATCCTCTGCCGAAGGTTGCTATCACCAAGTCATTTTCTCTTTTTTGAATCTCGAGGTCACGAACAGCAATCGAAGGCATGCCGTTTTTAAGCTGAACCCAGTTTTCTCCGCCGTCAACAGTGAAATAGAGTCCGAATTCTGTACCGGCAAAAAGAAGTTGCGGATTCTTAAAATCTTCAACAATTGTATAAACAACTTCATTTTCGGGCAGATTTCCAACAATAGATTTCCACGATTTACCTTTATCTTCGCTTTTCAAAAGATAAGGCTTGAAATCATCATTTTTATGATTGTCAAAAGCGGCATAAACAACATTCTCATTATGCTGAGAAGCAAATAAATCGCTCACATATGTTGTTTCGGGAACAGATGGGAACTGTGAAATTTTCGTCCAGTTACCTCCCGCATCATCTGTCATTTGTATTAAACCGTCATCAGTACCCACGTATAGTAAATTTTCTTTTACGGGCGATTCTGTAAGTGCAACGATATTCCCAAAAAGAGAAGTTGAAGCATTTTTGGAAATTGCGTCCGGTCCCCAGATTTTGCCCATAACAGGCAAATCATTCCTTTGAATTTTTCTTGTTAAGTCCTGACTGATTGCTCTCCATGTATTTCCCTGGTCATCACTTCTGTAAAGACGGTTTGCGGCAATATAAAGCCGAGTTCCGGAATGAGGGCTGATAATAAGAGGTGTATCCCAGTTCCAGCGAACTTCTTCGCCTTTTTCAGCTTGTGGCTGAATATAGAAAGTTTCGCCGCTTTTTCTGTCAAAGCGTACCAAATTTCCATATTGCCACATTGCATAGACTGTATTCGGATTGTTCGGGTCAACTCTTGCCTGATAGCCGTCGCCGCCGACAACCAAAAACCAGTCTTCATTAGTAACTCCACCGGAATTTATTGTTCTTGATGGACCGCCCCATGTGTTGTTGTCCTGAGTACCGCCGTAAACATAATAAAAGGGTTCAGAATTGTCAATCCCTACACGGTAATATTGAGTAACAGGCAGATTCGAGAAGTATCTCCAGTTTGTTCCGTGGTCGAAGCTTTCGTAAAGCCCGCCGTCACCTCCGACAAGAAGATGGTTAGTATTGTTAGGATTTATCCAGACAGCATGGTCATCAACGTGGCGATGGTTGTTGCTGACATTAGAAAATGTCTTGCCGCCGTCAGTTGTTAATTTCAAATAAGTATCAAGATTGTAGATTACGTCAACATCTTTCGGGTCGCAAACAAGCTCGGAATAGTACTGAGCGGCAGGCGAGAACCATGGATTTCTTTTTTCCCAGGAAGCTCCGCGATCAGTCGAACGGAAAAACCCGCCCTTTTCTTCAGCTTCGATTGTTGCAAAAACATAATCGGGGTTAACAGGAGAAACAGCAATGCCGATTCTACCCAAATCACCACCCGGTAATCCGTTGGTTAGTTTATTCCATGTTTTTCCGCCATCGGTAGATTTATGGATTGCACTTTCCGGTCCGCCGTTGATTAACGTAAAAACGTGTCGTCTTCTTTGGTACGAAGCCGCAAAAATTATCTCCGGATTACGTGGGTCAATTGCTATATCGCTTACTCCTGTGTTTTCATTAATATTCAAAATGCAATCCCATGTTTCGCCGGCATTGGTGGATT
>CAZSHX010000112.1:0-8518 GCA_964606895.1 uncultured Hyphomicrobiales bacterium
TATATATCTCAAATTCAGAGGGATGAAATATTTTCAAAGGATTGTCAGGTCGTTCTCAAAGAGACAAAGGTGTATGTGAAAAGTTTTGAGTATATGGGCGGACGATTGATAACAATTTATAACCCAAATATAGAAATAGCAAAAAAAGAGAAGACGATGGATTCTATACATAAAAATAAGACAGATCAATTTGCGGGATATTCATTATTATATACCAACACGGATTTGAGTGATAAAGAAACAGTTAAGAAATATTTTGAAAAAGATATTTTAGAAAGAAGTTTTATGCAATTAAAGGGAGCTTTATCATTGCACCCATTAAGAGTATGGAATTTACAAAATATACAATCTAACATAAAGATATGCTATTTAGCTTATACCATATTGTCTTTGATTTCATATAGGGTTAAACCTCTCGAAATATCGGGAGTAGAAGCATTGAACAACCTCAATGGAGGTTACAAGGTATATCTTCAGGATAAAAATACTGGCAAAGTTGTAGAAAAAGTTGTTACACTCAAAAGCAAACAAGAGCAAATCCTGAATGCCCTAAATGTAGTGTATAAAACTTAGGGTAAAGTTAGGTATATAAATTTTTTCAAAACACAACTTACGAAAATAAACTAACAAAAAAAAGCTAACTTTCGGGGAGTAGAAACATAATCAGCTCACCTGAAAATCTCTGAAAACAATTTTTTATTAATGTAAAATTCACTTAAATTTGTGGACATTTATTTGTGGATGGGAATGGAATTATGCCGAAGTTGAGAATCAATAGAAATACTGCACCAGCGAAACGTGTTTTTGCGATTTGTTCTACCGTTGCCGGAACTCGCGACGAGCAGTTTTCCGACTGTCTGAATCAAGCAGGAATCCTGCTTTCGGAAAGTAATTCCAAGTTAGTTCCGCTCAAATTAACAATCTTTGTGAATGCTGAAAACCATGAAGATTTTCTCAAAATCAAAAAATTATACTCTTATATACTGAAATCAATTTTCGGGGATATTGCCCCACTTACTTTATTTGTCGCCCAGCCTCCTGCAAGCGGTTCGGAAGTAGCAATGGAAGTTCTTGCTTGCGATATGGAAAATACCTTTTTAAGTATTTCTTACAATCAGCTTAAAAATTCTTCATTTATTTCAATCGAAAACGGGAGTGATAAATTCGTCTGCGGTTCGGGTATTGAATGTTACGACGAGAATCTGAAAGCCGACGGACATTCGGATTATTGCTTCGAAAGCATCAAAGAAATACTTTCTGCCTCGGGTTTGGGATTTTCGAATATAGTCAGGCAATGGTCTTACATCGGGGAAATAACAAATCCCGCCCGTTCCGCAAATGGAACCACTGAAAATTATCAGTTCTTTAATATCTCACGGGCAAAGTACTATCAGGATTCTTATTGGGAAAAAGGCTACCCTTCAGCAACTGGAATAGGAACGAATATTCCGGGATGTTCTGTGGAATTTATCGCAGAGAGTTTTTCAACAAATAAACAAATAATTGCTTTGCATAACCCCAATCAGCAGAATGCTCACGGTTATTCTGAAAGATATATCAAGCCTTTGAAGGAAAACGAGGGTATCTCTACTCCGAAGTTTGAGAGAGGGAAAATTGTTATTGGCAAAAGCGTCATGGATGTATATATTTCAGGAACGGCGGCAATTTTAGGCGAAGATTCGATTCAAGGGGATATCGTCAGGCAGACCGAAATCACAATTAAGAATATTCTCGAACTTATTTCATCGAAAAATCTTCACGACCACGGCATTCAAATTGATGGCGAATTACCTCCATTCTCAATTGTCAGAGTCTATCTGAAAGATAAGAAGGATTTTGAAACGGTTCAGTCAATCTGCATCAAATATTTTGGGATTGTGCCGATGATTTTTGTTCAGGCAGACGTGTGCCGCGAGGAACTTCTTGTCGAAATTGAGGCATATTTGAGTTGCGGAATCGAGATTTTATGATTTTCCGTATGTATTTAAAATTTATTCAAATAATATGTGTCAATATTTGTGTGATTTTATAAAATTGATTTTTAAATAACTTGATTTGATGTGAAAATAGATTATAACGAAATATTCAAAGATTTTCATAAGTCCGGCGTAGTGATTGCCGGTCCTTGTGCTGTTGAATCTTGGGAACAAATCAGCAGTCTTGCAAAGTTGCTGAAAGGCATGGGAATTAAATATCTGCGGGCAGGTGCATTCAAGCCGAGAACTTCTCCGATGTCATTCCAGGGATTAGGTCTGGAGGGACAGCGATTGCTGAAAAAAGCCGCCGAAGAGAATGATATGCTTGTCGTGTCCGAAATTTTGGACAGCAGTTTGATTGACGATTGCTACGATTTGATTGATATAGTGCAAATCGGTAGCCGAAATATGGCGGCTTATCATTTACTGAAAAATATCGGAAAAAAAACCGCTGTTGACCATAAGCCTGTCCTGCTGAAAAGGGGCTTCAATTCTACATTGAACGAACTTATACTGGCTTCAGGATACATTTCAAAGGAAGGCAACAGCAACATTATTCTTTGTCTTCGGGGTATTCGCACATTTGAGCAGATTGATTCAAAACTGAGATACACACCCGATTTGGCTTCAATTCTTGAGCTGAAAACATTAACCGATTATCCTGTGATTTTCGACCCATCACATTCGAGCGGCGATGCAAGTTTTGTTGAGGCTATTTCGAAAGCCGCATTGGTATTAGGTGCCAACGGCTTGCTCATCGAAGTTCATCAGGAACCGCATAAAGCACTTAGCGACGGACAGCAAAGCATTCTCCCGACAGTCATAAAAAACATTGTTAGTTATGTAGAAACTAATTATAAAAATACTTGATGGAGCAATTCTCAATCCATACTAAACACTCCCGTACCAATGTTTATGTTGGATTGCATTTCAGAGCATTTCTTGCTGAATCAGATAAAAAACGAACCGTAATCATTACCGACGGCAATATCCTCAAATATTACAATGATGATTTTTCGGAATTTAAAGTAATTGAGACTCCAACAGGCGAAAAGAACAAATCACTCGAAACCATCAATAATATATACCTAAAATTGCTCGAATATGGTATTGACCGCGAATGTACAATAATTGGTATTGGCGGGGGTATTGTTTGCGACATTACGGGATTTGCCGCCACGACTTTCCTTCGCGGTGTGAAATTCGGATTTGTTCCAACATCGCTTTTGGCTATGGCAGATGCTTCAATCGGGGGCAAAAACGGAATAAATTTTTCAAATCTGAAAAATATTATCGGTACGATTAATCAGCCTGAGTTTATATTCTGCGATGTTGATTTCCTGAAAACTTTACCCGATAATGAATTTAAAAATGGTTTGGCAGAGGCTGTGAAAACCTCTCTGATAATTGATAAAGAGTTTTTCGGATTTATTGAGAATAATCAATCCCTGCTCAAGCAAAAGAATAAAGAAATTCTTGAAGAATTGATTCAAAAATGTATTAAAATCAAAAGCTCGATTGTGCTCCAAGATGAATATGACTATGGAATCAGGCGAATCCTGAATCTTGGGCATACTTTCGCACATGCCTTGGAGAGCCTTACCGGAATTTCCCACGGCACTGCCGTCTCGGTCGGAATCTCGAAAGCTGTTGATATTTCAGTCAAACTCGGCTATTTGGATATTTTAAAGGCGAAAAGAATTATCGGACTATTATCCTCCTTAGGGTTGGATGTTAGCATTGACATTGATTTTAATGAGCTGATTAATGCACTTAAATATGACAAAAAGAAAATTGGCAATAAAATAAATTTCATACTACTTAAAGATATTGGCGAGCCGGTCATTGAGCCTCTATCAATAAATGATTTATCTAAACTTTATTGAAGTATTATTATGATTTGTTTAAGCATAACTGCCGATGATTACAATTTTTGCATAGAAACCGTTTCGTTTTATCCAATGGTAGAATTGCGGCTCGATTCGGGGAAACTCACTAATAAGCAAGTTGAATCGGTGGTTAAAGCAGGAAAGACAATTATAGCCACCTGCAGAGCAGGACAAATTGACGACAGCCGAAGGCTTGAAATCCTGCTTTCCGCAATAAATGCAGGAACAGCTTTTATTGATATTGATTATGAAACCGACAATGGTATTAAAGACGAAATAATCAGTGCCGCAAAAGGTAAATGCAAAATAATTGCTTCCTATCATAATTATTCCAAAACTCCTCCGTTTGCTGAATTAATGGATATATTAAATTATATTAATACTTACGGAGATTTATTAAAAATTGCGTGTCAGGCAGAAAATTCTAATGATTTTGAGATAATATCAAGGTTGTATGGAAATTTCCCGAAAGGTAAACTGGTGGCGTTTGGTATGGGACTGAGGGCGTTGTCAACAAGGCTGAATTCCGTTCTTCATTACGGGGCTCCGTTTATTTATGCATCTTTGAATAATGAGTCTGCAACAGCCGAAGGGCAGATTGAATATAAAACTCTTGAACAAATTCTGAAGGCATATAATTATTGATGAAAGCAAATATTATGCTGTTTGCGGCAAACCGATTCTTCACAGCAAAAGCCCGCAGATTTTCCGAAAGTTTTTTGAACTTTCGGGAGCTGACAATTATTACACAAGAATTTTATCCGATTCAGCCGAAGAAGTTCTCGAAATAGCACAAGAACTTGGTATTGACGGACTTAATATAACCGCACCGCTGAAATCTGATATTTTCAATTTAATTAATAATTGCGACGAAATTTCTAATGAATTAAGTGCTGTAAATACAATTGTTTTTAATGCTAATTTAACTTACGGCTATAATACTGACCCGATTGGCGTATTGCAAACAATCATTCAAAACGGATTGGATTTGAACCGCAAAAATTGTTTAATCGTCGGCTACGGAGCCGCTGCACGTTCGACTGTGTTCGGGATTAGAAAGAATTGGGAAAATGCTTCTATCTTTGTTACAGGAAGGAATATTGAAAAAGCAGTGGAATTTGCCCGAAAGTTTAAATCTTTCAATGTTACACCCATAATTAATACCTATGAAGTGAATCCTTTTCTGATTGTTTCCACTCTTCCGTCAAAAGCTGAAATTGACTTGCCCGTTCAGTTCAAATCCTGTAAATATTTCATGGATTCGGCTTATCCCGATTCGGAAATGAGTGCTGTTGCTGAAAAGCATGACTGCCGCATAATTCGTGGAGAGCAGTGGCTGATTAATCAGGCAGTTGAATCCTTTGAGCTTTTCGCTGGTAAAAAGCTTTCTCATTCGGAAATATCCGATATAAATATTACCAATAAAAAGACTTATAAAAATATAATTTTAACGGGAATAAGCGGTTCGGGAAAAACTAAAATCGGGAAATTAATTGCCGAAAAGTTGAATTTCAAACATTTCGATATTGACTCAATTATTGAAACAGATGAACTGCAGACAATTCCGGAAATATTCAGCCAAAAGGGAGAGCCATATTTCCGTAATGCCGAAAAATCAGTTTTAGAAAAAGTAAGTCAAATCCCGAATTGCGTAATATCTTTGGGTGGCGGAACCTTGAGCAATAAGGCACTTTCTGAAAATTTATTAAGTAATAGTCTGGTTGTGTGGCTTTTTTCTCCTTTGGCTCAATGCTTAAAAAGAATAAATTTTGACGATAAACCTTTGCTTAAATCGAATCCTAAAGCCAATGCCGAAGATTTATTTAAGGTTAGAAAGAAAAGCTATTTCAAATATGCAGATGTGATTGTTCCGAATATGGGGAATATTGAGGATACAATTGAGAATTTGCTTTCCTTGGATTTTCCAAGTGTAATACTGAAGGACTTTTAGGAAAATTCATTGAAAAGCCGATTATTTTATGATGTGGCTGATAAACAGACATCGGGGTTGTCATTCTGACACGGAACGTAGTGAAGTGGAAGAATCTATACATGGAACCCGGATTAGATTCTTCGCTACGCTCAGAATGACAGGCACATTAAAGATAAATATTTCAGACTCAGGCAACAAACAAAATTAAATAAATAAACGTATGACAGAACAAATCGAAAATAGCAGAATCAAGGGAACAGTCCTTGCTCCACCTTCAAAAAGCTATACAATAAGGGCTTTAGCCGCGGCTGTACTTTGTCCCGAAGAATCGGTCATTGCCAACTATTCGGTTTGCGAGGATGCACTTGCGGCAGTCGGGATTGTTGAAAATCTTGGCGGAAAAATTACTTATCTTGAGAATAAAATTCATGTTCTTGGTGGTAATAATCTGCAAAATCCTGTTCTGAATTGCTGTGAATCGGCTCTGTGTCTTCGTTTGTTTACTCCGATTGCAGGGAATTTCAGCGAAGAAATTACAATTATTGCCGAAAAGACGCTTACTAAGAGAAAAACAGAAGGAATCAAAGAAATTTTCAATATGCTCGGTGCTGTCGGTCATACTGACAGCGGTAAGCCTCCTTTTGTTGTTCGGGGACCTTTTAAGGGTGGGAGGATTAAAGTTGACGGTTCGCAAAGCTCGCAGTTAATAAGCGGATTGCTTTTCAGTCTGCCGCTTGCAAAGTCAGATTCAATCATCGAAATCAATGAACTTAAAAGCCGACCGTATATTGACATGACGCTGGAAATTCTTCAGCAGGCAGGAATTGAAATCGTCAATGAGGATTACAAATTATTCAGAATCAATGGTGGACAAAAGTATAGCCCTTTGAATATTAATCTCGAAGGGGACTGGAGCGGAGCGGCGGCATTTTTGGTATCAGCGGCTCTTGCAGGGGAGATTTCGGTTAGCGGATTGAATCTCAATTCTTTGCAGGGCGATAAGATAATACTCGATATTTTGCGGATAACCGGAGCAAAAGTGGAGGTTAGTAAGCATCAAATTCATGTTGCCACAAACAAGCTGAATGCTTTTGAATATTCGGCAGACGAAACGCCCGATATTGTGCCGTTGCTTGCCGTTCTCGGCTGTTTCTGCGAAGGCACATCTGTTATAAGCGGGATTGCACGTCTGGCGAACAAGGAATCATCAAGGGCTGATATTATTACACGTGAGATTAACTCGCTCGGCGGAGATATCGAAATCCGTGGCGATTCGATGTTCATTAAACAATCGGTACTGCATGGGGGAGAGGCAGATTCGCATGGCGACCACAGGATTGCAATGGCACTTGCCGTTGCGGGACTTGTTTCAAACGGTAATGTAGTGATTAAAAATGCAGAATGTGTGAGCAAATCCTACCCCGATTTCTGGAAAGATTTTCTGTGAGTTAGGGAAAGAAAAGAAGAATAGCAATGAATTTTTTCAAATCCTTTCTTTTGTTTAGTAAGTATATTTTCGTAAGTTGCAAGTTGAAAAATTAGAATAATTTGATTGTAATTAAATATATGTATTATTAATAATCGGAGAATTTATGGATGAGCAAAAAACGAAAAAACCATTTTATAAAAGATGGTGGGTATGGGTGATTGCTGTTGTAATTGTTTTTAGTTATATAATTAGTATAACAGACAAAAATTCAACAAACAAAAATCCAGAAATTGCAAAAATTCAAAACCTTTTATCCGAAGCTAAATGGTATATTGATTCTGATACTTCAAAGTCAAATTATTGGTCTTATTTTACAGACAATACTTTAATAATTGGAGGTGCTTATGACAAGCAAAAGTACGAATATGATATTATATTACCCGATACAATTCAATGGAAGGATTTGAAAGGAAAAATTCTTTCAAAATATCAAATCAAGAAATTAGATTCAAAAACTTTGATTACTATTGATCTTGAGAACAACAAATTAGAAACTGTTTTCAATCATTAAAAATAGTATGAAATATACCCTTTTTGTTGTATTAATTTGTTGACATCAATTATGAAAACCTGATAATAAACAGAAATTGCAACATTATGAATTAGTTAATTCTCGGAGTGAAACTTGAAAACAACCCAAGCATACTTTCCGGAAGTTTCTTAATTTGGGATTTGATTATTTTAATTTTGTATTTAATCACTTGAAAATTTAATATGGAAAATATAGAATCAGGAAATAAAGACAAAATCGAGAATGATTCTTTTCTTGGTATGTCTCCCGATAGCTTTGATGCCGTCAATTCCAATGAATTAGTCGGTAATGTGACTGCTATTAAAATGCTTCTTCATTATTATAAACAGCTTACGGACGATAATAAAACTTTAAAAAACAATTTAAATACTTACAAGACGTATGCTGATTCATATGATAAGAAGCGGAGTAATTCCACTACAAGTACAGTATTATTGTTATTAAGTAATATTTCAATTGCGTTTGGAGTAAATTTATTGACAAGTAATCCTCCAATCAATGCAGGATGGTTTTTGTTAGGAATGGGAGGATTATTAGCTTTTGCCGGATTTTATTTTACTTTTTTTAAAGATAGATTATAATGAGTGTTAGATATATATTTAATTCATCAGGAGAATACAAAGCTTTTATTTCCGGGAACAATCTGTTTGATAGATCGGAAGAGCACACGTCTGAACTCCAGTCACATTCAGAAATCTC
>CAZSHX010000113.1:0-8382 GCA_964606895.1 uncultured Hyphomicrobiales bacterium
CCGGATTTGGTCTCCAATAATCCGGGGCATCGTCCTGGCTATCAATAAAATAATAGCCTGTGGAAATTGCCGGACTTGTAACGGCATTTGCCGGCTGAGAGAACGGCTTTGGAAAGCTTGTATTAGAAATGAAAAGAGTGGGCTCATTAATAGCACTTTTCCTAAGTAAATCGTCAGAACCTGCTTTGTCGTCTTCGGCAAACGCATAAACTGAACTAATAACTAAGGTGCATGCCGTAGCAAATAGTAGTAAATAATTTCTCATAGTGCACTTTCCAAATAACTTTTTTAAAAATTGTCACATTTATATATACACGACACATGAAACGCAAAAACGTCTCACGTTTTTTGAAAAATAATTAAAAAAAGTGAAAATAAATTATTTAACGAAGACATGGCTAAAGCTTAAGGAGTATATATTACTTTGTTCAATTAGCTAAAACAAGTGGCAATTCAATGAATAATAATGTCCTAACTCTTTGAATTGTCATGACGTTAGAATTGTAATAGATGTCCTAAATCTGCCAGATGTAGGATATCTGATAGAATATATTCCTCATAATCACGAAATCCGTTAAATCCGTGATTCAGAAATTTTTTTTTTTCCAAAGCAGTAGATGCGGAGATAGGTCGAGAAACATCATTGAATGAGAATATTTGTAAAAATATTGAGTTTTAACCAAATTAAATCAAAGAATTCTATCAAATTTGAATATGTGGAAAAAAAATCTTTTTTTATTTTTAAAAATTTTCGTAATTTTGCTTTCTTAAATATTCCTGAGTAGCTCAGTTGGTTAGAGCATCTGACTGTTAATCAGAGGGTCCGCGGTTCAAGTCCGTGCTCAGGAGCAAAAAAAAGAGTCTGAATTTCAGACTCTTTTTTTTAACAACGTAATTGAAAAATACTTGTCAACTACTGAATTTTTTCCAAATCTAATGAAAAAGGCATTGTTGACATTACTAAATTTCCGATAAATTTTCTACCGGTAACATGCAATTCACCTATATACGTTGTATTGCTGTTATTATTCAAAGTTATGCTCAAACTGGGAGAATTAAAAGTACCGTCAACAGTTACAGGAATTGAGCTTTTATTTCCTATAACATAACCCGTAAGAGTTCCTGAACCGTTTACTCTTCCATTTGCATAGCCTAATGTTACATCAAGTTCGTAGTAAACGTCAGCTAATGTAACAGATTTACCGAACCATTTGCCAACAACCGGTGAATTCATCTTCAAACTTTTAATTTCGCTCAAGGCAGATTCACCTTTGCCGTTTTCTGCTGTTACTGCAAAATAGTAAGTTTTTTCATAAGCAAGATTATAAATAATATATGGCGATTCAGCACCTACAATCTTAGTTGCAGTTTCTTTTTTGAATGGCGTTTTGTCTGTATAATACAAATTATATCTCGAAGTATTAGCAGAAGTATCCCAGGAAATTGTAATTTTTGGTGCCGTAACTGTCAGAACCAGATTCTTTGGCGTTGCCGGACCCTTAGTTAAATCATCAACAGGAGGAGTAGTCGAATTTTCCTTGCATGCAGTCAAAGAAAACACCAACATAACAAAAATGAATGCAGATATCAATTTCATATTTTATCCAAAATTAGTTTAAAAAAAAACAATTTACAAAAAAAATAAAAAAAAAGCTCAAAAAATATTGAGCTTTTTTCAATTTATTTTTTAAAAATCTATTTTGCATCCATCTCAAGCAGTTCCTTTTTTTCCTGACTCGTTAAAATCCTCTCCAAATCCAGAAGAATCAGCAGTCTGTCCTCAAGTTTTCCGATTGCTGTAATATAATCCGAATCAATACCCGAAACCATCTTGGGCGGCGGCTCCGTAATACTTTTATTTATTCTCAGTACCTCGTTCACACTATCCACAACAAAGCCAATAACTCGGCTTTCGAGCTCAACAACAATTATTCGTGTGTCTTTGTCATAATCCTTGTCCACCATGTGCAGACGCCGGCGAAGGTCAATAATCGGAATAACTTTACCCCTTAGGTTAATAACGCCTTCCACATACTCAGGAGCATTCGGAACCCGCGTCACCTGAACCATTCGGTTAATTTCCTGCACCCTAAGAATATCTACTCCGAATTCCTCGTCGCCGATATTGAAGCTAACTAACTGCAATAGTTCATCCCCGATGGAATGCTCACTTTTTGATTTCTCGTCTTTACTCATAGTATCTCCTGAAATTCATAAATATCCTTGCATTATCCAATATCGGCAAAATATCGAAATTATTTAATTGAAAAATGAAAATAAATGAAAATTTTATAATTTATTTTCAAGCACTTTTCGAATCGTATCCCAATTGAAACCCTGCCGCTGAAGGTAAGCAATGAGTGAATTCTTTCTTTTTTCGGGAGGTTTCCGTTCCAACTGCCTCAATTTTTTTTCTGCGGCTTTCATTGCCATTTCAAATTCAATTTCAACATCATTTTGTTCGGCAACCGCAGATTTAGCCAAATCTTTATGAATTCCTCTTTTTAAAAGTTCCATAAAAACCTTCTGTTTTCCGGCATTTTTGCGTTTCGAATATTCATAAGCAAAGGTTTTTGAAAATTTTTCATCGTCGAGCAGATTAAAATTAGTCAGAAAATTAATTCCGACTGCGATTTCGCTGTCCGAAAACTCCTTCATTCTCAATTTTTCGAGAACCTGCCGGACAGTTCTGGGTTTATACGAAGCATAACTGAAAGCGGCTTGCTTCACGTCAAAAACCTTTTGCTCCGAAATAATCATTTTCAGCTTTTCATCATCGAGCAAAGAACCTTTTTTGAGAGCATATTTGACAATCAAATCCACGGACAATTCAAGAATTTCATCATTTTCGAATTCAACGATGCATTTATTCGTTCGTTTTTTATTATTTACCGATTTTATGAGCATTTGAGACATATTTTTTTAGTTTTTCAAAAAATTACTGCAAAGTTATAATATTTTTTAATTAATTTTGTCAAAATTAAGAAAAAACTATAACTGTAAAAAATTGTTTAGAGAAATTATGTCGTTAATCGTAAAAAATATTGATGAAGCCATTGATGCAATAAAAGAAAAGAATTCCTCAAGTCCCGAAATCGGAATCATTTTGGGAACGGGGCTTGGACAACTTGCGGATTATATTTCAGCCGAAACGCATATAGATTATTCCGAGATTCCTCATTTTCCTGTTTCAACGGTTGAATCTCATCACGGAAAACTGATTTTCGGGAAATTATCAGGAAAAAGCATAGTTGCGATGAAGGGAAGATTTCATTTTTACGAAGGCTATTCGATGTATCAGATAACGTTTCCTGTTCGGGTGATGAAAGAACTTGGAGTAAAAACGCTGATTGTGTCAAATGCCTGCGGCTCAATGAATCCTTTGATTCCCAAAGGCAGTGTAATGATAATCGAAGACCATATAAATCTGCTTCCGTCTAATCCTTTGGTCGGAATGAACGAACCGGAGCTTGGAACGCGGTTTATAGATATGAGCGAACCTTATTCGAAAGAATATATTGAACTAATAGAGAAAATTGCACTCGACAAGAAAATAAAGATTTTCAAAGGAATCTACGTTGCCGTAACCGGTCCGAGCCTTGAAACCCGTGCAGAATACAGATTCCTTAGAGGTATTGGGGCAGATGTTGTTGGAATGAGCACAGTTCCCGAAAATATTGTTGCACGTCAGTGCGGAATGAAGGTATTAGGCTTATCAATAACCACCGACGAATGTTATCCCGATGCTCTGAAGCCTGTAGGAATAGACGAAATCTTAGAAATTGCGGCAAAAGCCGAACCGAATCTAACTGAATTAGTAAAAGAATTTGTTAAAATTATTTGATAGATTGAATTATGAAATTAATTTTTAAATTTTTGTTTGTTATGACTGTCATAACTTTTCTTTCATGCACAAAAGAAGAGCAGGTTATTGATACAGTACCTTTGTCATGGAAAATATTATCCGCATCAGATACCGAGCCTTATGTTTTATCTCTTTACGAACAATATTCAGGAACTATTCTGGTAAATGATGTTTACTCATTGAATAATGGTGCAAACCTTGACGGAAAAGTTGAAAAGATTGCTGAATTCGGAATGCATCTCTTCCTTTTCATCCCGACGAAAAACAAAATAGTTGTAATTAATAGTGCTGATTTTAAAAAACAAGCAGTGGTTGACTACTCCGCCTCGGGCAAAACACCAACAGGTATTTGTTTTCCGAATGCAACCGATGCATATATTACTTTTGCGAATGATTCTACTGTTGAACTTTTGGATATGACTAACTTCAAAATTGCCAGAACCATTTCCGTTGGAAAAAAGCCTGTTTCAATTGCATCTTCGGGAAATCAGATTTATGTTGTTAACAAAGACGATAATACCGTTTCGGTAATTGACTCCCGCACTCATAAAGTTGAAGCAACGCTTCAAGTACCTGTAAATCCTTTTTTCGTTGATTTTTCTGCTGATGGAGCTTTCGCAGTTATTATTTCAATAGGAGCCGGAAAAACAGATACATTAAAGAAAACCGCCGCAATGGTAACTGTAATTAATGTTAATACGAGAACAATCGTTAAGAGTCAGAATTTAGGAACTTCATCGGCTGATGCTGTTAATCAGATTCCACTCGGTTTGACAGTAACTGAGAAAAGCTGGGCTTTTGTCCCGACAAAGACTAATCTTTTCAAAGTTAATTCCAGAACCGGTGATTTTTCAAGCGTTAGTAAAAATGAATATGTTTCTGCCCAATATAATTATAAAAGAGATGAATTGATTATCATTCGCAAGAAAGGTGCACTAAACGAGATATATACTGCCGACCCGATAAGTGCGGCAGTTAGGAATACCATGTCATTTCAATCGCAGATGCAGGTCTTGCTTCCAATGTCCTATTAACTGAATGGATAATCAAATTCAAATAAACCTTGAATCATTAATTGATTTGAGCGGAAGATTGAACGAAACTTTCGATGAAGTTTTTATTCTGAATTCTGCCTTGCTGAGTTTGATGGGTAAGTTGCGAACTTTAAGAGGAAGTGTCTATATCCCGGATATACAGAAGAAATCTTACATCCCTCAGATTATAAAAGGCAAGCTGAATCTTCATTCATTAGATTATTTTGAATGTCCCGAATCCAAAATCCTGGATGAAATTGACAAGAATTATATTTCTCTTTTTGAAATTGGATATAAGTTCATAATTCCGGTGATTTACCAGAATAAGAACATGGCTTTGCTTTGTTTGGGAGAAAAAATTGACCAATCGGGATTTTCTGGTCAGGAAATCCAATATGCAGGAATTGTTGCCTCAATTACAGCAAATGCTCTGCAGAATGCACACAATCACTATTCATTAATCAAATCAAAATCCAATATCGAAAAACGCAACCAGCTTCTCACCACCTTATTCGAGATGAGCAGAGATTTTAGTACTCTACTTTCAAGAAATGAGATTCTGAAAGTTTTATCCTACAGATTGATGGGACAATTGATGGTGAGCCGTTTTGCAATAGTTATGGTTCCAAATCAGGATAAATTTGATGCAATTATTAACAGATTTGAAAAATCCATACCCGATAGTTGCCTTAGTGAGCTTTCTTTATTCGAGGATACAGAGCAATTAGCAGGTTCGCAGATTTCAGATGTATCTATGGAATTACTGGATAAAATAGGTGCAAAAATCGTATCTCCGATGATTATTCAGGGCAGTATAAAAGGCATGCTGATTGTTGGCAAAAAGATGAACAACGAGGAATTCACAACTGAAAATCTTAAATTCATAGAAGCTCTGGGGAATATGGCAATATCGGCTCTTGAAACCGAGAGGTTATTTCAGGAGGAACTGGAAAAGGAGCGTTTGGAAAGCGAAATACAACTTGCTCTTGAAATACAGACTAATCTCCTGCCAAAAAATTTACCTCAATGTAAAGATTTTGATTTTGCAGGTGTAAGTATGCCCTCAAGATTAGTCGGTGGTGATTACTATGACTTTATAAAACTGGATGAAGATAGAATATTAATTGCAATTGCAGATGTTTCGGGAAAAGGTATGCCTGCCGCACTGCTGATGGCAAATGTTCAGGCGGCTTTGCGTGCACTTGCTCCATTGGATTTACCGCTAAAAGAACTTATTCTGAGAATCAATAATGTTGTTTATCACAACACTTCCTCAGATAAATTCGTAACTTTTTTCTGCGGAGTATTGAATTGCTGTGAAAGAAAATTCCGTTTTATTAATGCAGGACACAATCCTCCATTGCTTTTTAAAAATGAAGGTTCAATTTTGCCTCTGACCGAAGGTGGAATGATATTAGGAATTACTGATACTGAAATGCCCTATTTTGATAATGAAGTTTCAATTGGAGACAATGAAATGATACTCTTTTATACTGATGGAATAACCGAAGCAATGGATTTGAGCGGAAGACAGTTCGGCGAAGATACTTTGATTGAATTAGTGATGAATTTCAGAGCCGCGAACACCATAGTAACAAACGAAACCGGAAATTTGAATAATCTGCTTGACGTGATTGTCAAATCAGTTCAAAAGCATTCGGCAGGCACTCACCAAACAGACGATATTACCATTTCAGCCGTAAGAGTGAATTGAAAATTCAAATCATTTAAAATATGTCATAATCCAAATCCTTAAATTCCTAAAATAATATTTGGGAATATGAAAATTTTAGCTTAACTTTGTTTACTGTTATTGTTAAAGATATGACGATTTGTGATTTTAATAATTAAATCGGTTTTGGCTGACTTTTGAATCATTGAAAAGGAAAATGAATCACAAAAATTGATAATTCTGAATTTTTGCTTGATTGATATTTGGGTTTTAAAACTTATAAATTCATTTCGGAAATATTATGAAAAAGTACATTTTGATTCTTCTCGTTTTTTCAATCGTCTTGATTAGTTCATGCAAGGAAGAACCCTGCAATTGCAAAGTTGAGCCTTACTGGGTACTTCTCGATTACCCTCTTGAAACATATGTTAATGAACTATTGGTTACCAAGAGTAACTACATCCTGTTAGCCACTTCAACCAAAGGAATTCTAATCAGCAAGGACAAATGGAAAACATGGAATAAATCTCCGGGAATTTCTGATACGAATATTTATACTTTAAAACAACTTGATGACGGTAGGATTGCGGCGATAATCTGGAAGAATTTGTATATCAGCAATGACGAAGGACAAACATGGACAAATCAGAAAATTGTGTTACCTGATTCAGCCCGGGAAGTTAAAATAGCTATTAATGGATTTTTAGGATGTATTGGAAAAATTAAATCTGATAATACTTGTAACTATTATATTTCAAAAGATTTTGGTGTGAGCTGGGAAACAGTTCCATTAACTTCCAAAAATAATAATATGCTTTTAAATATAGAAGCTCAAAATAACAATATTATTTTAGCTGTTGCAGATGGTTCAACTTATTATACAACAATTTATGTCAATAAGCAAGGAGAAAACACATTTAATGAAGTAAATAAAGTTTATGGTGGTGACGGTATTTTTAAACTATGGCTTTTGAAAGATAATTTATTCATCAAAAGTGTTAATTTTTTTGGCAGTTCAGATTGGGGAAAAACATGGACAACGAAAGAGAAGGGAGTATTCGGTAATATTAGTCAGTCTTTTGGTTTTAATTATACATTTAATCATGAAGTTATGCTCATGACCAACGGTATGGGTATTTACTATTCTACTGATTTTGCTGAGAGTTGGATATTTTTAAAAGAAATTGATTATGGTTCGTTTGAATATCACATTACAAATGATAAATATTTGATTAGAAATTCCGGTGGTATTTGGTTTATCAGCAAGAATCCGATTTTATAATTATGAAAGTATAATTCCTTGTTAATTAACAGTCCATTATGTAATTGGATTTATTTGATTGAACAAAAAAAAGATTTTTATTTTAAGAATAAAAGATTAATTTTCCCTTCACAGGCAAGGATGATCCCTGCTATATCCCGAAGTGAATTGCAACCGCTTAATACTACTGATATCATCGTTATCAGATGATCTATCGTTTTCAATCTTTTATATTATCTGTCACTTTCATTTTCTCTTGCTGTCCGATTAATCTTTTCCCGATCTAATAAATTTATTATCTGACTTATTACCGGATTTCCTGAATTTTTCTTATTTTTGCTCATGGTCAATCTTGTTTGTTTTCAATCTACAAAATTAACCTTGGGTTCGGGGATTTCTATCCCCTTTCCATAAATTTATTTTTATCGGACATTAGTGATAAATTTTGTTAATAATATTAGTTATCAGTTCAATAATAGTAAATAATATTGGATATTTCGGTGAAAGGGTACCACAACAAGACCTGCCAAAAAAGAGTTAATAAATGGAA
>CAZSHX010000114.1:0-8214 GCA_964606895.1 uncultured Hyphomicrobiales bacterium
AAATTTTTGTTTCTCAAACTTTTCTCTTGGTTTTACACATACCAGAGGGGAATTTGTTGCTCGATGTATCAATGCTACCGTCTGTCGTTTATTTTGTCAGGGTTGGAGATAGAGTTGGGAAATTTTTGAAGATTTGAAATATTTTTACTTTTTTCAACTATTTTCATTTTTGTGTGAGACGTTTTTGCGTTTCATGTGTCTTATATATATTGAAGTGACAAATTTAGAAAAAGTTTTTTTAAATTTGTAGTTTCTTGCTATTTTATTTTACAGAAATGAAAGTTTCATTTATGAAAAAGCTGATTTTTTTGCTCGTACTTTTTTGCTATACAGAGCTGGTCTCTCAGGTAGTGAATTTCAATGCAATTAATTCCCGAACTCTGAAACAGGTAGATTTGGATAGTGTTGAAGTTATAAAAGAAAACGGTTCAAGGTATATTCTCATAAAACCCGTTGTATCTGTCAATTTGAATGTTCTAGGTGTAGAAACAGAATATTCAATCAAACATGAATGCAATGTAATAGCTTCTAATCAGCAGTTCCGTATGTATTCCGACCTGAGTCTTCAACCCAATTTAACAATAGAAATTTACAGCTATAACCTTTCATTGATCAAATCCCAAAGTGTTTCTTTAGAATTAGGAACTTATGAAATAAATGTAAGATTTGGGAATTTACCTTCGGATTTGTATTTCGTTCTGATAAAAAACGGTAAAAATATAGATTCAAGAAAAGTTCTTTATTTCAATGATGGAACTTCAACGGGTGAGCCGATAATTTCCTTCAGCAAATCAGAATTTTCAAAAATTGAGCAACTAAACGATAAATATTCTTTCATCGGTTATGCAACCGGCTTTAAGCCTGATACAGTCGTGTTATCAAATCCTGTGAATAACGACAATGTCTCGTTCAATTTGCTTGAAACATCAATTTACAAATTCAGAAATTGTCTGATAGAACTAAATTTGCCTGTGGTTGCACATACAGGTACTTATAGCTATAAAACAGCTGAGTCTAAATATGATACCATTTATTATAATCACAAGTTTCTTCTAACAAATATGGTAAGTAAACTCCATATTACTTATGGTTCTTGTGATACATTGAATTATGATAGCACAATAAATATTAATAAGTGTATGTATGGTGGTTACGGCTCAGATATTCATTTTCAGGCAACTGTATCAGAGTTTGAAAGTAAATTGATAAATGTTAAATATAAATTTTTCGAAGAAATTCCGAAAAATTCTTCAACAAATACAATTTACAGTAAAACAGATTTTTCATTTGAAATATCATCAATACCAATAACCAATAAACTCAGCAATAGATTAAGGGCGTTTTTGAATATATCCGAGTTATCGCAAGTTCAAACTGCTAATCTGGATTACAAGTCAGATTGGAGTGGAATGAAGGGTGGTCCTATGATTGGAAGTTCAACCACTAACTTTAAAGGCTTATACCCTATGTTCGACAAGGCAACAATCAGCATTGAACTTTTTGAATGATTTGGAAAAGCAATTATTATGTCACATATTTCTGTTTGTTGAAATTTCAAACAGAACCGAAAATAAATCATTTCCTCAACTATTATTTCTCTGTTTTCGTCTAAACTAAACTATGACAGAAAACAGAAATATTGCTATTCTTCCCGATTTTATCGCAAACCAGATTGCCGCAGGCGAAGTGGTTCAGCGTCCTGAGTCAGTGATTAAGGAATTGGTTGAAAATTCCCTTGATTCAGGTGCCGATTCGATTGGAGTGTTTGTCCGCGGTGCCGGAAAGCAAATTATCCATATCGTTGACAATGGTTCCGGAATGAGCCGTGCAAACCTTGCTCTTTCCTGCAAACGCCACGCAACGAGCAAGATTTTCACTTCGGACGATTTGGAAGAAATAAATACTTTCGGATTCCGTGGCGAAGCGCTTGCTTCCATCAGCGCAATTGCAAATGTGGAAATCAGAACACGGACAAAGGACGAGGAAACAGGCTGGAAACTGCTTGCCGAACCGATGAAAGAAGAAGTTATCGAGCCCGTGAACACGGATTTCGGAACTCAGGTTTTTGTGAGAAATCTTTTTTACAATGTTCCTGCCCGAAGAAAATTCCTGAAAACCGATTTGACAGAATTTCGGTACATATCGGATACAATGATAAAATTTGCCCTTGCAAAACCCGAAATCAGATTTACTTTCTACGATGAAGATACCTTGATTTTTGATGTTCATCCTTCTTCACTTCAGGAAAGAATTGGGAATATACTCGGTGCAAACACAGGCAACGGGCTTATCCAAATTGAATCGGTAAACGATTTAATCAAAATTTCAGGTTATGTAGGTCAGCCGCATTTGGCAAAGCAATCCCGCACAGGGCAGTACCTTTTTCTGAACGGGAGAAGTATTATCAGCAAATCCCTCAGCCATTCCGTATTTTCTGCCTTCGAGCATCTTCTGGAAAAAAGCATCAATCCCCTGTTCATAATAAATATCAGACTCAATGCAAAGAATTTCGACGTGAACGTTCATCCCCAAAAGCATGAAGTGAAATTCGAAGATGAAAGATACATTTATTCATTAATAAATAAAACAGTAACCCGAGCTCTGCAGAACAGCAATCTTGCTCCCGAAATAAAATTTACAGATAGTTTGTCCCAATCTCCTTTTGAGCGGGTTTCTTATTCGCCGAATTCCAAAGAATCTGATTTGCTACTCGTCAATAAAATGACAGGGGAAATAATTGAGTCAAAGCAGAGGGAACAGTATCAGAGCCAAAGACCGGGCAATTATTCATTCGGTTTTGATAGTCAGAGAACTCAGTCTTATCCTGCCTATCATCATTCAGAACCAAAAATGCCGGGCGAATCTGCTTATGATTTCATTTTCAAAAATGCTGATTCGGGCGAGCAACGAACAGTTGAGGCTCCGCCTTCGATAACGATTTGGCAATTACATAAAAAATATATTTTCACTCAAACCGACAAAGGATTGATGATAATTGACCAGCACGCCGCACATGAACGAATTTTATATGAGCGTGCAATCAAGGCAATGAACCGCGAATTTTCTTATTCGCAGGATTTGCTCTTTCCTGTTTCAATTCAGCTTACTGCTTCGGAAATTTCTGCAATCAAAGAAATTGAGTCCGAATTATTGAATCTCGGTTATCAGGTTATAATTTCCCAACCCGATGAAATTCAACTGAAAGCAGTACCTCTTGATGTTGTTAATGGAAATGAAGTAAATTCATTTACAGAAATTATTGATGAATATATTAATTCCCAAAGTATCAAAACCACCGACAGAAGAGACAGGTTAGCGGCTTCGTACAGTTGCAAATCTGCCATTAAAACAGGACAGCAACTATCTTTGGAGGAAATGAAAAGACTGACTCACGATTTATTTTTGTGTCAGATACCTTATGCATGTCCGCATGGAAGACCTGTCATTTTAGAGTTCAGTTTGCAGGAATTTGATAAAAGGTTTGGCAGAATATAAAAAAAATTTGATTTTCTATAAAAAAAGCAATATTTTTGTATTCTTTTATAAAAGCAAGATTTAGAAATATAATATTTAGGAGAAATCCGTGGAATCTACGGCAAAAATTACAAAGTCATTACGTAAAGAAGATGCTCATGCAGACTGGTGGATTGTTGACGCAACCGGCCAGACTTTAGGACGCCTTGCATCGCAAGTGGCTTTCTTGATAAGAGGCAAGCATAAACCCAGCTATACACCCCATGTGGACGGCGGAGATTATGTTATTGTTATAAACACAGACAAAATTGTGCTCCACGCGATGAGAGCCGACAAAAAGGATTATTTCCACTACACCGGCTATCCGGGCGGCGGAAGAACACAGGCTTTCAAGGATATTATGCCCGAAAAATCCGGTTTTGTTATCGAACATGCTGTTAAAGGTATGCTTCCAAAAACAAAGCTTGGCAGAAAAATGATCAAGAAATTGAAAGTTTTTCGTACTGAAGAGCATACTCATGCCGCACAAATGCCTAAAGATTATACTTTGAAATACTAAGAAGACTATTAACTACTGATAAATTAATGGAGTTTTAATGAAGATTTCTTCAGCAACAGGAAGAAGAAAAACCGCCGTAGCGCAGGTTAGGCTACTTCCGGGAACAGGAAAAATTATAATCAACAGCCTTCCGTTTGTTGAGTATTTTCCTATTGAAATCTATAGGATGAATACCATCAGACCATTTGAAGTAACCAAAACCGACGGTAAATACGACGTTTTCGTCACCGTTCGCGGAGGCGGCAAAAATGGGCAGACAGGTGCCATCCAGCTTGCAATTTCTCGTGCTCTTGTCAGCATTGACGAAGAGTTCAAACCAAAATTAAGAGAAATCGGACTATTGACACGTGACCCCCGTATGGTCGAAAGAAAGAAATACGGACAAAAGAAAGCACGCAAGAGATTCCAGTTCTCCAAGCGTTAAAATTTATTTTATTAATTCATGTTCCCGGATTGTTTGTGTGTGGCATTTCGTTATTGAAATTGTTGTGCAAACAAGTTGAACGGAACAATCGTAAAACACAAAAGGAGTTATTTGACTATGAATCACTATGTCTCAATTGAGCAATTGCTCGAATCCGGAGCCCATTTCGGGCACCTCACACGCCGTTGGAATCCAAAAATGGAAAAATATATTTTTGGAGAAAAAAACGGTATCCACATTATTGACCTTAGAAAAACCCAGGTTTTAGTTGACGTTGCCCGCGAAGCTATCAATAGAATAGCCGCGATGGGTAAGATTATCCTTTTTGTTGGAACAAAACAGCAAGCTAAGGAAATGGTCGAAATCCAGGCAAAAAAATGTAACATGAACTACGTGAGCGAAAGATGGCTCGGCGGCATGTTGACTAACTTTTCCACCATCAGGAAAAGTATTAAAAGACTTACCTCAATTGACAAAATGGAAGTTGACGGTACTTTCGACAAGATTACAAAAAAGGAAAGACTCCTTTTAAATAGAGAAAAAGACAGACTACGCAAGGTTTTCGGCGGTATCGAAGAAATGTCGAGACTTCCCGGTGCTTTGTTCATCGTTGATATTAAAAAAGAACATATTGCCGTTAAAGAAGCTAAAGTTCTCGGTATTCCGATTATTGCAATTGTTGATACCAATACTGACCCCGAAACTGTTGACTATCCGATTCCAGCCAATGACGATTCGATGAAAACTATCGAACTTCTTTGCGGAATTATGGCGGAATCTATTTTGGAAGGCAGTGAACTTTCCAGAATCAGACAGGCTGAATTAGCCGCTGACCCCGACAGACTTGCCAAAGAAAGTGATGCCACTTTCGAAGATTCTTCTCAGGTTCGCAGAAAAATGAGAGAAAGAAAAGCAAAGAAAATCGAAGGTAAAACAAGAGTTGACGGCAGAGGCAAGGGTGCTCCGATTGAAGTCGAAACAGACAGACCCGAAGACGAAGCTGACGAAACTGCAGAATAATTTTTAAATATAAATTCAGGTAAATACTATGTTACAAATAACACCTCAATTAGTAAAAGATTTGAGAGAGAAAACCGGTGCCGGAATGGGCGATTGCAAACAGGCTCTCGTTGATTCGAACGGAGATATGCAGGGTGCCGTTGAGATTTTAAGAAAAAAGGGTGCCGCTTCTGCCGCTAAAAGAGCCGACCGTGCATCTAACGAAGGAATTGTCGCTATTAGAATTTCCGATGATGGTAAAACCGCCGCTTTGGTTGGTATCAGCTGTGAAACAGATTTTGTTTCCCGCAACGAACAATTTGAAAACTACGTTGCTAAAGTAGCCGATGCTGTTTTTGCAAATAATCCTCAGACTATTGACGAATTAATGGCTTTGAAGGTTGGCAATGACACTATTCAGGGAATGCACAACGAAATTCTTGCAAAATTCAGCGAAAACATCGGAATTAATAAATTCGAAAAATTTACAACAACAGGTTGTATTGAAGGTTATATCCATTCAAACAATAAACTCGGCGTTTTATTGGAAGTATCTGTTGCTAATCCGAGCGAGAAATCACGTGGTTTGATTCGCGACATCACTATGCAGATTGCCGCTATGAATCCTCAGCATATTGACAGAAGCGTTGTTACCGAAGAACAGATTGCTAAAGAAATTGAAATTTACAAAGAAATAGCAATCGGCGAAGGTAAAAAACCTGAAATAGCCGAAAGAGTTGCTCAAGGTAGACTTGAGAAATTTTTCCAGGACAACTGCCTAACCGAACAAAGTTTTGTTAAAGACTCAAGCAAAGCAATCAAGGACGTTTTGAAAGAGATTTCGACCGACATGAACGCAGAAGTGAAAGTTAATAAATTCCTGCGTTTCAACTTGGCTGAAGCATAAAATTAAAAAACTCGGATTTTATCCGAGTTTTTTTTTATTTTTGAAAGATTTCCAAACACTAAAAAGAGAAAAATGGCTATTTTCAAAAGGATTCTTCTAAAACTTAGCGGCGAAGCCCTGATGGGCGAGCAGGAATTTGGCATCGAGCCAAAGGTCCTTTCCGATTATGCGGCAGAAATTGCCGAAGTTCATAATTTGGGTGTGGAGCTTGGCATTGTAATCGGCGGCGGTAATATTTTTCGCGGTATTCAAGCCGCGGCTCACGGGATTCATAAAGTTTCAGGTGATAATATGGGTATGCTTGCCACCGTTATCAACTGCATTGCTTTCCAAAATGCCCTCGAAGCTCACGGAATTGAAACCAGACTGCAAACCGCAATCAAAATGGAACAAATTGCCGAACCTTTTATCCGCCGAAGAGCAATCAGGCATTTGGAAAAAGGGCGGGTAGTGCTGTTCGGTGCCGGTACCGGAAACCCATATTTCACTACCGATACAGCCGCTGTTCTTCGGGCTATTGAAATTGAAGCTGAAGTGGTTATCAAAGGTACAAGGGTGGACGGAGTTTATGATTCGGACCCCGAAAAGAATCCTTCAGCGAAAAAATACGAAGCGATTTCATATCTTGATGTGATTGATAAAAATCTCAGAGTTATGGATTTTACTGCGATTACGCTGTGCAGAGAAAATAAACTGCCAATTATGGTGTTTGATATAAATCAAAAAGGTAATCTTAAACGTCTGATTACCGGAGAAAAAATTGGAACAACAGTAAGTGATAATAAATGATGAATGGAGTTTACTATGGATTTGAATGAAATTTTAAGTAAAACACGCGACACAATGAGTAAGTCGCTCGAATTCGGCAAACAGCAACTGGCAAAAGTTCGTACGGGACGTGCAAGCTCTACCCTTGTGGATAGCCTTAAAGCCGATTATTACGGTGCTCCCACCCCTGTTTCGCAGATGGCGAGTATTTCCGTGCCCGATGCAAGAACGATTGTCATACAGCCCTGGGACCGCGGTACATTGCAGGCAATTGAAAAAGCCGTACAATCTGCCGGACTTGGTTTCAATCCCCAGAACGACGGTGTGGTTATCAGGATTCCTGTTCCGCCGCTAACCGAGGAAAGAAGAAAAGAATTTGTTAAAGTCTGCAAAAAATATGCAGAGGACAACAAAGTTGCTTTGCGTAATGTTCGCCGGGACCAGATTGAAATTCTTCGTAAAGCCGAGAAAGACAAACAACTTTCTGAGGATGAAAAGAAAAAGGGCGAAGATGAGATTCAGAAGATTACCGATGAATTTATTAAGAAAGTTGACCAGACTTTAATCCAAAAGGAAAAAGAATTGATGGAAGATTAATTTTTTGCTTTGCAGATTAAAGAAACTTCCTTATTTTTGTAGTCTATCGAAAAGGGGCTCTTAGCTCAGCTGGTCTAGAGCGCTTCCCTGACACGGAAGAGGTCACAGATTCAAATTCTGTAGGGCCCACACGAAATAAAAAAGCCGGATTGCAAAATCCGGCTTTTTTTGTTTGTATTTATGCTATGAAGTGTTAACCAAAGAAATAAAAGCAACATTATATTTCTTTATTTCTCAATTTATTCGTAATTTTCGTTTTTTCAATTGATTTTGATAAATAACAAGATGAAAACAATAAAATTTCTAATATTATTTATTTTTATTCTTTCAACCAAGGTATTTGGAGAAGAACCATTTTGGGAGTATCTCAATGCTCCCGAAACAGGAACTGTATGGAAAATCTTAATAGATAAAAGTAATAATCTATACTTAACTAGTGTTAAGTTAATTAGGAAATGACGCATAATGTTCGTATATTTGCATCTA
>CAZSHX010000115.1:0-7913 GCA_964606895.1 uncultured Hyphomicrobiales bacterium
AATAAACCGAGAAAATTATGCTGAAAGTAGTAGAAGCATAAGTGTGTTTGGGTAAGATGGAAAATTGATCTGATTCCAAAGAAATAGGATGAAAATATTATTTTCATCCTATTTCAATAAAGTATTAATAATCAAATTCTTGATAGATCTCAGGCAATTTTGGATATTGTCAGAGTGATAATGAATACAAAAGCACCTAATATTCAGTTAAATTTGTTTCTAATTTGTTTCTCGAATATTTTCTAAATGTCTCTAAACCTTGTCGGCGTGGCGGGATTTGAACCCACGACCCCTACTACCCCAAAGTAGTGCGCTAGCCGGGCTGCGCCACACGCCGAAACAACAAAATTACGACTTTTTTCTGATTTTAACAACGTATATTTACTTTACAGCTATTTTCAGTCTCTTTTCATTCTGCAAAAAAACGCCTGATTGCTTGGTTTCAGGCGTTTTTCCGATTAAAAGTTCTTCTAAGGTTTAAACAAAAGGAAGTTTTGATACTTCAGCGGGGAATAGCTTTCCGCGGGCTTCAATTTCAATTTTTGTCCCGGGGTTCTTGTATTCCGAAGAAACATAGCCCATCCCAATTGGTTTTTCGAGTACCGGCGAAAGATTGCCGCTTGTTACGAAACCAATTTCCTTGCCATCGGCAAATATTTTATAATGATGGCGTGGAATGAATTTTTCTGCAGACGAAATAAAAGGAACGAGCCTTCTTTTTGGTCCTTCTGCTTTTGTTTTTGCTATAACATCCGAACCATTGAATTCGCCTTTGTCAAGTTTGGTAATCCAGCCCAGACCGGCTTCAATTGTGTTAGTTGTCTCGTCAATATCATTCCCGTAGAGGCAGAAACCTTTTTCAAGTCGTAGAGTATCGCGGCATCCAAGACCAACAGGCTCGATACCGAATTCTTCCCCAGCTGAGAAAACAGAATCCCAAACTATTTTAGCAGTGGCGAATTCACCACGGAAATAAAGTTCAAAACCAAGTTCACCTGTGTAACCGGTTCTTGATATAATCATATCAACTCCTGCCAGCTTACCGGGTACAAATGAATAGTAAACTATTTCGGATAAATTAACATCGGTAAGTTTTTGCAATGTTTTCAATGATTCAGGTCCCTGAACAGCAAGCAATTGAATTTCGTCGCTCACATTTTTCAAATCAACATCAAAGCCTTCAGTATTCTTTTGGCACCAAGCTAAATCCTTGTCAATATTCGAGCCGTTTACAACGAGCATAAAGAAATCTTCGCTCATTCTGTAAACAAGTAAATCGTCAACAAGACCGCCGTTTGGGAGCGGCATAGCGGAATATTGAACTTTTCCGATTGTCAGTTTTGAAGCATCGTTGACGGTAATTTTCTGGACGAAAGCCAGAGCATCTTTGCCTCTAACTTCAAATTCACCCATGTGAGTAACATCAAACACACCAACTTTTTGGCGGACAACTTTATGTTCGTGAATAATTCCGTTAGGGTATTGAATTGGCATATCAAATCCGGCAAATTCAACCATTTTTGCATTGAATTGCTTATGCATTTCGTAAAAAACTGTTCTTTTCATCATGTCCTCAATCAAAAAATATATATTTATAATTTATGCAAATAAAAGAAATGCAATATCTGAAAAATTTCACTTAACAACAACCCTTGGCTTAATTTTTTCAAATTTCTTTTCGCCGATTGATGGAACGTTTGTCAAATCTGATGACTTTCTGAAAGGTTTAAGCCGACGGTAATCAATTATCTTTTGGGCAGTTTTTTTTCCAACGCCGGGCAATTTCATAAGTTCAACAATGGAAGCAGTATTCAAATTTATTTTTTCGGATGTCGAATCATCCTTTTTCTTAGACTCCGGGTAAAAGCTGTCTTTGGGTGCTATTGTGTCCCCAATAGCTAATTCGGGATATTTGTTACCATTTATATCTGCTCCGGTATAAGTTGATTTTTCAACCAGAGCGATGCTGTCCAAAATTCTCATTATTTCACGTTTTGAAGGATTGATTAAAGTTGATTGGTCTGCTTTAAATAATTGAACAAAAGTGCCGATAATTAATCCAAAAAGTAATAGAGAAGCAAAGAGCAGTTCGTTCCTTGAAATGCCGAAAGATGTTTGAAGTTTCGATATTATTTTTGAAATATCCATTTTGAATAACAAAATTAAATATTTATTGAGTTTTTTCAAAGGATTTATTTTTACTAATTCATAAGTATGAAGAATTTTAAATATTTACTGATTTACATTTTTGGCTTATTACAAAATTTCATTAATTTGTATTTTTAGGTTTAGATTATCGGAGAAATTTATGGCGATTCCAACATCAAGAACAAAAGTAAAAGCAGAAATTAAACTCAACAATGAGTTATGCAGGGGATGCGGAGTATGTGTTTCAGTTTGCAAAGATTTCAGTTTAGAATTAGTTAATAAAAAGGTTTCAATTTCAGACCATGCATTATTCGGATGTATGGGATGCGGACACTGTATGGCGATTTGCCCTAACGGTGCAATTGAAATTCACGGCAGATATCTGTCACCGGCTGATTTATTTGATTTACCACCGAAGGAAAGCAATGCTTCCTACGAACAACTTATGAGCCTTTTCATGCGGCGAAGAAGTTTGAGGGAATTCAAGGACAAATCCGTCGAACCCGAAATTATTCAGCAAATTTTGACTGCCGCTCAAACTGCACCGATGGGATTGCCGCCTTCAGATGTCAATGTTCTGATTTTCGATACCAAGGAAAAAGTTCTTGCTTTTGCCAAAGATTATTGCAAATTTCTTGATGGAATGAAATGGTTCGTTTCAAATTGGTTTTTGGCTTTGATGAGACCGTTTTGGGGAAAAGCAAATGACGAAATGTTCAGAGGATTCATAAAGCCCTTGTTTAATATCTATACCGATAGTATGGCAAAAGACATCAACCTTGTAAACTATGATGCACCATTAGCAATGTATTTCTATGGTTCGCCCTACACCGACCCAGCCGACCCGATTATTGCCGCAACTTATGCAATGACTGCCGCTGAAACTCTCGGATTGGGGACCTGTATGCTTGGCGGTGTTCACCCATTTATTCAAAGCGGAAAGAAAGCCAAAAAGTTCAGGGAACAGCAAGGAATTAAGTTTGCCAGCCGAGAAGGGTTGTTCGTTATTTTCGGATATCCCAAAGTTAAATATCACAAAGGTTTACAAAGAACATTTGCTTCAATCACTTTTAAGGATTAGGGAAATGGGAAATTGTTATTCAAGGTTTGATAGAAAAAGATTAAATTTGTAGTAATGTATTTTAAAACTATGGAAAAACTGATGAAATCAAGTAAATTACAAATTGATAAAGAATCTGAAAAAGAAATATTCAGAAAAAAATTATCAGAATTCGTTCAAAGTCTGAAATCTCACGTTTCAACAGAATCGAACGATTGGAATATTAAGGGCTTTATTGATATTTTTAAAAACATATACACAATTTCTGCTGATACAAAAATCGTTTCTAAGATATTGGAAATTCATATTTTTCCTCTAATCTTAAAATTTGCTTCTGAAAATAATTATAAAATTGTTTTAGCTGACCATCAGAATTATTATCCGGATATTTCTTTTGTGAAAAATGAAGATGAAACAATCAAATTTGCAGTTGATTTTAAAACAACTTACCGATTAGCTAATAATCCGGAATATTGCAACGGATTTACACTTGGCTCACATGGAGAATATTTTTCTAACAGAACAAGCAAGAAAAATATTCAATTTCCCTATAATGAATATCAAGGTCATTTTTGTCTTGGAATAATTTATTCCAGAAATGCCCATGAAAATATTGATGAAACCAAAATATATTCTGTCGAAAAGCTGAAATCGATAGTTTCAGTAATTAAAGATTTCGAATTTTTTGTAAGTGAAAAGTGGGAAATTGCAAGTGAAAGAAGTGGTTCCGGTAATACCGCCAATATTGGAAGTATCACTAAAATCGAGGATATTATTACCGGGAATGGCATGTTCAAGCATCTTGGAGAAAAAATATTCGATGATTATTGGATGAATTATGGGAAAATCACAATAACTGATGATGAAAACAAAGAGAAAAAAATTAAGAATCTAAAGGACTTTCTCATCTTCAAGGGTATTAGTCCCGACAAAATTAATGATAGGGCAAAAAAGGTTAAGTAGTAATGAAAATATTTGTACCTCCAATAAAATGCCAAGGGATTAAAACAAAACTTGTTTCTTGGATTAAAGAAAATCTTACTGAATTAAAATATTCAAGATGGATTGAGCCTTTTATGGGTTCCGGTGTAGTAGGTTTCAATGTTCGTCCCCAGAATGCCATTTTTGCCGACACAAATCCGCATTTGATTAACTTTTATAATTCAATAAAAGAAGAAAAAATTACTCCTTCAATAGCAAAAAATTTTCTTGAGACGGAAGGTGAGAAATTATCAAAACTTGGACAAGAATATTATAATGAAGTTAGAGCAAGATTTAACCATGATTTTAAGTCTTTGGATTTTTTGTTTCTGAATCGGTCGTGTTTTAACGGAATGATTCGATTTAACAGCAAAGGGAAATTTAATGTCCCTTATGGTCATAAACCAAATAGATTTGCAAAGGCATACATTACAAAAATCATAAACCAAATAGATTATATTCATAAAGTAGTAAAAATTTTGAACTGGGAGTTTATTTGTCAGGATTTTCGCTTAACTTTAGCAAATACCAAAAGTTCCGATTTAATTTATTGTGACCCTCCTTATTTTGGTCGTCATGTTGATTATTTTGATTCATGGAATGAAAAAGATGAAAAGGACTTGTTCGATTTACTAAATGTTGTCCAAGGGAAACATATATTATCAACATGGCATAGTAATAAGTATAGAAACAATGATGAATTGGAAAAATATAATAAGAATAATATACTTACTAAAGAACATTTTTATCATTTGGGGGCTACCGAAAACCATCGTAATGCTATGACAGAAGCTCTAATTCTCAATTATCATCCAATCAATATTCCTAAAATAATTTATCCTCCAACTAATCACCAACAATTACAATTTTTAGAACCGAAAACTAAATATCCATAAAATCGTTTTTTTTTATCATTTCTTTCTCCTCCCATTCTCTAAATATAAAATATTTTTTTCACTTTTCAGTTTTATGATTTTTTAGTCATTTTGGAGAGATGTATGAAAAAATATGCTGTTTTGATTATTATGATTTTCCTTGTTCCTGCATTGATGTTCTCGGCAAAAACAATAACCGTGAAGGGTTCTTTGCTTGGGTTTGACGGCAAAGCTTTGAAAATGGGTCATGTTCATTACGGAAGTGATAACCGCAGAAGTATTTCTGAATCTGTTGATGCCGATGGCAATTTCAATTTCACAATGGAGTTGAAACCGACTCTCAATCTTTCTTTTTCAGGGGTTGACCACAAAGCATCAAATGTACAAATTTATACTTTGCCGGATGATGAGGTTATTCAACTGGATGTCAAACTCTCGCCAAATAACATTAATCCTGATTTTTCTGAAGTGAAGGTTATCGGCAATTTTAATGATTATAATTTCGAAGCCGGAATTCCACTTCTCAAACAAGCCGATGGTATATATTCCTTAGATATTGAAAAAACAGGCGATACTTTGCTTTACCAGATTTTAGGTCCATTCACAACTCCTGAACTCAGAAGTGTTAACGGCAAACAAGCGAGTTTTTTCGTTTATGACGGAGGAGGCGATTATCGTTCTGCAATAGTGAGCAAAGATAAAAGAGTCAGAATTGCTTTTAACCCCTCGGATTTTAGAACGGACAATCCTTCCGCAGTAATCACATCAAAAGACCCTCAAATAGCTGAATATTTAATAGCACAAAATACTTTAGCCGATGCTAAGCAAAATCTACTTGCAACCGCAAGAAAATTATACACAGATAAGAAACCTATCGAGCTTAAAGATGCCTTTGCCGTCGCTAATGGTGTTGGTTCGTTAGGTAAAATTAAGTCAATGTTAATCAATACCGAGAATAAACGACTTCAGAAATTTATTTATTTTTATTATTTGAATATTGCAAATATGTCAATTGATTTTCTTGGAAATTCTAATTCTGTGGACAAAGAAATATTGATGAATATGATTAATTCAATTCCGCCGGACGACGAAAGTTGGCAACAAAATTATTCCGGTCTGCCAACAATTTTTGATGTGCTTGGCAGTGGCAAAACAGAAAAATATGTGGAATCTGCATCCTCTTTACTTCCCGAATATCCTAAAAATTCTGTTAATAATCAAGTTGCCGCTATTAAGCTGGTTCAGAACTACAAAACAGCCGGATTTATCAAGAGTATAATCAAAGATACTTCGGAGAAATATTCAGGTGCTTTGTATGAAGCAGTCAAGTTAGCATCTGAGAAAAAAATGAAAGATGCAAAAATGATATTTTATGACCTGCTATTGAAGGATTATCCCAAAACTTGGTATGCATCAGCCGCTAAAAAAGAATATTCTGATAACAAAGCTGTCGAAGTTGGAAAACAAGTGCCGAAATTCAGCCTAAAGTCTCTGGACGACTCTAATGTTGTTTACAGTCCGGCATATTTCAAAGGAAGGTATGTTTTAATTGATATTTGGGCTACTTGGTGCGGTCCCTGTCTCGGTGAACTGCCCAATCTGCATAATGTTTATGAAAAATACAAAGATAAAAACTTTACGATTTTCAGTATTTCTTTCGATGATAAACCTGAAACAGTTACCAAGTTCCGTGGAAAAAAATGGAAAATGCCTTGGGACAATGCTTTCATTGAAGGACAGTTTGGAAGTGAAATAGGAGAAGCCTTTGAAGTGATGGGTATTCCTCGCCCTGTGCTGATTGACCCTAACGGAAAAATTATAGCAATGGAGGTTGAACTTCGCGGAGCTAATCTGGAAAAAACATTGGAGAAATATATTAAATAGGAGAACTTATGTTCTATTGTTATTCTGAACAAAGTGAAGAATCCAGACCCAAATTGTCATTCCCAATCAAACGGGAATCAATTCCTATTTCCATGCATCTGTCATTCTGAGCGAAGTGAAGAATCTAATTAAAATTGACATACCCGTGAAACTGGAAATCTTATCCTCATGCGAAATTTTGGATTCCTTCTTCCAATGGATTTATTCCTTGATGAATTTATTTTGTTAGAAAAAGTGATTTTGTAAGACCTGATTGACGGATTATTGATTGTAAAGTTCCTATTTTTAACTCAGAATGATTTGGAACAGGTATCGTAATGGTAGAATCCTTAGTATGCTTTTGCATAACAATATGACTACCTTTTTGTCTGATTTCCAAAAAGCCGTTCTGAGAAAGAATTATGCAAATTTCTCTACCCGATAGAATACGCAGTTTTCCCAAGATTAACCTCCAGTGGAGAAATGTAAACATCGTAATGCAATCGGCTTTGAATTTCAGAATCAGATGCAAATTCAAAGAATAACTCAACAGCTTCCTTTAAATTGCTTTTAGCCTCTTCAACGGAATGTCCCTGGCTTGCTACATCAATCTCAGGACATAATGCAACATACATGTCGCCTTCTTTTTCAATAAGTGCCGTAAAATATGGTTTCATGATTTTTTCCTTTTAAGTTAATATTAATATACGATTAAATTGATATTTCATTATATTCCAAATCAGACAAGCATGTGTTATTGCCCTTCTTTGTTTTTGTCATTCCCAATCAAACGGGAATCAATTCCTATTTGCATGCATCTGTCATTCTGAACGAAGTGAAGAATCTATTCTTCATGAGGTGATATTGATTAATCTTTTAGAATTAGTGTTGAGATTTTGTAAACCCCATTTCTACCGAGCTTTTGTGCCATACGGCACATTTAAATCAAACATGTTGAAAATATTTATTTTCACTTTTTTCAATTA
>CAZSHX010000116.1:0-7712 GCA_964606895.1 uncultured Hyphomicrobiales bacterium
AACCCCGATGGGGTTAAGGAATCTTGGGGAGTGGGGACGATGTGTTACAAATATTCATTCCCTACGGGAATCAGAAGAATAAAAAATAACCAAAAATTGCATCTTTGCATCTTTTTGCAGTCAAAGATGCAACTTCTAAAAAATCGTTATTTGAAAGAATATCAATAGGTTAGATGAAAAACAATTACATCTTTTGCATAATTATTTTGAAGATGCAATGCAATTTGGGAAATGAAGGAAATTCCAATTTCGCGTAGCGAAATAATGTTTGTAACTGCGAAATGCCCCTATGTCTTTCTATCACGTAGTGATAGCATATAAAACGAGCATCTGCCGTCGCTTTTATATTTAACCCCGATGGGGTTAAGGAATCTTGTGAGGTTCGATGTGTAACAAATATTCATTCCCTCTGGGAATCAGAATAATGCAAAACAACCAAAAATTGCATCTTTGCATCATTTTGCATTCAAAGATGCAACGGCTCAAAATTCGTTATTTGAAATAATATCAATAGGTTAGATGGAAATTGCATTGCATTAAAAAAAAACTAATAAAAGATGCAATTTGGGAATTGGTAAGAAAAGCGTCCTTCGAAAATTAACTCAAACGAAGAATCCGGTTATCAAATTATACTGAATTCTTCGTTTCACTTAGTATGTTGGTGGAAAATTAATTCTACCCTAATTGTTCTTCGTCCGAAAGTACAATTATTTTATCTCCTTCAGCAAAAAATAACTGATTGGATTTAACAGGGTTCACTTTAACTCCATGAGAAAGTAAAGTCCCTTCATATCGTGGTTTTGCCTCATGGAGTTTATAACCGATTGCTATCTGATTTTGCTGACGGGCTGATTCCATAACGGTATAGAAGTTTACCGGTCTGCCAAGCTCAATATAATATTCGGCAGGCTTAATATAAATTGAAGGTCCTCCGGCACTGAACAAAAGCTCAAATACCGTTTTCAATTCTTTATTTTCCGAAATCTGCGAAAGCATCAAACTGTCTAACTTAACACTAACGATGAAATCGTCGGTATGAGTAATTTCTGCAAGTTCGCGGTTTCTGTCGTCGAGCATTTCGCTGACGATCGAAAAAGCATGCCCTTTCCGGTCAGCTATGTCGCGTAAGTGAAGCAAGGTACTAAGTGTTTTGGCATCAGTTGACTGTATATCAATAAGGTCGGTTTGGCTTAGAACAATAATATGGTTGAACTGTTCGATGTTCAAATCATCAAGAATCTTTCGGTTTGTGGTATCTCCAAGCCAGAAGGTCACAGTCTGATGCGACAGGTCGGCACAATGAATAGAAAGTTCCTTTTCGGCATTTGGGGTTTCAGCAACAACTGTAATTTTAGAACCGGGCCAAACATAATTATCCAGTTCATTAACAATAAGAGAGGCTCTTCTGTTCCAGCCGAGGATTAATGTGTTTTCGGGTTTGGGGGGTACATATTTTGGGGCACGCCGGATGGCACCCGAGTCAATGCTGTAATCAGACATACCGGAAGTAATGATTGTATCGTCATCCTCAGAAACTGCGATTACTTTGTCTCCATCCTCAATCTTAGTATTCATAGGAGGTTTGAGAAAAATTCTTCCATCTTTTCTTCTTATACCGATGATGCCGGAATTTTCGTAGGCAAACATAGCCTCAACAAAAGTTTTTCCGTATAATTTCGGTTCATCCTGGAAATATATCTCATCTCCGCTGAAATCCAGCAACTCTGTAAATACGACAGACAACCCGGGCTGACGGCAGGTTTGGGCTGTGATTCTGGAAATCAGATAATCAAAAATGACAAGCTGAACTTCGTCACGACCTGCAATTTCGGCTATTGGTACGTTACGAGTATGACGAATTTCAGCAACAATATGATACTTATGAGGAGCAGGTTTTCTGTTCGGATTATTTGTAATAGCAAGGATGGTTTTAATAACTGCTGAATCCGGTTCGTCGTCGTCGGGGGCAAGAACAATAATCGAACGTGCCTCGTGCAGATTGATTATTTCCAAATCCCTTAAATCAATTGGATTACCGGTTCTGCAAATAATTTTTGTATTTTGTGTGTCATAGACCTTTGCTCTGATTTCGTCGTCCATTTCGGCTTTATCTTTGTCGGCTAAAATAGCAATGCAGGGATTCTTCTGATTTTCGTTTGCAATGACTAACTCAGAAATAATCTGGAATACCTGAAAAGACCACCCGAGAATAACTGTATGGTTTTTCTCAACTACGAAAGAACGACCTTTTCTGAGTTCATGAACTTTTTCGATAACGCCACTACTGACAATACCAATAAAGATGCTCATGAAGATGATTCCGGCACCTGTAGCAAGTAGCATAAAGAACAAATACCTTGCATTGACGGGGTCGTTCGAGATTACGCCTCCGTCGAGTGTTCTAAGAATAGTAATCCAGAGCATATCAAAAAAACTAACACTCTGCTTACTTCTCAAACCAAGCACTTGTAAGTCTGTTTGAGGCACAGCACCTGTTATCCAGACAGCAAATGCAATTCCAAGAACAACTAATAAGGACAAGACAAACAAAAGCATTATTGGTGCAAATGTGCCTTTTGCCATCAGATTGTCAAACTGATAGCGTGCTCTTTTAAATAAAGAAGGTTTTTTCATAATTGTAATTTGTTAATGTTATTATTTTCAAATCAAGTTTTTATATTTTTTTATATTCATCGAAACAAAATATAGCAAATATTCCATTAAAAATGCAAATAAATATTCACATTCAATAAAATTTTCTATCAAATTGCATTCCAAAGCTCTTTTCGTTTAAAATAATTCGTTTTTTTCGTCAAATATTGGTAACTTGAAAACGATTTACAAAAAATATTATGCAAACAACAGAAAACATAGAAATAATTCAAGTGGGTGAAGATTTTGCCGAGGTTGACTTTTCAATCGAACTGAAGCAAAAACTTTCGTCATTACCAAAAAATGCCGGCTGTTATCAATTTAAAAATATCGTCGGTAAGGTGATTTATGTCGGAAAGGCTATTAACCTCCGCAATCGAGTCCGTTCTTATTTTCAGACCGGAAGGCCTGTTGATGCCAAAACTAAGGCACTCGTAAGGAAAATTGCCGATTTAGAAGTTATTGTCACCGATTCGGAAGCTGAAGCACTAATTCTGGAAGATACTTTAATCAAAAAGTTTAAGCCGCGGTACAATATTCTTCTTCGTGACGACAAATCTTATCCATACATACGAATCACAAATGAGGACTTTCCAAAAATTTTCTATACCAGAAAAATTATTCGTGACGGGTCGAAGTATTTCGGTCCCATAACCGAAATCAGGCATTTGAAACATCTTCTTCAACTTATCAGAACTTTGTTTCACTTGCGAAGCTGTGATTTGAAACTTACAGAAGATAGTATTCAAAAAAAGAAATTCAAAATCTGCCTGGACTATCACATTCAAAAATGTGACGGACCATGCGAAGCCTATATTTTAAAAGATGCTTACAATGAAAATATTAAACGTTCAATTCAAATAATAAATGGCAAAACCTCAGAACTCGAAAAGCAATTCGAAAACGAAATGCAGAGATTATCAGAAGAAATGAAATTCGAGGAAGCCGCCGTTTTCAAAGCCAGATTAATGCTGTTGCGAGACTATACTTCAACCCAAAAAATTGTTTCGACTGAACCGATAGACCGCGATATATTTGGTTTAGCCAGAATTGACGATATTGCCTGCCCGCTGGTTTTCAAAGTTCGTGACGGTAAACTTATCGGCAAAAGGCACTATATCATAACAAATTCTATCGGACTATCAGATGCAGAAATCATTCAAAATGCACTTGAAAAATGGTATCTTGAAACTGAATTTGTTCCAAGAGAAATCCTTTTGCCATGCGAACCCGAACAACCTGAATTCTTGTTGGACTGGCTGAAAAAGAAAAGGGCTAAAACCGTAGAACTGCTGGTTCCTAAGCTTGGAGACAAAAAGAAAATTGTCAATATGGCAACAACTAATGCAGAATTCCAAATCCGTGAGTATAATCTTGCAATTTCCAAAAAAGAGCAGACAATTCCGAAAACCCTTCTTTCCCTGCAAAGAGATTTGAGGCTCGAAAAACCACCGTTCAGAATTGATTGCTTCGACAATTCGCACATTCAGGGTAGTGAACTCGTTTCCTCGATGGTAGTTTTTGTTGAAGGAAAACCCAAGAAATCGGAATACCGTAAGTTCAAAAACCGAACGGTTGAGGGCAACGATGACTTTGCCGCAATGCGGGAGGTGATTTTCCGAAGATATTCAAGGGTTATTGCAGAGAATCAGCCACTGCCCGACCTCATTGTGGTTGACGGCGGAAAAGGACAGCTTTCTTCGGCTGTGGAGGTTCTGAAAGAACTTGGGCTTTTTGGAAAAATCAATATTATCGGTCTTGCCAAAAGGCTTGAAGAAATATTTTTTCCCGATAATTCTGAATCCTTCATGCTTCCAAGAACTTCAAGCAGTTTGAGGATGATTCAGCAGTTACGGGACGAAGCCCACCGCTTTGCGATTACTTACCATCGCAAACTTAGAGAAAAGCGTACTTTGCAAACCGAACTAACCGAAATAAAAGGTATCGGTGAAAAATCAGCACAAAGTCTGTTAATCAAATTCGGCTCGGTAGAGAACATCAAAAATGCACCCAAAGAAGCAATCTTAGAAATCCTGAATGAAAAAGTTTATACGAATTTGAAAAGTCATTTTGGAAATGAATGATTCATTCAATATTTGACTTTTTGGTTGATTAGGTTTTGAATGAAATTTGAGGAGAAAGAATGGTCAACTCATCCGATGAATTAAAATCATCGGATGAGTTTGATTTTAATATTTTAATCTAAAAGTCTTTTTTCGCCCTCAATGTCGCGGTAGGGTTTGATGTCCTGAACCATTTCAACACAGCCCTGATAGTTTCCGAGTTCGTCCCTTACAGCAAAATACGAAATATGAACAAACATCGAATCGAAATTAATCCAGAATGAAGCGTCATTGCGAGTTCCGGCTTTCATTTCTTCAAGTATTTTGTTGACCAGATGAACGCTTTTCTGCGGGTGGCACTGCTGAACTGTCCTACCGATTACCGATAATGTACGCGGGAAAATTTTCTTTTCTTCCAACTTGTTAAAATAACGGACTCTGTCGTCAACATCAACAAATGAGATTTCAACAGGCAGAACATCGAGCATATTTGTTATAACATCTGTAGCCACAGATGAAAGCAGATTGATTTTCTCGCCGGTCTGTCTTTCGATAGCATTCAAAAGAGTTACGTATCTGATGTATGAGCCTTCGCCGGCAGTTTCTTTCTCAATCTGCAGGAAAGCTTCACGTAAATTTTCATCATCGGCACTATCTATCATTCTTTTGCCCATCGGATAAAGAATATCGTTTTCTTTCCAGATGTGTCCTTTTGTTAACTCGCAGTAAGTAGCAAGCGATGAATGGAATTCAGCAGGGAGCTTACCGGTTTCTTCCTTAGCGGATAATAATCCTTTGAGAATATTGATATATTTTCTTTCGTCAATGTGTTCCTGAAGCATCACGCCGATTGGACCCTGAGGCGGCAAACCTTTTTGGAGCAACATCGGGAAATATACTTTTTCTTCTTTTGCATTGTGGCAAAGGTCGCCATATTCCCAAAGAAAATCGAGCAGTGAAGAAGCAATCTTCACATTCAGGTTGTGGTGCTTTTCAGCTTCTCTTTCTAAAAGAACGAGTGCTTTTTCAATCAAAGCGTGGTCGTTCATCAGCATGTCTAAGTAGTTTATCATTGTTTCCTCCATATTTTATTTGAATCGGATGAATTTGTCTTATTCAAAGACGATTAAATATTTAATTATTTTATAATGAAAAAAAAAATTCTTTTTGTAAATGTTCTCTCACATTTTTTTTACAAACTAAAAATTTTACTTAAATTAATCGAGATTAATCCTTATTTTTGTTTTTTTTAAATATATATTTAGTTAATATTAAACTTTTGGAGATAATGATGAATCCAACTTTAATGGCAGGTACTTTTGTTGTAACTATGGCTTTAATTTCCTACTCCTTTGCTATTCTCAAAGAACAGAAACATCGTGCTTTGAACTTGACAGTATCTACCTTCCTGACATTAGGAGTATTACTTGACATTACTGCAACAATACTGATGATTTTAGGTTCAAAAAACAAAGGTTTGACCGTTCACGGTATTATCGGATATACTGCTCTTGCAGGTATGCTTATTGATACAATTCTTATTTGGAAACTCAAACTAAAAGTCGGAGACCTTGCACCTGTCCCTAAAAATCTTCATCTGTACACCAGATTCGCTTATGCTTGGTGGATGATAGCATTTTTTACCGGTGGGCTGATTGCTTCATTCCTGAAATAATTTAATCAGGTCAAAAAATTGCAATTCGAAACAAATTCGGTTAATCTTCTTTTAGCTTGAATTTGTTTTTGCTGAGGGCTGTAATTTCTCTTTGAGCTCTGGTTCTGGCTGTATCCAGAATAGCCATGAACTCCTTGTGGTCTTTTGCATATTTAAAATACTCTTCTTTGAAGCTCTCTTTTGTGAAACCATGCTTTTGATAAACCTTCTCAACCAGCTTGTTTGCTGAAATTGAATCGGTTGTCTTCATTCTGGCAATCAGCAAATCTTTGTAAGTATCAACAAATTTGTCTTTGTCATTGCTCCACTTTGAGCAGGAAATCATCAAAGTAATGCTTAGAATCGCTAAAAGTATTTTCATTTAATTGCTTTCAATTTTTTTTTCAAAATAATTATACCAAATTAAGAATATTTTGTAAATTGTTCCTACAAAATTTTTAAAAAACAACAATAATTGAAAAAATATGAATAAAAGATGGACACTTGAAGGAAAAAAAGCATTAATCACCGGCGGAACCAAAGGAATCGGTGTAGCAATAGCGAATGAATTTCTGGCTCTCGGTGCTGAGATTTTTGTAATCTCAAGGAATATAAAAGATATTGATGAACATCTTTCTTTATGGAAAGCTGACGGATACAAATGCCAAGGCTTGAAAGCTGATGTTTCGATTGATTCCGACAGAAAGCTGATTTTCGAGACGATAAATTCACTTTGGGGTAAACTCGATATTTTGGTCAATAATGCCGGAACGAACATCCGAAAGAAAACGATGGACTATTCGGATGAAGAATTTTCTTTCCTTTTTGAAACTAATTACAATTCCATTTTTCATCTTTCAAAACTCTTTTATCCATTACTAAAAGCTTCTCAAGATTCATCAATAGTAAATATCGGTTCAATTGCGGGTTCAAGAATTGTCAGCACAGGTTCAATATATGCTGTAACGAAAGCGGCTATTGCCCAGCTTACTCGCTATCTTGCTGTCGAATGGGCAGAAGACGGAATCAGAGTAAATGCAATTGAGCCATGGTACATTAAAACGCCGTTAACTCAACCTGTTTTAGATAATCCTGTCGGTTTAGCAAGAATTCTCGACCGAACTCCTTTGGGAAAAATCGGTAAACCCGAAGATATAGCTGGACTTGCCGCATTTCTTTGCATGCCGACAGCCGATTATATCACAGGGGAAGTGATTTCGGTTGACGGTGGTGCCGGAAAGAAAACCTTATAATAAATTGAGGATTGTAATTTTTGGGATAAATATTAAATCTAGTGTTATGATTCATTATAAACCTTACTATATAATTTATAAGGATCATAA
>CAZSHX010000117.1:0-7417 GCA_964606895.1 uncultured Hyphomicrobiales bacterium
TGAATTTCTTCGATAATTCAAATCCAACCAACTTTTTGAATACAGATGAAGTAAGCAGTTATATGAACTCCAGTCTGATAAGATTCGAAGAGATCAGCACGAAGCTAAATAATCTTTCTAAACTTGATGATGTAATTTCGGCAGTTTATCGCTCAGGAGTTATTAATTTGAACGGCAGAAAAATCACCGAAGAGGTAAACCGAGAGAATTATGCTGAGAACAGTAGAAGCATCAATGTGTTTGGGTAAGGATTCTTTCATGAAATCTTGTGACCATATATTGACCAAATTCGATTTTAAAACCATTCAATTACAGTCAAAAACGAGCAATTTGTTGGTGTTTTTTAAATAGTTTTTGGCATTAAAAAACCCTCTAAGTCATTGACATTAGAGGGTTTTTCATTCCGTACACCCGGAGAGACTCGAACTCACAACCTCCTGATCCGTAGTCAGACGCTCTATCCAATTGAGCTACGGGTGCATTTCTTATTTTGTAAAAAATAAGAATTACAATTTAACACTTTTTTTTGAATTATTTACAGCAAAATTTTGCACAGAATTTCACCTGTGAGAAAAATAGTATTCTAAGTGCAAAATTTTCGAATAAGTCCTATTTGCCCCTGTATTCTATTCCTGAAGTCATCCATTCAGGAGCAGGCTTTTTGAGACAATAGTGGTCAAAAAATTCCTTCATACGAATTGAATAATCCAGCTTATTCTGATATTTTCTGGGAATATGAGGTTCATTTCTGTACTGAAGCATATAACATTCCTTGTTGAGTCTTCTATATGCCATATATAGCTCAATACCCTGCTGCCACGGCACTGCATTGTCTTCGTCGCCAAACATTATCAAAAATGGAGTTTTCGTTCCTTTAGCCTGAAATACCGGCGAATTATTGATGTAACTGCTAAGAGAATCCCATAAATTTCCACCAATTCTGCTTTGCTGTTTTTCATATTGCATCTGTCTTGCCAAACCTGATTCAAGGCGTATTCCGCTGTAGGCACTTGTCATATTACCAACGGGAGCACCTGCACATGCAGCGGCAAATAATGTAGTCTGAGTTATCATGTATGCTGTCTGGTAGCCTCCCCATGAATGTCCTTGAATAGCTATAGCGTTTGTATCAATAAAACCCTTGGAAGCAAGTTTTCTAACGCCTGAAACAACACAACTGATTGCTGATGGTCCGGGGCTTCCGATTTTATACTTTATATCGGGCATAAAGACAATGTATCCATCACCTGTATATAGCGGATAGCAAGGTCTGTGGTTCATTCTCGGTTGAAAGAAATTGTACATCATTTGCGAGAATCTGTCATAGTAATATACAAGTAAAGGATATTTTTTATTAGGATCAAAATTATCCGGTTTAATGAAATATCCTTGAAGCGTATCCTTTTCGAAATTTGTCCATTCTATCAGTTCAGCAGTTCCAAAATTTAACTCACTCATAACAGGATTTACGTCAGTAAATTTCTTGATGTTCTTAAATGTTGAATCATAAGCAACCCATAGGTCAGGAAATTCTTCGTAACTTTCTTTTGTAAATAGATACAATCCATTTTTTGATTTATCAAGTATGTTATACCTTTTTTTTTCGAAAAGAATGCTTTGAGTTCCAAGAATGTCAAAATTCAATTCGAATATTCCAATCTCCTTTGTTTTTTCACTGAAAGCTCTTGTCAAATAGCTTCCGGTTTGTGAATAGTATTCTTTTTCCGGTTCAAGATTATAGAGTCTGAATACTACTTTGCTCTCTCTTCCTTCAGCTCCGGTTTGGTTCAAATAGCTATCATGATTATTCGTATGGAATTTCCAGATATCATATTTATCATAAATTATAACAGCGGATTCATTTTCAAGCCATCCGCCAAATCCATAGGAGGGCGGGTCAGCAGGTTCGTCGTAATCAACATCATGAAAAGGAACACCCACTCGTTTCGTAAGGTTATAAGTAGTATCAGATTCGCAGTTATATTGGAACCAATCCTTGTTTTTATAATAGACTGCAAACTTTCCCTTGGGAGACAAGTGGGCACCTTCAGGAACTTTTTCTGCAATAAGTTTTTTTGCTCCGGTTATTAAATTTATCAGATATATATCTGCAAAATCATTATCCCAGGTAACTGCTTTCAGATATTTTGACTGGTCAAAACCAATAGTATAATTTGCACTTTCGGTAAGTACAATATCTGCTAATTGTTCGTTTGAAAGCTGTATAACATTTTTTGTATCAATACTGTAAACAGAACGGAAAATGCTGTCTTTATTACTACTCCACCAGTTTTTTCTGTTTGTTTTTATTCTGGAATCATTCCAATGCCAAAGGTCAAGCTCGGTTTTTTTCAATATAGTGTTAACATCAGTATAGGTAGAATCATTGAAAGTAACCTTATCGTCTTTTGAAACTGTATCTCTAAGAGGTTTGAATCCGAAGAAAAGCCTTTTGCCGTCTTTAGTCCATGATAAAGAATTTTTAAATGGAACAAACCACCCTTCAGGAATTTTATCTTTTGAAACTGCGGTCACCATTTCTTTGGTAAGGTTATCCCAAATATTAACAATGCACGAATCGGGGTCGCCATCTTTTTTTTCTTTTCCTGAAATAAAGGCTAATCTTCCGGCACGGGTTGTCCATCTGATATTTGAATATTGAGTATTTTCTTTTCCGGATATTTTTATTGGAAGAATTGCTCCGCCTTTAAGGTCAATGCTGAATATACCATTTTTCTTGGCGTTTGGCTCGGCAACAATGTAAGTAAGGTATTGCGAGAGTGAATCAAATTCAAATTCGGTTACATTCTGAAGATTAAGCTCCGAAGAAGTCTCAAGTTGACGCAGAACCAAATCACTTCCTGCAATCCTGTTTTTAGGCTGGTCTTTGCCTTCTTTAGCCTTTTGAGTTTCAGAATTTATTTGATAAACTAACCATTTTGAATCTTCTGAAAATTTGAAAGACTTGATATTTTCAAATTTGTTTATCTCACCGGTTTGCAAATTAATAATAGCCATACTTGATTTAGGTTTATCTTTCTCAGCATTTTCAAATTCTGTTCCCTTAGGTTTTAGTGACATAACTGCCCAAAAAGAGTTTTTCGAAAACTGCGGTCTCTCTCCTAATTTGACGCTGAAACTTGTATCTCTGTCAGTAGCCTTGAAAAATGCTTCGGGGTCACCCCTGTCCGGTACGGCAGAATATGCAATCCATTTTCCGTTATCGGAGATAGATGCTCCTGCAATGGATTTGAATTTCATCACATCATCCACAGTCATTGCTCTTTTTTCTTTTGACAGTGCAATACCAAATACCGAAATAAAAACTGTTATGAACACAATACTTTTTGAAACCGATAAAAATAAATTTTTCTTCATAGTATAAGCCATTTTTTATATTTAAAATTAATGTTCTTTTGGTGATAAAATCCGATTATAACAATTGGTATGAAGCAAATCAACTGCTCCCTGAATATACCAATCATTTTCGAGATATTTCCGATAGACTACATCATCATTTTTATATCTTTTTAGGATTTCAATCGCAATATATTTGGATAGAGATTCATTGTATTTTTTAATCGGTGCAACTTGCTGTTTCCTGATTTTTTCAGTTAATAAGGACAAGTCCAGCAAAGTCTTACTTGTCAGGTTTTCATTTTCAGCAGTACTGACTATTGAATCCAGTTGTTTATTAAGTTTAGATTTATATTCATATCCGGAATTTCCCAACCACTCGTTGAATTGATTTAATATTTTATCGTCAACATCGAATTCATCAGGAATAGTGTCATGATTTGAAGTATAATAAGTTCCGAATTTGAAAATATATGATTTGTTAATTAGCTCAGAAACAAAATCAGACAAAATATCATTCTTTATTGCAGAATCAGGTAAAATCCCATTTGATTCAATCACAGGTCTTTTGTGCAAAGTAAAATATGTCGAATCGTGATGAATATTCAATCCCTTTTTCTTGTTGCTGTTCAAAGAATAATTAAGTCTTTGAATGCATCTGCCTGATGGTGTATAGTATTTTGCAGTAGTAACTTTCAGATTGCTGTTGAAAGGCAAATCAAAAACAGATTGAACCAATCCTTTTCCAAAGGACCGTTCGCCAATGATCACTCCTCTATCCAAATCCTGAATAGCTCCTGCAACTATTTCGCTAGCACTTGCACTTCCTCCGTCAATCAGGATAGCAAGTGGTAAATCAGGCTCAAATGGTTTAATTGAGGATTTATATAATCTCTCATCAGATTTAATCCTACCGCGAGTTGTTACAATCGGACTATTTTCGGGAACAAACATTTCGCAAATTTCAACAGCCGATTCAAGCAATCCTCCCGGATTATCCCTTAAATCAAGAATTAATCCTGCAGGTTTTTTCAGACGGCGAAGTTCGGCTAAAGCTGATCTGACTTCCTGAGCAGAAGTACGTGTGAATCTGAGTAAGCGGATATAAGCAATTGAATCATTAACAAAACCGCTGTAGAAAATATTCTTAACTTTTATTTCTTCGCGTGGTACATCATAAGCAAGAGTATCATGATTGAAATTTCGCAAAACCGTTATTTTTACTTTTGTTCCAGGGGCTCCCCTTGTGAATTCCTTCAGTTCGTCATTGGTTTTGTTAATTACAACGGAGGAATCAGCTTTGTAAATTATATCTCCGATTTTAATTCCGTGTTTTTGGGCAGAAAAACCTTCCTGTATGTCAATAACAGTAAGCATACTGTCAATAATTCCAACCGTAACGCCAATTCCGCTGTAAGAACCATTTGTGATAAAATCAATATCGTCGGATTCGCTTTCTTTTATGTAATTCGTATATGGGTCCAGCGAAGTTAGCATGCCGTTGATACCTTCTGTCATCAAATCTTCTGGGTCAACTTCAACAATATAATAGGCGGCAAGCTGGCGGAAAACAGCTCCGTAAAGCTCGAAAGCCTTATTTATTTTCATATATTGGTCATCTTCCGATTTTAACCCGGAAGTGGAAAAAGACGGGATAAAAGAGAAAAAAAATAATAATAATATTAACTTTTTGCTCAAGGAAATGTATTTATATTTATTTATTTTTAGAGAGATTATTTTTATCATGAGATTTTTTCAAAAATATATTCTTTAATTTTGTCGTATGAAATTCTTTCCTGTGCCATTGAATCACGTTCACGAATTGTTACTGTTGAATCTTCGAGCGACTGACCATCAATCGTCACGCAGAATGGAGTACCAATTTCATCCTGCCTTCTGTATCTTCTGCCGATTGCACCGGAAACATCGTACTGGACTTTGAAATTCTTCTGCAAGTCTTTGTAGATATTTTCGGCAAGTTCGGGCATTCCATCTTTATTTACAAGTGGAAACACTGCCACCTGAATAGGTGCAAGCTGAGGAGCAAAACGCATTACTGTTCTTTTTTCCTTGTCGCCGGGCACTTCTTCTTCGTCATACGCTGAACAAAGCAAAGCCATAAGTCCTCTGGTAACTCCACCGGAAGTTTCAACTACGTAAGGAGTAAACCGTTCCTGATTAACTGTGTCAACATATTCGAGTTTTTTTCCGGAAAATTCCTGATGACGACTTAAATCGAAATCAGTACGGGAGTGAATTCCTTCAATTTCTCCCCAACCCCAAGGGAACATAAATTCAATATCAACAGCTTTGTTGGCATAGTGGGCAAGTTTTTCGTGGTCTTTGAATTTCAGATTTTCGGGTTGGATGCCTGATTCAATCCAAAAGTTCATTCTCTTTTCTTTCCAGTAGTCATACCATTCGAATTCGGAACCCGGTTTCACAAAATACTGCATTTCCATTTGTTCGAATTCACGCACGCGGAAAAGAAAGTTTTTTGTGTTGATTTCATTCCTGAATGCCTTCCCGATTTGGGCTATACCAAACGGTACTTTCTGGCGGGATGACTCCATAACATTTTTGAAATTCACATATATGCCCTGTGCAGATTCCGGACGAAGATAAACAACATTACTGCTGTCTTCAACGGGACCTATGAACGTTTTGAACATCAGATTGAAGTTTCGGACTTCAGTCCAGTCGGTTGAACCCGAAACGGGGTCAGTGATTTCAAAATCCATTATTATTCTATAGTAATCCGAAGGCTCCACTGCACTTGCAAGTCTATCTTCGAGTTCTTTTGCTTTGTCTGTTCTGTTCTTTTTGCAAAGTTTTTCTATGAATTCCTCAATCAGATTATCGGCACGGTAACGAGCTTTGCTTGTTTTATTGTCAATCATTGGGTCGCTGAACTGAGTGATATGTCCTGACGCCTCCCAAGTACGGGGATGCATCAGAATGGAGGCATCAATACCTTCAATATCGTCGCGGTAAGTCATGGCTTTCCACCATGCTTCTTTAAGATTTCTGAGCAGTTCAACACCAAGCGGACCGAAGTCCCAGCAACCATTCAATCCACCATAAATTTCTGATGATTGAAAAACGAATCCTCTTCTTTTTGCTAAAGATATAATTGTATCAAGTTTGACCATGGAATTTCCTGTATATTTTCAAATTTATAAATGAGTTATAACGTAAAGAATGGAAAATAATTTGAGAGAAAAGGAAATGAAGTTTGAAGTTGTATTCAATGAACTAATTAGTAAAGGAGCTTGAGAACGAGATTATACTTTTTTAATTGAGGTTTTTAGGATGAAAGGATAACACATATTTTTAAGAATATTTTTTTTAAAAATCCTCTTAATACCGAAATAAGGTAAATCAGCGATTAAACTTTTGCTTTCTCCGCCCATTTTTTCCAGATTTCTGGAGTAAAACCGCAGGAGGCTTCCTGTCCGAAGCGGGTTACGGGAGTTATAAGCAATTGGGGGTCATTCAGCAATTCAGTTTCCAAATCAAAAACCATGAACTCCAGATTGCGTTTTTTGAATTGTTTACCCTCACGATCAATTAATTTCTCATACGGAATTTTTCGGGAAACGCTTTCGAGTTCACCTTTGCTCATTGCTTTATCGTTTAAATCAACAAACTGAATCCTAATTCCTCTTTCCTTGAAAAAGCGGATTGCCTTGTTCGTATCCTTGCATTTTAGAGTGCCGAATACTTGAATAGTTGATGCCATTTCGATTTCTAATATAATTTCAAATGTCTTTATTAAAAATGTGTAAACTGTTAGCTACATGAAATATTTTTCAAGTTAAAAGTTTTTCGTCTGTATCCCGGTTTAAATAGATTAGAAGATTTAACTCCAATTATTCACACCAAACAAAACTGATATAATTGGGTTAAGAAAATGTGGTTTTCGGCAAAGTCTTATTAGTAGTTGACGGTGAAAAAGCTATTTATGTGAGCCATTTAAATTGTACAAAAGAACGTATGAAAAACAAAAAAAGGCTGTCCCAAATACTGAGACAGCCTTTTATTTTATTGTCGGATGCTA
>CAZSHX010000118.1:0-7221 GCA_964606895.1 uncultured Hyphomicrobiales bacterium
GGAATCAACATTTACAATTTACAAACAATTAATTTACAAAACAAGATAATATTAAAATCATTGCATAATATACCAAAAACTACGTAGATCTTCTACGTAAAAATACGTAGAGAAATTGGGTAACAATCAAAAATGTAAAGCTATAAGGAAAAATCCGTGATTCAGAGAAGTTTGCATTCTGAATCACGGATTTTTTATTTATTAATTTTTTGGTTGGGGTGAAACCTACATCTCACTTTTCAACCTGGCTAATTCTTCTTTTAAATCATTGACTGTTTTCACAAGGTCGGGGAGAGTGTGAATTGCAGCTTCAATCTTGAAAGCACGGAGACGAGGTCTTGCGGGAGCACCGAAATAGATGCCTTTTTCGGTTATGCCTTTTGCTACACCCGAACGGGCATACAGCGTAACATCATCAACCATCTCGAGATGACCAGCCACGCCAACCTGACCGCCGAGTTTATTCCTTTTGCCGATTCTGGCACTTCCCGAAATCCCAACTTGTGATGCCATAGCGGTGTTTTCACCGATTTTGCAGTTATGGGCTATCTGGACGAGATTGTCAATTTTCACTCCGTCGCTGATAACGGTACTGCCTATCATTGCACGGTCAATTGTAGAATTGGCACCGATTTCAACATTATTGCCGATAATAACATTACCGATTTGAGGGATTTTGGTATAAGAACCATCGGAATTTTCAATAAATCCAAATCCGTCCGAGCCGATTACAGCACCGGGCAAAATCAGACAGCTATTCCCTACGACAGTGTCGCAACAAAAAGAAGTAGCGGCATGAATCAGACAATTATCTCCAATTCTAACATTATCGTAAATATTAACATTGGAGATTAAAATAGTTTTTTCTCCGATTGAAGAATTTTTTCCAACCACACAGTATGGACCTATATACGCAGATTCGGCAATCTTTGCCGATTCGTCAATAACGGCTGTGGGATGGATGTAAGAAGTTTTTCTTACTTTTCGTGCATCAAGAAAATTTATAAATTTAACGAAGCTGATATATGGCTTTTCAACGACAATAAAGGATTGATTTGCTTTCGGTTCGGCAGTAATACCTTCGGGAACCAAAATACAAGATGCTGTTGTGGTTTCAAGAAATTTTTCATATTTGGAATCAGAATAGAATGTCATCTCGCCGGCTGTGGCTTCAGATATGCCATTCAGATTGAAAATTTCGATTTTCTCGTCCCCTACAATCCTTCCATTAACAAATTCGGCGATTTCTCCGACTGTTAAACTGTTATTGTGAATTGTCATATTTATCAGTCCTGATATTTCTTAAAAACTCTTTAATGGATCGGGTGTACTTGTTGTGTCAATTTCGATTCGCTGAGGTTTGGTCGGATCAAATCCCGGATTAAGATTCGGATTGAAATTCTTATCAATTGGAACCACGCCCGGCTGACCTTTTGGCTTATCAGTTTCACGTTTGATTTCTTTGTTAGGTGTTTCGTTTGCTCTTGTACGCTTGGCAGGAGCGGCTTTGGAGTCCTTCTTCTGATTTCTGGGGTCTTTGTCGATTTTCTCCTGAAGTTCTTTCTCGAGAGCTTTAACGTCAACTCCAAGTTTACGCAGAACTTTGATGGTTAAATCATATTTGGAATTAACGTAGGCTAGAGGCTGAAGACTTTTGTCCCAAATTAGGTCATAGCCTTCATCGGCGGCAACTTGCTGAACAGCGGCATAAATTTTTTCTTCGATTGGCTGCATCATGTTTTTAACAAGAGCATCATATTCGCCGCTTGCTTCAAATTTTCTGCGTGCAAATTCCATTTTAGTTATCTGCAAATCTTCGAGTTCTTTGTCTTTGGTTCGTTTTTCTTCGTCGCTCCAGATTAATCTGTTCTTTTTGATTTCGAACTTCAAATCCTCGATTTTTTTGTCCATATCTTCGAGTTCCCGCTTCCAATCGTCAACCATGGAGCGAACTCTTTGGTCTGCCTGCTTGGCTTCGGGAAATTTATCTCTGATTATATCGGAAGCAACGAAAGCTACTTTCTGCGAATAAAGGCTGAAGGCTGAAAAGAAGAACAAGCATGCAAACAGCACTGCTTTGGAAAATTTTTCCGATTTCATATTATTTCTCATCATTAATTAACAAATGAGTATCAAAAACTTATACCGACCATCCAAGAAAAATAATAAATTGTTACCAAATATTTAAATCAGAAGTCTGAATTAACAAAAAATTGCAAAGACCAAAGAACTTTTAATTTTGTCATTCTGAATGTAGCGAAGAATCTAAACTTTCATATTTGCAATTATAGACTCTTCGCTACACTCAGAGTGACAACAACATATTGAATTTTGGGTGAGGAATTCCTCGCCCAAGATAATACATGAAATTATTTAGCACCGCGTTTGATTCTGTCAATAACTTTGAAAGTTATATCGAATTTTTCTTCGGAGAATAACACAGCAGAACTGCCTTTATCAAAAGCAAAGCTCATGCCTTCTTCTTTTGCAACTTCCTGAATAGCTTTACGAACTTTCAAACGAATCGGTTCGAGAAATTCATCGCGTTTTTGATTGATTTCAGCAAATTTTTCTTCGCGGAATCTTTCGAGCAAAGCCTGTGTATTACGGAATCCTTCTTCTTCTTTTGCTTGTTTTTCGGCAACCATCATGGCTTTTTGTTTTCCATACTGGTCAACTTTTTTCATTAAATCTTCCTGCATTTTCTGCAGAGAATCTGAATATTTTTTCTGTAAGTCTTTGAGCATTTTGTCGGCAATACCTGCTTCAGGCATTTCTTTGACGACTGCTTCTATGTCAACAACACCGATTGAAAGAGGTGCGGCTTTTTGTGCTTTTAAATCATTTTGAATAAGTAAAAATGATACGAATAGAATAGAACACAAAATCATTTTTTTCATAAATAAACTCCATTAGTTTTAGAAATATATATAAAATTAAAAATTACCTAAGTGAAACAGAAACTTCCAGCCGGAGATTTGTCCTGTGTCGTCGGCTTTGTCAAATCCGTATCCATAACTGAATCCGATAAGTCCGATAGGATTGAGGAACAATTGCAAGCTCACGCCTGCAGAACGCTTCAGATTAAACGGGTCAGTACCTCTGAAAGTATTCCATGCGTTTCCTGCTTCTGCAAACACACCGATATAAATCGGCATCGGGTCCACCGAAACACCGAATCTTAACTCGGCAACATGCTTTGCAAAAACTTTACCGCCGTTTGTTGGTCCGATTGCACGGTCGGCATAACCTCTGAGAGGAGTTACTCCAAATCCGCTTAGTCCGTTACCGCCCATATAGTATAAATCAATAGGGGGGATGGTTGTGTCGGATTTGAAACCTGTAATATATCCCCAGTTTGTTGATAAACTAAGGACTAATCTATTCATGCCGTTAATCTGCATTAATGGCTGGTTTACGTCGAGTCTCATTGCAGTTTTAATATAATCAGTCGAGCCGATTCCAAGAGCACCCATTGCAAATTCACTGGATAGAGTGAATTTTGAGCCGCTTGTTGGGAACATCATATTGTCCAGACTTATTCTTGAAATGGTTGTACCGAATGCAATTTCATTGCTGATACCCGGACGGTAGTAAGTTGCTCCGGTTGTTCCAACGTCGTTTCTTTGAATTCTCAAACTCAAATCGCCGCGGAAATAATCGTCGGGCCAACGGAATCTTCTGCCGAAGTTAATCTGAAAACCTGTTCTGCGAAGCGAATAGTTGTAGTTAATTCTGGAATCGTAAAGATTGAATCCAACGGTTGTAGGTTCGTCCAACAGCCAGGGTTCGGAAAGCCCGAAAGAAATATTCTGCCAGCGGTTAGCCTGACCAAACTCCCAATTGAAGTTGAAAAGCTGTCCGCCTCCGCCTTTCAGCGGTTCGAGAATTGAAAAATTATTGAGGGAAATTCCGATTGCTCCCGTAAATCCGAATGAACCTGCATAACCGACTGATGCGTTGAATGTATCGGTAGAACGTTCATCAACTTTATAAACAACGTCAACTTTGGTTTTATCAACATATTTAACATCGGGTTTGAGACCTTCGGGATTGAAATAATTCAGAACACTGAGAGCACGAACGCTTCTAATGATTGCCGAACGGTTGAAAAAATCTCCCGGGCGGGTGTAAAGCTCTCTTCTGACAATTTTGTCTTTAGTCTTATTATTTCCGACAATATCTACTTTTCGGATTGTTACTCTGTCGCCCTCAAAAACTGTAATGACAATATCCACAGAATCTTTGCCGATTCTTTTTTCTTCGGGGTCGAGACGTGCAAAGAGGTAACCGTTGTCAAGATAAGCAGAAGTAGCATCTGTCTGCTCTTGGTTTACTGCAAGGTTCTGCTGAAATTTTTCGTAATTATAAACATCACCTGTTTTGAAATCCATTCTTTTAACCAACTGTTCAGAAGGAAAAACAGTATTACCGTTGAAAGTTATGTTTCTGACATAAAGCTTGGGACCTTCGTTGACTTTGATTTCGATAAAGAGCTTATCGTCATTATCATTAAAAATGAGAGTGTCCTTGACGAGTTCGTAATCGCGGAAACCATTCTTTTTATAAAATGTAGAAAGAAGTTCTTTATCTTTGTCGTATTCGTTCAAATCGAATTTTGAAGAACGCCAGATCTGCCACCAATGCTTTGAGTGAGTTTTGTCGAATGCACTTTCCAAATCTGAGTTTGTAAAGGCGGTATTTCCATTGAAAGTTATTTTCTCTACATGGTATTCAACACCTTCGAAAACAGTAATTCTTAGCTGTGCATAGTCAGGTCGCTCGGTTTGTTTCAGCTGGGTTTCAATTCGGGCAAACATAAACCCGTCATCTTTATATTTCTTTTTAAGGCTTTTCTTTGATAAATAAACATCGTAGGGAGAAAGAATATCGCCGGGAACTTTTCCGATAGCTTTCTTTACGTCGTCAGAATTCATTTCTTTGTTGTTTTCAATCTGAATATCGCTGAGTCTTTTGAATTCAAGAACTTTAATCTTCAGAAAAACACCAAGCGGAGTAATCTTATCCACAACAATATCAATATCTGAAAATTGTTTTCTCTGCCATAAATTACGTAAAGCAAGGGGAATTTTGTTGTCGCCGGGCAAGGTAATTTGGTCGCCTACCCTCAATCCTGATAAAGAAATGATAGTTTGCGGGTCGCCGAATTTATTACCTTCAACGCTTATACCTGCGATGATATAAGTCTGTGCTTGCTGAGCAAAAGAGGAACTTATTGATAAAACACCAAAGATTGAAATTAAAATTATTACTATCTTATTTTTTAAATGCATTCAAGACCCGTTTATAATAGGAAAGATTTTCGTCGTTATTGTCGTTAGATAATTGTGCAGAAGTTTTGCCGAAACGGCGTTCACGCTTCATGTAGTTTTCCAAAGCTAAGTAAAGGTCATTTCTGCGAAATTCGGGCCAATACTTGTCGGTTATATATATTTCGGAATAAGCAAGCTCCCAAAGCAGGAAATTGCTCAGTCTCATTTCGCCGCTTGTTCTGATTAATAAATCAGGGTCCGGCATTGAATTTGTTTGTAAATAATCAGAAAAAAGCTTTTCGGATATATCTTCAGGTGAGACTTTACCCCTGCGGACATCCAAAGCCAGCATCTGAACTGCCCTCACTATGTCCCATCTTCCGCTGTAGCTTAATGCAAGCGTAAGATTAAGACCTGTATTTTCCTTAGTAGTGTTAATTGCACTCTGCAAAAGCTTTTGAATGATTTTCGGAAGAGAACTAAGTTTTCCGATTGAACTGATTCTTACATTATTATTATGCAGGTCTTCGAGTTCAATTTTCAGAAAATGCTCAAGAAGTTTCATAAGTATTCCAACTTCTGAAATCGGTCTCTTCCAGTTTTCAATAGAAAACACATAAAGAGTGAGATGCTGAATGCCAATTTGTGAAGAGGCTTTAACTATATCACGAACGCTTTCTATACCTTCTTTATGTCCTTCTGTCCTTGACAAATTTTTCTCGGTTGCCCATCTGCCATTCCCATCCATAATAACAGCAAGATGCTTCGGAAGTAATCCTTCCTTGAGCAACTCCTGCTGTACGAGCTTATCATCTATGTCTTGTTCGCTATGCCAATCCAAAATATTCTCCTTTTTAAGAAATAACATTTTATAGAATTACAAAGTTACCTTTTATTGTTTAAAATTCAAAAAACCTGAAGTGTTTTGAACAAAATTACATCAAAATTAGATTATATAAACACATATCACAATTATCTATTGTAAGAATTGTTTAAAAATAGTATTTTGCATAATAAAATGTAGTTTCATAAACTTTTATCTTTATTCGGCTATGAAAAGTAATATTCCAACAAATAATGATTTCGGCAAAGGACTTGACAATTTTCATGAACTTCTGAAAAAAATCAACAATCATGATGATTCTTATCTTAATAATGATATAATTGCCGGAGTTGTACCTCCCGGAGCTGAATTTATTAATTTCAATACTGCCCCGGACATTGTTAAGGACGATATTGTTTCCCAATACATAACCAGGTTCTACTGCGAAATTATTGAAAAATACAGGGGAATTGTCGAGCAGTCCACTCTCGGCTTTGTCCTAACCGATGAATCAGGTAAAATAATCGTTTGGAACAATGCACTTGAATATGAGACAGGTTTAAGCAAGGAAAATACAATCAGCGAACCGATTTGGGATTTACTGGAACTTTACCTGACTGCTGAAAATATTGAAAAAGCAAATAGCATTTCAACTCAAGATTTAGTGACGAAAATTCTGAAAAACGGTGATGCTTCTGAATTGAAAGATTATTCTTTCGTTTTTCTGAATTCAGAATTCCAATCACCTATTGATTTTCAGGATGTTTATACAATCAAAACTATATCCGGATTCAGGCTATGTTTGATTTTGAAATTGGACTCTTAAAGAGTTTAGGGTGTTTAGGTGTTGATGAGTTTATAGGTTAGGTGGTTAGTTGTTAAGTTGTTTGTAGAAAAGAAGAATTACATATATTTGGGCATCTTTTCTTCAATTCTCAATTCTCAATTCTCAATTTCTCAACGTAGTTTTACGTAGAAAATCTATGTAGTTAATGGTATATTTCATTTATGCAAAATCTTTTTTTGTTTTGTAAATAAATTGTTTGTAAATTGCATATGTTGATGATTAAATAACTTTCTTTATTCTAAAATTAATTTTTGAGGTTTGTTATGTTTTCAACTAAT
>CAZSHX010000119.1:0-6077 GCA_964606895.1 uncultured Hyphomicrobiales bacterium
CGTAATGCTCGGGTGCAATTTTCATCTGCCCTGAGACGTGGTTTTCAACAATTTCAAAGAAGTAGTTTCTCCCCGATTTTTTATCTGCAACAACTAAATCGTATCGCACACCCGAACCCACGAATATTTTCTTAATTCCGGGAATCTGACGTAGCTTTTTCAATAATTGTACCTGCGGCGTATGGTTAATATCCATAGCCTTGCAAACATCGGGGAAAGCACATCTTTTGTCTTTGCAACTGCCTTTGGTAAGCTGTTTTTTGCAGGACATGCCCCACATATTTGCCGTCGGACCGCCGATATCTGAGATGTAGCCTTTGAAATCCTTGAATTTGGTAAGGCTTTTTGCTTCATCAAGTATTGATTTATCGCTTCGTGAAATAACGGTTCGGCCTTGATGCACGGTTATACTGCAAAAATTGCACTCTCCGAAACAGCCCCGATGGGAATTAATCGAAAAGCGAATTGTTTCGATGGCTTTCACGTTGCCTGATTTTTTGTAATATGGGTGAACTTCACGCTCGAAAGGAATGCTGTAAATTTCATCAATTTCCTTTTCCGTGAGATTGAAATTTGGTGGATTCTGAACCACGTACCTGTTGTCATGCTTCTGAGCAAGTCCCACGGCATTCAGCGGGTCATTGTTTTTGTAAAATTCATTAAACATCGAAATGAATTTCAGCTTATCGGTTTTTACTTCGTCATAAGTGGGCAGTTCGATAAAGTTTTCAGGAAATTCTTTTGCCACGTAGCAGATTCCCCGTTGGGAAGAATAATCATCCTGATTGAGAATTTTTTCGGCAAGCTCGACAATTGTTCTTTCTGCCATTCCGTAAACAAGAATATCTGCTTTTGAATCCAAAAGAACGGAGCGGCGGATAGAATCATCCCAATAGTCATAATGTGCAAGTCTTCTCAAGCTTGCTTCCACTCCGCCGAGAATAATCGGTTTTGTGTTTTTGAAATATTTTCTGATTAGGTTTGCATAAGAGATAACTGCTCTGTCGGGTCGCCGGTCATTGAAGCCGCCGGGGGTTAAATCGTCATTTCTTTTTTTCTTTTTCAGTGCAGTATAGTTTGCAACCATCGAATCCACGCAACCGCCGCTAACTCCCCAGAAAAGTGCAGGTTCGCCAAGCCTCATAATGTCATCGGGCGAACTGATATCCGGCTGAGCAATAACCGCAACCTTGTATCCGGCTTTAATCAGAATTTTCCCGATGAGTGCAATTCCGTCGTAATAGCTGTCAATATAAGCATCACCGGAAACGAGAATCACATCGGGTTTGGTCCAGCCAAGTTTTTTTAATTCACTTTGCGTAGTTGGTAGAAACATCTTTTTGTTTTATCTTTGTAAATTAAGTGTATTCAAACTTATTTGACGTTAGAAAAGAAAAATAATTCGATATGGACTTTATACAACCGATTACAAATAACCTTAAGAAGTTCGTTTCTTCTCTGAAAAGCAAGAAAGAAAGGGATTCGCAAATGCTTTTCATCGTCGAAGGGGAAAAGATGTGCGAGGAACTTCTGAAAAGCAAGTACAAAACCGAAATGATTGTTCTGAGAAGTAATTTCAGTCAGACAACCGGAGATATAGCCGTTGAATTCGACAGAATGAATGTGCCTGTTTATGTTGCAAGAAAACAGCAGTTCGACCAACTGTGCGATACCGTTACACCTCAAGATATTCTTGCAATTGCCGATATGTCAGTTGAGGAAGGGATTGAAATTGAAAACTTTATTGCTCTGGACGGAATAGCAGACCCGGGCAATATGGGAACAATCATCAGAACTTCGGACTGGTTTGGGTTCAGGAATATTATTCTTGGCGGAGATTGCGTGGACAAATACAACTCGAAAGTTGTACGTGCTTCGATGGGTTCATTGTTTCGGATGAATATTTTTCAGGTTGGAAATTTATCGGAATATCTAAATGAAAATTATAAGACTTTTGAAATATTCGGTGCATCGCTTAAAGGAAAAAAGCAACTTCATAACCTTAAACCAAAAGGCAAGTTCGGAGTTGTTTTTGGAAACGAAGTGCATGGGATATCAAACGAAGTAAAAAGGGTATTGACTTCGGAATTTATAATCCCCGGGTATGGAACAGCGGAGTCTTTGAATGTAGCAGTTTCAGCGGGTGTGGTCATGAACCATCTTGCACACTTGCTACACGAATAGCACAGAATCGAATAAATAAAATATTTTAAATTATTATCACTATTTTTGTACTTTATACGTTTAAATATATAGAATTCTTTTTTTTTTGATAATTTCAATATGGATAATACATTAAGCATAATACTCATCATTGCATTGAGTTACCTCGTAGGTTCATTCCCCACGGCTATAATAATAAGCAAAAAATTCTTCGGTTTTGACATCCGCGAGCAGGGTAGCGGCAATATGGGAAGTACGAATGCTTTCAGAATACTCGGCTGGAAATGGGGACTTGCCGTTCAGCTTATTGATATACTAAAAGGAGCCATTGCAGTTATCGTGATTGCACAATTCCTCGGCAGAGGATTGGATTTGGGAAGCCACACATGGTTCGAAGATATCACCTTGATTAAAATCATGGCTGGTGTTGCCGCCGTTTGCGGTCATATATGGTCAGTATTTGCAGGATTCAAAGGCGGCAAAGGAATGAACACCGCCGCAGGAATGCTGATTGGTCTTGCACCGATTGATGTTGGCATTGCAATCGGGATTTTCGGGCTTGCCGTTATCTTTTCGGGCTATATCTCGCTTGGTTCGATTTCAGCCGCATTTGCTTTCCCATCATCTTTATTCGTTCGCTACAACATTTTCCAGGTAGATGTACCCGGATATAAAATATTGATTTATTTCTCGCTGGCATTAGCCGCCATTTTGATTTATGCTCATAGAAAGAACATCGGCAGGTTGCTCAAAGGCACTGAAAACCGTTTTGCTAAGCTTCATCTTATCAAATTGAAGTAGCCAAACTAAAAGTTTAATTTTCACGCGGAGGTTGATTTGAAAATCGGTGTTGTTGGTGCAGGCGGCTGGGGAACTGCTCTTGCGTGTCTTCTTGTTGAAAACAATCATGATGTAACAATTTGGGCTTATGAAGATGAAGTAGTTAATGAAATTAACATTAGCAAAACAAATTCTGTTTTTCTCCCGAATATAACTTTACCTGATGGTCTGAAAGCTACTTCAAATCTTTCTGATTTGAAAGTATCCGACGTTTACCTGTTTGCTGTTCCAACTCAATTTATCCGCTCGGTTTTAACCACTCATGAATTTGATTTTAAGGACAAAACCATAGTTAATGTTTCCAAAGGCATTGAACGTAATTCTCTGATGAGAATATCGGAAATTTTTTCGGATTTAGCGAGTATATCCCCCGAACAATATGTTGTTATTTCGGGACCCAGCCATGCCGAAGAAGTTATCAGAAGGTCGCCGACAACTGTTGTTGCCGCATCTCACGATTTCATCCATGCAAATCATATTCAACAAGCATTTACTACCGACAAATTTCGTATTTATTCCTCAAACGATGTTATAGGCTGTGAAATAGGCGGTTCTCTGAAAAACGTAATGGCTATTGCCGCAGGAATTATTGACGGTCTCGGACTTGGAGACAATACCAAAGCGGCTTTAATAACCAGAGGTCTTGCAGAGATTTCGAGAATCGGAACTGCACTGGGAGCCAATCCAATGACTTTCTACGGACTATCGGGGCTTGGAGATTTATTTGTTACATGCAATAGTCATCATAGCCGTAACAGATTTGTAGGGGAACAAATAGGCAGAGGAAAAACACTTGAGCAAATTATGTCCGAAATGAAAATGGTGGCTGAGGGAGTAGGAACTTCTCAGTCTGCCTATGACCTTGCCAAAACCCATGTGGTTGATGCACCGATAATTGACCAGATTTACAGAATATTGTTCGAATCTATCAAACCGCTTGATGCAATCAATGAATTAATGACCCGCCAAACGAAAAGAGAATGGTGGTGGTAATTTTTTTTGAAAAAATTATCCCTGAACAATAGTTTTTTTTTCTTAAATTATATTTCTGATTTTTATAATTTTGGAAATTATTAATTGTTTCACTATAAGAAGATAAAGCTATGGTTGATCTTTCAACAAAATATTTAGGTTTAGAACTGCGAAACCCAATCGTTGTAGGTAGTTCCGGTCTGACGGATTCAGTACAAAGAATTTTAGACCTTGAAAAAAATGGTGCAGGTGCCGTTGTCATCAAATCCCTTTTCGAAGAAGAAATTATCCACGAGATGGAAGAATCCCAAAGACAAATGATGTCGGGCGGACATATTTACCCCGAGATTTTCGATATGTTTGATATGACAGATATCGAAGACACAGTGACAAAGTATCTGAACACAATAACCGAAGCCAAAAAAGTATGCAAAATTCCAATTATTGCAAGTGTGAACTGCGTTTCGTCGGAAGAATGGACAGTTTTCGGCAAAAGGATTCAAGAAGCAGGTGCCGATGCACTCGAACTGAATCTTTTTGTTCTGCCTTCGGATTTTTCCAGAACAGGTGAAGAAAACGAAGCTGTTTATTTTGATGTAATCAAGAAAATCAAGCAAGAAATAACTATTCCAATATCATTGAAAATCAGTTATTTCTTCTCAAATCTTGGCTCAACGATTCAAAAACTTTCAAAAACAGGAATTTCCGGTTTGACTTTGTTCAATCGCTTTTTTAGTCCCGATTTTGATATTGACAGCCTGAAAGTGTTTCCTGCAAGTATTTACAGCACACCGGCAGAACTTTCCACTTCGCTGAGATGGATTGCTATAATGGCAGAGAGAGTTGATTGCGATTTGGCGGCTTCCACCGGCATTCATGACGGCAAAGCCGTAATTAAACAAATCCTTGCCGGAGCAAATGCTGTTCATATTGCATCCTGCCTTTACAAATTCGGACCTGAGTACATTCAGAATATTCTGAAGGACATGCAGGACTGGATGGACGACAACGGATACAAGAGTCTGAAAGAATTCAAAGGGAAAATGAGTCAGGCTAAGAGCAGTAATCCTGCCGCCTTCGAAAGAGGACAGTTCATGAAACATTTTTCCGGCAAATAATATAATTGATATTGATTGTCAATTAATTAAAATGGCTGATTATTTAAGCGAAGAATCCGGGACTATTCTCAGTGCCGGATTTTTTGTTTTTGGGTTTCATTAGGATTGATTCCCTCGTTCCCAAGCTCCTGCTTGGGAACGTGTAGTCAAAAAATTGATATAGAAGAAAAAAGATAATATTATTCAGTAAAATTTCATTAATTTTGGTTTGCTATTATTCATTTTTCTAAATTGCGATGTCTCTTATTCAAGCAAGATGGTAAAACAGGAAAGGTACCACGTTCAAGTACTGACTATTATAAGTAAATATCATTTAATAAATCAGTAAAAGCATATAAAATTAGAAAAGATTCCTACAATAATGTTATACATATTAAAAAACAAATGATTAGTTACATTTAGGAAATTCAATGAAGGAAATTTTAACAATATTGGAATTGTTTAGAGATGGAAATATTAATGATAATACATTGAAGAAGATAAAAATTTTTCGTGAATTAAAAGCAAATAATATTATTCCTATAGAAATTAGAACAGAACACGTAATTAATATATTAGAAAAATTCTTGATTGAAGAAATTGATTCCAAACAACTGTTAATTTGGGTTAATATTATTTGGTTCTCTGGATTTTTTGAATATAAATCAGAGGACATGGATTCGATTTCTTGTGTAATGAATGAATTAGAAGAAATTGATGAAGATGAAAGCAAAATCAGTTTCTATAATATAAAAAGATATCTTTTTGCCTTGCAAAATAATATCGAAATTTAATAAAAATGACATGATTTCATTCAATACCAATGATGCTTAAAAGATTTATATCTTTTCCTCACGGCAGGAGTTCCCTCCTGCAGTCTTAAACTCGCAGTATTACTATTCAATCAATTTTAGAGGTCAGGAGGCAACTCCTGACCAAAGATAAATATATCTTATATCACAAAAATGTTGTAATGTCATAAATATGAGCAATGACATAAGGATT
>CAZSHX010000120.1:0-5234 GCA_964606895.1 uncultured Hyphomicrobiales bacterium
GGTTCTTCACGACTTCACCAAAAACATTGAAGATGCGGATGTCTGTGTTGGTCAAAGCATGCCTTGACCCTTCAGAGATTTCTATAAATTTATAAGCTGGATTGGGCGAAATAATAAGATAATATCTTGTTTCATTTTTATCCTCAACTTTTGTATTCTTGGGTGACCAAGGGGCAGAATAAATCTGAAAATCTGAATTATTAAGGCATAAAATATAAAGAGAATCATTTGAAGCTTCAAATGAACGTTCACAAATTATTGAATCCTGAAATACCTGATTTGAAATATTCTCAATTTCGGCGACACCAAACCGATTCCTGAGTTTATAATTATCATTTTCATAATATCCGATTATGGCAATATATTTTGAATCCGGAGAAATCAATGATTTTTGTGGATTATTGATTGAGTCAAATTGGAAATTATTAAATTGAACTCTATTTTCAATATCATAAATGATTATCGCGTTACTTATACTACAAACACCATATTTTCCATTTAAAGAAATTTGATTAAATGGAAAAATACTTGCTGAGTCTGATTTCCAAATAATAGAATCATTATCAGAATTTCGAAGTTGATTTTGATGATTTTCATATAAAACATAATATCCTCCATCGGGAGCACCGCAAATCAAAGAAATATCATGATAATCATTAGTGTCACTGAAACTTAGCGGTTTAATTATCTCGTAAGTAGTAGGGTTGATAACGAGAACAGTATCATGCCAGTAAACATATTTCCATGGCGGGCTCTGATTAATAATTTTGGACTTGATAGTCCATAATGAAACAAGCAATTTATTTTTATCTTTAAGAGATACAATTTCTTTAACACCAATATGCCAGGGAAAAAGAGTATCACTATCAAAAAAAGTATGAAGAATTTCGCCTGAAATAACATTCCATAATATTAATGTTCTTTTTTGAAAATATTCGTTATCACTATCGCCTGAAGCAAGGATACTATCATTTAGCCAAGTTATTGAACCAATAAAAGAACCATGATGCCCCTTCAGCTCCATCAAAGAATCGCCATTTGATGAGTTGTAAATTATTATCTTAACATTAGTGTCAGAATTTGCACCCTCAAGTCCGGCGGCAATTTTCTTTCCATTTGGCGAAAACTTAGCATTAAAAAAAGCGAAATGAGCGGGACTCCCTTTAGAGTAAACCAAATCAATTCTCGCGAAAGACTCAAAACAAGAGAAAAAAATGAACATCAGAATTAAAGCGGATAAGAACACTGACTTTTTCATGCAATTCAATCTGAAAAATAATTGACAAAGTAAATTAGAAAAGAACAAATTACAAAAACTTTTTCAAAATTTGTCACTTCACATTATATAAGACACATTAAACGGCAAAACGTCTCACACTTTTTTGAAAATAATTGAAAAAAGTGAAAATAATTTTTTAACCTGATTGTTTTCAATGTGCAGTAGGTACAAAAGGTCGGTAAAAAATGTTTCTCAAAAATCTTCTGTCCCGTACGGGACAGAACTTCTTTGGGTGTGCTTTTTTTCTACCGACCTTTTGTCACTACGTGACAATGAATTTTAGTCAACTAATATCAGCTATTACCTTTTAAGATTAATCCATATTACCTTATGAAGAATGGATTCCCTCTTTCGTTGGTATGAAAAGAAAATATAATTATAGCCCGATTGGGCAAATTTCGTGGAAGATTGCATCTCTAAATAAAAATCCCATTCACGACGAGTGAAAGGGATTTGAAAAATAATTCATTTAGGAAAACTTACCTGAGCGTTATAATTTTGGTTTTTCCGTTGATAGTTACCTGTGCAATTTTGTCGCATGGTTCGCCGCCGATTGGGTCGTAGTTCAGATTCATTTCGCCGCCCTTATCGTTTTTAATTGTCAGAATGCCGGCAACAAAATTTCTGAAACAACCTAACTGAATTTTTCTTATCAGCGGGACATCAATTGTAACGGTAAAATTGATTCCCGTTCTGTTTGTTCCGTTAGCAGAGCCTGTATATTTGTATTTGTCATCCCAAATAGTTGCAGTAGTCGTACCTTCCGTTTTTTCAATTGTCCAGTCGCTGTTCCATGAAATTGTACCATTGTCTGTTGTAATTTTTGCGGCAGTAACTTTAATACTCCATTTGAAGTCTCCTGTTCTCTCGATTTGCTTCGTACCTTCGTAATGTTTGAAATTAACGTAGTAATCCTGCAAATGAATAATAACTTTATTGCCAACCTGACGGTACTTGCCGTTGAAGTTAGCAATGATTTTTCCGCGTCTGTACATGCCGTCTTTGCAGAGACAATCGGTTGTTCCAAAATCAATTGTAAGTGTTTTTGTGGCAGTATCAACCGTGGTTTTTGCACAGGGCGGCAGATATTCATTTTCGACAGTTACTTCCTGAATCTGTCCTTTGCTTTCAGCTTGAACTCCGTTGTAGAGTAAAGAATTAGAATTACCTTCTGAGTTTACATATTCAAAAACAGAAGCAAACTCTGTTTCAGTTGCCGCGTGGTCTTCGGCAGAGGTGATTGTTTCTTCCACTTCGGTTGATTTTTCTTTACAGCCCCCCATGACCATAAAAGAAAAGAACGCCAATGCAAGAATCGAAAATAGTATGGTTTTTTTCATAATATATATCTCCAAAATAAAAAAATATTTGCTTTCAAAAATTTAGACTTTAAATTTACAAAAAAAGTTTAATATTATTCATAAATATTTGAAAAATAATGTTAATTTGTTGTTTGTTTGTTAAACATAAATAAATTATTTTATGAATTCAAGAAGAAATTTTCTGGTAAATACTACACTGGCACTTGCTTCCGTGCCACTTGCAAAAACAGTTGAAGCTCAACCTTCGAATAAACAAAGCATGATGAATGTGAATGTGAAAAAACCTATTGTAATTTCCACATGGTCGCATGGCATTCCTGCAAACGAAGCCGCATGGAAAGTAATAAAATCAGGCGGACGGGCTTTGGATGCAGTCGAGCAGGGAGTATGGGTTCCGGAAGCAGACCCCGAAGTAACAAGTGTAGGTTACGGCGGATTACCTGACCGAGACGGGAAAGTCACTCTGGATGCGTGCATAATGGACGATAAAGACAATTGCGGTTCTGTTTCCTTTCTTGAAAATATAATGCATCCGATTTCAGTTGCACGCAAAGTTATGGAAAAAACTCCCCATATAATGCTTTCGGGCGAAGGTGCATATAAATTTGCAATTGAAAATGGATTCAAAAAGACTAATCTTCTTACCCCTCTTGCAAAACAAAAATGGGAGGAATGGCTTAAAAATTCTAAATATATTCCTGATATTAACGAACAGCACGATACAATCGGTATGCTTGCCTTAGACAATGACGGCAATTTGTCCGGTGCATGCACTACTTCCGGATTAGCATGGAAAGTACACGGCAGAGTCGGCGATTCGCCGATTATCGGTGCCGGGCTTTATGTTGATAATGAATTCGGAGCCGCATGTGCAACCGGAAAGGGCGAAGCAGTCATCAGAATTTGCGGAAGCTTTCTGCTTGTCGAATTGATGAGAAGCAGAATATCCCCGCAAATGTGCTGTGAAATTGCAATTAAAAGAATTGCCAAAAAAGAAAAAATAACTGACGATTTGCAGGTTGGTTTTCTGGCAATAAACAAAAAAGGTGATTATGGTGCTTATTCGCTTAGAAAGGGTTTCCAGTATGCTATCTATGTTGATGGCGAAAACAAACTGATTGATTCTGACTATTTATTGAAATAATCTATGGAGGAATCGCAAGGCATCAGAGGACTTACAAGTCCAATAGGTTCGAGGGCTTCGACGACATCGCCCGGATATTTCTCTATGCCCCAGCGTTCTCAGCATAAGCATCTTTCTTTGCGAACAGGAGAAATTGCTCATGGAACAATTCTCGATGCTCCGGTCGGCAAAGATGCAGTTGTCCGGCTCCCGCATGGTGATTTTACAGCATCTTTATCAGGTAAATTAAAAAAAGGAGATTCGCTTTTTTTAAAAATACTTGAAACAGAGCCAAGACTTGTTTTGAAAATCTTTGCGGCTGCAACCAAAAATAATGGCGTTGATTTGTCCCCTGCAGATTTATTGAGAATTCTTGACTTGCCCGAAACTGAGTTCAACAAAGACTTAATCAGATTTCTTAAAACACGGCGGACAATCATTAACCGCGAAGAATTTCTTTCGCTTTACAGAACGAGTATGAGCCTGCCTACAGCTCAAATACAGTCATCCCCGAAAGATAGTTTTTTCAAGGCTGTTTTCTATATCAATGATGCAGGAATTCAATTCACTCCGGAACTTTTTGATAAAATTAAATATGCATTCAAAGGTCCCGAAAATTATTTCGGTTTTTTCAAATCGCTTGATATTCTTCTGCCGGTTCTCTCGAGGGAAATCCGAGACAGATTGAACATTCTGAACAAATCTGTAATCCGGCTTAACGACAATATTCACGAAATGCTTTCTTTACTTGCCGGTGCACATATTATGGCAAAAAAGGATAACGACCTATACAATTTACTGCAGATAATCGTTCTTGATGAAAATTTCAAAACAAAAGAATTGTCAAATTTTCAGAATCAGGCTTTCCATCTTCTCCGTTCTATCGAAAGCCAATACGAACTTAATGCTTATGCGGCTCAATGGAATTCGCCGATGTATTTGTTCCTGCCTGTGATTATCAGAGCCAATAAAAAACTGTCAAGAATAATTCTGAAAAGAACAAATATGCCGCGTCAGGGAAATAATTTCCTTAAATTCTCCTTCGAACTTGTTACTGAGGAATTTGGCGAAATTGTTGCCAATGTCAGCTATCTGAACAATCAGATTTCAATCGGACTTTATGCCGGTTCGGACAAAGCTACCGATTTTCTTGACAAATTTATGCCTGAGCTTGAAAATTCTTTGAAATCGCAGAAATTAACTATCAAATCGTTAACTGTGAACAAAACCACCGAAGAAATTCTCGATGCAGTGAACGATTTTACTGCCGCCAGCGGACAAAAGTTTTCAGTCGTGATTTAGCAGAAACCTTATCCCTCCTAAATCTTCAAAAACTTCCTAACTTTATCCCCCACTCTCACAAAATATACTCCCGACGGCAAACCCGAAACATCAATTCTTAATGGAGAATTGTGAATGGAAAATGAGATAAGACTCTTAATTTCCCCCGTTGAAAAACTTATCCTGTAGCATAAAACGAAGGAATAAAGGAATAAGTATATGAAAAATA
>CAZSHX010000121.1:0-5199 GCA_964606895.1 uncultured Hyphomicrobiales bacterium
AACAAGGTTGGTTACTCGCTAAGGGGCAATCCTCCAAATTTTATGCTACAGGATATGTTTTTCAAAGGGGGAAAAGGAAGAAATTCAACTTAGGAAAGGAAAAAAAAAGGCAGGCTTTGGGAGCCTGTCTTATAAGGAATATACTATGAAAAAGAAAATTTATTTTTTTTATCTGATTGCATCCAGGTCGGGAGTGCCGTCGGGGTCGTTTGTATCGGTTCCGTTGTAATTTATTGTTCCGTTGTTTGCCAGCAATATACCTACAATGTGAGGAGCCGCCATTGAAGTACCGGACATAGTTGCATAAGCACTGCCTTTATAGGTTGAATAGATGCTGACTCCGGGGGCTGAATAGTCAATAGGGGCATTTGCCCAATTTGAGAATGAAGCAAATCTATGATTAATATCATGAGCCGAAATTGTGAAAATTCTGGTTCCATTAACTCTTGCAGGAGAATAATTATTAGAATTTGCATAGGAGTTACCTGCCGCAATAACGACATAAGCACCGGCATTGGCTAATGAAGTAACAGCTGCATCAAGTGTGGAGGAAGTTGAGCCGCCCAAACTTAAATTGACAACATTTATTTTTCCACTAACGAGGTTACTTGCAACATAATTCAAACCACTAATTATTTGAGAAAAAGAGCCAACACCCAATCTGTTTAAAACTTTGACAGGAATAACCGTAGCACCTGCACAAACGCCTTTAACGCCGATAGTATTGTTTTTTGCGGCAATGATTCCTGCAAGGTGAGTACCATGACCGTGTAAATCATCGGCATTGAGAGCATCGGTACCGGATGGGATAAAAGATCTGGCGAGGGTGGTATTTACATTCAGGTCGGGATGGTCAAGGTCAACACCTGTATCAAGAATCCAAGCTACACCTGTTGAGGAAGTAGCATCAACAGAGCCGCCAATATCGGTGATACCCCAGGGAGTTGTCTGAGCCAATATGTTAACTTGTTTGGTGTTTGTTGGTTCAAGGAAGCCGCAGGTGGTTGCAGGCTGGTCTTTTTCGATCATCGTTATGCGTGAATCTTTACGAAGCTCTCCCACCTGACCAGCAGTAAGGTTAGCACAGAAACCGGTAAGAACCTTGTCATACAGTGCAACTACATTGGTATAGGAAATGTTATGAGATTCGAGAATGGATTTGGTAGCCAGAGCACTATTAAAGGAGCCGCCGGACTGGATACCGGAAGCGGGTTCAACAACTACGATATACTGTTCAGCGACAGATTGTTCGGTATTCCCGGCGATAGGCTGAGTTGGAATGTCTTTTGTGCAAGCAGTGAAGACAAATGCTATCATGATGATAGCTAGCGATAGTTTGGAAAGATTCATTATGTAACCCCCGTTAAATATATAAGTTTTTATAAAAATGTTTCAAGTACAAAGTTAGTTTTCGACAATTAGCTAATTAACTTTAGGCGAAAATATGAAAAAAATCGAATAATCCAAAAAATATTTTTCGTTACTAGCTAGCTAGTTTTTAGGAGATTGAGAATTAAAAATTGAGAATTGGGAATGGATGCGAGATACAGCCATGGAAAAAATAATTTAAAGGAATTAAAGTTGGAAGAAAATATACAGCGATCTATTCCAATGATGAAAAATTAGGTAATTAGATTCATTATCAAAATGCCAAGACAAAAGTAACAGAGATTGAAATATAATGATTTTTTTGGGGTCAGTTTTTCTAAAAAAACCTACAAAAAAAAAGACAAGTTTTCGACTTGGCTAATTTTATGTTAATCTACCACTTGCGTGATTTTCAAGCGGAGAGGGAGGGATAGTAGTCCTGAAAAAATTGTATTTCCATTGAATTCTCTATGAAAAGTTAAAATTTATTTCCTGCCCGTTAATCTCAATACAGAGGCTGAGCCTGAGTGATATTGACCTTCGGCTAAAACAATTTTTAGTTTGTTGATATTTATATTGGTTAAAGACTGAAATTCACTTTGCAGTTCTTCAGTTGAATAAAGCATATTGATATCCTTCGGTCCGCCTGAATTGAGTTCTATCTGCTCTTTCGAAAATACTTCAAGAATTACTTCTCCGCCGGGCTTCAAAAAAGATAACAATTTGGGGATAAATGACACTCTGACTTCAATCGGGATATGAGTAAAAATCAATCCGACTGCATCAAAGTAGTTTTCCTCGTATTCAAATTCATCAAACGATGCAATGCGGTAATCAATTTGAACATTATTCAATTCAGCCAGTTTTAATGCTTTCTTTTTGCCTTCTTCACTAATGTCAAAAGCGACAACCTCCCAGCCAAGTTTAGCCGCAAAAACAGCATTTCTTCCTTCGCCATCTGCAGGAAGAAGAATTTTACCTGCCTTCAGGACGGAAATTTGTTCTTTGAAAAATTTGTTTGGTTCTGTTCCGTAGGAATATTCCGTTTCCGAATATCTATTATTCCAAAATTCTTTGCTCATTTTTTTTCTTTTAATTTGTAAATAATCTGCTTTATAATGAAAACCAGGATTTAACTTCATTCAGCTCGTTACTGTTGCTGTCCTTATGGATAAATTCATTGGTTTCGGGTGAATAATCATATAGTTTTTCAATGTCCGAGATATTTTCAACAATATATTGGAGAGAATCGCTAATGTAATGAACTTCTTCATTCGTAGTTGTCGGATGAAAAGAAGCCCGAACCCAGCCGGGTTTGCCAATCAAACAACCCTCATCAAGATTTGAAGTGATTTTTTTGGAAGTATCGGGGTCAACCTGCAACAAATAATGTCCGTAAGTGCCTGCACATGAACACCCTCCGCGAGTTTGAATGCCAAACATATCATTTAAAATTTTTACGACAAGATTATAATGAATTCCATCAATATAAAATGAAATAATCGGCAGTCTGGTCTCAATATTATCGGCTAAAATATGTAATTTGGGAATAGATTTGAATAGTTTAAAGGCAATATCCACTATCTCGGTTTCTCTTTTGTGGATTTTTTCAACGTTCATTTCTACTTTCAATTTGATAGCAAGAGCCGTTCTAATCGTCTGGAGAAATCCCGGAGTTCCGCCGTCCTCTCTTGTTTCAATATCCTCAATAAAGCTATGTTCACCCCAGGGATTTGTCCAATTAACTGTACCGCCGCCTGGCTGGTCGGGGGTTTTATTGTGGTAAAGGGAAGAATCGAAAATCAGCACACCTGACGAACCGGGACCGCCTAAGAATTTATGTGGAGAGAAGAATATAGCATCCAGTTTCTCATTTTCGTTTTCGGGGTGCATATTAATATCAATATACGGTGCTGATGCGGCAAAATCAACAAAACAATAACCATCATATTTATGAAGTATTCTTGCTAATTCATAATAATTGGTCTGAATTCCCGTAACGTTGGAACAAGCAGTGAATGCCCCGATTTTTATCTTCCTGTTTTTATATTGAATCAGGTTTCTTTCTAATTCTTCCAAATCAACCAAACCATTGTCATCAGGGCTCAGATTAACAACATCTGCAAGAGTTACAAGCCATGAAGTATGATTTGAATGATGCTCCATGTGCGTAACAAAAACAACAGGTCTGTCTTCCTCAGCTAAATGTATTTGAGATTGCAGGTTTTCGGGAGCTTTCAAACCTAAAATCCGCTGGAACTTATTGATGGCACCTGTCATACCAGAACCGGTGGTGATAATTACGTCTTCTTTGCCGGCATTGACGTGTACTTTAATAATCTTCTGAGCAGTATGATAGGCTATCGTCATGGTTTTGCCCGTAACGGTAGCCTCGGTATGAGTATTTGCAACAAAACCGAAAATCTTCCGGTTGAATATTTCTTCAATGGGTTTATACATCCTGCCGCTTGCAGTCCAGTCCGCATAAACTATTTTTTTCAAACCAAAAGGAGATTCAAATACTTGTTCAATACCAATTATATTATCTCTGAATTTCTTAAAATACTGTTCCATAATGCCAAATAATTATTTTAACTAAATCAAAAACAATAGAACGTATGATTTGAAATAAGTGATAACTATTTCATCATTAAATTTATTTCTGACATAAAAGCTTCTTTTGAAAGTGCTCCCTCAAATGATTTAACAATTTCACCTTTGGTATTTATTAAAAAGGTAGTCGGAACTGCATTTATTCCGCCGTAAGCGGCTATAAGTTCTTCGGTAGCAATAACATTAGTATAATACAAATGATTGCTTACCCAAAAGTCGGAGACAGAAGAAATTGCTTCGCTCAAAACCGGTGTTCTCTCCCAAGCGGCTCCGATAACTACCAAACCTTTGCTCTCCATTGCTTTTGCAATAGCAATCAAATCGGGCAGTTCTCTTCTGCATGGAGGACACCATGTTCCCCAAAAATTCAACAATACGTATTTGCCTTTTGTATATTCTGAAAAACGAATTTGCTTTCCATTTTGTTCCCAGACAAAATCACCTGCAAATTTGCCGATTGGTTTGTCGGAGGAAATCAGAGGATAGACCTTAGCCGGAATTTTCGACTGTTCGTTTGTATTTTTCACTTCCTTATTTTCCTTCGAGCATGCACTTAGAAAAACAACCGAAAGTATGGTAATTGTCATGAGTAAGATTTTGTATTTTTTCATAGTTGTCCTTTATAGTGTTTAATTAATTTTTTAATAGATTTATCTGTTTCAGCAGGAAGTCTTTTTGTTTAATACCTACAAAACGGTTCATTTCCTTGCCATTTTTCATAAGTACTAATGTTGGAATACTTCGCACCGAGAATTTTGAAGCTAAAGACTGCTGAGTGTCAACGTTGATTTTGCATATTTTAACATTTTCATCAACTTCGCCCGCAACTTCGTTAAGCACGGGAGTCATCATTTTGCAAGGCATACACCAATCAGCCCAGAAGTCAATCAAAGCAACAGAATTTTTGGTTGTCTGAAGAAAATTCTTTTCATCAAGATTAATGATGTTCTGACTCTCCGCAACTGCAGGAGCCTTTTTCAGTTTAATTATTGAAAAAACAGTATAACCAAAGAAGGTAATTCCCAAGGCTAAGAGTATATATAGACCTATGTTCATATTATTTATGTTATTTAATAAAAATGTAATTTAATTTCAAATTTAGTTTTTTTCAGAATCATGTAATTATTACATGAACAGAAAAAAATTAATCCAATTCTTTAGCTATTGAAATTGCCGCGATTGTTCCGTCTGCAACTGCTGTTGTTATCTGACGATATT
>CAZSHX010000122.1:0-4857 GCA_964606895.1 uncultured Hyphomicrobiales bacterium
TAACACAATAATTGTTGATAAACAAATAATTTTTCAATTATTTACTCAATTGTAGCGTATATTTTTGGGGGTAAAGTTAGGTAATTAGCATAATCTATCATCCTATTTAGTGATAATCTTTGAAAGTCATAAATCTTATCTGCTGTGAATCAAATCGAAATTCAAAATATCTTTCTTTTTGTTGTAAAGTTTCAATAATAATCTTTTCAGATTTTGACTTTTCCTCATACTTTCAAATAGATATCCCCTCAATAAAACTATTCTTGCTTCTGGTTCGACATCCTTTTTGTATTCATAGAGACTCTTCCTTGCTTGTGCATAATCAGAAGAAACTGCTGAATCGCGGCTATTAACAACTTCAAAACAAAATGCTTCAATTAATGGAAGCATTTCTATTTTCGGATTCTTCAAACAGCCATTTATACCTACGCAAGTCATGCAACGCAGTCTTCCCATTTCGTCAAATTTATCGAAATAGTAGAATCTCGAAACAATACCCATTATACTGTCCTCAGTTATTTGAACTTTTTTAAATGGGGAGAAGCCAGTGATAACAGAATCTTTGCCAAGGAAGTAATTATAAGATAATTGCAGAAAGTATCTATTGAAAAGAATATCATTTGTCAGTGAATTATAGAAATATTCTTCTAACTTGTTTTTATCATTCATGAGCTTCTCTAAATGTTTGTAATCCAGTGAAGTTGAAAAATTCTTGAATAAATAATCCAAAATTGACCAATTGCTGTTTACAAATTCTTTCAGATAATGATTAGTTCTCAAACTATCAAAAACTACCACAGGAAAGCTCTTTTCGTTTCGGACATATTTTGTGACTTTGATGAAATGTCTATACTCGGAAATAATCTGCGAACTGCTTAATTCTGACTTGTTACCTGCTAATAATGAAGAAAAACAAGGCTATGATAATAAAATTTTTCATAAATAAAAGATAGTTTGAAATTAAAATTCAGTTAAAAGCAATTTACTTGAAAATTAGCTATTTTGCAAGAAATTTGAATTTATAGTTGGGTACAAATTGTATGAGAATATTGGATTGAAAAAGGATACAAATTGGGAACTAATATTTCATGAAAAAAAAGGGCTTAAATGCCCTCTTTTAAAAATCCTCAACATTGCCAATCTTTTAAATTTGTCTTGTTGAGGCATCCAATATAGTAATTCCAACTACTTCTTCATCTTTATATCTGATTAATACTCCATTATCCAACATTTCCGAATCGGTTGCTCTTTGGGGTTTCATATAATTAATATAAAGAACATCAACATCTTTATCATAATCCAACCAAAATTTTTGAGTTGGAAGTTTTAATAAATGTGGTAATATTCCATAAAACTCATTTATTGAAGATTGAACTATTTGGCTTGCCATAATATCTCCTCATTTTCTAAATTAATTTTTGATGTAAAATATGCTGTAATTAAAAACCCATCAGTAATTGATGTTTCTTTATAAACTGCCGCAAGAAATTTATCAGAACGAATGATTCTCAATGCTATTTTTGCTTCTTTGTACCCTTTAATCACATAATCGGGAAATTCAATAACATCTAAGATATCATCTATATATCCCGACAAATCATCATGATTCTCAAGGATATGTATCCATCTTTCATCTGGTATTCTAATCGGAATTTTATTTATTGAATTAATTGTTTTCATCTTTGTCAATTCGCTCAAATAACTAAAAGTTAAATAATATTACTTGCTCGTAATTTTAATATACGAACAATTATTGCAATTTACTAAAAACAAATAATCTTACAAAGTATTTTTTGAAATTTCAATGATAATTGAAATTCGATTTGAATTTTGGGAAATAGCAAATTTCTAAAAAATAGGTTTTAAAGAAAAAAAAAGGAGTTCCGAAAACTCCTTATTAAATCAATACGATATTTGTATGAAATCTATCTTGTAATATCCAGTACTTCGTAAATGGTGATGCCTGCAGGTGCATGGATTTCGGCAGTTTCACCGATTTTTTTTCCAAGTAATGCTTTGCCCAATGGAGACGTGACGGAAAGCATTTTCCGTTCGTAATCGGCTTCGGCATGGCTTACGAGATAATAGTCAAGTATGGCACCTGTTTTCTGGTTTTTCAATTTAACTCTTGAGAGAATATAAACTCTGTCATTCGGCATTTCTTCGGGTTTGATAACCTGAGCATGGGAAAGAGTGTTTTCAAGACCTGCAATCTTGATTTCAAATAGTTCCTGCTCGTGTTTTGCCGCTTCATATTCGGCATTCTCGGACAAATCGCCGTGCGAACGTGCGTCGGCAATCTTCAGGGCAATTTCTTTTCTGCCCTTAGTTTTCATCAGTCTGACTTCGGCTTCGATTTCTCTGATTCTTTCTGCTGTCAGGTAAACTATGTCCGACATATTATCTCCCCAAAAATTATAATAAGTGTAAAAAAAATGTTGAGCACGCAAAGAATTTTGTGGCTCAACAATTTACAAATGTCAATATAATAAAATTTTTCTAAATATTATTCTAAATTATTCAAAAAATGACCCATCTTGTTCTTTTTTGTCAATAAATAGTTAATATTTGCGTCATTCGGCTGTACTTCAATTGGTAGCAAATCAATAACTTCAAGCCCGTAACTTTCTAATCCGACACGCTTAATCGGGTTATTTGTTATCAGATGCATTTTCTTAACACCGAGACTGACAAGAATCTGTGCTCCGATTCCATAATCGCGTGCATCAGCTTTGAATCCGAGTGCTTCATTTGCTTCAACGGTATCCATTCCTTGTTCCTGAAGTGCATAAGCTTTAACTTTATTAATAAGCCCAATACCTCTGCCTTCCTGTCTCATGTAAAGCAGTACACCTCTGCCGTTTTTCTCTATCATTTTCAGTGCATTATGAAGCTGTGGACCGCAGTCGCACCGTAGAGAACCAAAAACATCGCCTGTCAGACATTCAGAATGTACTCTGACGGGAACAGCTTCGTCGGGTGTCCAGCTACCTTTAACCAAAGCCACATGCTCTTTGCCGTCATAAATATTTTCATATACATTAATCTGAAAATCGCCGTACTGAGTTGGTGCTTTTGCCGATGCAACACATTTTACCAGTGTTTCAAAACGTAAACGATAGGCAATCAAATCCTTAACAGTTATAATTTTCAAATCATATTCTTTGGCGAAAATTTCAAGGTCGTCTCGGCGAGCCATAGTTCCGTCTTCATTTATTATTTCGCACAGAACGCCGCATGGTTTAAGTCCCGCAAGTGTCATCAGGTCGCAAGTGGCTTCGGTATGCCCTGCTCTTCTGAGAACGCCTTCTTTGTTTGCAATCAATGGGAAAATATGCCCGGGTCTGCCCAGATCTGAAGGTTTTGTTGCCGAGTCGGCAAGAGCTCTGACAGTTTTTGCTCTGTCGAAAGCCGAAATACCTGTGGAAGTGCCGTGCAGATAATCCACACTTACGGCAAAACGAGTGCCGTGCAAACCAGAACTTTCCCTGACCATAACGTTAAGGTCGAGTTCTTTGGCTCTGTCTTCGGTGATTGAAACGCAAATCAAACCTTTGCCTTTCGAGGACATAAAATTTATCATTTCGGCAGTGCAAAGCTCCGAAGAAACAATTAAATCACCTTCATTTTCCCTGTCTTCGTCGTCCATCACAATGACCATTTTACCTGACGAAAGGTCGTAAATACCTTCTTCTATTGTATTCATTTCTTTATGTTTTTCAAATAATTGTACAATTCAAGATTCAAAATTATTGAATTTATTTCAAATAAAACAATAAACTATACTAATAGTAAAAAAGATTGTGGAAAATATTCTCTCGTTCCCAAGCTCCTGCTTGGGAACGAGCTTAAAAGTCCAATTTTGTCATTCCCGTGCAAAGGGGAATCCATAACTATTCTCACGCATCCGTCATTCTGAGCGAAGCGAAGAATCTAAATCAACTAAGTGCCGTCCGAACTCTTGGCAAGAAAAAGATTGGTAATTTGTAGGATTTTTATCGAATGAAGTGAACTCAGGTAAATTGAACTGATAAAAATGAAACTATTCTTTTTTATTTGATTTGAGGAATCCCTAAATCCTTGCATATTTTTTTTGCACATTGCAACTATGAAAGTATTTGATAAGATAAATAAGCTTCATATAAAAATGAGTTCTTCATTATATGATTCACCAATAGCAGATAAAGCATCGCTTTTATTGAAGTCGAGTGCTTCAGAAAGTGTTATTTTTAAGGTTTCTAATAACTCATTTTTAGAATATTCCTGACAATTAACTCCCGGAATTTCTTCTATCCAACCAATCCAAAAGTCACCGTCTTGTTTGATAACTGCTGTATAATTATTTTTCATTATAATATCCTTTTAAAAGAATGAAAAACGAAAAATTTATTCAATAATTGCATGGTTTGATTGCTAAAGAAAAAAACACAGACTCAAAAAAGTACTTTTCTCCTTTGTCATTCCCACGGAAGTGGGAATCCACTCTTATTTCGCACTAATCCGTCATTCTGAACGAACTGAAGAATCTACAACAACTTCTCTGTGCAGATTACCCATTAAAACACAACCGCACCCAAAAAATAATCATCATTTTCCATAATGTTGTTTCGTTTCACAAATAAATAATTTATATTTGTAGAATGTGCATTAATGAAAATTGATGAGTTCTTTATGTTTCTAACATTTATTGTGAATTGAAAGAAGTGCTATGACAAAAGACAAAGCTCAGGAAACTATCAGGCTGTTGACAGACCGTTTTGATTACCATGTGGACGAGTACAAAAAAGGTCATTACAACGAAACTCAAACCAGAAATGATTTTATCAATCCGTTTTTTGAGGCGTTGGGCTGGGATAT
>CAZSHX010000123.1:0-4750 GCA_964606895.1 uncultured Hyphomicrobiales bacterium
TTAAAATACAAATATACGAAATATTATAAGTTATTCAAAGAATTATTACACTAGCCTATAGTGATGGGGAACAAGTTCTACGTAATCCTAAAGCTCTACTTGAAAAGAATATTGACATTTATCCTTATCGTGATAATTCCCCTAAGAATAAGTATTTCATCGAAAACAATGAACTAATTGAAGATTATGCTGTTATAAATGATGGAAATCCTAGATTTTATGAAACAATGAGTTCTCGTGGATGTCCATACAGATGTGCCTACTGTTGTGAAGGTTTATTGCAGGATCTTTATGAAGGCGAGAAATTTCTTCGTCGGAGAACTCCTCAGGACTTGATAGATGAGCTTATTCAAGCCAAAAAGCAATTTAATTTAAAAGAAGTGCATTTCGAAGATGAAATTTTTGGAATCAATTTGGAATGGCTTTTGGATTTTATTCCACTCTATAAAGAGCATATCAATTTGCCATTTCATGCTTACATTTACCCAAGTAAAAAGATTGAGGAAATCCTAACCGCACTTAAAGATGCAGGTTTGAAGGTTTGTTGTCTTGCTTTGCAGTCAGGGAGTGAAAGGATAAATAAAACTATATTCAATCGAGTATATGATCGGGAGCTTTTTCTCAAAGCAGGAAAAAAATGTAAAGAACTTAAGATTACTTTTTATACAGATGTTATTACCTACAACCCTTATGAGCAAGAAGATGATCTGAAGAAAACTCTTGATGCTCTATTAGATTTAAATGGTAGTTTCAGAATAAGTGTAAATAAACTTTTTATCCTCCCCGGAACAAAGCTGGCTGAGAAAATTAAAGATGATGGATATGATTTAAAAAATTTAGCCGGAGAGAAGTTGTTTGATTATTATAGTCGTCTCTATTGGATTGCTACAAGCGAACATGGCTCTCGTTTTGTTGTTCGAATTATTCAAAAATTATTTTTTTTCAAAAAGCATCCAAATCTTATAAACCCTTTGTTAATAATTGCAATTTTAAGTCCTTCAAAGATTTTCAGAAGGTTGAACAAATTATTTTTTACTCAACCCTCTGAGTAAAGATAACAATTAAATTAATCAATTATTTAAACGGCTAATTGTTTAAGTTGATATATTTCGATGACGATTCCAATAAAAATATAAAATATATTGTCCTTTTTTATCTGGAGCATTAGAATATGATAAAAAATTTGAATGTATTCCTCTCGTTGTTTTTAGTTTCTGTCCTGCTCTTTTCTTGTCAGGACCAACCGAATAACAATTTGAAAGCAAAAGCTATATTGCTTTGGACTGCTGACTATGCAGTTGACGGATGCGGTTTTTTTATTATTATTGGCGACAAGAAAATGAAAATCGAGAATGAATCTATTGTCCCGGATTCCTATAAGTTGCACGACAGTACATGGGTAAACATAGAATATGAATCATTCCAAAAGACTATGGCTTTCAACTGCGGAGATTTGCCCTATTCTGTTTCTTATGAAGTTATTACACTGAAATCAATTTCGCAGACTACACGCTGACCCACAAGTCGGTGAATTCGAATTTTCTCCCGTCAAAAAGTCCTTTGTCGCTAAGTTTCAATGCCGGAATAACGAGCAAAGCCATAAATGACAAAGTCATGAACGGAGCGTGGAGTTCTGAACCGAAATCTTTAACAATTCGGGTGAGTTTGTCGTAAATTCCGGCGGTTTCGTAACCGTCAAGATTTGTCATAAGTCCTGCAATCGACAAAGGGAGACACTCAATGAATCTGACGTCAGCGGCTGACATTCCGCCTTTATGCTCAATAACTATATTAACAGCCTGCATAATATCAAAATCATTTGTACCGACTGATATTATGTTGTGCGAATCATGGGCAACACTCGAAGCAATAGCACCTTTTTTCATGCCGAAATTCTTAATAAACGCAACTGACGGTTTGGATTTGGTATATCGGTTGACGACTACAATTTTCAAAATGTCATTTTCGATATCTGAAATCAGATTATTATCATGTATCTTTTCGTTTGCAAATATTTCATTTGTAATGAGTTCGCCTTCAATAACTTCAATAACTCTTATTCTCTTTCCTTTTGGCTCAATCTGTAAATCATTTTCGGTTAGTTTAACGGCTTTGAAAAAATTAACAGGTGCTGTTTCCTGATGTTCAATTAATGATTTCCCGTTTTCAGCAACTAAAGTACCCCCGATGAAAGTTTTGAGAACATTAAAATCCTCAAAATTATCAATCTGAATGAAATCGGCAGAATCGCCAATTCTCAGCAGTCCGGTATTCAATCCGTAATGTTCCGAAGGATTGAAAGTTGCCGTGCGGAGGACATCAAAAATGTCGTGTTCGTCAGCAATTGCACGCTTGACCAATTGATTAATATGCCCTGCTGTCAAGTCGTCGGGATGCTTGTCGTCACTGCAGAGCATAACCATTGAAGTATGAGAATCAATTAGCGGATGAAGAGCTGAATAATTTTTTGCGGCAGAGCCTTCCCTGATTAATATTTTCATTCCTGATTCAATTTTCTCCAAAGCCTCTTCAATTGAAAAACACTCGTGGTCAGTTGAAATTCCTGCCTCGAAATATTTTTTCAGGTCTTCACCGCTCAATCCCGGGGCATGACCGTCAACAGGTTTATTGAATTTTTTTGCAACTTCAAGTTTGGCAAGAACATCAGGAAAATTTAAAATAACACCCGGAAAATTCATCATTTCCGAAAGATAAAGTATTTCGGGCTGACTTAAAAGATTCTCGATTTCTAAAACCGAAATCGAACCGCCGGAAGTCTCGAAGACGGTTGCCGGAACGCATGACGGAGCACCGAAAAAGAACTTGAACGGAACAGTCTTGCCGTTTTCAATCATAAAGCGAACACCTTCGATTCCGAGTACATTTGCAATTTCGTGAGGGTCGGAAACTGTTGCAACAGTTCCATGAACAACAGCAAGTCTTGCAAACTCTGCGGGTGGGAGCAGAGAGCTTTCGATATGAACATGGGCATCAATAAGTCCCGGCAGAAGATAGCCTTTTGCCTTACGGTTAATTCTTTCGATTGACAGAATTTTTCTGTCTCGGCAATTGATTATTCCCGGAAAAATAGCCCTGTTTATAATGTCAACAATATTACCTTCAACTGAAAATTCATTCATATCTATACCTTAAAATGTTTGGTTTCCATAACCAACAAAGACGAGTATCTTTCATCTTCATTTGCGATATTACTCAATCAAAAAGAACATATCAAAAGAACTTATTAGAGGTTTAAAGTATTCCCCATATTTTATGTAGCAAATACCGGATTAAATTATTATAAAAAATCAGGTTAATATGTTAACATTTTTATTTTTTTGAAATAAAGTGTAAATTTGTTTTTGAAAAGATTTTTTTGTTGCATTATGATAGTTCAAATAGTAAAAGCAATGGATGCCCACAGCAATTGGCGTAAAAGGCTGGAATACGCTATTGAAACAGGCGTTACAGATTTAGATGTTGATTTGATAAAAACCGACAAACATTGTGCTTTTGGCAAATGGCTGAATGGAAAAAAACTCACTCCACAAGTGATTAATAGCGATATATACAAGCAAGTTAAGGAAATTCATGCTCAATTTCATATTGAAGCAAGCAGGATTGCTGAATTAGCTACAGCAGGCAAAAAAGCTGAAGCTTACGAACTTCTCGAACCTTACGCAAGGTACAATCAAGTTTCTATTCAATTGATGAAGAAACTTCTGCATTGGAAAGAACAATTAACAAACAACCGCAGAGCTTTTCCCGAAATGCTGAATATTTTTGAAGAAGAAGTCGAGCCTGCAATTCAAACTGCCCTCTACTTATAGGTGAGGTTCTTGATTTCCGTCATTGCATTTTTTTTTCTGCAAAAGATGCAATGCAATTATCCGCTAAACCATTGATATTGTGTCAAATAACGAAATTTAACCCGTTGCATCATTGAATGCAAAAAGATGCAAAGATGCAGATTTTGGTTGTTTTACATTCTTCTTATTCCCATCGGGAATAAATATTTGTAACTAATCGTACCAAACAAGATTCATTGACTCCATAGGGGTTAAATATAAAAAGACAACAATTTTTCGTTTTATATGCTATCACTACGTGATAGAAAGGCAAAGGGTTATTTCGCAGTTACAAATATTATTTCGCTACGCGAAATGGGATTTTCCTTTTCCCAATTTGCATTGCATCCTCAAAAAAAATAATGTAAAAGATGCAAAGTAAATACGCATAAACCATTGATATTATTTCAAATAACGAAATTTAACCTATTGCATCATTGAATGTAAAAAGATGCAAATTTTAGCTGATTTCTTGTGTTCCGTAGGAACAACCTGTTTGTAGAAAATCAGAATTCTTTTTAAACATCAAGCTCCGTAGGAGCGGTCTGTAAAAATTTTAGTTTGATAAATCAGGTCGCTCCTACGGAGCTTTGAAAATATATGGTCTCCTTTTCTACAAACAGTTAGCTCCGCAGGAGCAATTCTCACTTCATTTCTCCCAAATTGCATTGCACCATTAAAAATAATCATGTAAAAAATGCAATGCAATTTGGAAAAGAAAAAAAATGTGGCAATGCAACTATTTTGGTAAAACAAATTGAAATACCGTACTGTTTGGAGAGCAAACCTTAGTAGCTCGCAGTACCCTACCCATGAACCAAACCTTATTACTTTATTTAGAAAGGATTTATATCACAAAAATGTTGTAATGTCATAAATATGAGCAATGACATAAGGATTTT
>CAZSHX010000124.1:0-3000 GCA_964606895.1 uncultured Hyphomicrobiales bacterium
TCAATCCAGTTTTCAGAAGATTCACCTGATGATTCAATAGCTTTTTTAAGTTTGTCTTTAAACTTCCAGCAAGTCATTTGCCGAAGCGATAATCGGCGGGCAAATTCATACGATGATAAATCTTCATTTCCTTTGCAAACATTATAAGCAATAAAAAATGCTTTGCAAATATCAAACCGGCAATGATGAAATATTGTTCCGGAAGTTGCAGATTCTTCTGATTTGCATTTTGTACAACGTCTGGAAAAGGGAGTTTTCCCAGGACAGAAATTTGTGTTCCCGCATTTCCGGCAGATAAATCCGGCAGACCATTTTAGCTCGGATAGGAACTCCAAACATTTGTCGTTGTTTGTGAACAACTCTTCAAGTTGCGAGTCCGAAAGCTCATTATTAAATATCATTGCAAATTATTCTTTATTATTTTCAAGTGTTATTAAGACGATTTAATTTGTTGCTTGTTTTAATAATTCATTCAGAAAGCGAAATTCAATTAAATTAAAATAAAAGTGATACTAATACGATTTAAAGTAATATATTTTTTGTATATTTGAACTTATTGAAAAACGATATTTAGAAACTTTGATAAAAAGATGAATAATGGACAAAACTTGTGAAACAGTTACAAAACCTAAAAATGCTAAGGAATACTTCCTTTCCTCTAATTTTTGGAAACCCGCACTCGGAGTAATAATCGGCGGAACCTTAGGCTATATATATTATGCATTCGAAGGTTGCTCTTCGGGAACTTGTGCTATCACGAGCAATCCATACCTAAGCATTTTGTTTGGTGGTTTTCTTGGTTTCTCGTTTGTCAAAAGACCTTGTAAAACCTGTTAATTTTTAATAATTAAATAAATAAAAGAAGATTATTATGGCTCTGATTGAAATAGAAAATCGTTATTCTGCACTTGCCGAGACAAGCTGTTGCTTGTCATGCGGCGGTGCTGTAAATTATGCTGATGTCAAAACCGGCGAAATCTGTGTTGATTTAGGTAGCGGTCGCGGCAATGATGTATTGCGTATGGCTGACGCAGTGGGAGAAACAGGATTTGTCTATGGTATAGATATATCGGATGGGATGTTAGAAAAAGCAAGGAAAAATGCCGAAAAATTTGATATTTCAAATGTGAAGTTTGTAAAAAGCGAACTCGAATCAATTCAGCTTCTGGATAATGTTGCAGATTTGGTTGTATCCAACTGCACAATTAATCATGCTAATGACAAGCAGGGTGTATGGAATGAAATATTCAGGATTTTAAAGAATAACGGCAGATTCGTTATAAGCGATATATATTCAACAGCAACAGTACCTGAAGAATACAGGAATGACGCGGTTGCCATTGCTGAATGCTGGGCAGGCTCGGTGACCAAAGATGAATATATGGAACAGCTTCGAAAAGCAGGGTTTGATAAAATTGATATTCTGGAAGAATCAATGCCCTACTCCAAAGGAAAGATTGATGTTGTAAGTTTTACAATCGCAAGCTTTAAAAAAGTAAAAACCGTTTGCGGTTGCCACAATTAATATATTTGATAATTAAGTAATTCATTCAATAAAGGACTAATATTTTGAAAAATTTAACCAAAAAGAAGATTAAATCAGAGAAAAAAGAGATTAAAGCAGTTGCACAATGCTGTGCTAAAATTTCAAAGAATACTCCCGGATGTCACGATTAATCTGATTATGCAGTACTCCAAATATAACATACTGTCCCGAATCAAAGATTCCGAAAACAGCTTTTTAGTCAATTTATTAAGCGGAAATGCTGATATTTTATCTCCAACAGAAGCTGAAGAGATAATAGACTTGAAAGAAAACGGGTTTATTGAGTCAGAGTTTACCAAGGAGTTGGCAGATAACGGATATTTCATTGATCCGGCAGAAGAAAAAAAAATGTACCGTAAAGCATATCTCGATTTCGTTGATGGCAGGGATTCTGATGAAATTCAAATATTTTTTGTACCTAATTATACTTGCAATTTCGCTTGCACATATTGCTATCAGGACGAATACGCTCCCGAGAAATCAGATTTGAGTACTGAAACCATTGATGCTTTTTTCAATTATATCATCAAAGAATTTGCGGGCAGGAAAAAATACTTAACCGTTTTTGGCGGTGAACCATTACTGAATACTGAAAAACAAAGGGAAATAATAACTCATTTGATAAACAAATCAAATGAATTCGGACTCGATATTTCGTATGTTACTAATGGGTACTATCTTAAAGAATATATCGGGATTATCAAATCGGGAAACACCCGTGAAGTGCAGGTTACTTTAGATGGGACAGAATCAGTGCATGACAAAAGAAGAGTTTTAAAAGACGGTTCAGGCACATTCGATAAAGTTGTTAGTGGCATTGATGCTTGCATAAAAAATAAAATTACTGTCAATCTCAGAATGGTTGTTGACAAAGAAAATATCAATAACTTGCCTGAAATAGCCCAACTGGCAATTGAAAAAGGCTGGACAAAAAGCTCATATTTCAAAACTCAAATCGGCAGGAATTACGAACTTCACCATTGCCAGTCGTCACCCGATAAGCTATTCAGCAGAGCTGGACTTTATGAAGAGCTATATACTTTGACCAAAAAGCATCCTCATATCCTTGAATTCTACAAACCTGCCTATTCTATAAGTAAATTTCTTTGGGAAAATGAAGAATTGCCGAAACCTTTATTCGATTCATGTCCTGCTTGCAAAACTGAATGGGCTTTTGATTATACAGGGCATATTTATTCCTGCACAGCTACTGTCGGGAAGGCAGATGAATCACTTGGCACATTCTACCCTGAAGTAAAACTGAATACTGAAAGAATTGAAGAATGGCAAAGCCGCGATGTTACTGAAATTGAGGAATGTAAAACCTGCAATGTGCAATTAGCTTGCGGAGGCGGTTGCGGTTCAGTCGCAAAGAATAAAAACGGAAAGATTTGTTCAACTGATTGCAGACCTGTTAAAGAACTTCTTGAACTTGGTTTTGCTTCATATTTTGA